>DATKSI010000015.1:0-98636 GCA_035531715.1 Candidatus Micrarchaeaceae archaeon
GAAACGACCCCCTGACTGTTTTCCGGCAGGCCGGAGCTACTTGGATAAAGAGTTGGGCACGTCGCCGACAGGGCTGGAGCAAATTGGCAAAGTCGGGTGGTGCCCGTCACGCCAGTGGTTCCAGTGGTCGCCACAAAATAACCGGAGTAGCTGGTGACCGAGCTGGACCCAGCCTGGTTCGCGCCCGCAGCGAGAAGGGTGCTGACGGAGTTGACTATTTTGCTGTAAGTCCAAGGCGCTGTCACTGCTGGAGTTGCGGTTTGACCGGTGTAGTCGACTGACAACATCCGGGCTACCGCCAGTGAGGCATTGTCTGCACCACTTTGCAGGCCAGAAGTGTTGAGATAATTCAGGCCGACGTCAATCGCCAGGCCTGCCATCCCGACGAGCACGACCAGCGAAAGCGCAACCAGAATCGCCACCTGGCCGCGCTGGTGGGCAGCGTGCCGCACGAACCTGCCGAGCCTCATAAGTTCTCCCTGGACTGCGGGCGATGTCCCGCCGGTCGATTCAGTTGATAATTGCCTTTAGCATTCGGTCCAGTGCCTACATTCCCCGGGTGGTTGTGGTTGGCGTCGCTGGACCTTCCCAAGTCCCACACAAGCCCGAGAGCACCGCTGCCGACCGGTCGATCAGAGCTAAGCCCAGGCGATGCTTCCCTTTGCGGTGGCGGCCTGGAAGTCGGCTCCTCATCGTGAGTCTCCTGTGCCTCGACTTTGAGTGAGGACCGAAGTATATCCAGGGGTTGAAGTTTTACCGTCGAAAGTCAGTCGTTCGTTAGTGGATTGTCACCGAGCCTGACCCATCGGGTCGGAGAAAGCTCCCGGGGTGGGGCGCCCCACTGTCCTGGCGAGGTCACTTTCCCCACGGCGCGCGTCCGGCGTCCTGGCCGTGCAGCCGGTGAGGAAGCAGTCAGAAATGGTCGCCGCGGGAGAGAGGTGTTCCACCACGCGCGCAGACGGAATAGCTGATCCTGATCCATGGAACCAAGGTCCACGAGGTGGCCGGTAAACGGGTCGACGGGCCAAGCTACGCGGGTCGCCTTGGATCTGATCTTGGAGGCCGTGCATCATGGTTGAAATGGAGGAGCTTGGGTTCCGCACCGGCGTTCGGGAGAGGCGCCCGCTACCCCGCCGACCACGCGGCGCATGGTGACCCCGCGCGGAATTGGCAAGGTCGACTGGGCCAAGAAATAGGACCAGATGGAAACTCAAGGAGATGAGTCGGGTGCCGGTTCGCCTCCAGGGGCAGGCGGTCAGTGATGCCCGGAAGGATGCGATAAATGACTCGTGAGGAAGCTCGCGAATCGCAGCAGACGGCGGTCCTGCCGATTCTGCAGGCGAGCACGAGATACCTTGCTAGCCATCGAGGCGACAGTCCGAGGCTCGACGCGGAGCTACTCTTGGCGATGGCTCTTGGGGTTGACCGCCTTCAGCTCTACTTGCAGTTCGACCGGCCGCTGACCGGGGCGGAGCTGAAGCGCTTGCGACCTCTGCTTCGGCAGAGAGCAGCTGGAACGCCCATGAGTTATCTGCTCGGATCACGGGAGTTCTACGGCTTGAAGTTTGCGGTCGGTCCCGGGGTGCTGATCCCTCGGCCGGACACGGAGCTGGTGGTCGAGCTGGCGCTCAAGCGGACGGGGGCGAATATCCGCCGGAGCGCCGATCTGGGCTGTGGCAGCGGAAGCCTTGGACTGGCACTGGCGCACGCCCGGCCGAAGCTCCAGCTGGACCTGGTCGACATCTCACCCCAAGCGACCCGGCAGGCTGTCCAAAATGCGGCCGAGTTGGGTCTCGCCGACCGGGTTTCCGTCTTTCAGGGGAGCTGGGCGGAGCCTTTGGGAGCGCGAGGTCCATACGAATTGGTGGTGTCCAATCCTCCCTATGTCACCGCCCAGGAGTGGGCGGAATTGGCGCCCACGGTTCGAGATCACGAGCCTCGGCTGGCTCTGGACGGTGGACCGGACGGGCTGTCCTCCTACCGGGAGCTCCTGCCCACCCTTGGGCCGATCGTCCGGTCGGGCACGATCTTGGTGATGGAGGGTGACCCCCGGCGCTTGCCGACGGTGTCTGATCTGTGCACCCAGCAGTGGCCGGCAGGCCGCCCGGAACTGCACCGAGACCTCAGTGGCCGGGAGAGGGTGATCGTGTTCGAGGTCCCGTGAGTAGCGAGCTCTTGGCGGCGGACTCGGAGGGGATCAACCGGGCGGTGCAGCTGGTTCGTGAGGGCGGCGTGATCGCATTCCCGACCGACACCGTTTTCGGCCTGGGGGCGGCGGCAGACCAGCCGTCGGCGGTCTCCCGTCTGCGTCGGGTGAAGCGGCGCACCCAGCCCTTCATCCTCATGTCCGCGTCGCTCGCGGAGATGGAACCGTTTGTGACCTGGACCGCAGCTGCCCAGGAGTGGGCCTCGCGCTTCTGGCCGGGGAGGCTCACCTTGATCATCCCGGCGAAGGACCCGGGCAGGTCGCTTGGGGGCGGAGACACGATTGGAGTGCGCATCCCCGACCATCCGGTCGCCCTCGAATTACTTCGCCAGAGTGGCCCCCTCGCCACCACCAGTGCCAATCGTCACGGTCGGACTCCGGTCCTTGACGCCGCTTCCGCGCTCTCCGAATTGCCCGGTCTAGCCGGCGCCCTGGCCGATCGACAACAGCTCTCGGGCACCCTGGCCCCCTCATCTATACTCGACCTCACCCGGGACCAACCGATCCTGATCCGCGAGGGGGCTCTCAGTGTCGGCGAGTTGGGCCTTCCCGCCGCTGAGCAGGAGCCACGGAGTCGGAGGGACTGAGATGGCGATCGCGGAGAACCGGCTGAGCACCCTGCATCAGGCTGACCCCGAGATCGCGGCCCTGTTGGAGGCGGAGCTAAACCGGCAGCAGTACACCTTGGAGCTGATCCCCTCCGAGAACATCGCCAGTCCGGCGGTATTGGAGGCCGTGGGCTCCTGGTTGACCAACAAGTACGCCGAGGGGACCCCGGGCAAGCGCTATTACGGCGGCTGCGAAGTCGTCGATCAAATTGAGGTTTTGGCTCAGGAGCGGGCCTCCGCCCTCTTCGGCGCGGAGCATGCCAACGTCCAGCCGCACTGTGGCAGTTCGGCCAACATGGCGGCCTATATGGCCTTCATGGAACCCGGAGACACCCTCCTGGGGCTGGACCTAAGCCATGGCGGCCATCTCACCCACGGATCACCGGTGAGCTTCAGCGGGATCGTCTATCACGCTGAGACCTACGGGGTCAATCGGGAGTCCGAACAGCTCGACTACGAGGAGGTTCGACGCCGGGCCCAGGAGGTGCGGCCCAAGGTCCTGGTGGCCGGGGCCAGTGCCTATCCCCGGATCTTCGACTTCCCCCAGCTGGCTGAGATCGCCCACGAGGTGGGCGCGGTGCTGCTGGTCGACATGGCCCACTTCGCGGGACTGGTGGCCGGCCGGGCTCACCCCAGCCCGGTGCCGTACGCGGACGTGGTCACCCTGACCACCCACAAGACGCTGCGCGGTCCCTGGGGCGGGATGATCCTCTCTCCCGAACAGCATGCCAAAGCGATCGACAAGGCGGTCTTCCCAGGGGTGCAGGGTGGCCCTCTGCTGCATGCGATCGCCGGCAAGGCGGTCGCCTTGCGGGCCTGGGGCGAAGCGGAAATGGAGGGCTACGCGCAGCGGGTGGTCGCCAACGCACAGCGGTTGGCGGCGGGACTCCTGAGGGAGGGGCTGCGGCTGGTGAGCGGCGGCACCGACAACCACCTGATGCTGATCGACCTCCGGCCCCTGGGCCTCACCGGGCGACAGGTGCAGGAGGCCTTCGAGCGGGCGGGGATTACCGTCAACCGCAATTCCATCCCCTTCGATGAGGCGAGCAAGTTCAACCCCAGCGGGATCCGTCTCGGAACGCCGGCCGTGACCACCAGGGGGATGGGGCTGGAGCAGATGGACGAAATCGCCTCGATGATCTCCCGGGCCACCCACAACTTTGGGGACCCTGCGGTGGAGCGGGAGGTGGCCGCCCGGGCCCGAGTCCTCTGTGAGTCCTTCCCCCTGCCCTACCTCTGATTGGGGCGCTGAGCGTGCCCACTGCCAGCGACCACTATCTGAGCGCCCTGCCGATCATGGTGGTGGCGGTGGTCGTGACCATGGCCAGCGTCCCCCTCGCTCGCTGGATCAGCTTCAAGCTCGGGGCGGTGGCCCGTCCCGGCGGCCGACACATCCACGATCGTCCGACCGGGCGGCTGGGCGGATTGGCGATCATGGCCGGTTTTGTGGTGGCCATGGTCATCTTCGGCCGCGCGGTTCAGGACTGGTTGCAGATTGTGGTGATGGCGGTGGTGGTCGCGGTGCTGCTGGCGGCCGACGATATCCTCGGGCTCGCCTACTGGACCAAGCTGGTGATCCAGGCGATCTGTTCCCTGGCGGTGGCCTCGCTCTTCGCCATCACCATCCACTCGGTCAATCTTCCCGGCCTGGCGCTCCACCTGGCCTGGGCGGCGATTCCCATCACCATCATCTGGCTGATGGGTATGCAGAACTCGATCAACCTGCTGGATGGCGTCGACGGCCTGGCGGCGGGGGTGGTTGCCATCGTGGGGGGGGTCCTCTACCTGGCGGCGGTCAACCGGCTCGGTGTGGAGCCGAGCCAGGGCGGAGTGATTCTGCTCTCCTCCGCCCTGATCGGCTGCTGCCTCGGTTTTTTGGTCTTCAACTTCGCCCCGGCCCGGATCTTCATGGGCGACTCCGGCAGCCACCTGCTCGGCATGTTGGTCGGGATCATCACCATCGTGGGGGTCGCCAAGGTGACGGTGGCGCTGGCCCTGTTCGTTCCGGTGCTGGCGCTGGCCCTACCGATTGGTGACACCGCCTTCGCCATTCTCCGCCGCCGCCGTCAGGGGGTGGGGTTCGCCCACGCCGACGCGCGGCACCTGCACCACCGACTGCTGGCGCTGGGCCTGACCCCGCGGGAAACGGCGATCACCTTTTATCTGGTGACCGCCATCCTGGGCTGCCTGGGACTGGCCCTCTTCGGGCACCGCACGATCCTGGCGGTGGCATTGGGCCTCCTGGTCCTGTCCCTGGGTCTACTCGGCTGGCGGATCTGGCGCCGGGGCGGGTTCACCTTCCAGCAGGATCCGGACCCCGACGCTCCCGGGCTCGAGCGTCCCCATGGCTGAATCCCCCGTCGAATTGGGCACCGAGTCGGCTTCCGAGCTGGAGATCGTGGGCCGGAACCCGCTGCGGGGCCAGGTGACCGTGAGCGGTAGCAAGAACGCGGCTCTCCCTCAGATGGCCGCCGCGATTCTCACCGATGGACCACTTCGGCTCGCCAACGTCCCGGCGATCGAGGACGTGGAGACCATGTGCCGCTTGCTGCGCGGCCTGGGTGCCCGGGTGGACCGGAGGGCCGACGAGGTGGAGATCGACGCCCAGGGAATCACCCGCACTGAGCCTGACCATGATCTGGGCCGCCGGATGAGAGCTTCTCTCCTGGTGCTCGGGCCGCTGCTGGCCTCCCGCGGCGAGGCCTCCCTTCCGCTGCCCGGAGGAGATGACATTGGCATGCGGCGGGTGGAGCAGCACCTGGAAGGGCTGAGGGCGATGGGCGCCGAGGTGCGCGAGGATGAGTTCGGCATCCGGGCCCGGGCCAGCCGACTTCACGGCGCCCATATCCAGCTGGACATGCCGACCGTGACGGGCACCGAAAACCTGATGATGGCGGCATCCCGGGCGGAGGGAATCACCGTGATTTCCAGCGCCGCCCGCGAGCCGCACGTGGTGGACCTCGCCCTCTGCCTCAAGGCCATGGGAGCCCGCATCGCCGGCGCCGGGAGCGATCGAATCGTGATCGAGGGGGTAGCTCGACTCCATCCCACCGAGCATCGGGTGCGGGCCGACTACATCGAGGCGGGCACCTTCGCCATGGCCGCGGCGGCCACCGGTGGCGAGATCCTGATCGATCAGCTGGAGTGTGATGATCTGGATCAGGTGCTGCACAAGTTGCGCCGAGCTGGCTGTGGAGTGGAGGAAGGAGGTACCTGGCTGAAGATCTCTTGTCCGGATCGGCTGCGGGCGGTGGATATGACCACTTGGCCCCACCCCGGATTCGCCACCGACCTCCAGGCCCAGTTCGTCGCCATGATGACCCAGGCCGAAGGGGTAAGCACGGTCTCCGAGGCACTCTTCGAGAACCGCTTCCAGCACGCGGAGCAGCTTCGCCGCCTCGGCGCGGAGATCACCCTCAAGGGCCGCAGCGCCATGATCCGCGGGCGAGTGCCGCTGCGCGGAGCTGAGCTGGAGATCTCCGACATCCGTTCGGGAGCCGCCCTCGTGATCGGCGCTCTCTGCGCTGAGGGAACCAGTCGGCTCACCAATGTCCATCACCTGGACCGCGGCTATGAGGACCTGGTGGGCAAGTTGACTGGGCTGGGGGCGAGTCTCCGGCTCAGCCTCGCGACCCGGAGCGACTGACCGGGCGTGGCCCTCCGTCGTTTCGGGATTGATCTCTCCCCAGATCAGATCGCGGTGTGGGCCCGAGGAGACGGTCTGGTGATCGAAGAGCCGGCGGTGCTCGCCCGGCAGAGGGGCAATGGCCGAGCCCTCGCCTTTGGAACCGCCGCGCTCGACTTGGCCGCCGATCGCGCCGACGAGGTGGAGCTCAGCTGGCCGCTGGGGATAGAGCAACTGGCGGACATCGAGGCCGCGGAGCAGTTCCTGCGCCAGGTGATCTTCCGGGTCGTCGGGCGGCTCTTGTTCTCCCGTCACGAGCTGATGCTGGGGGTGCCGGCCGAATTGTCGACCAGCTCCCGCCGGGCGCTGCTCCAGGTGGCGATGGCCTCGGGGGCCCGGATGGCCCACATGATGGACCTGCCCCTGGCCGCGGCCCTCGGGGCGGGACTTCCGATCGCCGCCTGGACCCCCTTGCCGCTGCTTTTCCTGCTGCCTCAGGCGGCCCAGGGCGCGGTCGTCTGTCACGAGGGATTGCTGGGTCACCGGGCCATTGGGCCCCCTCCCGATTCGTGGGGCGGCCAGGCCGGCCTGCTCGCCCTGTCCACCTTGATTGACCAGCTCATGACTGAACTCCCCCAGCCGCAGCACGACCAGGCGGCCGCTTCGGGGGTGGCCCTGGCCGGACGGGGCCTCGAACTGGCCCCGATCGCGGACCGACTGCAACTGGCGACCGGTCTGGACGTCCGGGTGGTGGCCGATCCCCACCAGTGCGTAGCCAAGGGCACCGAGGTGGCGCTCGCCCGGATCGAGGCGCTGGGCAGCGAGGGACTGCTCTATCTGCGCTGAGGAGAGAATTGCAATCAACAGGGTGTCGGGCAGATGCCCGGTGGTCGGCGCCGCCCAGAGCTGAATTGACGAGTTCTCGAAACTCCCGATAAGCTCCCTCTAAGTGCGAGGTTAGCCCAGCCTAATTCGGCGGGCTGCCGGTCCACCGCAGCTCGCCTCTCCTGCCGTCAGCCGTCGGAGGCGAGCCCGGGACGACCCCACCGGAGGCCAAATGGCAAGACCGACCGGCGCGGCTCTCCGATGCCTGGCCGGCTCGGCCGCCGTAGCGATCCTCGCCGCAAGCATATCCGGCTGCGGAGGTGCCAGCTCGAGCCGGATCACCCTGATCCTCTATAACGGCCAGCATCCTCAGACCACCAACTCTCTGGTCACTGCCTTCGAAAAGAAGTCAGGGATTCAGGTGGTGGTCCGCTCCAACGACGAGGACGTATTGGCCGACCAGATCGTGGAGGAGGGGAATGCCGCCCCCGCGGACCTCATCTATACCGAGAACTCCCCGGCGCTGGAGTACCTGCAGAGAAAGAATCTGCTGGCTCGGGTCCCGCGGTCGACGCTGACCCTGGTCCCTGCGAAGTACAGTTCGCCGTCGGCAGACTGGGTCGGCGTCTCGGCCCGGGTCAGCGTCCTGGTCTACAACACCCGGCTGCTCCGGGCCAACCAGCTGCCCACCTCAGTGTTGAGCCTGGCTGCGCCCCGCTGGAGAGGACTCCTGGCGATCGCCCCCAGCGAGACCGACTTCCAGCCCATCGTCACCTCCATCGCCCGAACATACGGCAGGGCCGCGGCGGTGAGGTGGCTGCAAGGGGTCAAGGCGAATGCCGAGCAGCATATCTACCCCGACGACGAGACCATCACCGCCCGGGTGAACTCCGGCCAGGCGGCGATCGGAATCATCAACCACTACTACTGGTACCGACTGCGGGCCGAGATCGGCGCGGGTCAGATGCACTCAGCCCTCGCCTACTTCGCGCCCCGGGACGCGGGATACGTGCTGGAGGTGTCCGGGGCGGCGGTGCTCAGGTCATCCCATCACCAGGCGGCGGCCGACCGCTTCCTCGCTTTTCTGGTCAGCCGGCAGGGTCAGGAGCTCCTGGCGCACAGCGACAGCTTCGAGTACCCGCTCGGGTCAGGCGTGGTGACCTCCCGGGCGTTGCGGCCCTTCACCAGCCTCCGCCCGGCTCGGCTCAGCATCGCTGACCTGGGCGACGGCGCGGAGGCGGTCGCCCTGATCCAGCAGGCCCAGCTGTTGTGAACGGGACCTAGTCCGATGGCCACGCTCGCCTCCGATCTGAGCCCGGTGGTCGCGGTCCGCGCCCGCCGGCGGACCCCCAGGGCGCTGCTGGTGGTCAGCTGTCTGGTGGCGCTGCTGCTGCTGCTGCCGCTGGCCTTTCTGCTGCTGGAGGCGCGCCAGGTGGGCTGGTCCCAGCTCTCCTCGCTCCTCTTCCGCCAGCTGACGATGACCCTGTTGGGGAACCTGGTGCAGTTGGCCGTGGTGGTGACCGCCCTGGCGGCGACGATCGGCACCGGCGCGGCCTGGTGCGTGGAGCGCACCGACCTTCCCTTCCGCCGGACCCTGGCCATGTTGCTGGTGCTACCGCTGGCGATCCCCGATTTCGTGGTGGCCTTCGGGTGGGTCTCGGTGCTGCCGGCGGTGAGCGGTTACGGGGGCGCCGTCCTGGTGATGACCTCGGGGCTCTACCCCCTCGTCTACCTGCCGGTGTCGGCCAGCCTCCGCGGCGCAGACCCCAGCCAGGAGGAGACGGCCCGGACCCTGGGGTTGGGGCCCTGGCAGGCATTTTGGCGGGTCACCCTGCGCCAGGTCAGACCCACCATCCTCGCCGGCTGTCTGCTGGTCTCCCTGGCCCTGCTCGCGGAGTACGGCGCCTTTGAGATTCTCGGGTACCAGACCTTCACCACCGAGATCTTCACCGAGTTCCAGGTGGGGTTCAACACGCCCGCCGCCTGCGCCCTCTCCCTGGTGGTGGTGCTGATCGGTCTTCTGATCCTGGCCGGCGAGGGATCGCTGCGCGATCGCGGCCGGGTGGCCCGCGCCGCCCACAACTCGCGCCGGTCGATTTCTCGCCGGCGGCTCGGCCGCTGGCGCTGGCCGGCGGTCGGGGCGATCGGAGGGGTGATCGCGAGCGCGCTGGGGATGCCGCTCGGGGTGATCGCCTACTGGCTGGTCCGAGGTGGCAGCTCGACCCTGCCGCAGTCGGCGACCGTGGCCAGTGCGGTCGCTCATACCGTCCTCTACGGCGCCGCCGCCGCCGCCATCGCGACCGTGCTGGCCGTGCCAGTGGCGCTGCTGGCGGCCCGCTCCTCCCTGCCGGGGGTACGGTTGCTGGAACGGAGCACCTACGTCGTGCAGGGATTGCCTGGGCTGGTGATCGCGCTGGCCCTGGTCTTCTTCGCGCTGCACTACCTTCCCGGCGTTTACCAGACCAGCGGACTGCTGATCGGGGCCTACTCGATCCTCTTCTTCCCGCTCGCCTATGTGGCGGTGCGGGCCTCGGCGCTCCAGGCTCCGCTGGCCCTGGAGGAGGTCGCCCGTTCTTTGGGAAATCGGCCGCTGATGGTGCGCTGGCGGGTCACCCTGCCGCTGATCGCCCCCGGGCTGGCGGCGGCCTTCTGCCTGGTGTTCCTCTCGGCGGTGACCGAGCTCACCGCGACCTTGATCCTGGTTCCGACCGGAGTCCAGACCCTGGCCACTCAGTTCTGGGCCTTCACCGGCAACGTGTCCTATGGGGCGGCAGCTCCGTACGCTGCCGCCATGGTCGCCATCTCGGTCCTGCCGGGGATCCTGCTCGGCCGCTGGTTCGACCGTCGGCCGACGGGGACCGGAGAGCACTCGTGAACGCGGTCAGCATCGCCGACCTCCACAAGGCGTTCGGCGACGCGGCGGTGTTGCGGGGGCTCAACCTGGAGATCGCCCCGGGATCTCTGACCGCCATTCTGGGGCCGTCGGGAAGCGGCAAGACCACTCTGCTGCGCGTCATCGCTGGCCTGGAGCGGGCCGATCGCGGGCGGGTCAGCCTGGCCGGGGAGGTGGTCGACGACGGGCGGCGCTTCGTCAGGCCGGAGCGCCGGCGGGTTGGTTACGTGCCCCAGGAGGCGTCTCTCTTCCCCCATCTGACAGTGGCCCAGAACGTCGGCTTCGGAATCTCCCGCGCGCTCCGCCGCGGCGACCGCGTCGCCGGGCTGGTGGCGATGGTCGGCCTGGCTGGCTTGGAGCGCCGGTATCCCCACCAGCTCTCCGGGGGCCAGCAGCAGCGAGTGGCGCTGGCTCGGGCGCTGGCGATCGAGCCGCAACTCCTGTTGCTGGACGAGCCCTTCTCGGCGCTGGATCCGAGCCTTCGAGCCAGCGTCCGCGAGGAGGTTCGCGGGATCCTCGCGGAGACCGGGATCACCACGGCGCTGGTCACGCACGATCAGGAGGAAGCCCTCTCGGTCGCGGATCAGGTGGCCGTCCTCCGGGACGGTCAGGTGGCCCAGCTGGGCACGCCCCGGCAGCTCTATAGCGATCCGGTCGACCTGGCGATGGCCCGCTTTCTCGGCGACGCCAATCTGGTGCCCGGAACCGTGGAGGGAGAGCTGGTGCGGACCCCATTGGGGCTCCTCCCGGTGGGTCGACCGGGGCCGGTCGCCCGGCCCTCCTCGGGGCGAGTGGTGGTGATGCTGCGCCCCGAGCAGATCGCAATATCTTCGGCCTCGGCCGCGGGGGCCCCGGGGCGGGTGCTCCACTCGGAGTTCCACGGCCATGACAGCGTGGTCGAGGTAGCCAGTGCGACCTCGCTGCTGCAAGGGGTGATCAGGGTCCGCGTCCAGGGGCCAGCCAACGTCGAGCCCGAGATGCTGGTGAGCCTCTCCGCCAGCGGCGAGGCCCGGGTGTGGCCTATCCCGGCCGAATAGCCCCGGCGGCGAGCCGGAGCTCGCTCGCCAGCAGTTCGCCATGCGCCTGCGCCGAGCGGGCCCAGCTGAAGCGGCCCGATCGGCTCAGCCCGAGCGCTTGGAGATGGTCCCGCAGGCCGGGCTCCCGGTGCAGTCGGCGCAGGGCGTCCACCCAGCCCTCCCGGTCGTCGACCGGGACCAGCAGCGCGGCGCCCTCAGCGATCTCCTGGACTCCGCCCACCCCGTTGGCCAGCACCGCAGCACCGCAGGCCATCGCCTCCAGGGCGGGTAGGCCGAAGCCCTCGTAGAGAGAGGGGACGCAGGCGGCCACCGCCCCGCTGTAAAGGGCGGCCAGCAGCTCCCCCGACACATGCTCCAGGGTGGTGATTCGACCCTCGAGACCGAGTTGGCGGCCCTGCAGCAGCAGCTCCCGTCGGGAGTCGCTATCCGTATTGGTGATCACCAGCGTGACCGCGGGGGAGTCGGCGGCAGGGAAGGCGCTGGCGAACTGGTCGACCAGGAAGGGCACGTTCTTGCGGGGATGGTGGGCGCCGACCGCCAGGAAGTAGGGGGCCTCCACCCCGAGCTGTCGCAGCAGGGTGCGCTGGCGGTCCGGGGGAATGGGCCGGAGCTCGGCCGCGATCCCGTGGGGGATGACGGTGATCAGGTTGGGGTCAGCCTGGTAGAGATTGACCAGATCGGCCTTGGTGGTCTCGGAGGGGCTGATCACCCGGGCAGCACGTCGCAGGGTGTCCAGCACGAACGACTCGACCGCTTGCCCCTGCCCGCCCGGGTAGGCGAGAGGGGCGAACCGGTGCTCCACTCCGTGCACGGTGACCACGGAGCGAGGCAGCTTCCCTGGGGGCAGACGGTAGGCGGGGATCCAGAGCAGGGCGGGGGGCCGCCGCTTGAGCTCCCAGCGGAGGCGGAAGGCGGTCCAGCCCCGTCCGAGCGGCAGACAGCGCCACTCCGAACCGTGGGGGAGCTTCGGGGCAGCTGCGGGCGGCCTCCTCCGGTTCAGGTAGAGCCGTAGCTCGGCGGGAGGTGCGGCGAGGAGTCCGGAGATGACCTCGGTGGCGTAGACGCCGATGCCGGTGGGCTGCTCCTGGAAGGCCCGGCTGGCGTCGATTCCGATCTCCACCGAGGCAGTTTACGGAGCGCGGCGAAGCCGGCCTCGGCGGGGGCTCAGCGGGGGTGCCAGGGGATCATCAACTCTCCCCCTTCGGGCCCCTAGGTGGCCGTGATAAGATCCCGCCGAATTGTCCCCGAAGGGCGATCCGCGGCGGCCCGGAAGAGTAGCGGGTCCCGGCGATGCCCTGGCGTTGGTAGGAGTTTTCTCGATCACGGTCGGAAGTGGGGTCGTGGCCGGGGTGCTGTTGGACGAGCATTTTCACACGCTCCCGCTGCTTACCGTGGTCGGACTGGTGCTGGGTTTGGTGGGAGGAAGCTTGGCGGTGTATCGCGGCCTCGCGCCCTTCCGGGGGCGCTAAACCGATGCTGCTCGAGGCCGACGAGCTGGCCGGCGCGGTGCGCTCCGCCTGGATCGCCGCCATCGGGGCGGTGATCATGGTGGTCGCCGTGGCCTATGTGATCGCCGGAGCCGAGGGGGCGGGGCTCGCCCTAGGTGGTGGTTTGCTGGGAGTCGCCAACCTGCGCTTCGCGGCATTTGCCCTGGGCCGGGCTCCGATTGCCTTCTTGGGCTCCAGCCTGCCCCGCCTGGCGCTGATCACCGGGGTCTTGGTGGTGCTGGTGATGGTGCTGGGGCCGATCGGGGTTTGGGGGCTGCTCGGGCTGCTGTCGACTCACCTGGCTCAGGTTGGGGCGATTCTGCGCGTCGGGATCAAGGCCGCCGCCAAGTGAGCCCGCTGGTCCTCTCCCAGATCGAGGTCGGCAATCACTGGACCGCCCACATCCTGGGCATGTCGCTCTACCTGGACACCGTGGTCAGCAGCCTGGTCGCCTTCGCCATCGTGCTCGGAGCCGGGCTCTATCTGCGCCACGCGGTCACCTCGGGGGTGCCCGGACGCTTTCAGGCCCTGATTGAGATGGTCTGGGAGACGGTCGACGACTACGTGACCCGGATGATTGGTCCCTTCGCCAAGTGGGCGGTACCGCTCTGCACCGTGCTCTTCTTCTACATCCTGGTCAGCAACTGGCTGGAGCTGATTCCGACCGGGGATCGCCTGACCTCAGCCACCGCCGACGTCAACGACACCGCCGCGTTGGCGGTGATCGTCATCCTCCTGGTGCACTACACCTCGATCCGGCAACGGGGATTCGGCGGCTACCTCAAGACCAACTATCTCCACCCCGCCGGAATGCCCAAGGTGTTCTACGTTCTGCTGGCGCCGATCAACGTGATTTCCCAAATCTCCTATCCCATCTCGCTCACCCTGCGACTCTTCGGCAACATGTTCGCGGCCGCCTTGATGCTGCAGATCATCGCCCTGCTGCCCATCTATCTTTCCTGGGCCTTCAACGGGGTGTGGAAGCTGTTTGAGGGCATCTTCGTGGACGTGATTCAGGCCTTCATCTTCGCCTTGCTGACGGTGATCTACCTCAGCATGGCCACCATGGAGCACGACGACGACTCGGCGGCCGAGGCCGCCACAGCCTAGGGGCCACGCCCCATACCCAGACCTGGGAGGAATTCAATTGGCGCTCGACACGTCTCATGCAATCGTCTTCGCCGGGGCCATGGTCGGCACCGGGGTCGGCGCGGTCGGTGCGGCCATCGGTGACGGCCTCGCCGGGGCGCAGCTGATCGCCGGGATCGCCCGCCAGCCGGAAGCCCAGTCCCGACTGCTGACCTGGACCTTCCTCACCGTGGGCCTGGCCGAGGCCGTCTACTTCATCAACCTGGCCTTGATGTTCGTCTTCATCAGTCTGGCCGGAAAGTAGGCGCCGACCAGTGCCGCTAGTCGCCGCCGCGAGCCCGCTCTCGCTCAACTTGACCTTCCCGGTCGAGATCGTCGTCTTCTTGGCGCTGCTCTACCTGCTCTCGCGCTACGTCTTTCCACCGATCGCCAAGGCGCTCGATTCCCGCAAGCAGCAGATTGCCCAGGCCCTCTCCGAAGCTGAGGCGGCGCGCCGGGAGGTGGCGGAGGCGCGGCAGCAGGAGAAGTCCGATCTGGCCGACGCCCGGCGCCAGGCACAGGAGATCCTGGATCGAGCCCAGCAGTTGGGGGAGGAGCTGCGGGAGGAGCTGCGCCAGAAGGGCCGGGAAGAGCAGGAGGCGATGCTGGCCAGAGCCCGCGCCGAGCTGGCTCAGGAGAGGGCGCAGGCGGTGAGCCAGCTGCGACGGCAGGTCGCCGACCTGGTGCTGGGAGCCACCGAAAAGATCCTCCAGGAGGAGCTCGACCAGAAGCGCCAGCGGCGGTTGATCGATGAGGCTCTGGCCGAGGTTGACCTGAGTGCCTGAGGCCCCCCGGGTTCCCAGCACCGCCCGCCACTACGCGGCGGCGGTCTTCCAGCTCGCCCAGGAGGAGGGCGCCTTCGGGCCCTGGCTGGAGCGGCTGGGGCGGCTGCGCCAGCTGCTCGAGGAGAGCGATCTGGGCCAGGCGCTCGCCGATCCGTCGCTCCGAATTGCCCAGAAGCTGCAGCTCTGCCGGGCGGTGCTGGAACGGGACCGGGCGATCGACCGGCTGGCCGGCAACCTGCTCTTGGTGCTGGTGAGCAGCCAGCGCCAGCGGCTCCTGCCGGCCATCGAGGAGGGGTACCACCAGCTGGTGGACAAGCGGGAGGGCCGGGTCCTGGCCCGGCTGACCACGGCCGTGCCGGTGAGCCGGGCCGACCAGCTGCAGCTGGCCAAGCAACTCTCCCAGCGGCTGAATCTGGAGGTGCGTTTCGAGGCGGACGTCGACCCCTCGTTACTGGGGGGGGCGGTGGTCCGGCTGGGGGACCGGGTCTTCGACGCCAGCCTGACCGCCCGGCTCCAGCAGCTCCGCCAGGACCTTCTGACCCAAGTGCCAAGTAGATGAGGAAAGCATGAGCATTAGCGCGGCCGAGATTGGCCAGATCATCAAGCGCAAGATCGCCGACTTCGACGCTCCGGTGGTGTCCGCGGAGTCCGGGTTGATCACCACCCTCGGGGACGGAATCGCCCAGATCTATGGCTTGGAGGGAGCCATGGCCGGCGAGCTGCTGGCCTTCCCCCACGAGATCATGGGGATGGCCCTCAACCTGGAGGAGGACCAGGTGCGGGCGATCATCCTGGGCCGCTTCGAGGAGCTGCGGGAAGGCGACGAGGTTCGCACCACGGGCCGGGTGGTCGAGGTTCCGGTGGGCCGCGAGCTGGTGGGCCGGGTGGTCAATGCCCTGGGGCAGCCCATCGACGGCAAGGGCGAGATCGCCACCACGGAGAGGCGACCGGTCGAGCGCCAGGCCCCCGGGGTGATCGATCGCCAGCCGGTCAACACCCCGGTGCAGACCGGGATCAAGGCGATCGATGCCCTGATCCCGATCGGTCGGGGCCAAAGGGAGCTGATCATCGGCGACCGGCAGATCGGCAAGACGGCGATCGCCATCGACACGATCATCAACCAGAAGGGCAAGAACCTGACCTGCATCTATGTCGCCATCGGCCAAAACGCGGCCTCGGTGGCCCGGATCGCGGCGGTTCTGGAGCAGCACGGAGCGCTGGAGCACACCATCATCGTGGCCGCCACCTCGGGGGAGCCAGCGGCGCTGCAGTACCTGGTCCCCTACACCGGCTGTTCGATGGGGGAGTGGTTCATGGAGCAGGGCGAGGACGCCCTGATCATCTACGACGACCTGAGCAAGCATGCCTGGGCCTATCGAGAGATCTCGCTGGCGCTGAGGCGGCCTCCGGGTCGGGAGGCTTATCCGGGAGATGTCTTCTACCTGCACTCCCGGCTCTTGGAGCGGGCGGCCCGGCTGAGCGACGAAAAGGGCGGTGGCTCGCTGACCGCCCTGCCGATCATCGAGACCCAGGCCAACGACGTGGCGGCCTACATCCCCACCAACGTGATCTCCATCACTGACGGGCAGATCTACCTGGAGGGAGACCTCTTCTACGCCGGCACCCGGCCCGCCGTCTCGGTAGGGCTCTCGGTGAGCCGGGTGGGTGGAGACGCCATGACCAAGGCGCTGCGCTCGGTGGCTGGGGGAATGCGCCTCGATCTGGCCCAGTTCCGGGCGCTGGCCGCCTTCGCCCAGTTCTCCAGTGATCTGGACAAGACCACCAGGGACCAGCTGGACCGGGGCCGGCGGCTGACCGAGCTGCTCAAGCAGGACCAGTACCAGCCGGTCTCGTTGGCCCTCCAGGTGATGACCATCTTCGCCGGCACCAGAGGGTACCTGGACCAGATTCCCGTCGAGAAGGTGGCCGACTGGGACACCCAGTTCCGTCGCTATGCGGGTCAGGCGCTCCCCCAGCTGGTGGAGGAGATCGAGTCCAAGAAGGTCTTGGAGGAAAGCACCCAGCTCCAGCTCCGCAAGGCTCTGGAGGAGTTCAACCAGGGCTTCGATGTGGGCGAAGCGGCCCCTGAGACCGAGGCCTAGGCGAAGCTCTCTTGGCCACCCTCCGTGACATCCGCCGCCACATCCGCTCGGTGCGCAACATCGAACAGATGACTCGTGCCATGCAGATGGTCTCGGCCGCCAAGATTCGCCGCGCCCAGCTGCGGGTGGAAGGGGCCCGGCCCTATGCCTTGGCGATGGAGGAGGTGGCCCGGGACGTGGCCAAGATCGGCAAGGAGTACCGCCATCCCTTCATCGTCCCCCGCGACGAGGGCACGGGCCTGCTGATCCTGGTCACCAGCGATCGGGGCCGGGTCGGGGCGCTCAACGTCAACACCATGCGGGCGGCCCAGGCCCTGATGCGCCGGGAGTTCGGACCGCGCTACCAGGTGGTGGCCATCGGGCGCAAGGGGCTGGAATTCGCCAACCGGATGCAGCTCGAGGTGGTGCACCACAAGCAGGGGCTGCCCGACCGGGTCGTACCCGACGAGCTCCGCCCGGCGGTGGATGCAGCGGTCGAGGCCTACCTGGGGGGCGGGGTCCGCGAGGTCTACCTGGCCTTCGCCCGCTTCCGCAATCTGCTGAGCCAGGTGCCCACCGTCCACCAGCTGGTGCCGGTGCCGCCCGCCTCCGAGGAGGAGGGGCCGGTGACCGAGGGGGACTACATCTACGAACCGGGCGCCCGGGAGGTGCTGGAGCGCTTCATGCCGGAGTACCTCCTGAGCCAGGTTTACCAGGCCGTGCTGGAGAATCAGGCCAGCGAGCACAGCGCCCGGATGGTAGCCATGCGCAACGCTTCGACCAAGGCGGGGGACGTGATCAAGGAGCTCTCGCTGACCGCCAACAAGGTGCGTCAGGCGAATGTCACCCGGGAACTCATGGAAATAATCGGCGGCGCCGAGGCCCTCAAGGCGTCCCGGCGTTGAGGAGGTGGTAATGGCGAAGGCCAAGGTCAAGGCGACGGAGAAGAAGCAGGCAGCCGCGGCGAGCGCCACCGGGACGGTGCTGCAGGTGATCGGAGCGGTGGTGGACGTGGCCTTCGAATCCGGTCAGTTACCGCACATCAACGACGCTCTCGACATCCGTCGCGATGGTCCGCGACAGGTGCTGGAGGTTCAGCAGCACCTGGGCAACGACGTCGCCCGCTGCATCGCCATGGCCTCGACCGACGGCCTCCGCCGGGGTGATCTGGTGGTGGCCACCGGGGGCCCGATTGAGGTCCCGGTCGGCAAGCAGGTGCTGGGCAGGATGTTCAACGTGATCGGCGAGCCGATCGACGGCGGCCCGCCGCTCAAGAGCGGGGAGCGGCTGCCGATTCACCGCGATCCCCCGTCGGTCGCCGATCAGGAGACCTCGACCGAGATCCTGGAAACCGGGCTCAAGGTGATCGACCTGATCTGCACCTTCGCCAAGGGCTCGAAGATCGGACTCTTCGGCGGAGCCGGGGTGGGCAAGACGGTGATCGTGATGGAGCTGATCCGCAACATCGCCAAAGAGCACTCGGGCTACTCGGTCTTCGCCGGGGTGGGCGAGCGGACTCGGGAGGGCAACTCCCTCTTTCGGGAGATGCACGAGTCCGGGGTCATCGACCAAACCGCCCTGGTCTTCGGCCAGATGAACGAGCCGCCCGGGGCCCGGGCCCGGATCGCGCTCACCGGCCTGACCATGGCCGAGCAGTTCCGCGACGGCGAGGGGGCCGACGTCCTCCTCTTCATTGACAACGTCTTCCGCTACATGCTGGCGGGCAGCGAGGTGTCCGCCCTGCTGGGCCGGATGCCCTCGGCAGTGGGCTATCAGCCGACCCTGGCGACGGAGATGGGTGACCTACAGGAGCGGATCACCTCCACCCACCGGGGCTCGATCACCTCGGTGCAGGCGGTGTTCGTGCCGGCTGATGACTTCACCGATCCGGCCATCCAGACCACCTTTGCCCATCTGGGCGCCACCGTCTCCCTGAGCCGGTCGATCGCCGAGCTCGGGCTATTCCCGGCGGTGGACCCGCTCGACTCCTTCAGTCGGATCCTGGATCCGAATATCGTCGGCGCCGAGCACCACCAGGTGGCCCTGGGGGTGCAGCGGGTGCTGCAGCGCTACAAGGACCTCGAGGACATCATCGCCATCCTGGGGATGGAGGAGCTCTCCGACGAGGACCGCCAGACCGTGGACCGGGCCCGCCGGGTCCGCCAGTTCCTGGCCCAGCCGATGTTCGTCGCCGAGCAGTTCACCGGGCTGGCCGGCAAATACGTTCCGATCAAAGAGACGGTGCGCGGCTTCAAGGAGATCCTCTCCGGCACCCTGGACCACCTGCCCGAGCAGGCCTTCAGAATGGTGGGGACGATCGACGAGGCGATTGAGAATGGACAGCGACTGAACCGGGGCTCGGAGCCGGGAGCCAAGACCGAGGCGGCGCCGACGGCGAGCGAATCGCCCGCCCCGGATAGCCCCAAGCCCAAGGCGGGACCCAAATCCGCCGCGGCCAAGTCGCGGTCCAAGCCGAAGGCCAAGGTGAGCTGACTTGGCGATTCCCACTCGGCTGCTGACCGCCCTGCAACCGCTCTTCGAGGGGGAATGCGACTTCATCGTCGGCCGGGGGGCCGACGGCGACCTCGGGGTGCTCCCCGGTCACGCTCCCCTGCTCACCTGGCTCAAGCCGGGTGAGCTGATGTTGCGCCAAGGGCACGACGAGCATTTCTTCTTCTTGGAGGGCGCCTACCTGGAGGTGCTGCCCAACCGGGTTTCGATCCTGGCCGATCGGGGAGTTCCGGCCCGGGAGCTCGATGTCGCCGCTGCCGAGGAGGCCCGGCGAGCGGCTCAGGACAGTCTGGCCAAGGTAGGGAATTCCGAATCCGCGGAGCTGGCGGAATTGGTCAGGGAGCTGGAGGTGGCCGAGTACCGACTTCAGGCGGCTGAGCGCGACCGTCGCCGCCGCCGCGACTAGACCACCCCTTTCGGGCCGGTAACGAGCTCGTCGCGGTCCGGGCCGGCCGGCAACCGGTCATATACTCGCCCGGTGCCAGGGGCCGGCGTCTCGTCCAAATCGATCTCCTCCGGTCCACTCACCGAGGGTCCGGTGCGCATCGAGCTGCTGGGGATCCCGGTGGACAGCTGCACCCGGCAGGAGGCGCTCGCTCGCTGCGAGGCGGCCGCCACCCGGACGTCCCTGCCGCTCCAGGTGGTCACCCTCAACCCGGAGATGGTGATGCAGGCCCGCCGCCGTCCGGCTCTGGCCCAGGCGATCCGGGCTGCGGGGCTGATCCTGCCCGATGGCGCGGGGGTGGTCTGGGCGAGCCGGAGGCTGGGCCACCCCGTGCCGGAGAGAATCGCCGGGGCCGACTTCCTCCAGGACCTGGCCCAGCTGGCGACCCGGCGCGGCTGGCCCATCTACCTGCTCGGGGGAGCTCCGGGGATCGCGGGGGCGGCGGCTCGGGCTCTGGAGCACGCCCATCCGGGGCTCACGGTCGCGGGTGTTTGGGCCGGCTCGCCCGCCCGCGCGGAGGCGGACGACATCGCCTCCCGAATCCGGCTCTCCGGCGCCGTCGTGCTGGCGGTGGCCTTCGGGGTGCCCCGCCAGGACCTCTGGCTGGCGCGCCACCTCGAGGCCACCGGGGCTGCCGTGGGGATCGGGGTCGGAGGCACCCTGGACTATCTCGCCGGACGGGTGCGGCGGGCGCCGCGGCCGCTCCGCCAGGCAGGGCTGGAGTGGAGCTTCCGGCTGGCCCGCCAGCCCTGGCGGCTGCCGAGGATGGTGCGCGGAGCTCCCTTCTTCTGGGATGTGGTCAGGGAGTCGCGGCGACCCGTTTCGCATTGACTGAAGCGCCGATCGAGTTGAGTCTGGTGCTGCCCTCGTACAACGAGGTGGTCCGGTTGCCGCCGTCATTGCAGACGATCCGGGCTTTTCTGGACTCCTCCCAGAGGTCCTACGAAGTTCTGGTGGTTGACGACGGCAGTTCGGACGGGACCCGGGAGATGGTGGAGCAGGTCCGGGCGGGTTGGCCGGAGCTGCAGTTGATCGTGCTGCCCCGCAACCAGGGCAAGGGGGCCGCCGTCAGAGCGGGCATGCTGCAAGCGGTAGGCCGACTGCGGCTCTTCAGTGATGCCGACCTCTCCACGCCCATCTCGGAGATGAGCAAGTTGGAGACGGCGATCGACTCCGGTGCCGGGGTGGCGATCGCCTCGCGCGCGCTCCCCGAGTCCCAGGTCGAGCTGCACCAGCCGATCTACCGGGAGCTGATGGGCAAGACCTACAACCAGGCACTGCGCCGGCTGGTGCTGCCGGGACTCCGGGACACCCAGTGTGGCTTCAAGATGTTCACCGCCCAGTCGGCGGTCAGCTGTTTCCGGCCGCTCCGGACCCCCGGCTTCGGATTCGACGCCGAGGTGCTGCTGCGGGCCCAGCTGCAGGCGATCCCCATTGCCGAGGTCCCGGTCATCTGGCGCAATGCCGCCGGGACCAGGGTGAGCTCGCTCCGGGACGGAGGCCGGATGCTCGCCGATCTGCTCCGGCTGCGTCGGCGAGTCGGGTCCGACCCGACCGCATGAACCGCGAGCTATCGCCCAGGCGTCCTGGAATCGGACCCCGGCTCCTCGACCTCGACCGGGTGGCCGCCTCGGCGGAGCGGCTGCTGCGGGCAACCTCAGGCCGTGCCTGGTGGGTTGCGGCGGCGGGGACCCTGACCGCCGGGGGAGCCGCTGCCGGCCTGCATGCCCCCATCGCCGGAGCGTGGTTCTGGCAGCTGGCCGACGGCGAGCTGATCCGGCACTACGGGCTGGTGGGGACCGCCCGCTTTCTGGCCCAATCGGGAGCGCCGCTCGATCTGCGCAGCTGGCTGGCCGACCTCGGGCTCGCTTTCATTTATCGGGGCGGCGGCCTCACCGGACTTGCCATCACGGGAGCCGTGGCCGGCATGGCGGTGGGGGTCTGCCTGTGGCTGGCCATCAGGTCGACCGGTCGCGCCCATCCCCTGGTGGCCATGGTTGCCGGCGGAGTTTGCCTGCTGGCCCTGGCCCCGGTGCTGACCGACCTATCCGCCGAACTGCTGGCCGTGCTGATCGCCGGCTTGATCCCGATCCTGACTCTCGCCACCCGGCGGGGCTGGGCCGGGAAGCTGGCGCTGGTGGGGCTGGTCATCCTCTGGAGCAACGTCCAGGCCGATGCGGCGGTGGGGTTGATGCTCATTTGGGTCTGGCTGGTGGTGGCCCATTGGGACGCGCGCCAGCCGGGACGACCGGCCGCGCCGAGCTGGTGGCTGATCCCGGCCACCGGGCTGGCCTTGCTGCTCAGCCCGCGGGGCCTGGGCGCGATCGCTGAACTCCCACTCAGCCTGGGGATGCAGGGCGAGCACCCCCTCCTGGTGGCCTGGTCCAGCATCGACTTCCATCCCTGGAGCGCCCGGGTCTCCGAGCTGGCAGCCGTGATGCTCCTCTTTTCCTACTGGTTGGCCGGGTCCCGATTGCGCCGCGTCGATGCCTATCTCGGGTTGGCCACCGCGGTACTGGCGCTGCTCTGGTCCAACTACCTGCCCTGGTTCCTGGTGGTGGCGGCGGTGCAGGGCAGTTGGTACCTGTCGGTGGCCGGGCTGCGTCCCGGTGCAGCCTCTTCCCGAGCGGTTGGCCGCGGGAAGGGGAGGGGAGCCACAGGCTCGAGGGCCAAGATCACGGCGGCGATCCCCCCGCTCATCGCCCTGGTGGTGCTCGGTTCCGGGCTGGGGGCACTCACCCGGGGGAGCGGGGTGAGCGGGCAGACCGCCGCCCACCTGCCGGTACGAGCCGCGCACTGGTTAGCGGACCACCCAGCCGCTGGCAGCTGGTTCACCACCCCACTCTTTGGGGATTACCTGAGCAGTCAGTTTCCCGCAGACCACCATCTACTCTGCGTCGACGACCCGGTGCCGCTCGCCGGTACCGGGTTGGGGCGTTGCGAGCAACTGACCGTGCTCAACGCCGGTGCCCTGGGGACTTTGCAGGCGCTCCATCCGCGGCTGGCGGTGCTTCCGCGGGCGGCGCCGGCTGCCACCTTCTTGCGCGCTGAGGGCTGGGTGATCCGGTATCGTGACCCGACGACCGTGATCCTGGCACCCAGGCACCTCTAAGCCACCTCGGCTACGATCCACAGCGACCAAACCGTCCCATCCAGGGGAGCATGTCCAAGAAGTCAATGGCCGCCCGGCGGCAGATGCGGGAGGCAGCCGTGGGCACCCGCGCCGCCGCCAATCGACCGCCGCCCCGGGGCCGATCGAAGGGACGCAACTACCGCCGCAACGAGTCAGGTCGTCCCTGGGGAATCATCTCGGGGGTGGTCGGGGTGGTCGCGGTCTTCGTGATCGTGGTCGTGGTGTTGGAGATGTCCCTGCAGGGCGGCCTGAAACAGGACACCCAGGTGACGCCCGCGCCAGCCACCCTGGTGCACACCCTGACCACGATTCCGGCCAAGACCCTGACTGCGGTCGGCGGGGGAAACATCAACAACACCCCGCTCAACATCCCCGCCGCCGACAAGGCGGTGGCCCTCAGCGCCAAGGGCCTGCCGGAGGTGGGCTTTGTGGGCGCGGAATACTGTCCCTACTGCGCCCTCCAGCGTTGGTCGTTGATCATCGGGCTGAGCCCATTCGGCACCTGGTCGGGCCTGCACACCATCCGTTCTTCGGTGTACGACTCCCCCGCCAACCTCCCCACCTTCACCTTTGCCCATGGCACCAAGTTCACCAGCAAGTACTTGGTCTTCGACCCCCGCGAACTCCAGAGCAACGTCTCGATCGGCAAGAACGGCGCACCCTATCGCAACCTGCAGACGGTGTCCGGAGTCCTGGCGACGGCCTTTACCACTATCGACTCGACCCCGGGGTACCCCTTCGTGGACTACGCCGGCAAGATGGCCCAGGTGGGGAGCGAAGCTTCCGGCACCGATGTCGCCAACCTGCAGGGGCTGAGCTGGAGTCAGGTCCTGGCGCAGCTCCGTCACCCTAATTCGGTGATCGCTCAGGAGGTACTCGGCGGAGCCAACTACGTGACCGCCGCCACCTGTTTGGTCACCGGTGAGAAGCCGGGCTCGGTCTGCCACAGCTCCCGGATAAAGGCACTGGAAACCAAGCTGGCAGCCACCGCGTGAGCGGGGTCCGGCGCCGCCGGACCGGGCCAGTCAGCGCCGGCGACGGCCCCGGCGCTGCGCCTCTCGCGGCCGGGTCCAGCTCGGCCCCGTCGCGACTCGGCCCACTGGTACTGGCTGGCCTCGCAGTAGGCGGCATTGGGGTGGCGGGCTACCTCACCGCCGTCCACTATGCCCCCAGCCTGCTGGTCTGCAGCGATACCGGGCTGGTCAACTGCCAGGCGGTGCTGACCAGCAGCTACTCGGTCGTTCCCGGCACCGCGATCCCGATCACCGTGCCGGGCATCGCCTATTTCCTGTTGAGTCTGCTGCTGGCGCTGGCTCAGCTCCGTCGTCCGGCCAATTACGGACTTCGCCAGGCGCACGCGGTTTGGGGTGGCCTGGGACTGCTCAGCGCCCTCTACCTGGTGTTCGTGGAGCTGCTGGAGCTGCGCAACATCTGCATCTGGTGCACTAGCGTCCACCTGATCCTCCTGCTCACCTGCCTGATCACGGTGTGGCGGCTATATCCCCAACCAGGGCCCGCGGGTCGCTTGGCTCCCCGCTAGGCCAGCGGCCGGGCCTGGCTGGCGCAGGCGGAGACCCCAACCTTCCGCCAGCTGGCCGCGGTGGGGTTCGGAGGCAGGCGCAGGGTGCCGAGGATTCGGGTGCGCTCGAAGGCCTCGTCCCGGCGATCGCGGTACACCAGGGTCCACTGGCTCGCCCGCTGGAGCGCGTCGGGAAAGGCGGTGCCGCGCTCGAACACGACCAGCTGTGCGGGGCTGGAGTCGAGCCTGACCAGCCAGCTGGGGCTGAGGTCGATGATCGAACCGTAGCGCTCGAGCAGTTGGCTGCCCATCAACGCCGCGTCGCCGAAGATGAACACCTTGTCCCGAGGAATCGTGTAGGCGAGGAACCCACCGTCTCCGTACTGATTGAAAATTCGTAACTTGGGGGGGGCGGACTCCAGCCACCGGGCGGCGCAGACGGGGAAGGTATCGACATAGGTGGGCGAGTTGAGTGGGGGGCTGCCGCCCGCGTCCACCTGAACGGTGAGCAGCGTTGCCAGCAAGAGCAGTTCCAGCAGTTCGACCAGGATCACCAGTGGGGGCTGGCGGACGCTCAGGCGAGGGCGCCAGCGGCGGGCCAGATCCAGGCGGGCGTGCTCGGCCAGGGCGATCCAGACCGGGGCCCCAGCGGCCACCAGAAAAACGCTGTTGCGCACCGACTGGAGGGTGAGGAAGAGACTGAGCAACAGGACCAGGGCATCGCGGAGGCTGATCGACCGATAGCGGACCAGCAGCACCGCCAGGCTCAGCAAGAAGACCAACAGGGGCAAGAGCACCGCCGCGTGAAAGTCCGGGCTCTGCCACTCCTGGATCAGTGACTGCTGAGCGCTGTTGAACTGGGTCTCAAAGGGATAGGCCACGATTTCCGGGCCGTTGGGGTTGATCAGACAGATGGCCACCGAACAACCAGTTGCCCAGGCCAGCTGTCCGATCCGGCCGAGTTCGGCTCCGGACCGTCGTCCCAGCAGGGCCAGCCCACCCTCCACTCCCAAGATCGCCAAGAGGAAGATCAGGCCGAGGATGAAACCGGCGTGGAGATTGGTCCAGATCAGGAAGATCGGGGGCAGCAGCCAGGCGACGTGCCCACCGCGCCGCAACTGGCGCTCCACCAGCAGCAGCACCAAGGCGGTGAGCAGGTAGGAATCCATCTGCGAGCGGGGTCCCAGGATCGGGTAGGAGGCCAGGGCGGCGAGCAGGATTCCCACCGCCAGGGTCACTCCGTGAGCCGGTCTCAACTCGCGCGCGCGCAGCCAGATGAGGAGGAACAGGTCGAGGGTGATCAGCTCATAGACGACGACCACTCCCAGCCGCCCGGAGGCGGAGGCGACTGCCGCCATCCACGACTCGCTGAGCCATTCCTGCATGATCCAGTGGCGGCCGACCGCCATAAAGGCATACGGGTTGACGTGGATCAGGGCATTGGTGGCCAGCAGGGTGTTGCCGTTTCGCAGGTGCCACCAAAAGTCTGGATCCGACACCTGCGGCCGCGCCAGCAGCATGGCCGCCATGAGGCCACTCAGGCAGAGGAAGCGGGGTAGGGTCAGCCACCCGCCTGGGGGCGACGCCCGCCTCAGCTGTGGCCGATTCACGCTTCGCCCCCAAGGATCACGGCGGCCAGTGTAGGTGGGGGCAGCTCTGGCTCACCGGGAGGTGTCCTGACCGGCGCTGGGCATTTTTCAGGGCCACCACGTAACCTGTGGGCGTGGCCGCTCGTCCCGTCCCGCCCTTGGCCTCTCCGCTGGGAGAGCTCCAGCTGGTGCTGGAGGAGGAGGTCCTCCGAGTCGAGAATGCCCTGCTCACCATCGACGACGAGGTGATGCAGCTGCTGGGAGCGCTGGACCAGGTGGCTGACCGGCTGGAGGACTCCGACATCGTCCGCCGCCACGTGCTGCGAGACCATGCCCGCTTCACCTCGGCTGAGGTGGAGGCGGCCATCGGCAGGTGCTTCGCCCTCCGCTCCGAGATGACGCTGGCCCGACTTCGACTGGCTCATTGCCGGAGCTGGGCCAAGGAGCTGCGGTACTGGCACTCCTTGATGAAGGCCGCCGCCGAGCAGTTGGAGGACCACCGACCCCCCGACGGCACCCTGGAGGAGGGGCTCGCTCGCTATCGCAGCGCGTCGCGCCAGGTCTTCCAGACCATCGACGAGGAGCGGATGCGGATCGCCCGCGATATGCACGACGGCCCGGCACAGTCGATGTCCAATCTGGTCCTCCGGGCCGAGATCTTGGAGCGCATGGTTGATCGCGAGCCGGAACGCGCCAAGGCCGAGGTGCAGAGCTTCAAGGACGCGATGAAGGGAGTGCTCGACGAAACCCGGCAGCTGATCTTCGACCTGCGCCCCATGACGCTCGACGACCTGGGGGTGATCCCCACCCTGCGCCGCCTGGTCAACGAGTTCCGGGACTCGGAGGGTATCGAGGGCCGGCTCTCGGTGATTGGCACCGAACGTCGCCTCCCGACGGCCACTGAAGGCGCTCTTTTCCGGATCGTCAAGGAGGCGTTGGTCAACGTGCGCAAGCACGCCCACGCCCACAGCGTCGACGTGCTGATAAATCTGCAGCCCCAGCGCGTCAGCGCGGTGATCAAGGACGATGGCGACGGCTTCGACCTGGCGGCGGTGGAGGTGCGGCTGGCCCGCGAGCCGCACTTCGGACTGATATCGATGCGTGAGCGGGCCGACCTGGAGCGTGGCCAGCTGGAGGTCCTCTCTCAGGTGGGCCGTGGTACCGAGGTTCGAGTCACACTTCCGCTCGAAGCCTGAGTCCTGACAGGAAAGTTACCTGGCGGTTACATGGAATGCCGCCTACCTCACCATATACTCCGGGTGCCATTGCTAGGCCTAGGGGTGCGAATTCCTAGATACGGGCGACAAAGGAGGCTAGAAGGCATGCTCGGAGGTTTGTACGTACGGCTACGTGACCGGATCGGTCAGGTAGTCTCACACCGCGACTCGGACGAAGAGGGCCAGGGGATGGTCGAGTACGCGCTGATCCTGGTGCTTATTGCAATCGTCGTCATCGTCATCCTCACTCTGGTGGGACACCGCGTCAGTGACGTCTTCTCCAACGTGAACACCGGTCTCGGCGGCTGAGTACTAGCACTCAAGTGCGCGGCGGGGCAACCCGCCGCGCGCTCGTTTCATCCATCCAACGGCCCCGCGGCCTGCGGTAATCCCAGCGGAGGGCTTCGACGGTGACGACCGATTTGAAAGGACGGGTCAATCAGGTCTGGATCGCGGTAGGGCTGATCCTCGCGATCGTGGCCTTCGGCGCGGCTTACTACTTCACGCGCGCCAACGCTTCGAATAGTCCGGCAGCGCCGACCACCGGCCAGCTGGTCGTGGTCGCGAAAATCGCAATTCCCAGCGGAACGCTGATAACTGCCGGCATGCTCGAGGAGACCCGAATCAAGGGTCTGCTGCCGCTCGATTCCTACAGCTCGTGCGAACAGTTGGTACGCACCGCCTGCTCGGCGACTGCCGGAGTCTCAGCCTCGCAGTCGGTTACAACCACCGCCTCCAATTACTACGCGGTGGTTCCGATAACCCCCAACACGGTCATCACCCAGAACAACGTCTCGGTGAACAAGGCCACTCAGTCGCCGTCCTTCGGCAACCTCAATCTGCCGGCCGGTGAGGTGGCCGTGGCGATTCCCGCGACCGCCCAGGAATCGGTGGCCGGTTACCTCCAGGTGGGCGACCGCATTGACATCATCGGTCTGGACTCCAGCGGCAACACCCAATTCACCTTTGAGGACCTTCCGGTGATCAGCATCGGGGCGCCCTCGACCGCGACCGGGTCTTCGTCGAGTTCGTCGGCAGGAGGTCTGATCGTCCTGCAAGTGACCCGCAGCCAGGCCTTGGGGATCACCGAAATGGTGAGCGACGGGTCCATCTACACCTTCGCCCTCCGCTCGAGCGCGGACTTCGGCCACGGCTACATCCCGATCAGTGCGACTCCCGCCGACCAGTTCACCCAGGCTTGCGTCCCGGGAAGTACGGTCAACCCGATCATCCAAGAGGACATGCAGTCGGCGCAGCTGGCGGTGACCGCGGCGACGACCACCTACAACGCCGCGCACAAGCGGTACACCAAGGACAACACCGCGCTGCAGAGCCTCTCCGGAGGTGGCTCGACGGTGCAAACGGCCAAGGCTCAGGTGCTCACGGACGCGGCCACCCTGGCCCAAGATCAGTTCTCGTTGATCGAGGCCCAGAATATCCTGGCCTCCGACCAGGCGGTGCTGTACTGCGGCTCGACCAATGCCAACAGCGCGTCGTCAGCGTCGGGCAACAATTCCGGTAGCTCGCAGATGCTGCAGAACCTCTTTGGCTTCAAACCCTGATCCCGAGGGACGCGCGAAGACCAGAGTAGGCAGTAGGTCGTGAGCAACACGGTGGCGGATAGGACGGTGATCCGCGTGGTGGTGGTCGACGACATCGCTAGTACCCGTGAGAACCTCAAGAAGTTGTTGTCCTTCGAGGATGACATCGAGGTTGTCGGAACGGCGGGCGATGGCCGCACCGGCATCGATCTGACCCGTCAGCTTTCGCCGCATGTGGTGCTCATGGACGTCAACATGCCCGGGATGGATGGGATCACCGCGACCGAGACCCTGGCGGTGGAGTCGCCCAACTCGCCGGTGGTGATCATGTCTGTCCAAGGGGAGCGCGACTACCTGCGGCGGGCCATGCAGTCGGGAGCCCGAGAGTTCCTGATCAAGCCGTTCACCGGTGATGAGCTGGTTTCCAGCATTCGCCGGGTCTACGAACTGGAGGAGAAGAAGGGCTCTTACCTACCCCGGCAGCCTCCATCGGCGGGGGAAAGTGGCGGGCAACCACCGCCCGGATGTCAGCTCGCTCTGGTGCTCAGTGGCAAGGGCGGCTGCGGCAAGACCTTCCTGGCAATTAATCTGGCCGCAGCTCTCCGGCTGGAGACCGGTCGGCGGGTTTGTCTGGTCGACCTCGACCTCCAGTTCGGCGATGTCGGGGTGATGCTCAACCTGGACCATGCCAAGACCATCACTGAGCTGGTGGAAAGCGAGAGTGCGCTGGACTGGGAGTTCGTGGACGACATCCTGGCCGATGGACCCGAGGGGATCCGGGTGCTCCTGGGCCCCTTCAGCCCGGAGTTCGGAGACCTGGTCCGGGCGGAGCACGTCCGGTCCATCGTCGACGTTCTGCGACGAGAGTTTGACTATGTCGTCGTGGACTGTGGGAGTCAACTGTCGGAGGCTACTCTCGAGGCAATCGAGCTGGCCGATCACGTCATCGTGGTTGGGGAGCTCACCATTCCCGCTATCAAGGACACCCGCCTAATGCTGAGGATGCTGGAGTCGCTCAAGGTGGACCGGGCGCGCGTCATGGTCGCCATCAACGCCCATGACGCGCACGCGGTCTATGACGCGGCCAGCATCGAGCGCAACCTGAGGTTTCCGGTGAAAGTCCAGATTCCCTCGGAGCCACGGCTGGTGGGAGGGTCGATTCACCGAGCGGTGCCACTGGTCGTCTCCCACCCGGAGTCGGACGTCTCCTTGCTGCTCCGCTCGCTGGCCCGCAGCCTGGCGCCGGCGGGGGCGATTCAGTCGGAACTCAAGCCTGAGACCAAGCCGACCACCTCCCGGCGCTTCGGGCGCAGGCGCTAGGCACGGGTCAGGGATAGCCGAGAGCTATGTCACTTCTAGAGCGCGTCAGGACCAAGGGAGACTCCGAGCCCGAGGCCGGCCACGAGGTGGTCGCCCCCGCCGAGGACAAACCCGAGGCCAGCGCACCCGAGCCGGCGACGGCAGCTCCCGCCGCTTCCGCCACGCCGCCACCGTCCCGGTTGGCGGCCGCGCTGGCGGCCGCCAAGCCCCCGCCCCCGGCGGTGGTCCCGACCAAGTCACCCGGCTGGCGGGAGCGGACCCAGTCCGGTCGGGATGACCGCGGCGCGTCGCCGGAGGCTAGGGCGGCCCATCACCCGCAGTACCTGCAGATCAAGTCGCGGGTGACCCGTGGCCTGCTCGAGGAGTACACCGACGTCTCCCAGGCACCGCGCGAGCGGCTGGTGGCCAAGATCGAGGAGCTCTGCCACTCGGTCCTGGAAGAGATGAGCATCTCGATCACGCGCTCAGACCGCCAGCGATTGGTCGATCAGCTGATCAGCGATGTCCTTGGCCTCGGTCCCTTGGAGGTCATTCTCAAGGACCCGGAGATCAGCGAGATCATGGTCAACGGCCCCGACGACGTGTACGTCGAACGCCAAGGACGGATCTACCGCTACCCGGCCAAGTTCGACAACGCCGACCACCTGATGCAGATCATCGACCGGATCGTGAGCTCCATCGGGCGGCGGGTGGACGAGAGCTCGCCCATGGTGGACGCCCGACTCAAGGATGGTTCGCGAGTGAACGTCATCATCCCGCCCTTGGCGCTCCAAGGCCCGACCCTGACGATCCGGCGCTTTTCCAAAGACCCCTACACGGTGGAGGACCTGATCAACTTCGGCACCCTCACCTCGGACATGGCCGCCTTCATCAGGGCCTGCGTGCGCGCCCGGTTCAACGTCCTGATCTCCGGGGGGACCGGCTCCGGCAAGACGACCACCCTCAATGTGCTCTCCGGTTGGATCCCCGAAGACGAGCGGATCATCACCATCGAGGACGCGGCGGAGCTGCAGCTGCGTCAGGATCACGTGGTAACCCTGGAGTCGAGGCCGTCCAACATCGAGGGCCGCGGCCGGGTCAGCATTCGCGACCTGGTGATCAACAGCCTGCGGATGCGCCCCGACCGGATTGTAGTCGGGGAGTGTCGGGGAGGCGAAGCCCTGGACATGCTCCAGGCCATGAACACCGGCCACGATGGATCACTGACCACGGTCCACGCCAACAGCCCCGCTGACGCCCTCACTCGACTCGAGACCATGACTCTGATGGCCGGCACCGATCTGCCTTCCCGGGCGATCCGCGAACAGATCGCCTCGGCGATCCACCTGGTGGTTCAGCAAGCCCGTCTCCGCGACGGTACCCGCCGCATCATCGCGGTCTCCGAGGTCAGGGGGTTCGATGGTGAACGGGTCGAGCTGGCGGACATCTTCCAGTTCCGGCAGAAGGGGGTCGACGACCAGGGCATGGTGGTCGGTCAATTCGAGTCTGCGCAGGTCCCCCAGCGGCTTGAAGACCTGGCCGCTGCCGGGGAGGCCTTGGACAAATCGATCTTCGCGACGGCATCCAAAAGCAAAACGACAGAGGGGGAGACCGCCGCATGAGCGTGTTAGCAGTGGTTCTCGACGGGATCGGCGCCTTGGCGCTGGGCGGATCGATCGCCTATCTGTTCGCCGCCTGGCGCTCCAAGGCCAGCGGCGGTAACCTGGACGAGCGGGTTCGCCGCTTCGCCGAAGCTGGGGGAGACCCGGCCACCGCGGCCGCCGGAGCCGAGGAGGGCGGAGCAGCGGTTGGCGGATTGCGGGGCCGAGCCAGGCACATGGTCGGCCGACTCCGCCACCAGGTCGAGGGAGGCAGTCAGGCGGCTGGTGTCGCCCAGCGACCTCGCTCGCTGCAGGTCGCGGAGTCGTTGGCCCGGGCCGACGTCAAGCTCCGTCCCGCGGAATGGTATTTGATTCGAATCGGCGTCGTGGTGGTGTTGGCGCTGCTGGGTCTGGGCATCTATCGCAGCGTTCTCTTCGCCGTCATCCTCGGCGTGATCGGCGTCTTCATCCCTCCCCTGGTGCTCCGCTTCCGGGCCAGTAAGCGACTCAAGGCATTCAACGATCAGCTGGGCGACACGCTGATCCTGCTCAGCAACGCCCTCAAGGCCGGCTACAGCTTCCCTCAGGCGATGGCCAGCATTGCTCGCTCAGCTCCCCCGCCCACCGCGGAGGAGTTTGCCCGAGCCACCCGGGAGGTGCAGCTGGGGGTAACCACCGATGCCGCGCTCTCCCGGATGGTCCAGCGGATCCGGTCCGACGACCTCGACCTGGTGGTCGTGGCGGTCCAGATCCAGCGGGTGGTGGGAGGCAACCTCGCGGAGATCTTCGACAGCATCGCCTTCACCATCCGCGAGCGCATTCGGATCAAGGGTGAGATTCGGACCCTGACCGCTCAGGCCCGGGCCTCCAGCTTCATCATCACGGGGTTGCCCATCGGCTTGGGCCTGATCCTGGAGGCGATCAACCCCAGCTACATCGCCCCGCTGCTCTCCTTCAAGGGACCGGGTCCGTACATCCTGATCGTTTGCCTGGTCTCCATCTCGTTCGCTTTTTATGTGATGCAGCGCATCGCCAACATCGAGGTCTGAGCGATGTCCTATCCCGCGCTGATCGTCGGTCTGATCGCTGCCGCCGGAGTTTTCCTCATCTTCGCGGGCCTGGTCAAGCGGCAACCGCAGGTGGATCTGCTGGACGCCCGGCTCGCCGTCTACGATGACCCCAACGCCCCTCGGACCCTCGAAGAGATCGAGATGAGTCAGCCGTTCAGCGAGCGGTTCCTGCGGCCCTTCTTCGACCGCATCGGTCGCCGCCTGGCGGCACTGCAACCCGCGGACCGAGCCCGGAAGATCCAGGCTCTGATCGACTTGGCGGGCCGTCCGCTGGGGATGAACGCGGCCAGCTTCGTGGCTGCCCAGGTCGTCCTGGGGGTGGTTCTGGCATTCGCCTTCTTGGGTCTGACGATCCTCTTGGGGCTGCCTTGGTTTCTCGGATTGGCCTTCGGGGCATTGGTGGGATTCTTCGGTCCGCAATACCAGCTGAAGCGGATCGTCAGCGCCAAGCAGAAGGAGATCTCCCTGGCCCTGCCGAACGCCCTGGACCTGCTCTGCATCAGCGTCGAAGCGGGCCTGGGATTCGACGCGGCGCTGGCCCGGGTGGTCGAGAAGTTCGACAATGCGCTCTCGCGTGAATTCGCCTTCGTGCTCAATGAAATTCGGTTGGGTCGCCCGCGCCACGAGGCCCTAGAGGACCTCGGCAAGCGATCGGGGGTGCCCGATCTGGCCACCTTCATTCAGGCGCTGGTGCAATCCGATCAGCTGGGCGTGGGCATTGCCCGGGTTTTGCGCATCCAATCCGACGAAATGCGCCGCCGCCGCCGCCAGAGGGCGGAAGCCAAGGCCCAGCAAGCAAGCCTGAAGATGCTCTTTCCGATGGTCGGGTGCATCTTCCCCGTGCTCTTCGTGATTCTGCTCGGGCCACCCGCCGTGATGATTCTCTTCCATGTCACCTAGTTCCGCCTCCGGCCGCGGGAGCTCAGAGTCGCGCACGGTCGTGGTGCGGGCCGCCGACGGGAGGGTGATCGCGCGTCGGGTGACCGTGGCCCGGGGATTTGCCCGCCGCCTGGTGGGCCTGATGGGCCGGGCCAAGCTTGAGCCAGAGGAGGGGTTATGGCTGGTGCCGTGCAATAGTGTCCACATGTTTTTCATGCGCACCCCGCTGGACATCGCCTACCTCGACCGCCAGCTCCGAGTCGTGCACTGCGTGCCGGAGATGCGCGCGTGGCGGGTCCGACTGCTGCCGGTGCGGCACGCACACAGCACCCTTGAACTGGCTCCGGGCACGCTCGGTCGGAAGGGGATTACGGTGGGGGAGGAATTAAAGATAGGGCCGGAGCCCGAGACCCCAGCGGTGGCTGTCCCCAGTATGGCCGGCGCATCTTTGCCGGAATTCAGTCCCACGGTCAGGAGTACTAAATGAGCCCGGTCCTAACCGACGAAGAGAAGCTGCAAGGCATGGAGGGATACCTCCAAGCGCTCGGCCCGCTCCGGGTTTTGGTGGAAGACGACAGTCTCACCGAGATCATGGTGGTGGGGCCGGACATGGTGTACGTCGAGGCGCAGGGCAAGATCGTGCTCACCGACGTCCGCTTTCGCGACAGCGAACACCTGCTCAAGGTGATCGATCTGATCGTCTCCGCCGTGGGGCGTCGGGTGGACGTGCGGCAGCCGCTCTGCGACGCTCGACTGCTGGACGGATCCCGGGTGAACGCGGTTGTGCCTCCGGTGGCCATCGACGGTCCGATTCTGACCATCCGAAAGTTCGCCAAGGAGCGCCTGCGGATCACCGACCTCATCCACTTCGGCACGATCGATGAGGCCGGTGCGTCCTTCATGCAGGCCTGCGTTCTGGCCCGGGCCAACATCCTGATCTCCGGAGGCACCGGGGCGGGAAAGACCACCCTGCTCAACATCTGCTCCGGTTTCATCCCGCCGGACGAGCGCATCGTGACCATCGAGGACGCCGCCGAGCTGCAGATGCACCAGGAACATGTCTGCCGGCTGGAAGCGCGTCCCCCGGACGTTCGCGGCGAGGGTCGGATCAACATCCGCGACCTGGTCATCAACGCTCTCCGGATGCGCCCGGACCGGATCGTGGTCGGTGAGGTCCGCGGCGGGGAGGCCCTGGACATGCTCCAAGCGATGAACACGGGCCACGACGGCTCCATGACGACGGTCCACGCCAACACCCCGCGGGACAGCCTCTCCCGGCTCGAGACCCAGGTGCTGATGGGTGGCGTTGAGTTACCCACCAAGGCCATTCGGCAGCAAATCGCCAGTGCCATCAATATCGTCGTGCAGCTGAACCGACTTCGCGACGGCAGCCGCCGCATCACCGCCATCAGCGAGGTGGTGGGGATGGAGGGCGACACCATCACCATGCAGGACATCTTCGTCATGCGGGCGGAGGGGCTGGACCTCCAGGGCAATCTGAAGAATGAATTCGAGCTGACCGGGGTCAGACCCCAGATCCTCGACCGTCTCTTCGACATGGGATTGGCGGTCCCCCCTGAGATCTCGCGACTCTTCCCGGACCGGCGCACCGACCAGCAGGCCGCACTCAAGCTTCCGACTCCCCCTCCAGGTCCACTCCAGCGACGCCTTGGCTGAGACTCGGAGTCGAGGGGTGGCAGTGCGTCGGCTGGGCAAGGGGTTGGGAGGAGTCACCTTGGGGCTGGGCCTCCTGGCAGCTCTGGCTGTACTCTCGGCGACCCCGGTCTTCGCTCAGCCAGCCGGCAACGGCCCGGGGAACGATGCCGAACTCTTCTCCTTGACCAACCAGGACCGGACCAGCAACGGCCTGGCCGCCCTCTCCCAGAACTACACCCTGGACGGGATCGCCCAGGAGAGTCCTTACTACGGGTGCAATCCCTCGCCGATCTACGGCCGGGCCGCCGACATGATCACCCGTGGCTACTTCGCCCATCAGATCCCCGGCTGCAGCGCCGACGCGGGCTACGTCTGGCCGATCATGTCCGCCGATGGAGTGCACTTCACCTCGGCGGGCGAGAACATCGACTGGAACAGCGGTGCTGGGGATCCGGCAGCTTACGCGAACAGCCAGTTCATGGGGTCGCCGGACCATCGGGCCAACATCCTGGGAGCCTATGACGAGCTGGGTGTTGGGTCCTGGTACACCTCAGGGTCCTGGACCGACACCGGTGTCGGGACCTACTCAGACGTTTACATGTTCGTGCAGGAATTCGCCCAGGTGGGTAGCTCCGTGCCACCGCCGCCACCACCGCCCGCACCCTCGTCGGGAGGCGGTGGCGGCGGTGGTGGCGGCGGTGGCGGCGGCGGCGGTGGATCCGCGCCAGCCCCGACCCCGGCGCCCACTCCGGTCCCCACTCCGGTCCCCACTCCTACTCCCAAACCGAAGCCTCCGCCGCCAGGGGTTGGCTCCCAATCTCCCCGGCTAGGCCGAGGGTTGCTTTCCAGCACAATCGACCAGGTGATCAGCAGCTATCTAGATGAGTGAGGCGCCAGCTCAGGTCGGAGCCGGAGCCGCACCCACTCGGGCCGTCCTGGAGGCAACCGGGCTGCACAAGAGCTTTGCCATCAGCAAGACCCCGCATGAGGTGGTACGCGGAGTATCCCTGAGCGTCCAGCCCGGCGAGTTCTTCGCTGTGATGGGTCCCAGCGGCTGCGGTAAATCCACCTTGCTCAACATGCTCGGCGGATTGGAGGCTCCCGATCAGGGGCGGGTGACCGTGGGTGGAACCGACCTCTTCTCCCTCAGTGAGAGTGAGCGGGCCACCTTTCGGCGTCGCCAGATCGGTTTCATCTTCCAGTTCTTCAACCTGCTGCCCAGCCTGACCGCCGCCGAGAACGTCATGCTGCCCTACCGACTAGAGCGAAATCGGGCTTGGCCGCTTCGGGGGCTGGGGCGCGATCGTGACGCTCGGGCCCGAGCGCACGACCTGATGGCAGTGCTCGGCCTCAAGGGCCTGCAGGGACACCGGCCGGACGAAATTTCGGGCGGCGAGCAGCAGCGGGTGGCGGTGGCACGAGCCCTGGTCTCCGATCCGGCGATATTGCTCGCCGATGAGCCCACCGGGACCCTCGACTACCACGCCGGCCGCGAGGTGCTGGAGCTGCTCCTGCGCCTGAGCCGTCAGGAAGGTCGAACCATCGTCCTGGTGACCCACGACGTGCGCACCGCCGCCTATGCGGAGCGGGTAGCGATCATGCTCGACGGGGAGTTCAAGGAGGTGGTGGAGTTGGGCCATCGGACCGTTCACGACACCGCCCCGCTGCTGGAGAGGCTCGGGACCCATGGTCTCTGAGGTCGGCACCGGGAGTTGATCCCCCTACTGTGGCGCCGCGCCGCACTGGCCCGGCTGGTCCTGGGCGTGGTGGCGCTGGCGTTGGGCGGCGGGGCAGTGCTGGGAACCCAGTTGACGGCCGGGGCGCTGCATCGACAGGCAACTGAGGCGGTCCAGCAGCGGGCGGGGTCGGCCCAGTACGACATCGTGCCGTTCGCGCGCCAGGGGTTCACCACCGCCCAGGTCAAGGCCATCTCCCGTCTGAAGGTGGTCACCGGAGCCTCACCGCTGCAGGAGAAGGCCGACTTGGCCCGCCTGCCTTCCCGTGCCTTTCGACAGGTGGTACTCGTCGCCACCGGCGCCCAGGGCGTGGCCCTCCGACCGCTGCCGCTCATTCAGGGGAGTAGGCCACGCACCTCTGACCAGGTGGCGGTGAGTGAGAACCTCGCTCCGGGCATCTCGCCGAGCACCGGGGTGGTGACTCCAGGCCAGGTCCAAATCGGCGAGAGGCTGCAGCTGATCGAGTCCAAGGGGGCCAGGCGCTTCACCGTGGTGGGGGTGGTCGCCAACTCCTCGCTGGGTGCCCCCTTCACCGCCGACGCGGTCTATGTCACCCAGGCGACCGCGCAAAAGCTCTTCGCCGCCGGTCTCCAAGTCACGGAGGTGGCGGTCAGGCTCCGCCCGGGAGCGACCGTGCCGGAACTCCTCCGGGAGCTCTCCCGTTCGGTGCACACCCAGTACACCGTCAGCAATCCCCGATCGGTCCCGGCGGGCGACCCAGTGGGCGAGCTGCAGCCCATCCTCGACGGCATCACCGCTCTGAGCCTGGTGCTCGCCTTTACCGTGATTGCCGCCACCTTCAGTTCGGTGGTCCTCGACCGACGCCGCGAGATCGGGTTGCTGCGGCTGGCCGGGGCCAGCCGCGGCTTGATCTTTCGCAGCTTCCTGCGCGAAGCGATAGCCGCCTCGGCGTTGGGCTCGGCCGCCGGGGTAGGGGTTGGCTACCTCTTGGCCCTGGTCCTGATAGCGCTCTCTGTTCCTGCCGGGGTTACTCCGATGCCGAGAATTCAGGCATCTCTGGGCTGGACGGTGGCCGCCTTCCTGCTGGTCCTCCTGCTCGGCGTACTGGCGGCTGCGCTGCCGGCGTTCCAGGCCACTCGAGTTCCACCGCTGCTGGCTGTCCGAGTGGTCGCGCGGCGAAATGGACCGTGGTGGGCTCTGACCCTGCCGGGGGTGGTTTTGGGGATTGTCGGTGCCTATCTTTCGTTCCAGCACGGAGGCGCGCTCGGGGTCGGGCTGGGCGCCGCCTTCGCCTACCTGGCGATTTGCAGCGCCCTCGGATGGATTGGGCCAATTTCGGTGCGTGCCTTGAGCACAGTCCTGGGGCCGCTCATCGGCACCCCGGTGGCTGCCATCTCAACCCGTGGGCGAACCCGCCCGGGGCGCACCTCGCTCGCGCTCGCCGCGCTCTTCGTCAGTGTGGCGACCGCCATCGGACTGGTGGGCCTGTCCAGCGCCGCCCTGACCGCGGGTCAGGTCTGGGTAGACCACCTCTTCGTGGGGCAGTACCTCCTGGTTAGCCCAGTCGTCCAAAACCAGAGGGTGGAGCAGCAGCTGCTGAGCGCCATCTCGGCTCGGACCGGGCGGAGCAGTGTGGTCGCATCGGCTCCGGTCCGATTCGTGACCGGTCGGGTCGGCCATGAGGCGATCTCCTTGGCGGCCACCTCGGCCACCGCCTATGGCATCAGCGGCGCACTTCAGTTTGTTCACGGTCAGCGCAACTCGGCCCTGGCCCAGGTGACCGACGGCCAGGGTGTGCTGCTACCGGTGGAGCTGGCGGATTCCCTCCACGCCTCCGTCGGTTCCAGGATCCAGGTGATCACCACCACGGGCCGCGGATCATTCCTGGTCGAGGGCGTGGTGGCCCACACCCTGCCCGGCCCGTCCGGGGAGGAGTCCGCAATTGTCGACAGCACCGTGGCCAGGAAGGACTTCGGCGCGGCGGCCCAGGGATTCAATCTGCTCCAACTGCAGCTGCGAGGGGGCGGCAACCTGCAGCGCCGAGTGGCACTGGCCGCCTTCCACTACGGCTTGGAGGAGGAGACCGTCTCCACCGTACGCCAGGGCGTGGACCTCGGCGTTCAGCACGACATCGCCGCCCTGTCAGCGCTGGCGCTGGTGGGGGTGGTGATCGCGATCTTGGCCGCGATCGACACCGTGGTCCTGGGCGTCCGGGAGGGCACCCGAGACATGGCCTTACTTCGAGTGGTGGGCCTCAGCCGAGCGCAGACCCGGCGCGCGGTCCTGGGCGAAGCCCTGGCCACCGCGATTACCGGCTGCGCCCTGGGGATAGTGGTCGGAATCGGCCTGATCGCTCCCGAGGTCCAGGTGGCGAGCTCGGCCGCACTCCCACTCAGCGTGCAGATCCCCGGCCCGGTGATCCTTGCGGTCGTACTTGCGGTGGTGGTCGCCATCGGACTCGCGGCGGTGATCCCCGCTCGCCAGCTGAGCAATCTTGATCCAGTGGCGGCCCTGAGCGTCGAGTGAAGCGTCGGTGACCACGGTGCCGGAAGAGGGGAGCCTCGAGGACCTGCTGGGCAAGCGGGGCCGCCGCCTGCGGCGACTGATTCTGCTGATCGCGGTGGGCATGGTGGTGGGCCTGGCTGCCTTCGTCCTGCCCCATGAGTTTCCGCCCCGCCCGGGGGGACTCGCGGCGGACTATCGCGTGTTCTATGCCGCCGGTGAACTGATCTCCCGGGGAGTCAATCCGTACCAGTTGGGTGCGCTTCAGTCCGCGGAGCAAGCTGCCAACCACTATCCCGGGCTCAACTCGGTGCTGGACAGCTTCGCGGACCCTCCGATCGCAGCTTGGGCGCTGGCTCCCTTATCCGGGCTGCCCTTCTGGGCCGGTTATGCCGTGCTCAGCCTGGTCGGACTGCTGGCAGTGGCACTCACCGTCACTCTGTTGGCTCGGGATCTCGGCTGGCGCCATACCAGCATCCTCGCCGCGGTCGTGGTGGTCTCCTGGATTGGGCTGCTCGGTCTGATCGACGGCCAATTCGACGCGATCATCTTCGCCGCTTTGGCAGGCTCGATGCTCTTGGCCTGGCACGAGCGCAGCCTGGCTGCGGGGTTGGTCTTAGGACTGACCCTGGTGAAACCCACCTTGCTCTGGGTGGTTCCCATCTTCATGTTTCTGGCCCTTTGGCCGAACCGTCGGCGGGCGCTGCAGTTCGCCGTTGGATACCTCCTGGACGCAGTCGCATTCCTCATCGTCAGCTGGCCCCTGCTGGGGCAGTGGTGGCACCAACTTCGCGTCTTTGGCGACGCGGTGGGGACCCGCCAGCCTGATCTCGCCGGCCTGCCAGGATTGCTGGGAGCGGCACCGAGTTCATGGCGACTGGGAACCGGGTTGAGTTCCCCCGCGACGATCGGGCTGGTCACACTGGCGCTGGTGGCGATGGCCGTCTTTGGAGTGTGGATGATGGTCTCCCCGGACTGGCGCCGGGTCAGCCCGGTAGGCAGGGTGGCCTGGGCGGTAGCGCTCCCGGTCGGAATCTGGCTGCTGGCGATCCCCTATGCCCATCCCAATGACGATCTCTTGCTCCTGCCGCTGTTCATGCTGACCGTGGGAAGGGATGCGCGGCGCGTCCACGGTCTGGGACTGGGCCTCTCGGCGGCGACCCTGGCGCTTCTCCTCTTGATTTGGCCGGGTGAGGTGGTTCCCTGGGCCGTCGGGCTGCCGCTTCTGGCACTCCTGGCGGTCGCCGTCTGGCACTGGCGGACCGACATTCGCCTGACCGGATTTGGGGCCGGCCTCTGCGTGCTGGGGCTGGCGACCTTGCCCCCCGTCTGGGGCTTTCACCTCCTCGCGGTGGGGCTCACCCCGATCGCGGTGCTGATCGTGGTGGTCGAGGGAGCGCGCACCTGCTGGATGGAGGTCGGGGGGGCCGGCACCGGTCCCGCCTACTTCGAGGAGCTGGCGGTGGTGGGGATTGCGCAACCGGCGGCCGGGGCATAATCCTGTGGCGTCATGAGTGTTTTCAGCCGTATCTACGACCCGACTCGGCGCGAGGTCCGGCGGCACACCGGCGAGGTGGCCGAGATCGCCGAGGTCGGTGAGCAACTAACCCAGCTTTCTGACCTTGAGTTGCGCGCCAAGACCGACGAGTTCAAAGCGCGCCTCGAGGCGGGCGAGACCCTCGACGACCTGTTGGTCGAGGCCTTCGCCGTGGCTCGGGAAGCAGCCCGGCGCCACTTGGGGATGCGGCCCTTCGATGTCCAGTGCCTGGGCGGAATCGTGCTCCACCAGGGAAAGATTGCGGAGATGAAGACAGGCGAGGGCAAGACGCTGGTGGCGGCGCTGCCGCTCTACCTCAACGCCCTCACCGGAAGGGGCTGCTTCCTAGTCACGGTGAACGACTTTCTGGCCCGCCGCGATGCCGGGTGGAACGCTCCCATGTTCCACGCGCTGGGGATGCAGGTGGGGGTGATAATCCCTGACCAATCCCTGGTGTACGACCCGGAGTACACCGATGATGCCCACAGCGACGTCCGGCTGCGCCGTCTGCGGCCGGTCACGCGAGGAGAGGCGTACCAGGCCGACGTGGTCTACGCCACCAACAATGAGATGGGTTTCGACTATCTGCGCGACAATCTGGCCCGCTCGCTGGACCAGAAGGTGCAGCGTGACCGTTACTTCGCGATCATCGACGAGGTCGATTCGATCCTCATCGATGAGGCGCGGACCCCACTCATCATCAGCGGACTCGGTGAAGAAGCGCCAGAAAAATACTACCAATATGCGCGACTCATCCCCCGGCTCGAGCCCGAGGTCGACTACACCATCGACGAGAAGACCAAGTCTGGAAGTCTCACCGATGAGGGCGTGGAGAAGATCGAGCGGATGACCGGAATCGCCAACATCTACGACATCGAGCACGTGGAGGAGGCGCACCACATCAACCAGGCCCTGCGCGCCCACGCTCTCTACCTGAAGGATCGCGAGTACATCGTGCGAGATGGGGAGGTGGTGATCGTCGACGAGTTCACCGGCCGCACCATGCCCGGCCGCCGCTGGTCGGACGGTCTTCACCAGGCGATCGAGGCCAAGGAAGGGGTCAAGGTGCAGCAGGAGCAGCGGACGCTGGCCACCGTCACCTTTCAGAACTACTTTCGAACCTTCGAGGTGTTGGCCGGGATGACGGGAACGGCGATCACTGAGGCCGAGGAGTTTCACAAGATCTACCGGCTCGAGGTGGTACCGATCCCCACCAACCGCCCGATGGTGCGCCTCGACGAGCCTGACCTGATCTTTCGCTCGGAGGAGGTCAAATTCAACGCTATCGCCGACGAGATCGAAGAGCGGAGTCGCAAGGGTCAGCCGGTGCTCGTGGGCACGGTGAGCATCGAGAAGAGCGAGCGCCTCGCCCGGTTGCTGGAGAAGCGCGGAGTAGCGCACGAGGTTTTGAACGCCAAGCAACATGAGCGTGAGGCCGAGGTGGTGGCCGCTGCGGGGCAGCGATCGGCTGTGACGATCGCCACCAACATGGCCGGCCGCGGCACCGACATAGTGCTGGGTGACGGGGTGCAAGACCTCGGAGGTCTGTACATCATCGGCACCGAACGGCATGAGTCTCGCCGCATCGACAATCAGCTCCGCGGCCGCGCAGGCCGCCAGGGAGACCCGGGCGAGAGCCGATTCTTCCTTTCTTTCGAGGATGACCTGATGCGGGTCTTCGGCGGGGAGCGGATGCGGGGATTGATGGCCAGGTTCGGCATGGACGAGGACGTGCCGATCGAGTCGGGGCTGGTCAGTCGCCAGATCGAGTCGGCGCAGTCACGGGTGGAAGGGGCGAACTTCGACAGCCGCCGCTACGTCGTCGAATTTGACGATGTGGTCAACACCCAGCGGGAAATCATCTACGCGGAGCGGGACCGAATTCTCGAGGGAGTCGATACCCGCGACAATCTCAACGAGTGGGTGGAAGAGGTGGTCCGAGACCTGATCGCCCTCTATTGCCCCGGGCGACACCCAGCGCAGTGGGATCTCGAAGGATTGTGGGGCCGGCTGCGCTATGTATTTCCCTTCCCCCCCGCGGAGGAGGTCGACCTGGAGCAGTTAGGCGAGAGCACCGAGGAGGTCGGGGACACCCTGATCAGCGAAGCGCAGCGCCTTTACGCCGAGAAGGAGGCGCTCTATACCGAGGAGGTAGTCCGGATCGCCGAGACGCAACTGATGCTGCAACTGATCGACCAGCGTTGGGCCGACTACCTGACCACTTTGGACCACCTCAAGGACGATATTCGCTGGCAGTCAATGGGTCAGCGCGATCCCCTGGTGGAGTTCAAGTCGGAGGCGTTCTCCGCCTTCCAGTCCTTTCAGGAGTCACTGAAGCAGGAGATTGTCCGGTACCTGTTCCACGCCGAGATCCAAGTAACCCCGGCGATCCCCGCGTTGCCCGAGGGGGCGGCGGTCCACCCCGAAGCCGAGTCCGGAGTCGCCGGGGGAGGCGATGCGATCATGGGCACCGCGCGGGCCTCGGCTCCGGCCATCTCTCCAGGTCCGCCGACCGGCAGCCGATCAGTCCCTGCACCGGGATCATTGCCCCCAGTGAGCCGCAATGCACTTTGTCCTTGTGGTTCGGGACGCAAGTACAAGCGGTGTCACGGCGCCAGCTGAATTCGAGTCGCGGCTTGAACCGCGACTAGCGGGTGAGCCCTTGGTGGCCGTGAACGCCGAGTGGGTCACCGCTCCGGCGGGCGGCGGAGAACCAGGGTGGCTCCCTCAGCGGTGGATCACCCAGAGGTAAACTCCCCCTGCGGTGGCCGGACGCTGGTCCAAAATCTGCTCAAACAGGCGCAGGATTGCCCGCCGCGCACTGCTGGGTCCGAGCAGAACGTAATCCGCACCGGTCGACAACAGGTAGCTTCGGAGCTGGGCGATTTTGGTCGGCGTCAGAGGCGGCTCAGATCCTTGCTCTAGGCGATAGAGCTCCGCGCCGAGCGGCGACTTGGGGATCAGCACGGCGTGACCCGACCCCGACGGTTGGATCAGATCCCCCCAAACCATCCGAAAGCGAAATCCAGAGTCTGCCTGCCAGATCATGTCCTGGGCCAAGGTGGCTGTGCCGCTTCTCGGGTACGTGCCGGTCGGTGCCAAAATCGCCAGTGATCCTGGCCGCATGGCCATGATCGCGCGGCCGCTGAAGAAAGGTGGAACGTTGGCCGTGGTGAGAACTGCGCTGACCGGGGCCAGGGTGATCAGGCAGGCGGCAACCGAGACCAGTTTGAGCCAGCTGGGAAAGTCAGCCCATTCCAACTGGGCGAGCCGGACGAGCACCACTGCCGCTCCCAGGTAGGCGAAGACCATCAGCCGTCTCGGAGCTGCCAGGCGCAGCAGAGGAACATGCTTCAGCACGGCCCACGGCAGCGGCAGGCCGGTCGGGTGGCCGAGCACGATGAGCTGGGGGCCGAGGCTGAGCACCATCGCTACCAACACCAGCACCAGCGCCCAGCGAGTAGCCGGGTCGCGCCACTGCCGGATCCCCATAAAAACCAAGATGGCGAGAACAGGCAAACCCAGGTAGGAGCCGGAGATGCCCAGTGATGTCTGTAGGGAGTCGAAGGTCGGGAAGGCCGCACCCAGGTTCAGCACCTGGTATGGCGTTGGGACCACAAAGCCAGCCAGGTCGGAGACGACCCTGCCCAGGGCGACGACCCCGCCATGGACGTGCCCGGGCCCAAAGAACTGGACGTAAAGCGGGTATCCGGCGACGAGCAGCGCGACAACAATCGCCGCGATCAAGACGGGAGAGGCGAACCGGACGGTGGGAAGCAGTTGGTCGCGGTGAGTTATCCCGAGCAGGACTGTCATCACCACAGCCACCAGCACCAGGTCCGCAGTCAACTCTTCGGAGAGCATCAGTTGTCCGGCCAACGAGAGCCCGAGGGCAAGGCCCAGGAGCCAGCGCCGACCTTCGCGTCGAACTACCAGCTGGATGTACAGCAGCAGAAATACCGGGAGAAAGAAGAGTGATACCCAGGGAAGCCGTCCGGAAGAGGCATCGACGGTGACGGCCGGCGAGAGCCCGAACAGCAATCCTGCGGACCAGGCGGCCAGCGGGCGGTCGGTGAAGTGGCGCAAGCAGAGAAAACTGATCGAGGTCGATGCCCACAAGGTCGCCACCATCAACAAGTTGAAGGCGGCCAGCCCACTTGCGAGTAGGGTGATCGGCAGCGCCAAGACGGCCAACAGAGCGGTGGAGTTATTCCACATCAGATTGATGGGATGATTTCCAGCGCTCAGATAATTGGTGGTGAGCGGGTTCGCCCCGTGGGTCAGGGCGAAGGCCCACCATGCCAGCTCCCAGGCGTGCTGTCCATTGTCGGGGGGTCCGCCCACGATGACATTTCCCCCCTGCCAGATGGCCGAGTATCGCAGCGTCGCGAGCACCAGGTAGCCAACCACGCCGATGAGCACGGCATGCCGTCGGCAATAGCTCAGGATCGGACCCAGTACCGCGGGCGCAGGAAGGATTCGCGCCGGCGCAGTCATCCCCGGATTATCGGCAGCGCGATAGCCGCGCGGGGTCACGATGACGTAGCGAACCCGAGGTCTCGGGACCTCCGTGGACGGAAGCTGAATCGCCCGCTCCGGGGTGGGCGACGCGAGCTGGACTCCGTGCTTCATCGGTGAAGCACGAGCCCGATGGATGGTTGGCTTGACCGGGAGGCCATCGCGACTCACCGCCGGCTCCTCTCGGCGCGCGGTAGACGGTGCCGATAAGCGAGCGAAGGCGGAGCCGCTCGGACCCGACGTGGCACGGGTGGACGAAGGGGTGACGGTGCCCGGACAACCCCCAAGCTCGTGAACCGATCCGATGCCGGAGTCGAGCTCGAGGAGCTGCCAAAAACCACCCGATGGGGGATTGGGCTTTTCACGAACGGGCCCGAACCTGCCCGCCGGGCTAGCCGCCCCAGGCGCCACCTGCTTGCCACTTTGAATGGTGCCGTCGCTCCCGCCAGCCAGGTAAGCGTGAGCACCAGCCTCGCCACCTACGGGTTGGAGTTGGTCCGCAGCAAACTGATCGGGTGCTGCCAAGTGCCGCTGTAACCGGTGCTGAGGGGATCGGTTCAGAGGGTTGAGGCACGGGCCGACCGCGCCGGTGCCGAGGCGTGCTGTTCCTGGTTCGGGAGCCGCCGACTGCTGTTCCTCACTGCCCGATCGCGGCGTAACGACGCAGCGCGAGGAACCAGTACCCCAGTACGCCGACGAGAACTACCTGCCAACGCGTGGTGGTCAGCAGCCAGGTGAGAACCGTCCGTGCACCACCGACCAGCGGGCGCGGTCGATCGTCAGAAATATGCCTGGCGGGTTTGTGGGATTCGCAAGGTTCAGCGATGGGCGTATCGAAGGTGAGTCGCGGGGCTCGCAGGGGAGTGGCAACCGCGCGGGCGTCGATGCGGAAATCGGTACAATTTGCTGCCATGAGTGAGCTGGTCGGCCGAGCCGAGGAAGTCGTCCGGAGAGCCGGGCAGCTCAAGGAGCACCTTTGACTTTGCCGGAAAGCAGGCGCGGGCAGAGCTCCTAGAACAGCAGCTGGGGCGGGAAGGCGCGTGGGATGACCCCACCCGCGCCCAGCGTGAGTCGCAGGATTTGAGTCGGCTCCGGGGAGAGCTTGAGGAGCTTTCCTCGCTGTCTCGCCGCGCTCAGGATGCCCTCGAGCTGGCTGGGCTGCTGGGGGAGGACACCGCTGGCTCAGACGAGGTTGTGAGTGAGCTCAAGGCGATGGAGACAGAGCTGGACCATCGCGAGTTGGAGTTGCTCTACCAGGACCCGTACTCCAACTACCCCGCACTCCTCTCGGTCCACGCAGGCGCCGGCGGCACCGACGCCCAGGACTGGAGCGAGATGCTGCTGCGGATGTACCTGAAGTGGGGTGAATCCCATCGCATGCAGACCGATCTCCTCGATCAATCTGAGGGTGAGGAGGCGGGGCTTAAAAGTGCCACCGTGAGGTTCACTGGAATCCACGCCTACGGTCAGTTACGGGCCGAGAAGGGAGTGCACCGCTTGGTCCGGATCAGCCCCTTTGATGCGGCGCATCGGCGTCACACCGCCTTCGCGCTGGTTGAGGTCTACCCTGAAATTCCCGACGAAGTCGAGGTCGAGATCGACGAGAAGGATGTGCGGGTCGATGTCTATCGCAGCTCCGGAGCCGGAGGCCAGCACGTCAACAAGACCTCGTCGGCAGTCCGACTCACCCACATCCCCACCGGGATCGTGGTGACCTGTCAGAACGAGCGCTCGCAGCAACAGAATCGGGAGACTGCGTGGCGGGTGCTGCGCTCCCGGCTGCTCGACTTTCAGAGGGCCCAGCGGCTCGATCATCTGGCCGACCTCAAGGGGGACCTGATCTCGCCCGAATGGGGCAACCAGATCCGCTCGTATGTGCTGCAGCCGTACACGCTGGTCAAGGACAATCGCACTGCGGTCGAGGTCGGCAATGTGGAGTCGGTGCTGGAGGGCGGGCTCGATCCATTCATCGAGGCATTTCTGCGCCAAGAAGCGTCCCAACGCGAGCACGACGCGGTCCCCTCGTAGCTGTCGATCCCGACTCCCGGGTTGCGGTTTGATGGAGCGCGCGCGCTCTCAATTGTGACGATCTCGGTCGGTCGTGTTACGGCCTGGAAGAGTTCGAGCGGGTGATGGCGGCGGAGGTTCGCCACGAAAGGTATACTCGGGCCAAAACCGAGAACGGCCAAGGGCTTCACCACTCTCCCTTTTGGGGGTCCGCCCGTCGGCTGCCAGCCCGCCTGGCACGAGGACCAAGCCTCCCCTGATGTCGATTTCCACCAGCCCGCCGGCACCGGTCGTCGAGACGGGTGCCCGAAGCAGCGATGTGGTCCGGAACGAGCCGCCCATCATCGTCTTCGAAAACGTCACCAAGGTCTACCCCAATGGCCTGGCGGCGATCCAAGACGCCTCGTTCACGGTGCGGCCGCGCGACTTCGTTTTTGTGGTGGGGGCCAGCGGAGCGGGGAAGTCGACCGTGATCCGTCTCCTGATCCGGGAGGAGCGGGCGACTCAGGGCCACGTGCTGGTCGAGGGCCAGGACTTGGCCCGGCTCAAGCACCGGCACCTGCCGCGGCTGCGCCGCAAGATGGGCATCGTCTTCCAGGACTTCAAGCTGCTCCCCAGCCTCACGGTGGAGCAGAACGTGGCCTTCGCGATCCAGGTTACCGACCCCGGTCGGCCGCACCTCAAAGAGAAGGTCGGCGAGGCGCTCTACATCGTCGGGTTGGAGGACAAGCTCCTCGCCTACCCGACTGAGCTCTCCGGTGGCGAGCAGCAGAGGGTCGCCATCGCCCGGGCTCTGGTTCACCGTCCGAGGATCTTCCTCGCCGATGAGCCCACCGGCAACCTTGACCCCGACGCTGGCTGGGGCATCGTTCAACTGCTCCAGCAGATCAACCACCGGGGGGCCACGGTGGTGATGGCCACCCACAACCGCGAGGTGGTCGACCTCTGCCGGCGCCGGGTGTTAGCGATCGAGGACGGTCGGATCGTCCGGGACGAAGCCGAGGGTTCGTACCTGCGCGATGGGGATGCCATCCTATGAATCCGATTCCGGCCCTGAAGTTCGTCTCTCGGGCGGCGGTTCAGAACATCCTGCGCAACCGGGGTATCGCCTTAGCCAGCGTGCTCACCATCACGCTCACCCTGCTGGGCGCCGGGATAGCCGTGGTGGTCGTGCATGCCCTCGACGGGGTGCTGCAGACCGAGGAGTCGCAGGCTTCCGTGCTGAAAGTGTTCATGGCCGATCACCTGGCCTTTGCCAGTGAGGTGAACCTGGAGAAGAATCTGGGCAGCTCCGCCTCGGTTGCCACCTCATCCTTCGAGAATAAGAACCAGGCGGCGGCGCAGGCCGGCAGCAGCCTGGGCCTGACTCAGGCCATCAATCTGCTCGAGAAGTCCGGGGCGGGTAACCCCTTGCCGGCGTCGCTCAACTTCCACCTCCGCAATATCAAGGCGGTCTCCCAGCTGAACCGCGAGGTGAGCACCTCGGCGCTCTTGGACAGCGGTCCGCATCCCACCGACTACAACGCCAACGTCATCCCTCGCTTGGAGCGCTACATCTTCGTGGCGCAGTTGGGCGGCGGGCTGGTGGTGGGGGTGGTCGGCGCCGTGGCTCTGGTGATCATCACCATCTCCGTCCGAACGGCAGCCTTCGTGCGCCGCCGAGAGATCGAGATCATGAAGCTGGTGGGCGCCACCGATTGGTTTGTCCGCTGGCCCTTCGTGCTGGAGGGCGTGATCGTGGGGGTGATCTCGGCGCTGGTCGCCTCGATCATCTTGCTCGGCTTCGGATTCGGCTTTGGGGGAGGGCACGGGCTGGCGCTCGGGGTTGGGTTGCGGTTTGCCGCTCTGACCGTCGTGGCTCTCGTGGTGGCGGGGGGCGCGCTCGGTTCCCTGGGCAGCTTCGTCGGCGTCCGGCGTTCGCTGGCGACCTGACCCGGGACAACCCAAGCTGAGCCCCTGCCCGGACGACCCGCGGCGCTAGGATGGCGCGGGTCCTCGCACATTGATGGAGGCAGGCACGCGATGGCAGTGACCGAGTCGGCGCCGGTGGGAGCCGCAGGGCTCACCCGAGACCGGTTGCGGGCGATGTATCGGGACATGCTCCTGGGCCGACTCCTCGACCAGCGGGTCCTCGTCCTCAACCGGCAGGGTAGGGCTCCGTTTGCGATCTCCGGGCAGGGACACGAGGCGACCCAGGTCGGGGTCGGGTACGCGCTCCGCCGGGATTATGACTGGATCATTCCCTACTACCGGGACATCACCTGGGTGATGGTGATGGGGATGGAACCAAGGGATCAGTTACTGGCGGCGTTGGCCAAGGCTGAGGACCCCAACAGTGGAGCTCGGCAGATGCCGGCTCACTACTCGTCCCGGCGGCACAACATCGTCACCGGGGGCAGCCCCGTAGCAACCCAGATCCTGCATGCCGTGGGGGTCGCTCTAGCCTTCAAGTACCGCAAAGAGGACCGGGTGGTGGTGGTCTCGGTGGGCGAAGGGGGAACCAGCGAGGGAGACTGGCACGAGGGGCTCAACTGGGCCGCCATTCACCGGTTGCCGGTGATCTTCCTGGTCGAGAACAACTCCTTCGCGATCAGCGTCCCCCAATCACTGCAGATGGCGGTCGAGCATGTCGCGGATCGGGCAGCCGGCTATGGCATGCCCGGACAGTGGGTCGATGGCGGTGACGTGCTGGCGGTCTACCGAGTGGCCAGTGAGGCGGTCGAGCGAGCTCGGCGAGGGGGTGGCCCCACCTTGATCGAGGCGGCGTGCGTTCGGCTTCAGTCGCACAGCAGCGATGACGATCAGCGCCGTTATCGCAGCGCCGAAGATCTGGAAGAGATGCGTCGGCATGACCCTCTGGAACGCTTCCGGGCCGACCTGGAGTCCAGCTCCATCCTGGCCGATGGCGAGGCCGATCAGATTCGCCAGGAGTGCCAGGGTCTGATCGACCAGGCGCAGAAGGAGGCCGATCTGGCGCCGGTGCCCGAGCCGGGATCCGCGCTGCGATACGTCTACGGCGAGGGGTGAAGCGTGCCGGAAATCACCTACGTGGAGGCCGTCCGGGACGCTCTTAGGGACGAGATGCGCCGGGACGAGCGGGTGATCGTCATGGGCGAGGACGTAGGGGTCAAGGGTGGCGTCTTCGGGGCCACCTCGGGGTTGTTCCAAGAGTTTGGCGAGGAGCGCGTCATCGACAGCCCGCTCGCTGAGGCTGCGATCGTCGGGGTGGCAATCGGCTGTGCCTTGGCGGGACTGCGTCCGGTGGCGGAGATCCAGTTCCTCGACTTCATTCCGCCGGCGATGGACCAACTGATCAGCGAGGCCGCCAAGATCCGCTACCGTTCGAACAACGACTGGAGCTGTCCGATGGTGGTCCGGGCCCCCTGCGGCGGCGGAGTCCACGTGCACGGCGCGCTCTACCACTCGCAGATGTTGGAGGCGCTGTTCGCCCACGTACCGGGTCTCAAGGTCGTGTTGCCGTCCAACCCCTACGACGCCAAAGGTCTACTCCTCGCCGCTCTCCGAGATCCGGATCCGGTCTGCTTCTTCGAGCACAAGGGTCTCTATCGGTCGATGCGGCAGGAGGTCCCGGATGGGGAGTATCTGGTTCCGATCGGGAAGGGACAGATCGTGCGACCAGGTCGGGATATCAGCTGCTTCACCTACGGCGCCACCGTCCATGAGGTGCTGACCGCCGCTGAGCGACTCAGTCGAGACGAGATCGAGGTCGAGGTGGTCGACCTGCGCACGGTTCGGCCCCTGGATCGTGAGCTGATCGTGGAGAGTGCTTCCCGGACCGGCAAGGTGCTGATCGCCCATGAGGCCAACCTGGCGGTGGGGGTCGGGGCCGAGGTCGCGGCCCTGGTCGCTGAGGAGTGCTTCCAGGCGCTGGATGGACCGGTGATGCGTATCGGGGGCCCCGAGATCCCGGCTATCCCCTTTGCTGAGTCTCTGGCCGAGGTCTATTGCCTCGGGCCGAAGAAGATTGAGACCAAGCTTCGGGAGCTGGCCGCCTACTGAGGCGGCCAATGAGGTAAGAAGAGCTCATGGCGATCACCGTGACAATGCCCCAGCTGGGCGAATCGGTCACCGAGGGAACCATCGGCGCTTGGCTGGTGCAACCCGGGCAGGCGGTGGAACGCTTCGAGTCTCTGGTGGAGGTCATCACCGACAAGGTCACCGCCGAGGTGCCCGCGCCGGCGGCAGGAACGGTGGGCGAGATCCTGGCCGCTGAAGGGCAGCGCCTCTCCGTTGGCGCGCCGCTGTGCACCCTGGAGACTGCGGCTGCCGACGGCTCCGCCGCAATTGGCGCCGCCGAGCCCATCGCGGCTGAGCCGAGCGGGGACGAGCCGAGCGCGGACGAAGTCGGGCCAGCCGAGGTCGAACCCAGCATCTCCGAGGAACCCCAAAGCGAGGCGCTCCCTCCGGCGGCGGAGAATCAGGGGACCGCAGGGGTGTCGGTCGCTCCCGAAGCGCCGCCCGCTCCGCCCGGGCTGCCCGAGGAGCCCAACGGCGCCCCAGGCTTCATCAGCCCCGCGGTGCGAGCCCTGGCTGAGGAACAGGCGGTCGACATCACTCAGGTCACCGGCACCGGTTTCCAAGGGCGCATCACCAAGCGCGACGTCCTGATGCACCTGGAGTCGCGGGGGACAGCCCCCGCCACGAGTCCGCGGCAGCCCCCGGCCCCGCGCGTCCCGGCCCCTGCTCCAGCCCTGCCGGGAGCCCGGATTCCGCACACTCCGATGCGCCGAGCCATCGCCGAACACATGCTGCGAAGCCGGCAGACCTCGCCCCACGCCTGGACCATGGTCGAGGTGGACATGAGTGGGGTGGCTTCCGCCCGGGCCGCCCGGCGGGCCGAATTCCACGCCTCCACCGGCATCGACCTCAGCTTCCTCCACTTTGGCATGAAGTCCACCTGCCTGGCGCTGCGCGCGGTGCCGACCATGAACGCGGTCTTCGAGGAGGATGCGATCCAGCTCCGGAAGGAGGTCAATCTGGGGCTGGCGGTGGCGGTAGGCGACGGCCTGATCGTTCCGGTGGTCCGCGGCGCCGACCAGTTCAGTGTGGCCGGACTAGCCCAGGCGGCCGCGAACTTGATCGAGCGGGCCCGTCAGGGCAAGGCGCGGCAGGAGGACCTCGAGGGGGGCACGTTCACGCTGAACAACGCAGGGGCTCTGGGAACCGTCATGTCCCAGGCCATCATCAACCAGCCCCAAGCGGGAATCCTGGTGATGGATTCCGTGGTCCGGCGGCCGGTGGTCGAGGGCGACGGAATCGCCATCCGCCCGATCATGAATCTCTCCCTCAGCTTCGACCATCGGATCAACGACGGAGCGTCAGCCGCCCACTTCCTCCGGGCGGTGAAGAGCTCCCTGGAAGCGGTCACTCCGGACAGCGCCCTCTTCTAGCGTCTAACCGGCGGGGGAGAGCCTTGTTCGCAGCGGGATTAGGATTGCTGGATGGAGAGCAGCGCGTCGCCGCGGGCGAACGGGCCTAAGGTGCCCCTTCCGATAGTTCCCGATCGCCATCCCGAACTCGTGCCGGGCCGGGGACCGGTGGGGGATGGCCGGCCGATGTGGCAGCAACTGCTCCCCGCCGGGGTAGAGCGGCGCCCGGAGTGGCTGACCGTGAAGATGCCGGTCGGAGGTCGCTTCCAGGAGCTGGACCAGATCATGAGGGGCAAGCGGCTCCACACCGTCTGCGAGGAGGCCCGCTGTCCGAACATCGGCGAGTGCTGGAGCTTTGGCACCGCCACCTTCATGATCCTGGGCGAGGTCTGCACCCGGGCCTGCGCCTTCTGCGCGGTGACGTCCGGCCGGCCCAGGGGACTCGATCTTGCGGAGCCTTCACGAGTGGCTGACGCCGTCTTTGAGATGGGACTCAAGCATGCGGTGATCACCTCGGTGGACCGGGACGACCTGGTGGACGGCGGCGCCGCCATCTTTGCCCAGACCATCGAGGCGATCCATCAGCGGGTTCCGGGCTGCCAGGTGGAGGTGTTGACCCCCGATTTTCAGGGGTCGGAGGCCAGCATCGCCACCGTCATGGCCGCCGAGCCCGAGGTGTTCAACCACAACATCGAGACGGTGAGCCGCCTCTTTCCGCGGGTACGGCCCAAATCGCTGTATCCGCGCTCACTGACCGTGCTGCGGCGGGCTGGCGAGATGCGGCCTGGAGCGCAGACCAAGTCCGGGCTGATGGTCGGGCTGGGCGAGACCATGGACGAGGTCAAGCAGGTGCTGGTGGATCTCCGCCAACACGGCGTCAAGCTGGTCACCATCGGCCAGTACCTGCGCCCTTCGCTGAGGCACATTCGCTGTGACCGCTTCTGGCGGCCCGAAGAGTTCTCCGAGCTGCGGGAGTACGGCATGTCGCTGGGCTTCGCCCATGTCGAGTCGGGACCGCTGGTCAGGAGTTCGTACCACGCGCACCAGCAGGCGGTGGCCGGCGCTGCCGCCGCGGTCGGGCTGGGTAGATCCTAGCTATGGCCGGAATCTGGCGCCCCCCGCTCAAGGTGGTGTGGTGTGGCACGGTGCCCTACCACCCGGCCTGGGAATGGCAGCGTAAATTGGCAGCCTCTCGGGCCCAGGGAGAGCTCGAGATGGATGTCCTCCTGCTGATGGAGCACCCGCCCGTCTACACCATGGGCCGGGGCGGTAGTCCCGATCATCTACGCCAAGGCGAATCGGGGCTGCGGGCCAGCGGCGCCGAGTACTTCGAGGTCGACCGCGGCGGTTCGGTGACCTACCATGGACCCGGCCAATTGGTGGGGTATCCGATCGTCAATCTGGAGCAGTTGGGGATCGACGGCATTGCCTATCTGCGCGCTCTGGAGGACGCCTTGATAGACGCCTGCCAGCTGCGCGGAGTGGAGGCCTACCGCGAGCCGCCCTACACCGGGGTCTGGAACCGCCAGGGAAAGCTCGCCGCGCTCGGGGTGAAGCTGAGCGGACGCAAGGTCACCTATCACGGTTTCTCACTGAATGGAACCACCGACCTAACTGCCTTCGACCTCATCGTTCCCTGTGGGATCGAGGGTCGCCGGGCCACCTCACTGGAGGCCGCGGGCGCGACCGGAGACCTTCATCCTGAGGCCCTGGCCGAGCTGGTAAGTCCTTTGGTAGCTCATTCCCTCGGCTTGCGCTGGGAACAGGGGGCGGCGGCGGAGCTCGGGCTGGAACTCCCGGTTGACTCCACGGTGCCGGCTTCGTGAAGCGCGCCGTGACCACTCTGCTCCCAAACTGCCTATTTACGTGGCGGCTCGCTTCCGGCATATTGCTACAGACCGATCCGTGGGTACGATCCAAGAGCGGGGGCGGACAACGCGAAGCCGGGTGGTACCGGCTTTGAGCTGGGAAGGAGAGAGTGGGTCGCAGCGGGCGGACCGACGCTCCCACCTGGGGCAGTTGGATCGCGTTCTGGAGGTGCTCGAGGAGCTGAACCTCGAGGGCGAGCGGACGGTTCCTCTTGAGGTGAGGCGCGAGCTCGAGCGCTGTGGAATCGGGACACTGGCCGACGAGAGCCCTTCGGCAGTGCTCGAACGGGTTCTCAACGGCCAGGAGATCTATCTGCTCCACCCGGTGACGGTGCTTCCGCCGAAGGTCGATGGTCGCCGTTCGCGACCCACCCGGCGAGACTTGTAGTCAGGCTCGGCTAACTTCCTTCTGGACTCCCCGGCTTGGTTCGTTATCAGGTCGCGACCCAGTTGCCCAACTGGGATACCCGGTCAGCGGCTACTCTCGGCGGATGAGTCGGTGGCAATCCTGCACCGACCCGGCCGCGCTCGGGCTAGGTGCGGACGCAGCTTCGGCCTTTGATCAGCCCGGCGGTTCGGGCCACGCGCGCGCCGGGGCCCTGGGTCGCCGTCGCGTCAGCCACGGTCCGGACCGAGGTTGCGCCATGCCGAGGGTCGCGTGCTCGGCGTTAATCTGACCGATGCGCGGGCGAATAGCTCAGTGGTAGAGCGCCTCGCTTACACCGAGGATGTCGCAGGTTCGAACCCTGCTTCGCCCACGTCTCCAGCCATTTCGGGATCTCGGGTTCCCTGCCACGATCCCTGCGGGCGGTCATGAACCGCAGCTCCGCGGTCGCACGCGTTACTCGGCTGGCGATCGTCCCACTTGCGATTCTGGGGCTGGTCCCCATCCTGCTCAACGAACTGGGCATCACTCCGAGCAACGACCTGGTGGCGGACGCCACCCCCGACCTGCTGGTCTTCGAACACGGTGCTCAGGGGCTGATTCAGGGGCACCTGCCATATGCGGTGCACTTCCTCTCGGCGCCCTACGGCCACGTCGCCTTCGTCTACCCACCCCTCAGCCTCTTGCTGATGGTGCCGCCGCTGCTCGCGGGCTCCAGGTACGAGTTCGGCTTCGCGGTGGAGATGCTCTTGCTCCTGGCGGGGGGATTCTGGCTGCTGGCCAGCTCCTGCCGGCGGGTCAGCGTGGTCTACCCGGTGGCGCTCACCGCGGCCGCTCTGATGTTCGCGATGGGCCCGGTATTGGTGACCAGGGTCGACGGCCTGCAGGGGCTGATGGTCGCCGGCGCCGCCCTGGCGTTGCGCAGTCGCCGGATCACCCTGGCGGTGGCCCTGATCACCCTGGCGGCGCTGATCAAGGAGACCGTGGTTGTGGCCGCCCTGCCGATCGTGGTCTGGGGTCTCTGGCCGCCAGCGGCGCAGCGCTGGACCATAGGTCTGGGCGGGAGGTTGAAGGCGGTCGGTCTGGGCCTGATCCCGGCGGTGCTGGTGATGGTGATCTTCCTGGCGTGGTCGCGGGGAAGGGTGATTGCTGCCGCTCTCTCCAGCATCCACCGCGGAGTGGAGATCGAGAGTGTTCCCGCCACCCTCGCCTACCTCCTGAGCCCGATCGTCCGGCTCGCCAGCTACACCGGTCACATCGGCTCGGTTCAGGTCTCGGGTCGCCTCGTTTCTCCGGTGGCCGCCGGTGTGGCCCTGGTCGGAGTGGTCGCCGTGCTGTGGGGAGTTTTTCACTTCGCCAAGGAAGGGCGCCGTCCGGTCACCGCGGTCGCCTTCGCGATCGCGGCCGCCCTGGCGAGCACCCCGGTGCTCTCCCCCCAGTACCTGCTGGCCCTGCTGCCGGTGCTGGTCCTCGCCGCCACCACCGAGTTTGGCCGCACGCGGTGCTATGTACTGCTGGGCAGTGGGCTGGGGTTGGCGCTTCTGACCCAAGTCGAGTTCCCCGACCTCTTCTCCCAGGTCGTCGCGCTCAACCCGCTAGCGATGGTCGTGGTCGCTCTGCGCAACTTGCTGCTGATCTCCATCGCCGTGAATCTGGCTCGGGCGGATCCGGGCCGGACTCCTGAGGCGGCGCTCGCCGGCGGGGCCAGTTCGGCGAACTGAGGGCCGCGTCAGGGCAGTCTCCTGCGCAGTTCGCCGCGGCCCCCTCGCCCGGCGGCCAGTCCGGTGCCCGTCGCTGCTGGCCGGGGCTCGTCATCTCGGCGGTGGCCGACGCTCTGGACTCCGGCGGGTTTGATCCAACCGCCCTGAGCACCGTCGCGGCGATCGGGGTCGCGGCCGGACTCTGGTGGCTGGTTCGCGATGCAGTCCTCCCCGGGGCGCCTGGCGAACGTGACCAGGGAAGCGGCGGAGCAGCGGTCAGCCGGCCTTGGCCGGACGGGAAGCCTTGACCCGGATGGGTGCCAACCAGGAGACCGCCTGTGCCGCCCGCTCGGCATCGCCGACCATCACCGTGGTCAGGTTGGAGGGGGCGAGATAGCGGGCCGCGACCCGGCGCAGCTCGGCGGGGGTCACCTCTGCGAGGCGATCGGAATAACCCTCGAGGTAGCGGTGATCGAGGCCGAGACCGCGTACCTGGGAGAGCGAGCTGGCCAGTCCGGCTTGGGTCTGGAGAACGATCACCCGGACCCCCGCCAGATAGTTGCGGCTCTCCTCCAGCTCGTCCGCCTCCACCTCTACGGTGGCCAATCGTCCCAGCTCGTAGTTGAGCTCGACGAAGGAGGCGGCAGTTACTTCGGTGCGCACGTCCAGCGCGGCGCCGACGAGGCTGTCCCGGAGGTGGGACTCCGATCTCGTGTGAGGGCTGTAGGTGTAGCCCTTGTCTTCGCGCAGATTGGCCATCAGTCGGGAGCTGAAGCTGCCCCCCAGAATCGCGGAGGCCAGGGCCAGCGGGATCTGATCCGGATGGCCGATGGCGGGCCCACTGGCGCCGACCAGGATGGTGGTCTGGTGCGACCCGGCACGGTCGATGAAGGTCACCTCCGGGCGCCGCTTTGGACGCAGCTTGGGGACCCGGACCGCTCGCCTGGGCCCGGCCCACGGTCCGAAAGCACGTCGCAGCCGGGCCACCGTCCGACGCGGCACCAAGTCGCCGACGACCGTGATCTGGCTCGCACCGGGCAGAAAGGTGGCCCGATGCAGATCGAGGAGCTGGCGCCGGGTGGTCCTGCGGATCGCCGACTCGGCCGGCTCGGGCCGACCGTAGGGATGGCCGCCGTAGATCAGCTGCTGCAGCTTTTCGCCCGCCAGGAACTGGGGGGTGGCCCGAGCGATTCGAAGTCCCTCGATCAGCTTCACCCGCTCGGTCTCCAGCTCGTCCGAGGGGAAATGGGGCTGGGTGGTTACCGTGGCGATGAGCTGGTACAGCTCCTCCTCCGCCTCGGCCAGAGCCGACGCCGCGATGTGCAGGCGATCATGGTCCTGCTGGACCTGGAGGGAGCCGCCCAACCGCTGGATCGACTCGGACACCTGCTCCTGATTCAGCTCCTTGGTTCCCAGCAGCAGCCCGGCCCGCAACAGTTCGCTGGCGGCGGCGCTTTTCCCCATCGCGGCACCGGCGGGCACCGTGAGGCGCAGCTCGACCCGGGGCACGCTAGGCCGGGCCACCACCATGGCGTCCAGCCCGTTCGGCAGAACCGATCTGGTGGGGTGGCCCAGCCGGACGGGCGGCACCGGCCCGGGGCGAGGAACGTCCTGGGCGACCTCGGCCGCACTTCCGGCCCGGCTCATCGGATCACTTGAGGGGAATCGGGCAGCCAGTGCAGCACGGTCGAGTGCTCCGGGCGGAGCCAGCGGGCGACCGCCTCTTGGACCTGGAGCGCGGTGATCTCCTGATACAGCTGAGGCAATTGGTCGGCCAGCTCGGGGCGGTCGTGGACCGCGGCCAGGACGCCCAGCTCGCGCATTCGACCCACCCGGCTGTCGACCCCCGCGTGATAGGCCCCCAGCTCTCGTCGCTTGGCCCGCAGGAGTTCGTCCGAGCTCGGACCCTCCTCGGCGACCCGGGCCAACTCCTGGTCGATCGCCGCGACCGTCTCTTGGGTGGTCACTCCGGGGCGGGGAGTGGCCTCGATGGTGAAGAGGGCTGGCCCCCTGAACTCGAAGGAGTCCCCGATCGGGAAGTGGGGTCCTCCGTCGACCTGGAGCACTATCTCGCGTTCCCGGATCAGCCGACGCTGCAGTCGCGAGGAGCGCCCATCGGCAAGGACCCGAGCGGCCAGTGCCAGCGGGAGGTGATCGGCCGTGCCAAAGGGAGCCGTGCGGTAGCCGATCGCCACCCGGGGGTTGGGGGCCAGCGGATCTGCCCGCTCGAACTCGGACCGACGGGTGGGAATCGGCTCTGCCAGCTCGGGCATGGGCGGGTCCGGGCGGGCCGGCACCGAGCTGAAGTGCCGCTCCACCATGGCGATCGCCTGCTGCTCTTCGAAATCGCCCACCAGCACCAAGGTGGCGTTGCCCGGGCCGTACCAGGTGTTGTAGAAGGCGCGGGCGTCGGCCACGGTGGCCGCCTCGAGATCGGCGAACTCGCCGTAGAAGTTGTGGTTGTTGGGGTAGGTCGCGAAGGCGTACTGGGAGAGCCACAGCCACGAGAACCCCCCGTAGGGCCGGTTCAGCACGTTGACGCGGACCTCCTCCTTGACCACGTCTACCTGGTTCTGCAGGGTCTCCGCGTTGATATCTAGGTTCTGCATCCGGTCTGCCTCGATGAAGCAGGCCATCTCCAGGGCTGAGGCCGGGAGGATCTCGAAGTAATTGGTGTAATCGTGGCGAGTCGAACCGTTGAGAATTCCCCCCGCGCCGGTGATCAGTTGGCCGAAATCCGCCTTGGGAACCTTGGTGGTGCCCTGGAACATCAGGTGCTCAAAGAGATGGGCAAAACCGGTTCGCCCCTGCTCCTCCAGCCGGAAGCCCGCCCGGTAGTACATGCCCACCGCCACCGTGGGCGAACTGCGCTCCGAGCTGAGCACTACGTCGAGTCCGTTCTTCAGCCTCAGGCGGCGCAGTCGGGGACCTGGTACCGGGGAGCCTTTGGCCACGGCGGCTGATCGTACCAGCACTCCTTTATGGGGCGATCTGGCGATCACCTGGCTGTCCCTGGACGTTCCCGCGCCCGGGGGGCTAGCTCGTCCCGCTTGCCGCCGACGCCGACTGCTGCTTCGGATCCCGTTCCAGCCCCTCGTCCGACCCAGCCGCCGCCGGCGCCGAGCCCGAGTCACCCTTTCGACGGTCGCGTCCGCTCACCTGGAGCTGGTCGGCGCGGTGCTCTCGGCCGGTCAGGGAAGGGACCGCTTGGCTCGCGCCGATGAGAGGTCAGGACCGGGGGGTGGGCGAAAACCTCCCCACCGGTAGCCAGATATTCCGTGCTGAGCGCGATCGACTTCTGGGGGCTCCCGCACCAGCGGCCGCCGGGCCGGCACCAGCGAGCGTGCCGAATAGACCTGCCCCGGCCGCCTCAGACCGCTAGACTCCACGGCGGCTTGGCTGGGCGTGGTCCGGGGACATTCGCCCGCTGACGGCGAGGGGGTTTCGATGGCGGCTTCCGGCCGCGGAGGAAAAATGTCGGAGATCGATCCTGGCTTTCTGCAATTGCCGCTCGATCGGCTAGCCGACGCCGCCCTCGACTCCATCGCCAAGACGGTCGGAGTCAGCTATGGGGACATTCGGATCCACCGTGACCGGATTCAAGGGATCCATGTTCGCGAGCACGACCTGATCTCGTTGAGCGAGTCGGAGCCGCAGGGCTTCGGCGTTCGGCTGGTGGTGGATGGCTCCTGGGGCTTCGCCGCTTCCAGCGACCTGACCGAAGGAGGCGTAACCCGGGCTGTCACGGCCGCGGCGGAGATGGCTCATCTGCTCCGGCCTCTCCTGGAGGAGCGGGTGGAATTGGCTCCGGAGCCGGCCCATCAGCAGACCTGGATCGGAGAGGTCGAGACCAACCCCTTCGATGTGGCCGCCGATCGCAAGGTCGACTTCATGCTCGACGCCACCGCTCGCTGCCTGACCGCCGGGGCCAAGTTCGCCGAGTTCTACTGCCTTCAGGCGCAGGAGAACCGCTACTTCGTCAGCACCGAGGGATCACGCATCAGCCAGCAGCGGGTCCGACTGCACCCCGTCCTGCAAGCGGGTCTGGTGGACGAGCAGGGCTCAGGACTGATCGAGACCATGCGTTCCACGGCCCGACCCGTCGGCCGGGGGTGGGAGTACGTGGAGGCTCACGGATTCCCCGCCGAAGCGGTGGAAATGGTGGGTTGGTTGGAGGAGAAGCTGGCCTCCCCCTCGGTGGTCCCCGGAGCCTACGACCTGGTGATCGATCCCTCGAATCTGTGGTTGACCATCCACGAATCGGTGGCCCACGGCACCGAACTGGACCGGGCGCTGGGCTACGAGGCCAACTACGCCGGGACGACCTTCGCCACTCCAGACCAGGTCGGCAGTCTGCGCTACGGCTCGCCCCGCATGCACATAACCGGGGACCGGCTGGAGCCCCATGGCCTGGCCACGGTCGGCTTCGACGACGAGGGGGTGGCGGCCCAGCGCTGGGACATCATCAAGGACGGGATTCTGGTCGGCTACCAGCTCAATCGGCAGATGGCCCAGAAGTTCGATCTGCCTCGTTCCAACGGCTGTGCCTACGCCGATAGTTGGTCCCACCTCCCACTGCAGCGGATGCCCAACATCTCCCTGCAGCCGGATCCCGACCGGGACACCACCTTGGCCGAGCTCCTGGGCGCGGTGGACGAGGGAATTTTCATCCTCGGCGACAAGTCCTGGTCGATCGACCAACAGCGCTATAACTTCCAGTTCACCGGCCAACGCTTCTATCGGATCCATAAGGGCCAACTGGCCGGCCAGCTTCGCGACGTCGCCTACCAATCACGCACTCCCGATTTCTGGGGCCGCCTGGAGGCGGTTGGGGGGCGCTCCGCGTGGGAGCTCCAAGGAGCCTTCAACTGCGGCAAGGGCGAACCCGGGCAGGTGGCACCGGTCTCGCACGGCTGCGCCCCCGCGCTGTTTCGGAAAATCAGCGTCCTCAACGCTCGCCAGGAGGGGAAGGAGTGAGGTTAGAGGAGATTGTCGAGGGGGGCCTGCGCGGCGGTGCGGCTGCGGTTCTGGGGGCCAAGGCCACCAGCGTCAACTTCCGATTCGCCAACAACACCGTCACGACCAACGGACGGGAGGAGTCCACTTCGGTGGGCATGGTGGCGCTGGAGCAGGGCCGGGTGGGGGTACAGACCGGTGACGTGATCGAAAGTTCCCAGGTCACGGAGCTGGCCCGGGAGGCTCGAGCCCGGGCTCAGGAGAGTCCGGAAGCGCCGGACGCCGTGCCCATGCTGAGTCCGGCCGAAGCCGCGAGTCCTGAGGCGCTGGACCCCGGAGTACCACCAGAAGCGCTGCCCCAGGACCTCGAGCCCATTTTGGACTCGGTTCGCCAAGTGCTGGAGCAGTCCCGAGAGGCAGGTCTGCGCTGCTTCGGCTTCGCCTGGGCGGATGCCGTCCAGGAGCAGCTGGGAACGGTAACTGGAGTTCGACTGGAGGGTCGCCGACAGCATGCCTCCGTGGCCCTGACCCTCAAGACCTCCGACCTCCGGCGCAGCGTCTGGGCCGGGTCGACCGCCCGGCGGCTGGCAGATATTGACCCCACTGCCCTGTACCGGGGGCTCCTCCAGAGACTCAGTTGGACCGAGAGCTCGGTGACTTTGCCGGCCGGTCACTACCAGGTATTGCTCGAGCCATCGGCGACCTCCGATCTCATCGTCAGGTTGATGTGGGAGATGCACGCCCGTGGCGCCGACGAGGGCCGGACCGTCTTTGCGGGCAAGTCGGGTCCCCGGGTGGGGGAGGCGATGTATGCGTCGGAGGTCAGCTTGGAGAGCGACCCCCTGGATCCCCAGATGCTGGTGCCCAACTTCGTGCGCTGCTTAGGGTCCAGCGAGTACGGCTCGGTCTTTGACAACGGACTAGCGATTCCGGTGGCGGTCTGGGTCAAGGGAGGCGTGCAGCAGGATTTGATCTGTCCCAGGAGCTGGGCCCAGAGCCACGGGCACCCGGTGCGACCGGATGTCGAAAACCTCGCCATGCGCGGAACCGACACCTCACTGGAACAGATGATCGCGACCACTGAGCGGGGGCTCTTGGTGACCTCACTCTGGTACATCCGGGACGTGGACCCAGCCACGCTGTTGCTCACCGGGCTCACGCGCGACGGGGTCTTTCTGATCGAGCGCGGGGAGGTGGTCGGGGCGGTCAACAACTTCCGCTTCAACGAGAGTCCAGTTGGAGTGCTCCAGCGCACGGTGGAGATCGGGCGCTCGGAGATGGCGCTGTCACGGGAGGTCGGTGACTCCTTCTTCATCAAGGCACCGCCCATCCGGGTCGAGAACTTTTTCATGTCCTCCGTCTCCGACGCCATCTGAGGACAGCCCCAGAGACGCTCCCCCAAGCTCGCGACTTGGCCGCAGCGCGAGGTTGATCTTCTCCCCACCCTCGGACGGATTCAGCTGGGGGAGGAGCCGGGGACCACCGGCTCGCCGCGCTCAAGTCACGGCTGAGTGGGCCTCGTGCCGCCCTGCGCCCTGCCCCGGGCCAGCACCTGCTGCATCCTTCCCGGATTCGATCGGTCAGCGGTCAGAGCAGGAGGTCAGACCGCCGCCTTCCGACCGCGGTCCGACCTTCAAGCGGGAGGGGCGGCCGTCCTGCCGAGAGCTCGGGGATGGGGCAACCCATCCGCTTGGAAGGTGTGGCGGAATTCCCCCAGTTCTGGGCGATACCGAATCGCCCGCGCCGCCCTACCACGGTGGCGGCTACGAGGTGGTGGTGCGTGGAATTAGGTGAAGCCGCTCCCGCAACGCGGCTTCCGCTTGCGCCGCACTGAGGTCATGATTGACCACCAGCTGGGCGAGGACATGCTGCTGACGTTCTTTCGCCAGCCCGAAGTGGAGATAAGGGTCATAAGCGGTGGGCGCCTGGGGCAGTCCGGCCAACATGGCCGCCTGTGCCCAGTCGAGCCGCGCCGGACTGACGCCGAAGTAGCCTTGGGCAGCGGCCACGTATCCCCAATACTGATTGCCGTAGTACACGGAGTTGAGATACATGGCGAGGATCTTCGATTTGGAATAGGTCAGCGAAAGCTTGACTCCCAGCCCCAGATCTCTCAGCGAGGCAGCCAGTCCGGCTCCTTCCGAGTAGAGCTGCTTGGCCAGCTGCTGCTCGATGGTGCTGCCTCCCGGGTCGCCTTGACTGGAGAAGATGGCCACTCCCGCGCGGGCCAGCCCGTCGACAACGTCGACCGCGACGTTCGCATAAAAGTTCTCGTCCTCGACGGCTACCACGGCCATGGCCAACTTGGGCGGTACCGGCGGGCGGCCCAGGCTACCGTGATGGGACCGGACTATCTGAGTGACCAACGCCGGTGCATCAGCCACGCCGGGCAACGCCAGCTCATAGCCAGTGGTACCGATCAGCACCGCCAACAGCACGAGCGCGCCAGCCCCCATGACGCGTCTCACCCACCGGCGCCGTCGCCCTCGGGGGTGAGCGGGTGGAGTTCGCCGCCGCCAAAGCATCACCAGATGGTGCCGGAGTCGGCCGTGGTCGGCTGTCTCTGACTTCCACTCTCATCCGGGAGCGGGCTTGAGTCCGCGACGCCCGCGCTGCTCAGCTTTCACCCACCTCGCCGGAGCCACCGTTACGCGCCGGGGAGTTGGGCGACGCGCACTATCTTCGGCCCGGACATCGGTGCCCGCGAACCGAGCGCCCTTCGGCGACCAAGGAGCGCTCTGACTTTCCCAAGCCCGCGGCTGACGCCGTACCACTCACAGCGGGGTTGACCGGCAACGGGACGCGCGCGCCCAGCCCGGGGCACGTAGCCACCCGTTGCGGGTCCAAAGCTGCGCTGGCGCTCCGTCGCCGTGCTGGCGCCGGCACTTCGGCCCGCCCAGGGCGCCGGGTCGGATCACCTGGCCCTGCTAAGATCCGAACCCGGCGGGTCGGGACTTGAGGGAAACCATTGCAGCGCTCGACCGTCACGCCGCGAGCACGGGCTCACGGCGTCAGGCAGACCGAGCGTCCCGGCAGATTTCGCGCGCGACGCCCAGTCCCGCCCGTTCGGGCGCGGACGGTCGGGTTGCTTCTGGTCACGGCACTCGCCGTCATCCTCTCCGGGTGCGGGGCGACCAGAACTCCTCGCGCGACTCCCACCAAGAACCCGGCGACGACTCCCGCCCTTCCTTCCCCGACACCGAAACCATTTGTCGCTCCGGCGGCCGAGTCGGGTACTCTGCCCTGGTCCTTGCCGGCACCGATCAGCCGCGAGGTTGTCCTGCCCGGCCCCGCTGCGGGGCAACTCACCGTGCTGGGGGGACTGACCTCTTCCGGCGCCTCATCGACTCAGATCGGTGTGCTCAACACGGCCAGCGGCAGTAGCTCCAATTTCGGCTTCTTGCCGACGCCGACCCACGATGCCTCGGGCGCAGTTTTGTCCGGGAATGACCTGGTCTTCGGCGGTGGGGTGGTCGCCAGCTCCGCCGCCGTTCAGAGTCTGGTGAGCAGCTCGGACACGGCGACGACGATCGGTCAACTCCCCCAAGCTCGATCGGACTCGGCCGCGACGGAGATCGGCCAGACCGCCTACATCGTCGGGGGCTACGACGGGACCGCTCTGGATGCTTGGGTACTCAGTACCAGCAATGGGACCAGTTTTCAGATGGTCGCCAGCTTGCCCGTGCCGGTGCGCTACCCTGCGGTAGCCGCCCTGGACGGAAAGATCTTTGTCTTTGGCGGCATGTTGGCCAGCGGGGTGGCCACCGATCAGATCCAGATGGTCGACCCTTCCCATCACAGCGCCCAAGTCGTCGGCTCCATGCCCCAGGCGGAGCTGGGGGCTGCGGCGATGGTTCTTGGGGGCACACTGTATGTGGCCGGCGGGGCAACGTCGGACAGCGCGGGGGCGGCCCCCCTGGCGACGATTTGGGCATTTGATCCGAGCGCGGAAACGCTGGTGAATGCGGGAGTTCTTCGAGTTCCGGTCGCCCACCCGGGGGTTGCGGTTATCGGCACCCGAGCCTGGCTGGTCGGTGGCGAAAACGCGCAGGGGCCGGTGGCCACGGTGCAGATGATCACCCCCAATCCACAGTTCGGACTGGCGGGTCAGACCGGGGCCGGTTCTCCGTACTTCGGCGGCGACCTGCTCATCGCGGATAGCGGCAGCAATCAGATCTTGCTGCTCAATCCCAGTGGACAGATCATCTGGACCTATCCCAGTCCGACAGCGCCGGCGCCGCCCGGAGGTTTCTACTACCCTGACGATGCCTTCTTCGCCGACAACGGGACGGCCATCGTGATGAATGAGGAGGACTACCAGCAGATCATCAAGATCGCCTATCCCTCAGGGAAGGTGCTCTGGACGTACGGCCACCCGGGAGTCGCCGGAAGTGCGCCGGGCTACCTGGACACCCCCGACGATGCCTACCAGCTGAAAAGCGGCCAAATCTCGGTCGCGGACATAGTTAATTGCCGCGTACTGATCATCAATCCCGACGGTACGCTGGCCGCGCAAATCGGCACTACCCGCGGGTGCAAGCACGCGCCTCCGTATGACCTAGGGGCGCCGAATGGGGACACTCCCTTGGTGGACGGGACGATCCTGATTTCCGAAATCTTTGGCTCTTGGGTGAGCGACTACACGACTGCGGGAAAACTGGTCTGGAGCGCTCAACTCGCGATTGGCTACCCCTCCGATCCGCAGCAGATTGGCCCCGATCAGTATCTGATTGCTTCGTATACCACTCCCGGTCAAATCGTGGAGTTCAACCGGCAGGGCGTCATCACTTATCGATACGACGTCACCTCAGGTCCGGGCGAACTTAATCAGCCCTCTCTGGTTGAGCAGCTTCCGAGTGGGGTGCTCATGCTCAACGACGATCACAACGACCGGATGATCGCTATCGATCCGGCCACCGGAGCGATCGTGTGGCAGTACGGGGTGCAAGGGGTGGCGGGTAGCCCACCGGGGATGCTCAATTCGCCGGACGGCTTCGACCTGTTGATGGGGGGGCAGACCACCCCGACCCATCCCGGCTCGGGTTAGGCTCACCGTCAGACGGGGCTTGGCTGGCCACGATCTCTGCGGGAGGTCGGCTGCCCCGGCGGAGGGGCGGGAGGGGAGTCGACCCCGGACGGTGGTCAACCCGGACTGCTGTATGGTGGGGTCGGTCGGCTCCCTAGGCCCCGGACGGGGGACCATGTCCACCGCAGGCGTGATGGGGAGGTGCAAGGACCCCGCTTGGTCGGATAAACTGGCTGCGCGGGAGGTCGCGAGGTAACTGCTCATGCGTATTGCCGGCGAGTCCCTAGGCGCCAAGGGGGCCGCAGCTCTTTCCGCGACAGCCATCGTCGCCGCCGTGCTGGCGATTCACGGCTACGCCAACCCTGGCTCTCTCGGACTGACCGGGTCATCTGCTTTGGGCTCGGGTCACCAAACGGGTGCCACGGTAAGCCCTAAGGCCAGTGCCTCGGCGAGTCCGCCGGGTAGCCCGAGTCCCACGAAACCCGCTTCTCAGGGACCGTTGCTTTCGTCGACCAGCTACGGCTCCTACGCCTACCAACTGTACCCGGGTTCCCCGAGCGCCACGGCTCGGCTGGCTTTGGCCGGGTTCTCATTCACGGCCACGCCGTCGGGGTCTACCGTTCAATTCAGCTTGTCCGTGGTGGGCAGCGGGCAACCTGCGCAACGGAAGAGCTATCCCGTGAGCGATCACATCTACTTCATCGAAGCTAGTTTTGGCGACGACTCGGGGAACGCAGAGTACAACTTCGGCGACGACGGAGTCGTGGCCACCGACGCAACTGGTCACGTGGTGAGCTGACCGTGCCCAGAAGAAATCGGGTGGCCCGAGCCGCGGCGCTCCGGGCCGCCCGCGAAGCCGAGATGGCGGTGCCGACTCCAGCGGTTGTGCGCCGGACCCCGCCGGAGACGAGCGCAATGGAGCTGTGGGCTCCCACAGTGGCGCGCGTCGCGCTCGGCTTGGTCCTGCTCTGGTTTGGCCTTCATGAGTTGCTCCAGCCGAGCCTCTGGACCGGCTACGTGCCGGTGATCGCGGGCAGTTCGAAGTTCGCCATCGCCTTGGTGCTGCTCCACGGTTGGGCTCTGGTGGTGATGGCCGTGGCGCTGACGTTGGGCATCGCCCCCCGGGTGGCAGCGGCAGTCAGCGCTCTGATGCTGCTGGAGATTGTTGTCTCCCTGAGTGTGACCGGCGGGCTCTCGGACATTGTCGCCCGCGACTTGGGCGTGTTTGGCCTGGCGGTGGCGGTGTTTGCCAACGATAAGCCCGGGCTGGCTCTGCGCGATTGAGCTACGGACCCAAGGAATCGGGTCCGTGGGGTCCGTCGCTGCCTGGGCGCGTGTTCCGACGGACCGCCGCGTGACCGGTCACGCTCCGTCTTCGCTCTCGGGCGCTTTCCGGACCGCCAGGGTCCGTTCTGGGCGCGCTCGTTGGCTGGCGTTCGCCACCCTGCTGGCATTGGGCTGTGCGGCTTGGCCCGGACCGGTGCAGGCCGCGAATGGGGTGTCCACGCGGGCACTTCCAACCCAGGCTTCGCAGCTGGGTCCGGTGCGGATCCACGCGCTCGGCTATTCACTCTCGATCCCCGGCCGAGGAGCCACCTTGACGGTCAGGACCAGTCGTGGGAGCTTTCGGATGCCCATCGTGGCCCTGATTGGACGGAGCGCGGTGCCGACCGGCTCAACCTTCCGGACGGTCGGGCAGGGGTCGACGATTACGGTCACCGCCTTCCTGCCTGATGGCCGACCGTTCGAGGTAGCGACGGTCAACAGCTGGCCGCGATTCTTCACCGTCGCCTTTCAGAGCCAGCTCGGAGCCAATCCCTCCTTGGAGCCGGCCTTCTTCGACAGCGGGAAGCGAGGACTTCCGGTCACCGGATCCCGCTCCGGATTCACGCCCGATCCGATTGGGCTGGCCAGGGTAGCGAACCCGACCTCGTATCTGGGATTCGCCAAGAGCACCCACAGCGCCCCCTTTTCTCCGCCGGCCTTGGATCTGGAGGGGCGCACCAGCGCGGGTTGGGTGGGATTCGGGATGACCCAGATGCCTGACGCCACCACCATGACCTTGGATCCCGACGATGGGATCCTGGTCAACTATCCACTTCGGGTGGTGTCCACCTTTGCCGATGGCGGGGCCGGGGGAAAGGTTCGTCCGCCTGCCGCTCTCCCCCGTCCGGCTGGCGGCCGTTGGCTCAGCTTTCCCAGCTTTGCCGTGACCATCGCCGGGAATCCCCTGAACGGGCTGGTGGCCTACCGCCAAGCGCTCGGCTCACTCCAGCTGGCGCCGGTTGCCGCCCCTCCTGGGAAACGGCCGGGCTGGTGGTCTTGGCCACTGGCCGACACCTGGGGCCAGCAGGAGGTGACCGGGGCCGCCCGGACCAGTGCCGCTTATACGGCCGCCTGGGTGAGGGGGTTCGCCAAGAGCTGGCGGGAGCGCTTCGGCCTGCGCCACTTCACGGTGGTCATCGACTCGCAGTGGCAGGCCCACTTCGGCTCGGCCCGACCGAGTGCCCGCTTCGGTGGGGTCTCCGGGATGCGCCGGCTGATTCGGGAGCTGCACCAGGCCGGTCTCCGGGTGATGCTCTGGTGGCCGCTGTGGATCAGGCAGCCGGTGGTCGGAGTGCGGAAGGTCGTAGATCCGACCGCCGTCTCGTTTCCGGCGACCATCCGACGGCAGATGGCGATCGCCCTGGGGTCAGGACGCCACGACCTTGGCGCCGACGGTCTGAAGCTGGACTGGGGAGACCTGGTGCCTGCCCCCGCCAACGCTCACTTCGCCCGACCTTCCCTCGGTCTCGGGGCGGCGGCGCTGCTCCGTTACATGTCGCTGCTGTCGCGCGCCGCCTGGCAGGCGAATCCCCACGCCCTCATCGATGGCAGCGCGGTGGCCCCGCAATTTGGCGGCACCGAGGACGCGATTCGGCTCTACGACGCCCACCTGGTGTCCACCTGGGACGCGCGGGCCATCCTGGTCAGCGCCCTCGACCCGAACACCCTTATCGACGGGGACGGCTGGCGTTTGGATGCCGCCCAGGCAGTGACCCACATCGTCAGCAGCGCCGTGTACGGGATCCCGGCCATCTATTACTCCACCACCTGGTCAGGAGGCACCACCATCGTGCCCGACTTTGGACGTGATCTCGGCTCACTCTTGGCGCTGGCCCAGGGGAGGGGCCAGGGGGTGGCCGTGCCCACCGGATCGGGCGGGTGGAAGTACATCGTTCGCGGCCGGATCACGGCCCGAACCGTCGATCAGAACCGCGGACTAATCGTCTTCCACTACGCCGCTCGAGGCGGCGGGGTGAAAGCGTCTCTGATCACCATGGGTCTCGGGGCGGTCGGACTGCAACTGGCGCCGGGGTGGGCGCCTGCCGGCGGCGCGACTCAAGGCGGGCACCCGATTCGCCTGACCAGGCAGGGTTCGGCGCTCAAGGTGTGGTCGCACGGGAGCGCCACCATACGACTGCGGTTTACCCTAGCTCAACCTCGCCCCGGTCCGGCGCTAACCCGCCTCGCCTCGTTCTAAATTCCGGGTCGAGAGCCTCGTCGCGGGGTGAGTCATCGCTTATCAATCGCCGAGCCACGGTCTTGCTCCCGAGAGATCGGTGATTCGAGTCGGGCAGCTTATTCCTGACGCCAGGGCACTGGGGTCACGGCACGGCTGGGCTCGTCAAGATCGCCAACTGGGGCGAGCCGCACCAGGGTGTTGTAGGTGATGAAGGCGATGGCCAGGTGCATTACCATGAGCACCCCAACTCCGTGGACGGGTTCGCCGTGAGCCAGAATCCACAGGTCTGGCAGCCAGAGGAAGAGCGTCACCAGTACCGCCAACCTGAGGAAGAGCCAGCGAGGCTGCGAGGAAATTCGGGTTACTATCGGCCACGCGATACAGGCGATCGTTACCCCGATGATCGTCAGCTTCCCGTAGTCCGAGGGGAGGAAGTGGGGAAAGCCCCGCGTGCTAGGAAAGAGAGTGGTGCCCATGGCCACCAGGATGGCATCGGACGCCAATGAGCCAAGGTTGGCGACGATCAGGGCGAACACCCAGCGCACCGGCGATGGCTGAATGTGCTGCGGATCCAGGTCCATCTTGGCCAGTACGAGCCACCTCCGCGCCGAAGGCGGCAGTTTCTCCACCAGGTCGTCGACAAACCAGAGCGGGTAACCAGCGTACGGATGGTCGCGCGTGGGCCGGTCGGACATCGGGACCACCATACCGGGTGAGGGATGAGGTCGCCCGCAGGGTAGTACGCAAAGCGATCGCGGCCCGCAACTCCGCCCGCCACCTTGGCGACCCGGACATATTCAGCGAGCGGTCGCCATCGCGCGGGGGCAGTCGGCCGCGACTGGGATCAGCCTTACCAGCGAACCCGGAGCGGGTACCGGTCCGCTTCTTCCCCCGCGCGATAGCGGCGCCGGCCAAGGGATCGCCCTGGAAAATAGTTTCCTTCGGCCATCTGGCAACTGGCGGAACTTTAGCCATGATCTGCGGTTGATCGTGGCGCTCGAGCCTTCCCCTGCCCCGACCGACCTGCCGCCCGGGGTAACCCCCGAATTGTTGGAGCAGCTGGCCTTCCGCAGCCAGCTGCGGTACGTGTTTCGCCGGGCCCTGACCATGTTGGATGCGGCCGCCGCCGAGGCTGGGCTGACTCCCCTTGGGTACCACGCCGTGCTGGTGCTGGGTGGGGCGGGCTTGGACGGCGTCCAGGAGCAGGAATTGGTGGACCAGTTGGCTTCGAGCCGGGCCCACATCTCGGTCCTGAGCCGTTCGCTGGTGGAGGCCGGTCTGGTGTCCCGAACCCCGTCACCGGCGGATCGGCGGCGGATCATCCTGCGGCTGACCGACACCGGTTGGGGCGTTGTCGCCCAGATAGCGGCGCGGCACCGGGAACGAATGCGGGAGTTGGTGGAGGGCTGGGATCCCGGCGCGTTCGAGCAGATTCTGGAGCGAATCATGGTGGTTTACCTCGGCCTGGAGGGCCGGGTTCGGGTGGAGCGGCCCGAACCACCCGCCCACCACCGCTGAGCCGCTTGGTGGGGACGCTGATAATGATTGGCCGGATGTCATCCCAATTGGACCGCTTGGCTGCCTCACCGCTCCCGGCCGACCGTGGGAGCGCGTGAGTGCTGGACCGTCCCGCGATTCCGCCGCACCTGCGGCGCCAGATGGAGGGCGCCTCCTACTTGGGCCCCGGCTCGTTTGCCAAGGCGGTGCAGCTCAGCGAACCCTCGGAGCTGGACCGGTGGCAGCCCGACTTCGCGATCGTCGGGGCCCCGTGGGACGATTCGACCAGCTACCGACCGGGAGCACGGTTTGGACCCCGGGCGGTCCGGGTCGCGAACTACCAACCTCCAGATTGGCACCTGGACCTGGCGGTGGCTCCCCTCCAAGAGGTGACCCTGGTCGACTATGGCGACGCCGTTTGCCTGCCCGGGATGGTCGAGCCCTCCCATGAGGCGATCCGGCAAAGGGTCGACGAGGTCGCGTCCCGGGGGATCATCCCCTTGGTGATCGGCGGGGACCATTCGATCACCCTGCCAGCCGCGACCGCGGTAGCCGATGTCGTGGGACGCGGTCGACTGGGCATCGTCCACTTCGACGCCCACGCCGACACGGCACCCGAGAGCTTCGGCAACCCGCTCTCCCACGGGACTCCGATGCGCCGGTTGGTGGAGTCGGGCGCGGTGCCGGGGACCAACTTCGTCCAGATCGGACTGCGTGGGTACTGGCCGCCTCGCGAGGTTTTCGAGTGGATGCAGGCCCAGGGCATGCGCTGGCACTTGATGGACGAGGTCTGGCGGGTGGGGATTGCAGAGGTAGTCCGCCGGGCCTTGGTTGAGGCGCTCGATGGGGCCGAGTTCATCTATCTATCAGTTGATATCGATGTGCTGGATCCGGGCTTCGCTCCGGGAACTGGCACCCCCGAGCCGGGCGGAATGAGCCCTGCCGATCTGCTTCGGGCAATTCGCGAGGTCGCCCTGCACACCGCGGTGGTAGCCATGGACGTGGTGGAGGTCGCGCCCGCGCTTGATCCCGCCGAGCTCACCGCCCAAAATGCCAACCGCTGCATTCTGGAAGTGATCTCGGCCATCGCCGCCAAACGTCGCCAGCGGCGCCTGCTCAGCCCCGCCGGCTGAGTCGGGTGGTTACTCCAGCACCACCACCAACCGGCTCAGGGGCAGCTCCCGGTAGACGGTCGATCCCCGATGGAGGAACCTAATCCAGCCGGCAGGTACCAGAACTCCCAGGTGGAGCAGCTGCAGCCGGGGAGCTATCCGTCGCGGATCGCGCAGGTCGGGGAAGCCGATCGCCCGACCGTCGGAGATGACCCCGCAGCTTGAGCTGAACTCCCGTGCCAGGCGGTCGGTCGCATCCCAGATTCGATCCTCGGGGAGCCTGGCGGCCATCTCCGACCAGGGCGGCAACCTCAGGGTCAGCTCACCGAGCGGTCCACCCAGCGGTTCCACCGCCTCGACGATCAGCGGTACTCCATTCCAGAGGAGCGGCTCACCGAGCATGAAGGGAGCCCCCTGGCGGCGCCCCGTCGCGTAGCGCTCGGCGCCCGGGTCGACTTCGACTTCTGCCTCCTGGCGCAGGATGTCCAGCGCCCGTCCGGCCAGCCAGGGTTGGCCAGAATTGAGAGGGCAGCTGATCGAGATGGTGGTCGCGTCGCAGGTCGGCCAGCAGCAGCGCCAGGCGGGCGATCCTGGCGGCAGGCTCTGCTCCATCGGCGCCAGCGTAGCGGGCGCGCCTCGCTCCGCGAGGCTGGCGGCGATCATCACCGGCCGGTGCGCGTTACCCTTGGGCAAGTCGGCCCACCGGGCGCAAGGAGGCGGCCATGCAGATCACCCTATCCAGGCCTGAATCGTGATGGCCCGCAGCGAACCTGACCTCCGGGCTCCGGCCTACCGCGAGACCTCGCTGGAAGGGGTCGACCACATTGAATTCTTCGTGGGCAACGCCCGCCAGGCGGCCCACTTCTACCGAACCGCCTTCGGCTTCGACGTGGTTGCCTACACCGGACCCGAGACCGGAGTGCGTGACCGCGCCTCGTACGCGCTCCGTCAGGGCGCAGTCACTCTGGTGATGACTGCGCCACTCACTCCGGACGGGGAGGTGGCCGATCATGTCCGCCAGCATGGCGACGGGGTGCGCACCCTGGCCTTCACGGTGGACGATGCCATGGCCGCCTTCGAGGACGCGGTCAGCCGGGGAGCCCGTCCGGTCACCGAACCGCACGTGATCGAGGACCCCAAGGGGGCAGTGCGCCTGGCCACGGTGCGGACGTTCGGGGACACGGTCCACACCTTCGTGGAGCGGGCCGAGTACGCCGGGAGTTTCCTTCCCGGCTACCGCGACGAGTTCAAGGGCGGGACCGGGGCTGGCCTGCAGCTGGTCGACCATTGCGTCTGTAACGTCGAGCTCACCCGGATGGACGAGTGGGTCAGCTGGTACAACCGGGTATTCGGCTTCGACGTTTTCCAGGAGTTCGACGAGAGCGACATCGCGACTCAGTACTCGGCACTTCGAAGCAAGGTGGTGCGAGGCGGCAAGGAGGGCCGGGTCACCTTTCCGATCAATGAGCCTGCCCAGGGACTGCGCCGGTCACAGGTGGACGAGTACCTGGACTACTACCACGGCCCGGGGGTCCAACACATCGCGCTGCACAGCGAGGACATCGTTCAGAGTGTCGACTGGCTGCGCCGTCAAGGTGCTGAGTTCCTGCGCGCTCCCGACAGCTACTACGAGAGCCTGCCGGAGCGGGTCGGGGCCATCGACGAGGATCTGGAGCGGCTGCGCCAGCTCAACATCCTGGTCGACCGGGACGAGCACGGGTACCTGCTTCAGATCTTCACCCGCCCGGTGGAGGACCGGCCCACCCTCTTCTTCGAGGTGATCCAGCGCAAGGGGTGCCGCGGATTTGGCAAGGGCAACTTCCAGGCGCTCTTCCAGGCGATTGAGCGCGAACAGGAGGCGCGCGGGAACCTCTGACCGAGAGCCCCAGCCAAGCCAGTCCGGGCCGACAGTGACCCCGTCCGCCGATCCAGCTCGGCAGCGGCCACCTGAGCGGCCACTGGCAGTGGCCGCAGCCCGGCGGAAGATGCTCAGCCGCATCTCCCAGGTGGCTTCCGAGGAGGTCGAGGTGGATGGGCGGGTCGTCTCCCGGGTGCTGATGAGCGAAGTTACCGCCGCGGTGCTCCTGCCACCGTGGGACAACAGCGCCATGGACGGTTACGCCGTCCGCGCCGAGGACGTGCGCCTGGTGCCGGCCCGGCTGCCGGTGGTGGGGGAGATGGCGGCCGGAAACGCTCCCGGGAAGGTGGCGATCGAGCCCGGCACCTGTGCCAAAGTGATGACCGGCGCCCCGCTTCCCGACGGCGCCGACGCGGTCGTCCCCTACGAGTGGACCGACCATGGCGAGACCGAAGTGCTGATCTTGGAGCGACCCCGGCCGGGCAACGCGGTGCGTCGGGCCGGGGAGGATCTCTCGCCGGGAGACCTGATTCTGAAGGCGGGTCACCGGGTCCGGCCCACTGACCTCCTGGCGCTGGCAGCCTCGGGGCGGCGCACTATCACCGTTGCGAAACGACCCCGGGTTGCCCTGATCACCACCGGGGATGAGATCCGGCCCCCGGGATCCGCCCTGGGGCCGGGAGAGATCTACGACACCGCCGGTCCCGCGCTGGAGGCGTTGATCGCAGCTGCCGGCGGCGAGATTGTGATGCGCACCCGGGTGGGCGACGATCCGCAGCGGGTCGAGCAGCTGCTTCGGGAGGCGGCAGCCGACGCTGATCTGGTGGTGACCGTGGGTGGGGTGAGTGTCGGAGACCACGACCACATGCGCGCCACCGTGGAGAGACTCGGTCAGCTCCGACTGTGGCGAGTGGCGATGCGCCCGGGGCGCCCGATCGCCTTTGGCGAGCTGGGCAGATGTATCTTTCTCGGACTGCCGGGCAACCCGGTCTCGGCCAGCGTCACCTTCATCCTCTTTGGTGCGTCATGCCTGCTGGCCCTGCAGGGAGCGAGTGTTCTGACGCCGAGCACCCAGTTGGCCGAGCTGCTGGAGGGGGTGGACAAGCCGGAGGGGCTGGAGACCTTCCTGCGGGTGGTGGTGCGCCACCGGCCGGGTCAGCTCCCGGGAGTTCGGTTGGCCGGGTCGCAGAGCAGCGGCGTCACCCTCTCCCTGGCCCGGGCCCACGCCCTGCTGGCCCTGCCGGCGCAGGGGAGCCGGGTGGAACCGGGGTCGCTCGTAGAGATCATCCCGCTGTAGCCGGGCCGCCGCCAGCCGATCGGGACCGGACCGGCTAGCTGTCCAGCTCCAGCCCCAGATCCCCGCCTGCCGATCCCGCCCGGGTGGCCGCGCCGATCGCTCCCTGGATCACCCTGATCCGTCCCTCTCGGGATTGGCCGGCCGCGGCCCGCCCGGCCAGATAGGCCGCCAGTGGAGCGTACTGCCGGGCTCCCGACACGTGGGCGGCCTCGGCGGCCAGCTCCAAGACCAGCTTGGCTTCCTCCCGACGCAGGACCGAATCGGCTGCGCCCAGACCCTTCAAATATCGGTCAAACCACTCATTCACCGAGTTCCTCCTTGGACCTGGCGGGCCCGGGCCCGTTCCGCCGCCTTGGCCAACTCCGCCGGGGTGTTGCAGTTGAGGAAGGAGAGCCCCTCGGGGTCCCAGACCCTCCATTCCGATTCGGTGACTCTCCGAAGCCTGATCCCGGCCACGGTTTGGTGCACCGAGGCCCCGTGTCCAGGTTGAGCTAATTGTCGCGCCCGGGAGCGAAGTTCGGCCGCGGCAGAGCGGCGATAGACGGCGAACAGTGGCTCGAGCTGGTCCCTCCGCTCCGGTACGAACGCCTGGGGAGCGAGCTCGCGCTCGGCGAGTTCCGCCAGCCCCTGGGCCACCCGGGGGGAGGCAAAGGGCAGATCCGAGGCGAGCACCAGCACCAGATCGCTGACGCTCGCCTCGAGTCCCGCGACCAGCCCGGCGACCGGGCCGCTCAAGCCCGCTTCATCGGGGACCAGCGGCCAACCCGTGCCATAGTCCCTGCTCCCGGCGATCGTGGGAGGACCAGCGACCTTGGCCACGGCCGCCGCCACCCATCGGATGAGCGCCGGATCCCCCGGGTCGGGAAATGGCACCCCCGGTTTGTCAGTGCCCATCCGGGAGCTTGCTCCACCGGCAAGGATCAGCAGCCCCAGCATTCGACCCCTACCTCAGCCGGTCAGCCGGAGTCAGCCATCGGAGCCGAGCTGTCCGGCCGCGAGGCCCACCCGCTGCGGGTGGGTGTACACGTTGCAGCGCTCGCCGCGGAGGAAGCCGACCAAGGTCACCCCGGTGGTCTGGGCCGCTTGCACGGCTAGTGACGACGGCGCCGAGATCGAGGCCACCAGTCCGATCCCTGCGGCGGCGGCTTTCTGGACGATCTCGAACCCGGTCCGCCCGCTCACGATCAGCAAGGCGTCGGTCAGGGGCAACTGCCCTCGCAGGAGAGCTCGCCCCACCAGCTTGTCCACGGCGTTATGTCGCCCGACGTCCTCCGCCACGTCCAGCGGCTGGCCCTGCTGCCGGAGCAGCCCGGCGGCATGCAACCCTCCGGTCGAATGGAAGACCCGCTGCGCGTCCAGCAAAAGATCGGGTAGCTGAAAGAGCTGCTGGGCGGTCCAGACCCCAGTGCCGGACACGCTCCCCTGAAATGCCTGAAGTGCCTCCAGGGTGGCGGCGCCGCAGATGCCGCAGGCACTGGAGGAGGGGAGTGATCGCTGCCAGCCCAGCGCACCCTCGGGGAGCGGAGTGCAGAGCTTGACATCGACTAGGTTCTCCGCCTCGGGATCGAGCTCCACCCGCAAGGGGATGCCATCCAAGTCCGCCTGGCCGCTGGGCGCGATCCGCAACTTGGCGACGTCCGCCCGGCGACGGATGACCCCTTCGGCATGGAGCAGACCCAGTGCCAATTCCACGTCGCAGCCTGGGGTCCGGAGCATCACCGCCAGCGGCCGACCGTCGACCATGAGCTGGAGCGCCTCCTCCCGGGCAACGCTGTCCTCAGCTATCCGGGGCGAGCCACCTTCGAACCGGGTCACCACCAGCGCCTGCTGGTCCGAGCGGCCAAGGCGAGGAGGGGACGCCACGCCCCGATCCTACCGCTCGGATCCCGGCGGGCCAGCCTAGCCGGGCTGGATCCGGAGGCCGTAACTAGGCCAGAGGTTCGTCGTGGGGACAGCGGCCGATCGGTTCACCGTGGTGGCACCCACACCGGTCCACGGTCTCCTCCACGATCAGATCGCCGTCCGGGAAGTGAAGACGCGGGCCGGGAGCGTGGTCGGCTGCCGCCACTCGACGCGCCTTGACGACATAGCAGAGGCGGCCGCCGCAGTTGGTCGCTGCCAGCATGTTGGGATTGCCGGCTCGGACCAGACGGTCGGCCGATGCCGCCGACTCTGCCTGATCGATGCGGCGGTGGCCGACCGAGGTGAAGTAAGAGCCCTGAGCGAGGTCGAGGGGAGTCCCGGCGAAGCCCGATTGGGCCAGTTGGAGCGCTTCCCGGGTCGACTCGGCACCAAGCTCACTCAGCCTTCGGGCCAGGGTGCCGGTGTCATCGTCAGGCTGGATCACCTCCAGTCGCTGCAGCAGCAGTGGTCCGGCATCGATACCCCGCTCGACCCGCTGGAAGCTGATCCCCGTCTCCTTCTCGTCATTGACGATAGCCCAGTAGATCGGCTCCGGTCCTCGATATTGAGGCAGCCGCGAAGGGTGCACGTTGACCCAGCCCAGGCGAGGTACCGCCAGCGCCCTCTCGCGCAGAATCTGATCGAAGCTGGCGACCAAGAACAGGTCGGCCTCCAGCCGGCGCAGCGCCGCCAGGGAGTCGTACTCGTTGATCCGGGCCAGTCGCAGTAGGGGCACCTGCATGTGATCGGCCACCTGGCTGAGGGCGTTGTCCCCCGAGATCGCGGGATTGGCCCCCACGCTGGTCGCCAGGCCGACCAGCTCGACGCCGCTGTCGATCAGCGCCAGCAGGATCGCCAGGCTGTAGTCGGAGGGGAAGCCGGCGAACCCGACCCGTAGGGCTCCACTGGCCGCTGGCGTCGGCCGACCCAGTGGAGGCATCGGCAAAACCAGATCAGGGACCATCCGGAAGGACCGCTTCTGCCATAACCAGTCCTCGACCGACCTCAGCCAAGGACTGCGTCGGGAGGAGGTGGGGGGCGCCGAGGGAACTGTCACCGAGATCAATCGTAGTCGCGAGCGTCGGCGCAAGCGTCACGGTTTCGTTGAGCTTGCGCTACGCACTCGGCGAGGTTCCGGTGGCAAACTTCGGAGCGGGATGGCTGACGAACCAATCATGCCCCCGGGCAGCCCGACTCTGCACCAGGGGTTGGCGGATCTGCGACAGACCTGGGAACACCTCGCGCGTGAGTACGCGCCCGGTGTCCCCGAACTTCCGGGCGTCATCGCGCAGGAGCTCGCCGGGCTCACTTTTCCCGATCTGAACGAGGAGAACCTGATCAAGGTCTCCGAATCGGTGGTGGGTCGAGTGGCCAACGCCGGGTTCCCTGACGAGGCGACCGCCCTCTTCCGCCGCATGGGCCGGGCCATGTACGAACTGCTGCTGCTGCTGGCCACCCAGGAAGAGATCAGGGTGATGGAGTTCAATGCGGCGCCCCTTACTGCTCTCCGTCCGATCGCGGCCGTCATCCCCGGCCCCCCTGACCCGGCGCCTTCCGACGACGCCACCAGCTCCTCTCCCGACCCGGCAACTCCGCTAACCGTGCCCCGGAAGTCTCCACCAGAGGCGGCTCGAGCCCTCGAGTTGGGGGAGAGCCCAGCCTCGACACTGGAGGAGGACGCACCACGCGTCCCCTCGTCGAACGGGGTGCCCGCTTCCGATGTCCCCACCCCGATCCCGGCAGCTTCTCCGTCGTTCGGGGCCAGGGACCCGGTCCGGCCCATCCCCAGCCAGAATGGCGTGGTCCCTCCCACGATCGCTGATGCGCCCCCGAGCTCGGATTCGACGCGGTCAGCATCGCCGGCCAAGGCGACCCAGGCGCCCAAGGGACCCGAGCGCCCAGTCGACCATCCTCCGCCCGCCGGCATCCCGGCCAACGGTGCCACCCCGAAGAAGGTCGTCAAGGCGGCGGCCGCCCGGGATTCGGGCCCGCCCCTCCCGATGCCGCGGTCATTCCCGGATCCCCAATCGGCCCGCCCTCCGACACCAGAGCTGGGAACGCCGCCTGTGCCCAGAGCTCACCTGGCCCAGCTGCCCTCGGAATCGGCCGGGCCCACCAAGCGGGCGTCTTTGCCGACGCCGCCCCCCACCGAACGGGTCCCAGCGCCCTCGCGATCACCCCTTCCAGCTCCAGCCCCCGGCGCCACCGCACCGGCCCCGAAACCGACCTCAGGTCCCGACCCCATTGAGTTGAGCATCGATCAAATCCCGGTATGGGGGTTTGATCCATCGGCCCGGGGAATGGAGGTGGCCCAGGAGTCGGCCCAGTTCGGTCGGCAGGATCCGGCCCCGCCCGTCCCGGCCGCGGTTCCCGCCGCCCCGCGCCCCCCGGTCACGGATGCCGTGCCCGATCTCCGAACCGGGCTGAATGCCAGTTCAGGGTGGACGGTGCGGCTCTCTCCCCGGAGTCGCTCGGAGTGGGAGCGGAAGCTGACGGCACGGGAAGCGCAGCTCCCCCAGCTGATCGAGGAGATCGTAGCCGCCGCCCAGACTCAGCAGGCGTCGCTGTCATCCCGAGGCAATGCCCGTCGAGCCCTGACAGCCGCCTCGGCGAAGTTGCCGGTGGCGGACGGAGCCGATCTCACCGGCCAGATCGAGTCGTTGCTCGAGTCGGGTCAGCTCGAGGCGGCCGCCACGCTGGCGGTGCACGTGGCCGGGACCGTTGGCGGGGAGGAGGCTGCGGGCATGGCCTGCACCGTCGGGGAGCGGGTGAAGCAGGCCAAGCACTTTGAGCTGGCGATGCTCTGCTTCACCACCGCGGTGCTCTGCTCGCCCCCGTGCGATCGAGCGTGCTGGCAGCTCGGCACCTTGTTCGTGGAGCGCAAGGACCCCTTGATGGCGCCCCTCTGGCTGGAGTTCATCGCCCGCCTCCTCCGGGCCAAGGGTGCCGATACCGATGCCATGGCGGTATATCGCCAGCTGCTGAAGCTGACCCCGCGGCGGTCCGATATTCGCGAGCTCCTGCGCACCTCTTCCCTGATCGGGGCCCTACCGGACTGAGCGCACTTCGTTCCCGGGACCAGGTGCGGCGCGGTAACCAGTGGCCCCAGCGCGAGTGTTCAGTCCCCCCGCGCCAGCGCCCCCAACAGCGAGCTGACGTAGCTCGCCGCGAGCCGGGCCGCGGTGACGCCGCTGCTGCCGGAGTACGAGCTGACCAGGCCGCCACCGACGATCACCCCGTCCGCCCAGTCGGCCACCGCCGCCACCTGCGCCGGAGTGCTGATCCCGAACCCCACCGCCAGGGGCTTGTCGGTGACCAGCCGTAGCTGCTCGACCCGGGACCGGAGCCAGGCAAGGTCGGGCCGGTTGTCCTCGCCGGTGACCCCCAGGCGCGAAACGACGTAGACGAATCCGTCGCTGGCGGCGGCGATCTTGCCCGCGCGGGTGGGCTCGGTGGTGGGCGAGATCAGCAGGGGAAAAGGAAGGCCTTTGGACTGCAGTGATCCACGCACCTCGGAGATCTCCTCCAAGGTGATGTCGGGGACAATCAACCCGCTCGCGCCGACCCGAGCCGCCCGCTCGGCGAACCTCTCGATCCCGTAATGAAAGACCGGATTGAAGTAGGTGAACAGGATGATCGGCACCAGCTGTTGCAACCTCTCCACCAGCCCGAAGATCGCTTCCAGGGTTGTGCCCGCGGCGAGCGCTCGCTGTCCGGCGGCGGCGACGGTGGGACCGTCTGCCAGGGGGTCGCTATAGGGGATGCCCAGCTCCAGCACGTCCAGTCCGGCGTCGGCCAGGGCAGTGATCACCAGCTCGGTGGTCTCGAGGTCCGGGTCCCCTGCCACCACATACCCGATCAGCGCCGCCCGTTTATTTTGGCGCGCATCCCGGAGCCGCTGGCTCAGCCGGTCGGCAGCTGACGCTTCAATCACGTTCCAGCCCCAAGCCGCCCCGCTCCAGCCGCTCTCGCTCCATGACCTGGGGAATGTCCTTCTCGCCGCGGCCGCTCAGGTTCACGATCAGGAGGCCATCAGCTCCGCTCTGCCCTGCCACCCGGTCCACCAGCGCCAGGGCATGGGAACTCTCCAGCGCCGGGACGATGCCCTCCCGATCGGAACAGCGGTGGAAGGCGGCGACCGCCTCTTCGTCAGTCACCGCCAGATAGGTGGCCCGACCGCTGGCCTTGAGCAGGGCATGCTCGGGACCCACTCCGGGGTAGTCCAGTCCGGCACTGATGGAGTGGGTGCTGGCCACCTGGCCATCCTCGTTCTGGAGGATGTAGGACTTGGAGCCATGGAGCACTCCCACCGAGCCCCAGGACAGGGAGGCGGCGTTTTCGCCAGGGCTCTCGCCCCGGCCAGCGGCCTCCGCGCCCCACAGCCGAACTTGAGGATCCTCCACGAAGCCGGAGAAGATGCCGATGGCGTTGCTGCCTCCCCCCACGCAGGCCAGGACGTCAGTGGGCAGGCGGCCCCACTCCTCCAGGCACTGGCGGCGAGCCTCCGCTCCGATCACCTTCTGAAACTCCCGAACCAGGTAGGGGTACGGGTGGGGTCCGACAACACTCCCGATCAGATAGAAGGTGTCGTCGGCCCGAGACGCCCACTCGCGGATCGCCTGGTTGACGGCGTCCTTGAGGGTTCTCGTCCCACTGGCGACGGGGTGAACCTGGGCGCCCAGCAACCTCATCGTGGCGACGTTGGTGGCCTGGCGTTCGATGTCGAGCTCACCCATGAAGACCTCAACCGGGAGGCCCAGCTTGGCGCCGATGGTGGCGCTAGCCACCCCGTGCTGCCCGGCGCCGGTCTCCGCGATGATCCGCTTCATCCCCATCCGCTGCGCCAGCAGCCCCTGTCCCACCGCGTTGTTCACCTTGTGCGCGCCGGTGTGATTCAGGTCCTCGCGCTTGAGCAGCACCGTGGCGGCGGTAGTGGGGAAGCGCCGGGCGTGGTAGAGGGGCGAGGGCCGACCCACGTAGGTTCGCAAAATCTCGTGGTATTCGTGCCAGAAAGACGAATCGGCGAAGGCCTCGGCCATTGCCGCCTCCAGCCGCTCCAGCGGCCGGAAGAGCACCTCCGGGACGTACTGCCCGCCAAAGCTGCCAAAGTAGCCGCGGGCGTCAGGCGGACGCATGGGCCGTCCGCACCGCGTTGATGAAATCGTCAAGTTTCGCTGGGTCTTTGACGCCATGGGACTCCACGCCCGAGCGCACGTCGACGGCGTAGGGTCGCAGCTGTCGTACGCAGGTGGCGACGTTGGTGGGATTCAGCCCGCCGCTGATGACAACCCGTCGTTGGGCGACCAGGGCTCGCACCAGCGACCAGTCAAAGGTGCGTCCCGAGCCACCCCGCTGCGCCGAGGCGGTCTCGAAGATCGGTAGCGACCCGGGGTACTTGGTCAGTGCGGATGCGAGGTCGCCTTGGTCGAGTCGATCCCGGCCGGCGATGGGGAAGACCTTGAGATAGGGGATGCCCAGGTGCTCACAGAGCCGGGGCTCCTCCGAGCCGGAAAATTGCGGCAGCATTCGCGGCAGCCACCGCAGGGCACGCTCCAACTCAGTTGGCGAGGGGTCGACGAATACCCCCACCACGGAGACGTGGGGCGGGAGGTCGGCGGTGGCCAGAGCGCCTTCTTCGGGCGTGACGCGCCGTGGACTGGGGGCGAAGATCAGGCCCACGGCGTCAGCTCCCGCCCGGACCGCCGCCTTGACCTCGGCCGCCGTGGTGCAGCCGCAGATCTTCACCCGGGTCCGCTCCTCGACCGAGGGGGTTCCCAGGCAGGGCGAGCCGCCGGCCCAGCCCCGGGCGGCGATTCCGGTCAACTGGTCCACCTTCAGGCTCCGACCACGCTGACGGCCTTGGCGGCTCTCACCCACCCCGTCCGGTCGGCCGCCCGCATCAGCGCTTCGCCGACCAGAAAGGAGGACACTCCGAGGCGGAAGATCCGCTCGATCTGGGCCGCGGTTTCGAACCCGCTCTCGCTCACCACCTGGATGCCGGAGGGGACCTGGCCGATGAGCGACTCGGTTATCCCGGGGTCGGTGGTCAGCGTCCGGAGGTTGCGGTTGTTGATTCCCAGCAGGGTTGCCCCCAGAGCCACCGCCCGCCCTAGCTCAGAGGCGGAGTGAACCTCGACCAGGACCTCCAGCCGCCACTCCCGGGCCGCCGCGAGTAGGCTCTGGAGCTGCCCGTCGGTGAGACCGGCGACGATGGCCAGGAAGGAGTCGGCGCCGTAGGCGGCCGACTGGACCACCTCGTAACTGGTGGTCAGGAAGTCCTTGCGGAGCACGGGCAGAGTTGTCTCCTGGCGGACCACCCCGAGGTAGCTCAGGTGACCTTGGAAGTGATCCTCCTCGGTCAACACGCTGATGGCGTCTGCGCCCGCCGCCTGGTAGCTGGCGGCGATCTCGGCGGGGTCGAACGCCCGGGCGATCAGTCCTGCCGATGGCGAGGCACGCTTGATCTCCGCGATCAAGGCCGGCGGACGGGCCCGCGAGAGGGCCCCCCCCAGCGACCGCCTCCCTGCGGTGCTGCTGAGCGCCCGCGGAAGAAGGTCGGCCAGTGGCTCTCGAGCCATCTCCGCTCCGAGGCGCCGGCGCCGGTCCCGGTAGATCTCCGTCAGCGCGTCAGACATCGGCCGTCACCGGGGCTCTTGGGCCACGCCGCAATGCCTCCAGTGCCTCCATGGCCGCACCCGAGGCGATGCTGGCCCGGGCCAGCACCAGGCCCTCGTCGACATCGGCCGCGGCCCCGGCGATCACCAGGGCCAGCCCGGCGTTGAGGGCCACCACATCGGCCCGGGGAGACGCTTCGCCGCGCAGGACCCCGAGGATAAGCTGGGCGTTGGTCTCGGCGCCACCGCCCTTCAGGTCTTCGAAGGAAGCCCGGACCCCGTGATCCTCGGGGCGGAGCACCCAGCGTCGGGTGCCCTTCTGGTCGAACTGGGCGACGAAGGTGGGTCCGTCGCCGGCCACCTCATCCATCCCGCTGGCCGAGTGGACCACCGCGCCCTCCTCACCGCCCAGCTCCTGAACTGCCTCGGCCACCAAGTCGAGCTGGGCTTTCCCGAAAACCCCGATCAGCTGGCGCTGGGCCCCCGCCGGATTGCAGATCGGGCCCAGTAGGTTGAATATCGTGCGCACGCCGAGCTCCCGACGCAGCCCGCTCATCGCCTTCATGGCCGGGTGATACCGCGGAGCGAAGAGAAAGGCGATGCGATCGTTGACCAGCAGCTCAGCGCTGTCGGTCGGCGGGCGGTCCAGCGGCACCCCCAGCGCCTCCAGGACATCGGCGCTGCCGCACTTGCTGGAGGCGGCGCGATTCCCGTGTTTGGCGACCGGGATGCCGGCACCAGCCACCACCAGCGCCGCCGCGGTGGAGATGTTGATGCTCCCGACACCGTCCCCGCCGGTGCCCACGATGTCGATCACCAGCGGCAGATCATGGTTCAGGGGCACCGCCCGCTGGCGCATCGCGGTGGCCGCGCCGACCACCTCTTCTATCGTCTCGCCACGGGCGGCCAGCGCGATCAGGAGCCCGGCCGCCTGGACACCGGTGATCGTCTCGTCCATGATCGCGCCCACGGTGGCCGCACTCTCCTCGGACGACATGGTCCCGCCCTGGAGCAGCCGGCGCAGGAGTTCGGGGAAGTCTGCCATCAGGCCGGGGAGCTCGAGCTGGTGGCGGGTCGGCTCGGGGCGGTGCAACAAGGCCAATTCCCGAAGCCTGCCCGACGCTTCTTCATCCCTCGCCGGGCGGAGAACTCCGCACTCGCCGCCGCGGCTGATTGCGCCGGCTGCTGGGGCATCCGATCGTCTCCTCGTGAAATGAAAAAAGCCCCGGAGGGTTCCGGGGCTCGGTGGTCGCCGGCGCTGCCAGAGACTAGGCGCGCGACGGTCCCGAACCCTCATCGGGCCAGTACTGCCGCCAGCTCGAGAAAATTCGGCAAGTCACTGCACGGGGATTCTGGACCACGACTGGGCTCAGAGTCAATCCGCCTCGGAGCCCCGCCCGGTTCCCGGTGGGCGGCGCGGGGGCCGACCGGAAGCCAGAGCTTGACGAGCGCGGGAAGATTCCCGCAGAATCCGCGACCTATGGCAAATCCAAGCGCGCTGGTCTGGTGGTGGAGCTGGCCCGACGGGGGTGACGTGTCCGCACTCGACTAAGCCTGCGAGCGACGAGCGAACACCAAGCCCCGGAACCCTCCGGGGCTTTTTCTTTTGTCCGCAATAGGAGTTGGAATGCTGGCCTCCTTGGAAATCCGGCCCGACCGACAGACTTCCCAGCTGACCGCCGCCGAGTTCCCCCTGGTGCCCCTCTGGGCGGAGCTGCCGATGGCCGAACTGCGCCCGGTGGAGGTGTTCCAGGCGCTCGCCGGGGACGGCCCGGGGATGTTGCTGGAGGAGTTGGACCTTGCCGGTCGGTCGGTCGGGTTCACGATTGTGGGTGGAGATCCCGCCGCCCTGGTCATCGCAGATCCCAGCGGGGTGAGAGTTGAGGCGGTGCGCCGGCCCCTGCCCATCTCGGAAGGTCGCTTCAGTTTCCCGGGCGAGCCGGTGATGGCTGCGCTTAACCGGTTGGCCGCCGCGTTGCGAGCTCCGCAGCTGCCCGACCTGCCGACCATGAGCGGCGGCATCGCGGGGCTGCTCTGCTACGAGGCGGCCGCGCTCATCCACGGCCATGCCTACCCGGTGGGTCGCGGTCGGCAGCCGATCGACCCGATCACCCTAATGATCCTGGACCGGGTGGCGGTATTCGACCACCGCCGGAACAAGGTGGTGCTGGTGGCTCATGTTCCGGCGGGAACCGACTACGAGATCGGCGCCAGCGCCGTGGCCTTGATGGCAGCCGCAATTGCGGCTCTGGGGGGGCCGCCAGCCGCAGGATCCGCCTCCAGCCAGATCCTGGCGGTCGCTCCCAACACCTCAGTGGAGATGTTCCAGGCGGGAGTTCGGCGAATCAAGGAGGACATCGTCGCCGGTGAGATTTATCAGGCGGTGCTCTCGCGCCGTCTCTCCGCTCCGGCCCGGGAGACCGGACTGGACATCTATCAGCGGCTTCGTCAGCTGAATCCATCTCCCGCCATGTTCTTTCTGCGGGTACCGGGGGTTGAGCTGGCCGGATCCTCCCCCGAGCCGCTGGTCAAGGTTCAGGGGCGCCGTGTCAGCACCCGGCCGATCGCGGGGACCCGGCGCCGCGGCGAGGACGAGTCGGAGGACCAGCAGCTCGAGCAGGAGTTGCTCGCCGACCCCAAGGAGCTGGCTGAGCACGCCATGCTGGTCGATCTCGCCCGCAACGACGTGGGCAAGGTCTGCACCCCCGGCTCGGTGGTGCCAACCCAACTTTTGCAGGTCCAGCGCTTCCCTCGGGTGATGCACATCGTCAGCAACGTCGCCGGCGAGCTGGCCGCGGAGAGCACCGCCCTTGACGCCCTGGCCGCGGTCTTCCCGGCGGGAACCGTGACCGGCGCTCCCAAGCAGCGGGCGATGGAGATAATCGCCCGGGAGGAGCCGACCGCTCGGGGACCCTACGCCGGGGCTTGCGGTTACCTGACTTTTTATGGCGATCTGGAATTCTGCATCACCATCCGCACCGCGGTCGTCACCGGCGGACAGGTGCACGTGCAAGCGGGCGCGGGGATTGTGAGCGACTCCGATCCCCTGCAGGAGCTGGCCGAGACCGAGGCCAAGGCGTCCGCCATCCTGGCCGCCATCGTCGGCGCAACTCGGATGCCGCCGTGATCTTGGTGGTTGATCACCAGGACTCGTTCGTCTACAACCTAGTCCAGCTCGTCGCCGCCATGGACCACCCGGTGCAGGTGGTCGGCTCGGAGAGCGCCAGCGCGGCGGAGCTGGTGGAGCTGCATCCGAACGCCGTGATCCTCTCCCCGGGTCCCGGGCGGCCGGAGCAGGCCGGTTGCTTCGAGGAGCTGATCCGGGCACTGCCGGACGCCACCCCGCTGCTCGGGGTCTGTCTCGGTCATCAGGCCCTGGCCACCGCCTTCGGGGCCCGGGTGGTGCGGGCCCCCCTGCCGATTCACGGCAAAACGAGTCCGGTCTTCCATCAGGGGGAAGGCATCTTCGCCGGGCTGCCCTCGCCCCTGCGGGCGGGTCGGTACCACTCCCTGGTCGTGGATCGGTCCAGCCTCCCAGAGGAGCTGGAGGTCACCGCTGAGTCCGATGACGGATTAGTCATGGGACTGGCTCATCGCCGCCTGCCGCGATACGGGGTCCAGTTCCACCCCGAGTCGATCCTGACTCCCCAGGGACCGACATTGATGGCCCGATTCCTGGCCCTGGTGAGCGATCCGGTTCGATGAGCAACCCTCCTCCAGTTGACAGGTCAGCTCCCAGGCCCCAACATAAACGGCCACATGATTCTCGCCGGAACTGCCAGCAGGAGCCACGGAGGACTGGGTTTGTTTACGTATCGATACGTGAACACCAGCACGCCTTCCGTGGGCGGCTCTCCCGGGTAGGACACCGGTCGCGGCGAGCAACGGAAGGCGTGGAGCGGGCTCCGCGCCTTTTTTGGTCTAGCCCCGGTCCCGCTCCCCAACTGTCAAGAGGAGATAGAGGACTGGATATGGAAGAGATCAGGCCTGGGCCCCAAGGCCCACCCACCGGCGCTGGCGGGGTCAGCGCGTGCCGCGGGGTGCGCGGCGCGACCAGCCTCGACCACGACTTGAGCGGCGATGCGGTAGCCACTGCCGTGGGGGAGATGCTGGCGCAGATTCTCCACTCAAATCAGGCGTCTACCGAGGACGTGGCGGCGGTGATCTTCACCGTCACCGACGACCTTCCGGGGGTCAATCCGGCGGCCGCGGCCAGAGCTGAGGGCTTCGAGAATGTGCCCTTGCTCGTGGTCCGCGAGCACGGCGGCGATGGCCGGGTGGCGCGCTGCGTGCGGGCGCTGGTACTGCTCAATACCACGCTGGGGCAGTCCGGGGTGCGGCACGCCTACCTTCGCGGGGCCCGGGTGTTGCGGCCTGACCTCCTCACCGCCCGGGCAGACGCCCCATGATCGTGATGGAAGCTCACGCCACCCAGGAGCAGGTGCGGGCGGTGGTAGCCAGGATCCAAGCTCTCGGCCTCAGCGCCCAGCTCAACCACGGCACTGAGCGCACGGTGCTCGGGCTGATCGGCCACGAGACCGATGCCGACCTCGATGCTCTCGGACTCCTTGAGGGGGTGGAGCGGGTGGTGCGGGTGCTCCATGACTACCCCCTGGCCAGCCGAGATTTCCACCCCGAGGACCGAATCATCACCCTCCCGGGGGGAGCGCAGCTGGGGGGGAATGGAGTGCTGGTGATGGCCGGACCCTGCGCGGTGGAGAGTCGCAGCCAGCTTCAGGCGGCGGCCGAGGCAGTGGCCGCCCAGGGGGTCAGGGTCCTGCGAGGCGGGGCCTTCAAGCCCAGGACCTCGCCCTACGCCTTCCAGGGTCTGGGAGGGGACGGCCTCAAGATGCTGCGCACGGTGGCTGACGACCTGGGTCTGGCGGTGGTCACCGAAGTCCTGGCCCCGGAGGACGTGGCGCTGGTGGCCCGCCACGCCGACATGCTCCAGATCGGCGCCCGCAACATGCAGAACTACCGGCTCCTCCAGGCTTGCTCGCAGGTCGACAAGCCGGTGCTGCTCAAGCGGGGGATGTCGGCCACCCTCGAGGAGTGGCTCCAGGCCGCGGAGTACATCCTGGCGGGCGGCAATCTCCAGGTCGCGCTGTGCGAGCGGGGGATCAGGAGCTTCGAGCCGATGGTCAGGTTCACCCTAGACATCACCTCGGTACCGGTGCTCAAGCGGATGACCTCCCTGCCCGTCGTGGTCGATCCGAGCCACGCGGCGGGGCGCTACGAGTATGTCAAGGCGATCGGATTGGCCGCGGTGGCGGCCGGTGCCGACGGCCTCTTGGTCGAGGTTCATCCGAATCCCAGCGAGGCCCTGTCGGACGGTGCCCAGTCCCTCAACCCCAAGGCGTTCGCGGAGCTGGTGGGGGCGGCCCGGAAGGTGGCCGAGGCGGTGGGGCGGCACATCGTATGACCGGCATCGGCCGAGTGGTCATCGTTGGCGCCGGACAGGTCGGAACCATGGTCGGGGCTGCCCTGCGGGAAGCGGCGACGGCTTGCGGGATCAGCTCGATTGCGCTCTACGATTCTGACTGGAAGGTGGCCGAGACGTCGGCCTCGCTCGGGGGCGGCGATCGGGTCCTTCGCGATCCGGAAGCGGTGCTCGAGGCTGATGCCCTTGTCCTGGCGATTCCGGTCGGGGAGATCGTCGCCTGGCTGGAGGAGTTCGGGCCCCGGCTCCGTCGGGGCGTGCTGGTTCTGGATACCGGAAGCGCGAAGATGGAGGTGGTGGCGGCGATGGCCCAGTTCCTCCCCAACTTTGTGCGCGCCGTCGGCGGTCATCCGATGGTCGGCAGCGAGGCCTCGGGTCCCTTCGCGGCCGTCCCGGGAGCCCTGCGCGGGGCCGTATTCGCGCTCTGTCCTTGCCGTTCTGACGAGGCGGCGCTGGCCGCGGCGACTCAGCTGGTCGCCGCCTGCGGGGCCCGGCCGCTGGTTGTCGAGGCGATCGACCACGACCGGATCGTGGCCCGCACCAGTCACCTTCCCCACCTGGTGGCGAGCGCGCTGGCGATCACCGCGGTCGGGGTCGACGAGGACCTGGCACTGGCCCAGTCGCTGGCCGGCAGCGGCTATCTCGGCACCACCAGGCTGGCCGCCAGCGACGCCCAGATGGTGGCCGCGTTCACCAGCTCCAACCGCAGCCAGCTAGAGCTAGCCCTGCGGTCTTTCCGTGCGCAGTTGGATCGCCTGGAAGCCGCCCTGGCGGACGGCCCGAAGGCATTGGCTCTGGAGCTGGGCAAGGCTCGGGCGGCCCGGGCGCAGGTGCTGGGTCAGCTATGAGCGCCGTGGCCCCCAATCGGCGCCAGCTACCCCTGACGGGTCGTTGTCAAGTGCCCAGTGACAAATCGATCTCGCATCGGGCCGCTCTGCTGGCGGCGTGCAGCTCGGGCACTTCCCGAATCGAGAACTACTCGCGGGCCGGCGACTGTCGGGCGAGCACCGATCTGGTCCGCTCGTTGGGCTGTGCCGTGCGAGAGGCGGGAGACACCCTGGAGGTGACCGGCCTCGGGGCTGACTTCCCCGCGCGAGTCATCGGCGGTGCGCTGGACTGTGCCCGGTCGGGGACCACCATGCGGCTCGGTGCGGGCCTGGTGGCCGGGCTCCCCCTGACCGTTCAGCTGACCGGCCATGCTCAGCTGCTCCGCCGACCGATGGAGCGGGTGGCCACCCCGCTGCGGCTGATGGGAGCAGAGGTCACCACCGCAGCCGAGGGACGCCCACCGCTCCGGGTGCGGGGGGGCGGTCTGGCTGGTATCAATTTCACCCCACCCCAGGCGAGCGCCCAGGTCAAGTCGGCGCTGTTGCTGGCCGGACTCCGGGCCAGCTCTGCGACGACCGTCTGCGAGCCTCTGGCCACCAGGGACCACACGGAGCGGCTGCTGGCGGCCATGGGCGCCCGGATCGAAGTCCTGAGGAAGGGCACGACTGGCCAGACCGTCAGGTTGGAGCCGGGAGGGCTCTCCCCGCTGCATCTGACGGTTCCGGGGGACGCCTCTTCGGCCGCGGTGCTGGCGGCGGCGGCGGCCCTGGTCCCCCGGTCCGACGTGCGCCTGGAGCGAGTCTCGGTCAACCCGACCCGGATCGGTTTCTTCGAGGTTCTGCGGCGGATGGGAGGAAACGTCGAATTGGAGATTGCCGACGACAACCAGGGACCGGAGCCGGTCGCCGACATCCGGGTGCGCCACGCCCCACTTCGAGCCTTCCGAATCGACTCCCTGGAGGTGCCGGGGCTGATCGACGAGCTGCCCCTGCTGGGACTGCTCGCGACCACTGCGGAGGGAGTTAGCGAGGTCAGAGGGGCCGCCGAGTTGCGCCTCAAGGAGAGTGACCGGATCGCCGGCTTGATCACCGGGCTGCGCTCGTTGGGCGCCGAGGCCGAGCAGCTGGATGACGGCTTCTTGGTCCACGGGCCGACCCCGTTGAGAGGAGGCCGCTGCGATGCCCTGACCGATCACCGACTGGCGATGACCTTCACTCTGGCGGGCTTGGTGAGCCGGGAGCCGGTGTCCGTGCGCGGTGCGGAATTCATCTCCGACTCCTTTCCCGGCTTCCGGCAGCTCCTGGGAGGTCTCGCCTGATGGTCGAGGTAGCGTTGGTGGGAGACCCCGTGGCCCACAGCCTGTCGCCGGTGATTCAGCAGGCGGCCTTCGCGGCTCTGGAGCTCGACTGGGAATACCGGTTGGTGAGAATCCCGGCTGACGGGCTGGCCCACGCTTGGCCGGGGCTGGCGCAGCGATTCCGGGGTGTCAACGTGACCAGTCCGCACAAGCAGGAGGCGGCCAGGCTCGCCGATCAGCTCAGCGCGAGCGCTCAGCGATGCGCCTCGGTCAACACCCTCACCTTCGACCGGTCAGGGTCGTTCGGGGACTCCACCGACGGCGCCGGATTCTTGGCCGCGCTTCGGAGCGGCGCTGGGCGCACCCCCAAACGGGTGGTCGTTCTGGGCACGGGCGGGGCCGCCCGGGCGGTGGCCGCAGCGCTGCTGACGGAGGATTCCCAGGTGATCGTGCATGGTCGCAATCTGGCCGCCGGTCAGTCACTTGCGGCGGAGCTGGCGGGGACAGGCCCCGGGGTGGTCGTCTTTCAGGGAGATGGGGAAGAGCCCCTCCGCGAGAACCTGGCCGACGCCGAACTCCTGGTGAATGCCACCACGCTCGGGGGACCCCGGTACCCCGGGCTCTCGCCGGTCCCCGAGCAGGTGGAGCTCAAATCCGATCTGATCGTCTTCGACCTGGTGTACTGGCCCCGACAGACTCCGCTGCGGCGCCGAGCTGAGGCGGCCGGCTGTCTGCTCATCGACGGGCTGGAGATGCTGATCGAGCAGGGCGCCCTCGCTTTTCACCATTGGACCGGGTGCGACGCCCCCCTGACGGTGATGCGGGAAGCGGCCAGTCGGGCAGTGGAGGTGATCCCGTGACCCTGCGCCTCTTGACCGCGGGCGAGTCGCATGGCCCGGAGCTGGTGGTGATTGTCGAAGGGGTGCCAGCCGGGGTGGAGGTCGACTCCCATGAGATCGACCTCCAGCTCGACCGGCGCCGGGGCGGTCACGGCCGGGGCGCCAGATCCACCAAGATTGAACGGGACCACGCGGAGATCGTCAGCGGGGTGAACCAAGGCCGGACCACCGGCTCCCCGGTGGCGATCAGGATTGTCAACCGCGACTTCGCCAATCAGCCGGCTGACCCCGTCCGCCTAACCACCCCCCGGCCGGGGCACGCTGATCTGGCTGGAGCCATCAAGCACGGCCACTCCGACTTCCGGGTGGTTCGGGAACGGGCGAGTGCCCGCGAAACCGCCGCCCGAGTTGCCGCCACCGCACTGATTCGGCCCCTACTGCGGGAGTTCGGGATCTCCCTGGGCAGCTTTGTGCTGAGCATCGGCGAGGTGGCGCTCCGGGTCGAACTTGGCGCGGCCACCGCCAAGTCGCTGCTGGCTCTGGCTGCCGCCGCCGAGCCCGACCCGGTGCGCTGTCCCGATCCCGCCGTCGCCGAGACGATGGTGGCCGCCATCGACCGGGCCAAGGAGGACCGGCAGACTCTGGGCGGGACCTTCGTCGCCTTCGCCACCGGGGCCCCAGCCGGCCTCGGCTCTTACACCCACTGGGATCTCCGGCTGGACGGCCGGTTGGCGCAGGCGATCTGTTCCATTCCGGCCATCAAAGGGGTGGAGATCGGACCGGGATTCGATCTGGCGGCGGTCACCGGCAGCCAGGCCCAGGACCCGATCATCGGCACGCCAGGCAACCTCGCCCGGGGATCGAACTTCGCCGGGGGAATTGAGGGCGGGGTGAGCAACGGGGAGCCGATCCTCCTGCGGGCGGCGATGAAGCCGCTCTCCTCGACCAGGGCGGCTGCCAGCTCAGTGGATCTGGGCACGGGAGCGACCGCCGACCCACCCTATGTCCGCTCCGACGTGTGCGCCGTCCCAGCCGCCGCGGTGGTGGGGGAATCGATGGTCGGCTGGGTCCTCGCCCAGGCGCTGCTCGAGCGATTCGGGGGCGACCGCTTGGACGCCTCCTTGGCGGCCGCCCGCCATGTGGCGGAGCAGCCGATCCCGGGTGTCGCCCGGTGAGACAGCTGCTGATGCCCGCCCCCGAGCTGGGGGGTGGCCGGGCCAATCTCTTGTTGGCCGGTTTCAGTGGAACCGGGAAGAGCTCGGCCGGGAGGATCGCGGCGGAGCTGCTGCGGATGCCGTTCTTCGACCTGGACGAGATTGCGGAACGGCGCTCAGGACAGTCCCTGCCCGAGCTTTTCCACAGCTGCGGCGAGGCCAGCTTTCGGGAGTTGGAGGTGGCGCTGCTCCAAGACGCCACTCAGCTATCCGGCGCAGTGATCGCCACCGGCGGCGGGGCGGTGCTGCACCCGGAGTTTGCGGTGCTGGCCAAGACTGGCGTCGCCGTGGTCCTGGCAGCCTCTCCCGAGGAGATTCAGAGCCGCCTGGCCGGGGACGCGCCCAGACCGCTCTTGGCGAGCGCCGCCGCTGCTCGAATTCGGGAGCTGTTGGCTGAGCGGGCCCCCGCTTACGCCAGGGCCGGGGTCGAGCTGGCGACGGCCGGTCTGGAAATCCCCGAGGTTGGGGCGCTGATCGCAGACCGCTACCGCTCGGAGCAGGGGAGCCGCTCCCATCCGATCGTGGTCCCGGGCCCGGACGGAGATTACCCAGTGCTCGTGGGGTCGGGGGAGCTGGTCAACCTCGACCAACTGCTCCGCGACCGGCTGCCCCGGTCGGGTCGGGTGCTGGTGATCTCGGACGGGGCGGTCGCCGGCAGTGCGGGCGCTCGGCTCGAAGCGATCCTGGCTTCCGCCGGGCGAAACCTGGTCGCCCTGACGGTGCCCGCCGGGGAGTTCGCCAAAGAGCTCTCCGCCGTAAGCCAGCTTTGGGACGAGTTCCAATCGCTCGCCCTGGATCGGGGAGATGTCGTCGTGGCGGTCGGGGGGGGAGCGGCGCTAGATGCCATCGGGTTCGCCGCGGCCACCTGGGGCCGAGGGGTTCCCTGGGTGACCGTGCCCACCACGGTCCTGGCCATGGTCGACGCCTCGATCGGAGGCAAGGTCGCCATCGATCGCGGGAGCGCCAAGAATGCAGTTGGGGCGTTCCACCATCCCCGGCTGGTGGTCTGTGATCCACAGTTATTGGCGACCCTGCCGCTTCAGGTGGCCAGAGACGGGCTGGCCGAGGTCGTCAAGAAGGCGGTGCTCGCCTCACCGCTGCTGCTCGACTTCCTCGCTCAGCCGGCCCCCCCCGGGATGAAGCTTCCCCAGCACCTGAGTTGGCTGATCGAGCAGGCGGTACGGATCAAGGCGGCCTATGTCGGCGCCGATCCCCGGGACCAGGGAGTGCGCCAGTCACTCAATCTGGGCCATACCTATGCCCACGGGTTGGAGGCCGCCAGTGACTATCGCGTATCCCATGGCCGGGCGGTGGCGGTGGGGTTGGTGGCCGCCAGCCAATTCGGGCTCGAGTTGGGAATCTCCCCCAGCGAACTGCCCCCCAAGCTGGAGTTCGCTCTGGACCGGCTGGGATTCGCTGAGCCGCTGCCCCCCCTTGACCGGGCTCGCGTCCGGGCGGCGCTTCAGCTGGACAAGAAGCGGCGGGGGGGCGACGCGAGCTTCGTCGTCCCGGCCCGCGGCGGCGCCGCGCTGGTGAGTGGGATCGAATTGGAGCTTGCCCTGGCTCCACTCTGGGGACTGCTCCCGGAGGCAGATGGGGGGACGCCGGAGCGAGCCGCGGCGGGAAGTCGACATCAGGTGGCAGGATGAGAATTCTGGTATTGCATGGCCCCAATCTGAATCTCCTGGGGACTCGAGAGCCCGAGCTATACGGCCGGGCAAGTTTGGACGAGATCGATGCCGCCATCACCGAGCGCGCCGGGCAACTGGGAGTTGAGGTCCGCACGCTGCAGTCCAACTCCGAGGGCGCCTTGGTGGATGCGGTCCAGGCCGCCCGCGACTCCGCCGCCGGCATCATCATCAATCCTGCCGGCTACTCCCATACCAGTGTTGCCCTCCGCGACTCCCTGCTGGCCGTGAGTCTTCCCGCGGTCGAGGTCCACCTCACCAACCCGGCGGCGCGGGAGGAGTTTCGGCACGTGGACCTGGTCGCTGGAGCCTGTCTTGGGGTCGTGGCCGGATTCGGCATGAGTGGATACCTGGTGGCGCTCGAGCTGCTGGTGGCTCATCTGCGCGACCGTTCCCACAGCTGAAGGTCGCGGGCCCGCGCCGGTCCGGCAGGCGCAGCAGGACCGGCTTTCACCGATCGGCCTGGACTGCTTCCCCAGGCGACTCCGTTGCGGTCGATCGCCGCTTCTCGACGCAGCGACAGTCCGGCCCGGCCACCGGGATCGACATGGTGCCGGGGTCCGCCCAGCCTCCCGAGTTCGCTGCCCGACAGGCGACCACGGGCTGGGCAGGGGCGCGAGGGCAGTTTCGTGCTCGATGAGGGTAGCGGGCGGAGCGGCTCATCGGCTCGCGCGATGACGTCCTGCTTGGAGAAGCTGTGCGGGGTCCTGCCGGCGCGGCATCCCCGCCCGGCTGGAGTGCAGCTAGGTAGCACCATTTCGCCCGACCGGGCCTACACTCGAGCGATGAGGAACTCCCGATGGCCGCGCCTATTCATAACTGCCGCCGCGGCGTCAATGGTGGGTGGAGCGGTCTTGCTGGTCAACCAGCTCACCCCAATTTCGCCTTGGGTCTGTATCTGGTTTGGCGTTGCCATGCTGGCGATCGGAGTCGCACTGGATTGGACCAACCTCACCCGGCCATGGGCAGGAGTCCCGGGCCGAGCCATCGGACCGGCCAGAGAGCGGGCACATCCGGGTTCAGCCGCTGCCGCGTCGACCGACCATCTCGAGATTGAGGTGAGTCGCGGATCAGGCCATTGCGCCGGAAGTACCGATGGTCATCATCGATGGAGTCGCGATCCCGAAGTCTGCATGCTCTGTGGTGAGCAGCTCCCGAAAGATCGCGCATAGCGCCTCCTCCGACCAAGGGTGGGTCGCAGAATTGGTGCTCAGCTCATTGCACTATTCGTGATCGTCCACAATCCGGGACTGGTGTCGCTTATCCGGGTCCGGCTCCAGCGACGTCGCCCGGGAGATCTTCGACTCCATCCTGGGGACCCCGGTGCTCTATGAGGACCGGCGCCACGCCCACAATCTGCATCGTCCCCACCGTCCGATGGGACCACAGCCGGCCGCAGTTTTCGCAGCTGCGTTCGACAACCAGCAACTTTCACCCGCCTTTGATCTGGACTCATGAACGGGGATCGGTCAGTCCTACCGATGCGAACGTTTCGCGGCCGAGATAGCCACGCCCTCTCCCTTTTCAAAAGAATATGAGACACGCTGGTAAATGCACCTTCAGGTTACATCAAGGATGATTTCCTTCAATTCCATTAGAGTTTCGATTCGAAAGCTAGCCTGTGAAAAGTCATGTGCTTTTGTAAAGTCGTTATAGACGATGACACAGTCAATACCGGCCGCCACGGCTGAGTTCAGCCCTCTCGCTGAATCCTCTACAAGCAGTGCTTCTTCTTTGGTGGCTCCGAAGCGCTTTAGGCCGGCTAGGTATGGTTCCGGGTGCGGCTTAGCGAGCTCGTAGTCTTCGCGAACAAGTACGAAAGCCATGAATGATCTAACTTGGCTCTTTTCATGGATAATTTCAAAATCCACCCGTTTGGCAGTCGTCACGATGGCCATTCGGACGTATTTGGAGAGTTCCGCAAGAGTTTCAACGACGCCTTCAATCTCAATGGCTTCGGTTCTCAGATATTCCTGATAATCATTTCGAACTTCACGCTGCCTGCTAATGGTCTGTTCATCAATACCTGCCGCCCTGGCTTGGGCCCAAGTGCCCAAGCCCTGGTTCATGTCGTGGAGGTATCGACCCTTGTCCAAAGTCAAACCAATCTCCGCCAGGGCACGTTCTCCAGCTTTGTAATACCAGAATTCGGTATCCACCAGGACACCATCATGATCGAAGAGTATGTACTTTTTCACTCTCATGATCCTTTCCGGTAGCCGCGGCAACCATTCATTATGAGAGTCCAGTCGTTCGGACTAGCTCGCGCTGGCGAATTAGGTGGCATCCCCACGAAACTGCTCCGGCGTCCGATAGCCGAGCGAGTTGTGGGATCGTCGGCCATTGTAGTCTTCCTGCCACCTCCTGACGATCTGACGGGCATCCTCCAGACTGCGAAACCAGTGCTGATTGAGGCACTCGTCGCGCAGGCGCCCGTTGAAGCTCTCGCTGTACGCGTTCTGGTTCGGCTTTCCGGGGTCGATAAAGCGTAAGTGGACGCGGTGCTCGTACGCCCACTGGTCAAGTGTCCGACTGGTTAGTTCCGGTCCATTATCCAGCACGATCTCGGTCGGTTGCGCGCCGCGTTCGGCGATGATCTGGTCCAACACGCGCGTGACCCGTGCGCTGGGTTGCGACGTGTCCACCTCGATCGCCAGCGCTTCGCGCGTGAACGTATCGACGACCGTGAGCAACCGTATTCGGCGTCCATCGCCCAGCGCATCGCTCACAAAGTCGAGGCTCCAGCGCTGATTTGGCGCGGTACTAACAGCGGCGATCGCACTGCGGTGACCAGACACTCGCTTCCGCTTGCGGCGGCGGAGCG
>DATKSI010000016.1:0-58929 GCA_035531715.1 Candidatus Micrarchaeaceae archaeon
GAGGTGGACGCTGGCGAGCGTTCCCACCTGGCTCGTGGCGGCGATCGTGGGCGGCTTGGGGTTAATCCTGACCCTCCACCAGCTGGGCTCGCGCCCGCTGGTCGACTTCGATGAGGCGCTCAATGCGGTGATCGTCCACCACATGGTGGCAACCGGGAATTGGCTGGTGCCGGTCTTCGACGCCACGACCCGTTTCCGCCGACCGCCGCTCTATTTTTGGCTGGCCGGGTTGGCGGTGCTCATCAGTCACCAGAGCTCAGCTTGGGCCTTCCGACTTCCCTCCACGGTGGCGGGTGTCTTGCTGGCGACCGGGATGGCCGTGCACCTGCGTCGGCGGCTGCAGTGGTCGCCCGCAGCGGCGGGGCTGGCCGGAATCTGCCTGCTCACCATGCCCTACTTCCTGTTGCTCAGCCGGCAGGCGGTACTCGCTCTCGTCGCCGCCGCCCTGGCCGCCGCCGCCATCCTGGCCGGGCGGCTCTGGACGCGGGGGCAGGGTAGGTGGTGGGCGCCCCTGGTCACCGGCGGAGCCCTGGGACTGCTGGTCCTCGACTACAGCGCCATGGTGGTGCTGCCCCTGGGAGTCATCGTCGTCGATGCCGCGCTGCGTGGTCGGCGCCCCGCCTGGAGCTGGCAGACCGTGCTGGCGGCCGGTGCCGTGGCGCTGCTGCTGGGGCTCTCTTGGCCGGTGCTGATGTCGCTCCGCTACGGGGGCCAGTTCTGGGGCGAGTACTTCTTCCAGAACGTGGTGTCTCGGGTTACCACCAACGTGGAGACCGGGGGTCGGCCCTTCTACTACTACCCCCCACTGCTGGCTGCTGGGATGGGAGCCTGGGCCCCCCTGGCGGCGCTTGCCGTGGTGCGGTCCTGGCCCCGGGTCCGGCACAACGCCGACTCGGTGGAACGGCTGGCAGTGATCTGGGTGGTGGTTGGGCTGGTGGGCTTCTCTCTCTCCACGACCAAGCTGCCCTGGTACATCGGACCCGTCTATCCCGGTCTGGCCCTCCTGGTGGTTGCATACCTGAGGCGGCTTCCCGCCGAGCTCGGATTCACCAGCTGCCGCGATGTCGAGCCAGGCGGAGCCCGGGCCCTGGCGCTGGTGGGGCTCGCCGCACTGGTGGGAATCGGGCTTGGCCTCTGGCCCGTGCCCCGGCCAGCCTGGACCCTAGTGGTGTGTGCCGGGGTGGGCGTCGCAGCGATCATGGTTGAGGTCAGTGGGTGGGGGGGAGGTGCCCGGGCGACAGGTGTCATGGCCTCCCGACGCCGGACCTTCGTGGCGGCGTCCCTGGCCGGCCTCATGCTGGTGGCCCTCGGTCGCGCGCTGATATTCCCGCTCGGCCCGGGGGCGCCCGGATTCGCCCAGAACCTGCAGCCGGAGCCGGCGGCGGTGCCGGAGGCCGCCATCGCCAGGCTCGCGGCCAGGGATCCGCAGGTCCCGCTGGGGCTCCTGATGAGTTCCACCCCGACTTTGATCTTCTACTCAGATCGGACCTATGTCGCGACCTACGCCAGCGTCGGCGCCGCGGCTAAGGCTCGAGGCAGTTGGCTCATAACCGATTCCGGACAGCTGGCGGCGCTCCGCAGCGCGGCTGGGGGGATTCGGCTTTTGGGCAGGCGAGGGGATCTGGTCCTGGTCGCGCTCCCGGGGGCACCTGGAAGCGCATCGCTGAAGGGGTAGAGGGGGGGCGACTGCTCGCGGTCGGGGCGATGGCCAGCGCGCCAGAAGGGACGCCGGGTGCCGGGTTGGATGCGGGCGGTCGGTGGCGACGGCACTCCAGCTGACCGTCTCCCGGTGTCGGCCGGCCGGGTTAGCTGTGATCCGCCGGCCGGTGCAGCTGCCAACTCCGGTGCCGGGGGAAGAGGGGAGCTGGTGCTGGTCGGCCGCGGCGCCGACCGTCGCTCGTTCCCCGACGCCGCCCTATAATCCCGCCGATGCGGTGGAGTCGTATTGGCGTCTTCCTAACCGCCGCGGCACTGCCGGCCTATGTCCTGCGCGGCCACCTGCTGGGGAGGTTGCCCTTCACTGGCCTGGAAGTCGTGCTGGGGCTCACCGTGGTCGCGTTCATCGTCGAGAGCGCGCTCCAGCGCCGGATGCCCCGGCTCGACACGCCGTTCAGTGTGATCATGGGGGTGCTCCTCTTGGCCACCGTGATCGGAATCGCGGCGAGCCCCGAGCACCGGGCCGCACTGGGCATTGCCAAGGCCTACATCGTCGAGCCGATGGTCCTCTTTTTTGTGGCGGTCAATGTACTGCGGTCGAGCTGGGACTGGGAGCGGGTGGTCTATGGCCTCTACGTCGGTGGGCTGGTGGTCGCGGTATCGCAGGTGGTGGCGCTGGCCGAGGCGGTCTCCAGCCGCTCGGTCAACCTCAACGTCGCGCCCCCGACCCCCACCTGGCTCTGGAGCAACAACAACTTCGGGGGGATCTTCCTCGACCCCTTGGTGGGTCTGGCGCTGGGCTTGGCCCTCTTCGGCGGGGTTCGCTACCGCCAGGTGCACTGGGCAGCTCTGGTGCTGCTCGGGTTGGGTGACGTGCTGACCCTCAGCCGAGGCTCCTGGCTGGCCCTGCTGGTGTTGGCGTTGGTGGCCGCCGCGCTCCATCCCCGGCGCCGGCTGCTCCTCTCCCTGTGCCTGGTCGCGCTGGTGGTGGCGGTGGTGCTGCCGCCCATCCGGCACCGGATCACCAACGAGCTCAACACCAGCAACCCGGCCAACTCGCTGGTCACCCGGGATCGCCTCTGGCATGCCACGATTGATCTGATCGAGAGCCATCCCTTTACCGGCTCCGGACTGGCTGGCTACCAGACGGCCATCGGCCCCTACCGAGCCCAGGTCCACGATCCATCAACCCAGACTCACGTCTATCCGGACCAGCTGGAGCTGGACTTCTGGGTGGAGCTGGGGGTGCTCGGCTTCGTGGCCCTGCTGGCCTTCTTTGCTGAGTTGCTTCGCTATCTCGCGCCGGCCGTGCGGGCCGGTCCGCGCGAGCATCCCTGGGCGGTGGCGCTGACCCTGGCTTGGGTGGCGATCATCGTTCACGGACTGCTGGATAGTCCCTACTGGAAGAACGATCTGGCCGGGGAGTGGTGGCTGCTGGCGGCGCTGGTCACGGTGGCGGTGGTGCCGGCCACCCGGCATCTGCAGCTGCCCCGGCGCAAGCCGGCGGCGCCCTAAGCCCGAGCCGGTGAGCGTCGCGCAGCGGGCCGTTCGCAGCACCACCATCCTCTTCGTCGCCAGAACCGCCTCCAAGCTCTTGGTGCTGGGTGCGTTCCTGCTGCAGCAGCATGCCCTGGGAGCGCGGCTTTACGGCGAATTCAGCCTGATCGCCGTGCTCAGCACCCTCTCCAGCATCGTCGGCGACCTCGGCCTGCAGATCGTCTACCTCCGCGAAGCCAGCCGGGATAACGCCCGGATGAAGACCTACCTTGCCGCCGTGCTGGCGGCCAAGATCCCCCTCTTCCTGCTGAGCCTGGGCAGCCTGGCCCTGATGGCGCTGGTGGCTGGCAAGGGGCCCGGATTCATGGCCCTGGTGATCCCCGCCTTTGCCCTCCAGGTGGCCACCAGCGTGGCCAACGTCCTCCGGAGCACCTTCTACGCCACCGGGGAGATGCGCTACGAGGGGTTCGCCACCATATCCGAGGCGGTGATCCTGCTGGGGGGGACATTCCTGGTAGCCAGAGCCCACCTCGGGGTCGCGGACTACCTCTGGGTCTACGCGCTGAGCTACGCCGTGACCTGCGTGTACGCCTACCTGATCATCCGGCGCCGCTACTTCGTGCCGGCGGTCCATTTCGACCCCGTCCTGGCCCGGCGCCTCTTGAAGATGGCGCTGCCCTTCGCGATGGTGTTTTTCCTCAACACCGTCTACTTCCGAATCGACGTGGTGATCCTCAGCTTCATGCGCGGTCTGACCGAGGTGGGGTACTACACCGCCGCCTACAAGTTCCTGGACGGGCTGTCGTTCGTCCCGCAGACCATCATGAACGCGGTTTTCCCCACGCTATCTGTGGTCCATCTGGAGGCGGTCGCCTCCATGCGTCAGGCCTATACGGCCACCATCCGCTTGTTGGCCGCCCTGGCGATGCCCTTCACCGTGGTGCTGGCCTTCGGCGCAGCTCCCATCCTCAGCTTTCTCAAGGTTTACCAGCAATCTGGTCCCGCCTTGCAGGTGCTGGCGCTGGCGGTGGTCTTCATGTTCGTCAACAGCACCTTCATCTTTGGGCTGGGGGCGATGGACCGGCAGATGGATAGCGTGATCCTCTCGGTACTGAGCATCTTGGTGAACGTGGTGCTCAACCTGATCCTGATCCCGGTCTTCCCGCGGGCGACCGGCTATCTTGGCAGCAGCTGGGCCACCGTCCTCACGGAGGTCTTCCTGCTGTTGGCGGGGTACTGGATGGTGCGGCGGCGTCTCGAGTACCGACTGCCATGGGGGCGACCACTTTTGCCGATTCTGGTATCCGGCGCGCTGATGATCGGGGTGATGGGGCTGCTGGCCCAGCTGAACATATTCTTGGTGGCGATCTTGGCCAGTCTCATCTACCTGGGGGCTCTCTACGTCACCGGCGGCATCTCGGCGGGGGAGATCCGGACCATCCGCTCCAGCCTCGGGCGCCGGATCAGTCCCAAGGTGGTGGATGGCGGTGGTGGCTGAGTCCGAGCCGTTGCTCCGGTCCCTGGAGCTGACCGGGGCGGCCCGTCGGCGCTGGCGGCGGGCGTTGCCGCTGATCGCCATGCGCGTGGTCGGGGATGGGCTGGCGGTGGCCGCCGGAGCTCTGGTCGGTTACCAGTACCGCTTCTACCTGTCCGGGGTGCCGATCCCGGGCAACCAGGTGCCCGGATTCCAGGCCTATCTGCTGGCGGTGCCGGTGGTGGCCGCTCTGTGGGTGCTCACCTTCACCTTCACCGGGCGCTATCGGGTCAGCCTGGGCCAGTCGTTCGTGGACGAGATTCTGGGCGCGGTCGGATCGGTCGCGCTGTTTGTGGTGGTGGCGCTGGCGCTCGAGGGGCTCTACCGGGGATTTCCCTACTCGCGCCTGGTGCTGGCCGACGCCGCCGTCGCGGCGGTCTTGCTGTTCATCGGCGAGCGAGCGCTGATCCGGCTGGCCCAGGGTGCCCTGCTGCGCTCCGGCCTGGGCGGCATCCGGGTCCTGGTGGTCGGCAGCGGGCCCGTCGCCGACCTTCTCCTCCGGCGCCTGCGCATGTTCCCCGAGTACGGCTACCAGGTGGTCGGCAAGGTCGACACCGAACCGGACGGTCCCCTGGCTCGACCCGGCACCGAGGTTCCCCACTTCACGCTGGACTCCGGTCTCTCTCGAATCGTCCTGGGCGAGCGGGCCGACACCGTCCTCTTAGCGCTCAGTGGGGAGGGCCACGACCGGGTGTTGGAGCTGGCCCGCGACTGCTTGGCGGCGGGCGCTGAGGTCAAGGTGGTCCCCGACGTCCTGGAGATCATGACCAGCGCCGCCAGCACCGAGGAGGTGGCTGGACTGCCGCTGGTCGGGATCCGACCGAACCGGTTGGTCGGGGGCAACCTGCTGGTCAAGCGAGCCTTCGATCTGGTCGTCACCCTGATCCTGGCGATCGTGGCGATTCCGATCGTCGCCCTCTGCGCGGTGGCGATCGCTGTGGGCTCACCCGGGTCTCCTTTCTACCGGCAGGAGCGGCTCGGCCGTGACGGTCGACCATTTCAGGTGTGGAAGCTGCGCTCCATGGTCAGGGACGCCGAGCAGGGGCTGGGTCCGGTGATGACCACTGTCGACGACCAGCGCCGGACTCCGGTCGGCCGTTTTGTCCGCCGCTACAGCCTGGATGAGCTGCCCCAGCTCTGGAACGTCCTGGTGGGAGAGATGAGCCTGGTGGGACCTCGTCCCGAGCGCCAATTTTTCGCCCAGCAGTTTGAGGAATCAGTGCCCCGCTTCCGCGAGCGGCTGCAGGTCAAGCCGGGCTGCACCGGCTGGGCCCAGGTCAACGACCTGCGCCAGGCCAGCAGCATGGAGGAGCGAGTCTTCTACGACATCTACTACGTGGAGAACTGGTCACTGAGCTTTGACCTCAAGATCCTCTTGCTGACTCCGCTGCGGCTGCTCTTCCACCGTCACGCCTACTGAGCTGTCCCGAGGAGCGGGACTATCCGGGCGGGCTGCTAGCCTTGAGCGCCGTGAAGGGACTGGTGCTGAGTGGCGGCAAGGGCACCCGGCTGCGGCCGATCACCCACACCGGCGCCAAGCAACTGGTGCCGATCGCCAACAAGCCGGTTCTGTTCTATGGCCTGGAGGCGCTCGTCGAGGCGGGGGTCACCGAGATCGGAATCGTGGTGGGAGATACCGCGGCTGAGATCCGGGAGGCGGTCGGGGACGGCTCTCGCTTCGGGGCTCGGGTCGAGTACATCCCGCAGCTGCAGCCGCTGGGCCTGGCCCATGCGGTCCAGATCGCCCGGGATTTCCTGGCGGGCTCCGATTTCGTCATGTACCTGGGGGATAACTTCATTCCCGGCGGCATCTCCGGGGTGGTCGAGCAGTTTCGGCGCGAACGTCCCGACGCCCTGATCCTGCTCAAGCAGATGCCCCACCCGGAACGCTTCGGGGTGGCCGAACTGGAGGGAGAGCGGGTGGTGCGGCTGACCGAAAAGCCGGAGAATCCCCGCTCCGACCTGGTGCTGGTGGGGGTATACCTCTTTCAGACCGGCATCCTGGAAGCGGTCGACGCGATCGCACCCTCCTCCCGGGGGGAGCTGGAGATCACCGACGCCATCCAGTGGGAGATCGACCACGGGCGCCGCGTCACCCCTCACGTGGTCACCGGGCGCTGGATCGACACCGGCAAGATGGACGATTTGCTGGAGTGCAACCGGGTGGTCCTGGAGATGCTTCCGGAGGTCCGGCAGGGCCGGGTCAGCGAGGACTCCCGGCTGCTCGGCAAGGTGATCCTGGAGGCGGGGAGCGAGGTGGTCGGCAGCACCATCCGGGGGCCGGCCATCGTGGGCGCCCAGACCAGAGTGATCGATTCCTTCGTCGGCCCCTTCACCGCCCTCTATCACCATGTGCTGGTGGAGGGCAGTGAGATCGAACATTCGATAGTGTTGGAGAACACCACCATCCGAGGCGTGAGCAAGATCGAGGATTCACTGATTGGGCGGGATGTCGTGATCGAGAAGAGTGAGACCCGTCCCCGGGCGCACAAGCTGATGCTCGGCGACCACTCGCGGGTCAGCCTGTCGTGACGCCGCACCGGGGGAGCGGCTGATGGCCTGGCAGACCACCTCCCCGGAGATGGAGTCGGTACTCGACAGCCTGCGCGCGGTCCCCCCCCTGGAGCGCCGCGGCCCGATCGAGGGGGTCATGGTCAAGTCGTTTGAGCTCCACCTGGATCAGCGGGGTTACTTCCTCGAGCAGTTGAAGCGAGGGGATCGGGATGACCAGGGCCGTCCCTTCTTGCCGGAGCACGGCTTCGCCCAGATGTCGCGGTCGCTGGCCTACGCCCGGGGGGGCAATCCGCCCGAGTTGATCAAGGCCTTTCACTGGCACCGACGGCAGTGGGACTACTGGGACATCGTCCGCGGCAACGCCCGGGTGGTGCTGGTGGACCTCCGCGCCGACTCCCCGACCAAGGGAGCGACCCAAGTGGTCATCGCGGGCGAGAACGCGCCCAAGATGATCGCCATTCCGCCCCTGGTGGCCCACGGCTACCAGGTGCTGGACCTCCAGGACGTGCTGCTCTGCTACTACGTCACCGAGCCCTACGATCCCGCGCAGCCGGACGAGGGCCGCATTCCCTGGAACGACCCGAGGATCGCCTTCGACTGGTCGATCGAGAACATCTGAGTGGCTGAGCGAGCGCACCTGCCCTCGGTTGGCGCGGGGATCCCCTCCCGGCTGCTGGTGGCGGGAGGGGCCGGGTTCATCGGCTCCGCCTTCGTGCGCCAGCTCCTGACCGAGGGCCAGGGCTTTCTGGTCACCGTTTTGGACAAACTCACCTACGCCGGAAATCTGGCCAACCTGAAGCCGATCGACACCCAGGCCGGCTTTCGCTTTGTCGAAGGTGACATCTGTGATGGGGAGTTGGTCGGCAGGTTGGCCGCCGAGGTGGATTGCATCGTCAACTTCGCGGCCGAGACCCATGTGGACCGATCGATTCTGGATCCCAGTGGATTTATTCGCACCGACGTCCTGGGGACCCACCAGCTCCTGGAGGCGGCCCGCCAGGCTGGACATGAGCGGTTCCTCCAAGTTTCCACCGACGAGGTCTACGGGGACGTGGATGCGCCGCGGCGCTCGCGCGAGACCGACATCCTCCGGCCCCGTTCGCCCTATTCGGCGAGCAAGGCGAGCGGGGATTTGCTCTGCTTCGCCTATCACGCCACCTATGGCCTGCCGGTGCTGGTGACGCGGGGCTCGAACACCTACGGTCCTTATCAGTATCCCGAGAAAATCGTGCCACTTTTCATCACCCAGGCGCTGGATCGGCTGCCCCTGCCCCTCTACGGCGACGGGACCGCCGTCCGCGACTACCTCCATGTCGACGATCACGCCCGCGGCATCGCCGCGGTGCTCGCCCGCGGCCAGGTCGGGGAGGCATACAACCTGGGCCGGGGCGAGGAGCCGGTCAGTGGAATGACGGTAGCCCGGACCGTGCTGCGCCTGACCGGAGGCGAGGTGGCGCTGATCCAGTCGGTGCTCGACCGCCCGGGGCACGACCAGCGCTATGCCCTCGACAGCGCCAAGGCGCGGCGCCTGGGGTGGCAGCCGGCGGTGGCGTTCGAGGACGGACTGGCCCGCACCGTGAGTTGGTACGAGGAGCATCGGAGTTGGTGGGGGCCGATCAAGTCCGGGGAATTCCTGGAGTTCTATCGCCGCAACTACCACCCGATGCCCAGCCCCGCGTCCGCTCCCTGAGGGAGCGGCCAGCTTGAGGGTCCTGGTGCTGGGTGCCGGCGGCCAGCTGGGCCGAGAGCTCACCGCCGCCCTGAGCCGGGCTGGTCACCAGGTGACCGCCCTGCGCCGCCAGGCCCTCGATGTCAGCGATGGTCGAGCAGTTGAGGCGGCGGTCGGGGCCGGCGGCTACCAGCGCGTGGTCAACTGCGCCGCCTACACCAAGGTCGACCAGGCGGAGGCAGAGCCGGAGCTGGCCTTCGCCATCAACCGGGACGGAGCCAGGAACGTGGGGGTCGCCTGTGCGCGGGCGGGGATCCCACTCTGCCACCTGAGCACCGATTTCGTCTTCACTCAAGACCCCGCCCGACCGCCCCGGCCTTGGACCGAGCAGGACCTCCCCGAGCCCCGGGGAGTTTATGCCGAGAGCAAGCGGGCGGGCGAGCTGGCCTGTCTCGCCTTGGACAGCCCGCTGTACCTGGTCCGGACCTCCTGGCTGTACGGCCAGGTGGGCCCGAACTTTCCCCTGGCGATCTGCCGGGCGGCCAGGCGCACGGGCCAGGTGCGGGTGGTGACCGACCAAATCGGCTGCCCGACCTGGACGGGGAACCTCGCCCCCGCGCTCGGTCGGCTGCTGGAGGGGGAGCGATTCGGGCTCTACCACCTGAGCAGCGCTGGATCGACCTCCTGGTTCCACTTCGCTGAGGCGGTTCTCCGCGCGGTGGGCATCGCTGCTCAGGTGCTGCCCACCACCACGGAGGAGTGGGCCGCCCCGGCCCCTCGGCCCCGTTACTCGGTGCTCGACAACGGCAACTGGCGCCGGCAGGGGATGGCCGCTTTGCCCCCCTGGGAGCAGGGGCTGCTCGGCTATGTCGCCTCCGAGCGCGAGGGGGCCCTGGCCGAGTTCTCGGTCCCCCCCAAGACCAGTTGAGTCCGGCCATCGAGCTCGCCGAGGTCGAGGCCGTGATCTGCACCTATCGCTCGCGCTCAGAGGTTGAGGCGGCCGTGGGCTCATGTTTGGCGTCCGGCCTCAGCCCGGGACAAGTCACCGTGGTCGACAACGGCTCCGACGACGGAACCGCCGAATTGGTGGCGGAGCGATTCCCCCAGGTACGCCTCTGTCGGCTGGATCGGAACCTGGGCTTTGCCGCGGCTAACAATCTGGCTGCCCGGGACCTCCCGGGGCGGGCCCTGCTGCTGCTCAATCCCGACGCCGTGCTGCTCGGCGACGCCCTCCCGGTGATGCTGGCGGCGCTGGCCGCGGACCCCCACCGCGGGGCGATCTCGCCCCGGATCGACCGCCCCGATGGCCGCCTCGATGCGGCCTGCCGGAGAAGCTTTCCGACTCCCCTCACCGCGCTCTGGCGGCTGGGCGGAATGAGTCGGCTCCGCCCGGAGAGTTCTCGGTTCGGCGCCTACAACCTCACGCACCTGCCGGTCGACCAGCCCACCGAGATCGACAGCGGCAGCGGCGCCTGTCTGCTGCTCCGCCGCGAGGTCTGGGAAAGGTTGGGCGGATTCGACCCGCGCTTCTTCATGTACGGGGAGGACCTCGATCTCTGCTGGCGGCTGCGGGAGCTGGGATTCACCGTGCGCTACGAGCCGGCAGCCCGGGTGATCCATCGCAAGGGGACCAGCTCTCGCCAGGTCGCGCTGCCGATGCTGATCGCCTTTCACCGTTCCATGTGGCGCTTCTACCGGCTCCACTACCTGCGCGGCTGGAACGCCTTGTGGTCCCCCTTGGTGGGACTCGGCATCCTGCTCCGGCTGGGCTGGCTACTGGCCCTCAACTCGGTGCGCCGGGACCCGGTGGTCAGCCCTTGAGCTACGACTCGGGCCAACCAACCATCGGGGTGGCGGTGGTGGCGGTTAACTGGAACGGCCGCCGGGACTGTGAGTCGATGCTCGCCTCGATCCGGGCGCAGAGCCTGGCGCCGCGGGAGGTGGTGGTGGTGGACAACGGTTCGCAGGACGGCTCCCGGGAGTGGTTCCAGGCCCAGTCCGATGTCATGGTTCTGGCCAACCCGAAGAACGTCGGCTTCGCCGCCGCGGTCAATCAAGGGCTGCGAGCGACCGCGGCCGACTTCATCCTGCTCTGCAACCTGGACGTGGCGCTCGACCCGGGCTTTCTCGCCCAGACCGTGGCCAGGGCCGCAACCGGAGGCCGGATCGGCAGCGTGGGCGGCCGGCTCCGGAGCGCTCTGCCGGGGCCGCCGCGGCTGGACTCCACCGGGCACGTGCTCTACCGCAACGGCTGGGTGGTCAATCGGGATCAGGGGGAGCCCGACGACGGCCGGCGGGAGCAGGCGGAGGAGGTCTTCGGCATCTCGGCGGCGGCGGCCCTCTACCGGCGTGAGATGCTCGAGGACGTGGCGCTCGAAGGGGAGGTGTTGTGCGCGGACTTCTTCGCCTACCTGGAGGATGTCGACCTGGACTGGCGAGCCCGTTGGCGGGGCTGGAGCTCCTGGTACGAGCCGGCCGCCACCGCCAGCCATCGCCGGGGTGGTACCGGCCTGCACACCACCAGCGCCATCGAACGGCACGTGGTCGCGAACCGGATCTCCGTCTGGGTCCGCAACGCCCCGCCCGCTTGGACAGGTGGCCGACAAATGGCGAGCGCCAGCGCGCTCTTCGCACTCCGGATGGGGCGGGCAGCCGGGCGCCACCCAAGTGCCGTCCTCGGGGGCTGGGATGCTCTTCGGCGGCTGCCTCGATCGCTCCGGGAGCGGCGGCTGATCCTGGGGCGGCGACTGGTCGAACCGGAGGAGCTGGCCCGCTGGGCGGAGCCGAACCAGTGGTCGAGGATGGTCCGTCGCGGCCTAGTCGGCGGCCGCTGATGCCATCGCGGACCGCCTCCGGTAGCCTGCGTGGGTTGTGCCACAGCTGCCAGTCATGACTGAAACCGGAGGGGGCGCCGCCCACCAACCGTTGGCGAGAGTCGTCGGAGCCCGCTGCCGCCTGCGAGGATCCCCGGCCGGACCCAAATCGAGGCCGCAGCGGGTTCATCCCCAGCTCCTCGACCGGGGCGACCCGGACCGTCGGGACCGGCTCCAACCACTGTCCGGCGCCGTCGCGCCGGCTTGGGTCTGAGCCGATGGCTGACCGGCCAGGCGCGCCGGACCGCCCCGAGTCGGCGGTGCCCAGCTACAGCGTGAATCAGGCTAGCCGGCTGCTCCCGGCGCTGACCCAGGTGTTGCGATCGCTGATCATCGAGCTGGGGATCGCGACCGATCCGGACGCGCTGGGGCAGCTGCGGAGTGCTGAAGGACACAACGGGGGCGGTGCGGCGGCATCAGCGATGCTCCAGGCCGGGGCCCGGGTGGAGCGGGAGATGGAGTTCCTGAAACGGCACGGGATCCTGCTCCGGGACGCCACCTCCGGGCTCGTGGACTTTCCCGCCACACGGCAGGGTCGGCCGATCTTCCTCTGCTGGCGGCTGGGTGAGCCCGCCATCGGGTACTGGCACGGGCGGGACGAGGGGTACGTCCACCGGAGGCCACTCTGAGGCGCTGGGCTCGCTTCCCCTGCCTCCAGTAGGGGGGATCGGGCGGCCGGGCTGCCTGTAGTAGGATTCCCCGGTGCCGCAGGCCGTTCCCACTTCAGATGTCGATCTGCGGCCCTTCATCCGAGACATTCCCGACTACCCCAAGCCAGGGATCTTGTTTCGGGACATCACCCCGCTGCTGGGGAATGGGGCTGCCTTCCGAACCGCCTGCGCCCGGCTGGCTGATCTCTATCGCTCCGCCGAGGTGGGAGCGGTGGCGAGCATCGAGTCCCGGGGATTCACCTTTGGCGCGGTGATCGCCTTCCATCTCGGGGTCGGGGTCATCCCGGTCCGGAAGGCGGGCCGCCTGCCCGCCGCCCGAATCAGCTCAAGTTACGAGTTGGAGTACGGCGAGGCCACCCTGGAGATGCACCAGGATGCGTTCGCCCCCGGAACCAGGGTGTTGGTGGTCGACGATCTGCTGGCAACCGGAGGTACCGCCCTGGCGACCTTGGACCTGATCAACCGGCTCGGGGGGGAGGCGGTCGGGTTCGCCTTCGTGGTCGAACTGCTCGAGCTCCACGGTCGCCAGCGGCTGTCGGCCAACCGCGTGGAGGCGCTTCTGGCGCTTTGAAGGGAGACAACCGTGGCTGAAGCGGGCACCGGGCCGGCTGCCGACTTCGACGTGGCCGATATCAAGCTGGCGGAGGCGGGAAATCAGCTGGTGGCCTGGGCGGCCCGGGACATGCCGGTCCTGGCTCAGATCAAGGCTCGCTTCCAAGCCGACCAGCCGTTTCGCGCGCTGCGGGTCGGCGGCTGCCTCCACGTCACCGCGGAGACCGCAAACCTGGCGCTGGCACTGGCTGCCGGGGGCGCCGAGGTGGCGCTCTGCGCCAGCAACCCGCTCTCGACCCAGGACCCGGTGGCGGCCAGTCTGGCGGCCCGCGGGATCTCGGTTTTCGCGCGGCGGGGTGAGAGCCGCGACGTCTACTATGCGCACCTCGAGGCGGTGCTGGCCACCAAGCCCCAGATCACGATGGACGATGGGGCCGACCTGGTGGGGCTGCTGCACCAGCGTGACCGGGCGGAGTCAGAGCACGTGATCGGTAGCACCGAGGAGACCACCACCGGGGTGATTCGGTTGCGGGCGATGGCCAAGGCCGGGCTCCTGCGCTTTCCGGTGATCGCGGTCAACGAGGCGCTCACCAAGCATCTTTTCGACAACCGCTATGGGACCGGGCAGTCCACCATCGACGGACTGGTTCGGGCGACCAATATCCTGCTCGCCGGGCGCACCTTCGTCGTCTGTGGCTACGGCTGGTGCGGTCGGGGACTTGCCGCTCGGGCCCGGGGCATGGGAGCCCAGGTGATCGTCACCGAGGTCGACCCCACCAGGGCGCTGGAGGCGGTCATGGAAGGCTTCCAGGTCATGACCCTGCTGGAGGCCGCTCCCCAAGCCGACGTGGTGATCACCGTCACCGGCGACTGCAACGTGGTCGACCAGCAGCACTTCCAGGCGCTCAAGGACGGTTGCATCGTCGCCAACAGTGGCCATTTCAACTCGGAGATAAATCTGGCCGCGCTCGATCAGCTCACCAGCAAGGTCTCCGAGGCCCGTCCTTTGGTCGCCGAGCACTCCCTCGTCAACGGGCGGCGGATCTACCTGCTGGCGGAGGGCCGCTTGCTGAACTTGTCCGCGGCCGAGGGTCACCCGGCATCCGTGATGGACATGTCGTTCGCCAATCAGGCCCTGGCCGCCGCCTATCTGGCCGCTCATGCGGGCGAGCTCGGCCCCACCGTCCACGACGTTCCCCTGGAGATCGATCAGGAGGTAGCCCAGCTCAAGCTGGCCGCTCTGGGAGTGGAGATCGATGTGCTCACCGAGCAGCAGCAGGCCTACCTCACCTCCTGGGAGCAGGGCACCGACTGAGGCGAGTCCGGGGAGGGGTCGGCGGCCTGGCTAAGATAGGGCAGACCCTCGGACAGGAGAAGGTTCGTTCTGCCCAACGAATGGCTTCCGGTGAGGGGAGAGGAGAGTTCAGTGACGCATCGACGCAACCGCCGACTGTTCACCTCGGAGTCGGTCACCGAGGGTCATCCCGACAAGCTGGCCGACCAGATCTCGGACGCCATTCTGGACGCCATCCTGGCTCAGGACCCACTGGCGCGGGTGGCCTGCGAGACGGCGCTGACCACCGGCACGGCGATCCTGATGGGGGAGATCTCCACCCAGTGCTACGTCGACATGCCCAAGGTGGTGCGACAGACGATCCGCGAGGTCGGGTACGTGCGGGCGAAGTACGGCTTCGACTACGAGACCTGCGGCGTGCTGGTCGCGATCGAGGGCCAGTCCCCGGACATCGCGCTCGGAGTCGATAGCGGGGGGGCCGGCGATCAGGGGATGATGTTCGGCTTCGCCTGCGACGAGACCCCGGAGCTGATGCCGGCGCCGATCCAGTACGCCCATGCGGTCAGCCGGCGGCTGGCGGAGATGCGCAAGAGCGGCACCCTCAAGTGGGCCCGGCCTGATGGCAAGAGCCAGGTGACCGTGGAGTACGACGACGCCGGCGTCCCGATGCACATCGATACGGTGGTGGTGAGCGCTCAGCACTCCGAGGACGCCTCGCACGAGGAGATCGAGGCGGGGATCCGCGAGCACGTGATCCGTCCCGCGCTCCCCGGGCACCTCTTTGACGAGGCGACCCGGGTGCTGGTGAACCCCACCGGACGCTTCGTCGTCGGCGGACCCCAGGGGGATGCCGGGCTCACCGGACGCAAGATCATCGTGGACACCTACGGCGGCTTGGGCCGCCACGGCGGGGGCGCCTTCTCGGGCAAGGACCCGACCAAGGTCGACCGCTCGGCGGCCTACGGCGCCCGATACGTCGCCAAACACCTGGTCGCGGCCGGATTGGCCCGGCGCGCCGAGGTGCAGCTGGCCTACGCCATCGGAGTGGCCAAGCCGGTCTCGGTCGGGCTGGATACCTTTGGCACTGAGGCCATTCCCAAAGGTCAGATCGAAGAACTGATCGACGAGTACTTCGACCTCTCACCCTCGGGAATCATCAAGGAGCTCTCCTTGCGACGCCCGATCTATCGTCAAGTGGCAGCCTACGGGCACTTCGGCCGCTCCGACCTGGATCTCCCCTGGGAGCGCACCCCGCACCGCGACGACCTGGCGCGCGACGCCGGGCTGGAGCCGCCGCTGGCGATCGGCGCCGGGGTCGCCCCCTGACCGAGCCGGACGATCCCGGGGCCCGCGTCCTGGAGGCTCCTCCAGAGCTGGTCTCGGTGGTGCTCGCAGGCGGTTCCGGCACCCGACTCTGGCCCCGCTCCCGCTCCCGGGAACCCAAGCACCTCATCCCCCTGGCCCCGGACGGCCGCTCCCTCCTGCGGCACGCCTACGACCGAGCCGCCCGGTTGGGGGGTCGGGTGCTCGTGGTCACGGCAGAGCGGCAGGCCGCCCAGGTGCTGGCCGAGCTCCCCGAGCTGGAGCCGGAGCGGCTGCTGTTGGAGCCCGAGCCTAGGGGGACCGGACCCGCGCTAACCTGGGCGGCCCTGGTGGCGCTCCAACTCCATCCCAATTCGGTGCTGGTCTCGGTCCATGCCGACCATTACATGCCCGATGAGGCGGCCACCACCGAAGCCCTGCTCTCCGCCGCGGTCTGGGCCAGTCGCGCCCAAGTGCTGATCGCGGTGGGGCTCAAACCATCATGGGGAGCCCCCGGCTTCGGGTACGTCCAGGCTGGAGCGGAGCTGGCCCGCCCGCCGGAGCTGGGACCCGCCTTGCCGCTTTTTCAAACCCTGGGCTTCGTGGAGAAGCCCAATCCGGAGCGAGCCCAGGAGATGGTCGCCAGGGGAGGTTTTTTTTGGAACACTGGCCTATTTGCCTGGCAGGCTCAGCTATTCCTCAATGAGATGTGGGCCTATGCCCCCGAGGTTGTGGGCGCCGTGAGCACCGCGGTAGAGAGTCAGGCCCGGGGCAGCGATGCGTTTGCCAGCGCCTGGGGCAAGGTCCCCTCGGGGGTGGTCGACCGACTGGTCCTCGAGCGCAGTGCCCTGGTGGCGGTCATGCCGGTGGAGCTGGCCTGGAGCGACCTCGGTTCCTATCTCGACCTTTACCGGGCGGCGCTCCAGGCCGGGCAAGGTGACGATCGCGGGAACGTGGTCCGGGGGGAGGCGCTGCTGCTGGAGAGCGAGCGCAGCTATGTGGACTCGGCCGGGAAACGACTGGTGGTGATGGTGGGAACCGAGGATCTGGCCGTCATCGACACCGAGGACGCCCTCTTGATCTGCCCCTTGTCCCGGGTCCAGGAGGTGAGCCGGGTGGTCGCCGAGCTGCGCGAGAGCGGTCGGGCGGCACTCCTCTAGTCGATCTGCTTCAGCTGCCCCCCGACGGAGGGGCGCCCCAGCGGCGACCCATTCCAGTACCCTGCTAGCGAAACCCAGCCAATCTAGGGAGATGAGCGCTGACCCAGCCGAAGATAAGTTTCGGAACCGACGGTTGGCGGGCGGTCGTGGCCGACGATTTCACCTACGCCAACGTCAGGGCGGTGACCCAGGCGGTGGCCCAGTTCCTGGCCGCGGCTCGGGCCTCCGGCCAGGTGGTAGTGGGGCACGACAGCCGCTTTTCGGCGGAACTGTTCGCGGGCGAGGTGGCCCGGGTCCTGGCCGCCAACTCCCGCCCCGTGCTGCTCACGGACCGTCCCAGCCCGACGCAAGTGTCGGCCTGGTTGGTGGTCGATCGCCAGGCCCTGGGCGCGGTGGTGGTGACCGCCAGTCACAATCCGCCGGAGTTCAACGGCCTCAAATACAAGCCCGACTATGGCGGCTCGGCCTCGCCCGAGGTAATTTCTCGGCTGGAGGAGGAGCTGGCGCTGGTGCTGGATCAGGACCTGGTCCGGACCATGTCCCTCGAGGAGGCGATCTCCCAGGGGCTGGTCGAGATGGTTGATCCGCGGCCTTCCTACCGCGCCCAGATCGCCAAGTTGGTGCAGTTGGAGGAGATCAAGCAGGCGGGGATGCACATCCTCCACGACCCCATGTACGGCTCCGGAGCCGGCTATGTCACCGACCTTCTGGCTGGCGGCACCACCCGGGTCACCGAACTCCACTCGGACCGCAATCCCGGTTTTGGCGGGCTGCACCCGGAGCCGATCCCACCCAATACCGATGAGGCCGCCCGGGTGCTCCGTGAGGGTGGATTCGACCTTGGCATCATCAACGACGGCGATGCCGATCGGGTGGGGATCTTCGACGAGAAGGGCGACTTCATCGACCAGCTGGAAGTGGCCACCCTGCTGCTCTGGCACCTCTGCGAGAATCGCCGACTGCAGGGCCCGGTGGTGCGTTCGCTGACCACGACCCGACGCCTGGACATCCTGGGTCAGCGCTACGGCTGCCCGGTGGAGGAGCTTGCGGTCGGGTTCAAATATCTCGGGACCAGGATGCGCGAGCTTGACGCCCTCTTCGCCGCGGAGGAGTCTGGCGGCTTCGGTTACCGGGGCCACATCCCTGAAAGGGATGGGATCCTGAGTGGCCTCTTCTTCGCGGAGATGATCGTCATGACCGGCCACCCCCTCAGCGAGATCCGCCGCCAGGTTGCCGAGCTGGTCGGGCCCCATGCCTATGCCCGGCGCGACCACCGCTTCTCCCGCGAGAGCTACCCGGGCGCTCGAGAAAAGCTGGTCCACCGGATGAAGGTGGCGCCGCCGCAGGCGGTGGGCCGGGAGCAGGTGACCGCAAGCCGGACCGATGATGGCTACAAATACTGGTTGGGCGAAGACTCCTGGGTGCTGGTCCGGATGTCGGGCACGGAGCCATTGATGCGGGTTTACTGCGAGTCGACCAGCCCCGAGAAGGTCCAGCAACTGCTCAACGACTTCGAGACCGAGCTGGGGGTGATCGGGGATGCCGGAGGGCATGATGGCTGACCAGACCACGGCCAATCAGCCCGAGCGGCGGGTCGAAAAGCCCTGGGGCTACGAGCTCTGGTTCGCGGTCACCGATCGCTACGCCGGGAAGATCATTCACATCGCGGCCGGCCAGGAGTTGAGCCTGCAGTATCACGAGCGCAAGGACGAGGCGATATTTGTTCTTGCGGGAGTCATGGAGTTGGAGCTGGACGACGACCTGGGTGTGCTCCGGACGCTCCGGCTGACGCCGGGTCAGTGCCAGCGGATCCAGGTGGGTCGCCGGCACCGCATGCGGGCTCTGGAGGACACCGACCTGTGCGAGGTGTCGACGCCCGACCTGGATGACGTGGTCCGTCTGGAAGACCGATATGGCCGGGTCGGGACGACGGGCGGCTGATTCCCAGCTACCTCGGGGTGGCGCGGCATCGGGGCGGGGGGCGGACAGCCAGCGGCGGCCCCCAGATCGAGCTTTCCCCCACTTTCCACAGGTGAACGTGGAAAACCTCGCCGCGGTGGCGCGGGGTTGAGTTGGCGGCCCGGCGGGGCGGCGTCGCTCCGTCACGACGCCGAAACGGGGCTGGGCGTCGCGTCCGTCGACCACTCCGCCGACCTCCATCTCTCGCCCCCGCGCATCCTGCCCTTCTCCCTGATGGCGGCGGTGGTGTGCGCCCTGTCAGGGCTGGGCGTTCTGCCGGTCGCCGCCACCACCCTGCTCGAGCTGGGAGCGGTGGTCAGCTACTTGGCGGCTCTGCGGGCGGCGCTGCCACGCTGGCCCGAACTTCGCTGGCCCAGACTTCAGCTCCTGAGCGGGATGCGGCCGGCGGTGCTGCCCCTGGCGGGATTCGTCGCCGCGGCGGTTGCCCTGGCGGAGCGTTCGGGACTGCCGGGAGATGCGTTGCTGCCGCTGGAGGTGCTGCTGCTGCTGACCCTGGGCCCGTGGCTGGAGGTGGCCGAGGAGCAGCGCTCCTCATCGCGGTGGGGCGCGACCGTCCTGGCCCTTTTGACGCTGGCGGTTCCGCTGCCGATTTTCATCTTGGCGATGAGCCCGTCGGTGGCAGCTCCGGTGCGGGCAGTGACCGTGGCGGCAGCGGTCCTGGTCCCCACTTGGCAACTGATCGGCCTGACCCGACGCAGCTGGTCTCAGGCCGGGATCAGGTCGGTGGTGGTGGCCGTTCTGCTGGGTGCGGCAGCCGGAATATCGGTGATCCTCCGAGCTCCGATTCCCCTGTTGCCGGTGGCCTTGCTGCTCGGCTGGTACGGGCTCGCCGGGTTGGTCAGCCAGCGCGAGGGACACTCGACCGGAGCTTTTGCGGTGTTCGTGGTTCTGGCGGCGGTGATGCTGGCGGTGTCTCACCCGCTCTGAACCAGCCCGAGGTGGGCACAAAGGCTGTACCGTGGCAGGCCTATGGGAACAGAATCCCTGGGGCGGTGGTGGGATGCGGATGGGTTGCCCCCGCCGTCGGCGAGTCGGCGGTCCTAGCTCGTCGACTCGCCCGCGGCCGGACCCCGGCCGCCCAACGCGATCCTGGCGTCGGATCCCCACCCCTAAGCCTGAGGAGGCCTCCCATGGCCACTACCGTCTCTCCGTCTGAACTGACCTTTCCCGCCCTAGATGGCTCCACAGCCGAGCAGTGGCGGGAGCGCGACCGGCGCTCGGTGGCCGCCGTCTGGTCCCGCTATACCGATCTGGTGGTCAGCGGTGCAGAGGGCTCCTACCTGATCGACGTCGAGGGTCGGCGCTACCTGGACTTTGCCTGCGGCATCGCGGTGACCAGCCTGGGGCACCGTCATCCTGACGTGACCGAGGCGGTCCACCGCCAGCTTGACCGCTACTGGCACACCAGCGTGGTGACCCAGAGCGTGGTCATGACCGAGGCGGCCGAGCGGGTGGCCGCCATCTGTCCCGACCCGCTGGAGGTGGTGTTCTTCGCCAACTCGGGAGCGGAGGCAGTGGAGGGAGCGCTCAAGCTGGCCCGGCGTTCGACCGGGCGTCCGGGCATCATCTCCTTCCGGGGAGCTTTTCACGGGCGCACCCTGGGGGCGCTCAGTGTGACCAGCAGCAAGGCGATGTACCGAGCGAACTACGGCCCCCTCCTCCCGGGCGTGCAAGTGACCCCATATCCGTACTGCTTCAGGGTTTGCGAACACGCGGCGGGGGAGCCCTGTCCGATTGCCGCCGGGAAGGAGCTGGAGCGGCTCTTCCGCCAGGTGGTGCCGGCCCACGAAGTCGCCGCCATCTTGGTTGAGCCGATTCAGGGAGAGGGCGGATACGTGGTGCCTCCGGCCGGGTTTCTCGCCACCTTGAGGCGGATCTGCGACGAGCACGGAATTCTCCTCATCTGTGATGAGATCCAGACCGGGGTCGCCCGGACCGGGCGCTGGCTGGCGGTCGATCACGAGCAGGTGGTGCCCGACATCGTCACCCTGGCCAAGGCGCTGGGCAGCGGCCTGCCGGTGGGCGCCATCGTCGCCAGCCACCGGCTGATGGACCGCTGGGAATCGGGCAGTCATGGGAGCACCTTTGGCGGCAATCCGGTGGCCGGGGCCGCGGTTATCGCCACCCTGCAGGTGATCGAACGGGACCATCTCAGGGAGCGGGCAACCGCTCTCGGCGAAGCGATTCGGACCCGGGTCGAGCTCTGGCGCCAGGCGGGTTATGGTCCGGCCGACCTGCGGGGCCGAGGGGCCATGATCGGAATGGAGTTCATGGACCAGACCGGCTGCCCCGACCCCGACCGGGTCGCTCAGATCAAGCACCTCGCCCTGGAGAAGGGGTTGGTGGTGCTCTCCTGTGGCATCGACGACAACGTCATCCGGTTGCTCCCTCCGCTGACCGTGAGCGATGCCGAGCTCAGCGAGGGACTCGACATTCTGGAAGCGGCGGTGAGCCAGACCGGGGGGAGCAGATGAGCACCGCCGCGGCCGTCGCGGCCCGCACCTACGGCAACCTGATCGCCGGGGAGTGGCGAGCTGCGCAAGGCGGACAGACGTTTGACTCGATCAACCCGGCGCATCGGTTGGAGGTGATCGGACATTTCGCCCGGAGTTCGGCCTCCGACATCGATCTGGCGGTGCAGGCGGCGCTCGCCGCCCAGCCCGCTTGGGCGCGGACTCCGGTCCCCGCCCGCGCGGAGATCCTGGCCCGGGCGGGCCGCCTCCTCGAGGAGAGAAAGGAAGAGCTGGCCCAGCTGATGACCCGCGAGATGGGCAAGGTGCTCACCGAGGCCCGAGGCGATGTCCAGGAGGGCATCGACATGGCCAAATACATGGCCGGCCAGGGACGCAATCCCATCGGCGAGGTGGTGCCCAGCGAGCTGCGCCAGAAGCGCGCCTTCGCGGAGCGGGTGCCGATCGGAGTGGTGGGCTGCATCACCCCCTGGAACTTTCCGATGGCGATCCCCTGCTGGAAGCTCATGCCGGCGCTGCTGGCCGGCAACGCGGTGATCTTCAAGCCGGCCGAGGACACGCCCCTGGTCGCGATCAGGCTGGCCGAGGTGCTCCTCGAGGCGGGGCTACCCGGGGGAGTGCTTAGCCTGGTGACCGGCTATGGCGAGGAAGCCGGCGGTCCGCTGGTGGCGCATCCCGCGGTTCGAGCCATCTCCTTCACCGGGTCGGTGGCGGTCGGGCAGGAGATCGCGGCCACCTGCGGGCGGCTGGGCAAGCGGGTCTCGCTCGAACTGGGGGGCAAGAACGCCATGCTGGTCAGTGCCGACGCCGATCTGGAGCTGGCCCTGGAGGGGGCTGTGTGGGGGGCCTTCGGCACCAGCGGGCAGCGCTGCACCGCCACCTCCCGGCTGATCGTTCAGGAGAAGGTCCTCCAACCGTTCACCGAGATGCTGACCGAGCGGGTCGGCCAGCTGCGGCTGGGGGATGGGCTGGATCCGAGGACCGATGTGGGGCCGGTGATCAATGACTCTCAGCTGCGCCGGATTCACAGCTACACCGAGGTCGGGCAGCAGGAGTCGGCCCATCTTCTCGCTGGGGGTCGGATCGCCACTGCGGGGACGCTCGCCGAGGGCAACTTTTACGAGCCGACCGTCTTCGCTGATGTCAGCGCCCAGATGCGGATTGCCCAGGAGGAGATATTCGGTCCGACAGCGGTGATCATCTCCGCCACTGACCTGGAGCAGGCGATCGAGATTGCCAACGGCACCACCTACGGCCTCTCGGTCGCCATCTACACCAAGGACATCGACCAGGCTCTGCAGGCGGTTGATCGGTTGGAGGCGGGGATCGTCTACGTCAATGCCCCGACCATCGGGGCCGAGATTCAACTGCCCTTCGGGGGGGTCAAATCCACCGGCAACGGCCATCGGGCGGCCGGGACCACCGCGCTTGATGAGTTCACCGAGTGGAAGACCGTCTACATCGACTACTCCGGCCGCCTGCAGCGCGCCCAGATCGACACTGACGCTGGCTGACCGGGCGAACTGTGCTCGACCTCAATCTCGGCGACGAGCTGCACCAGTTCGAACAGATGATTCGCGAGTTTGCCGGTCGAGAGCTGGCTCCGGAAGTGCCCCGCCGCGACCGGGACGCCGATCCCGACCCGGAGCTCTTCGCCAAGCTTGCCAGCGTGGGGATTCCCGGGGTGGTGACGCCCCGGCGCTACGGCGGGGCGGGGCTGGACTGGATCGCGCTCGGGCTCGCCTGCGAGGAGCTGGAGTACGTGGACGCCTCCTGCCGAACCGCCCTCTCCGTCCACGCCGGACTCTGCATGACCGGGATCTACCAGTGGGGCACCGAGGAGCAACGCCAGCGGCTGCTCCGACCCCTCGCTGAGGGAAGTCGCCAGGGCTGCTTCGCCCTGACCGAGCCCGACGCCGGCAGTGATGTCCGGGCCCTGCAGACCAGCGCCACCCGGGAGGGGGATCTCTACCGGCTTCGGGGCCAGAAGGTTTGGATCTCGATGGGGGACTTCGCCGACATCCTCTTGGTCTTCGCGACCGTCGATCCGGCTCGGGGAGCGGCCGGTATCACCGCCTTCGCGCTGGACCGCGAGCTGGCTGGGAAAGGGCTGGTGACCCAACCGATCCACGACAAATACGGACTTCGGGCGAGCGACACCGCGGTGGTGTTTCTGGACGACGCCGTGGTTCCCGCGGTCAACCGGATCGGAGAGGAGGGTGATGGCTTCAAGGTGGCCATGAGCTGCCTGGATAGCGGACGCTTCTGCGTCGCCAGCGGGGCGACCGGGACCATCCGCGCCTGCCTCGACCTGAGCGTCGGCTACGCTCGCGCGCGGACGGTCCAGGGTCAGCCGATCGGCCGACTGCAGTTGGTGCAGCAGATGATCGCCGGGATGCAGCGGGATTACGACATCGGCCGTCTGTTGTGGCTGCGGGCCGGCTGGCTCAAGAACCAAGGGCAGCGTAGCTCCCGGGAGTCGGCGTTGGCCAAGTGGGTGAACTCGGAGCGCGCCAACCGCGCCGCCGACGACGCCCTCCAGGTACACGGCGCCACCGGTTTCAGCGAGGAGTGCCCGGCGGCCCGCTACTTGCGGAACAGTCGGGCTTCCTCGATCTACGAGGGCACCCGCGAGGTGCAGACCCAGCTGGCCGCCGAATACGCCCTCGGTTATCGCCAGGACCGACCCCTGGCCCACCCCCTGCCGGCCTGGCCCGACGAGGACGAGGCCCCGGCGGCGATACCGAGGGCCGCGCGCTGAACCCTGCCGGGGAGCCGATTCAACCGATGTCGGAGGCGCTGGCGGCGGGCTGGCAGGAGCACTGGATCGATCGACCGCAGGGCCGTCTCCGCTACGTGACCGCCGGAGCCGGCGTTCCCCTGGTTCTCTGCCATGGCTTCATCGGCTCCGCCGAGAATTTTGAGACCTGGGTTCCGCGGCTCGCCCGGCGGCGGCAGTTGGTGATCCCTGACCTCCCCGGCTTTGGGAGCTCGGCGCCACTTCCGACCGAACACACGAGCCGGGCTCTGGCGGCCGAATTGCTGGTGCTCTTGGATCAACTCGAGCTTCCTCGCTACGAGCTGGGAGGTCTCTGCCTCGGGGCCGCGGTCGCGCTGGAGATGCTCGCCCTGGCGCCGCGACGGGCGCTGCGGATGATCCTGCACACGCCGTTGCTCGACCCCACCAGCGTTTCCCGCAGTTTCCGACTCCAGGTGAGGCTCGGGACCGCGCCCGGCGTTTTCCAGCTGATCTCCTTCCTCGGCCGCCGGCGCGTGCTGGCCGACTTCTACCGGCGGGTCGCGGTCGAGGGGAAGGCCGAGATCGACCGTCGGTCGGCCGACATCAATTTCGCCAACCAGCAGCGGGCCGATCCCCGCGCGGCCCGAGAATGGCTGCGCGACGGCTTGGGGACCGACTTTCGGCCGTTGCTGGACGGCTGGAAGGGCCCGGTTGCCGTCCTGGCGGCTGCCGACGACCGGCTTTTGGAGATGGACCGAGTGACCGACTTCTGTGCCCACCGACCGCAGACCGCGATCTCCGTGATCACCTCGGCCGGGCACGGTTGGGACGCCGAGCTGATCCGGCGCCAACTGGATGTGCTGGAGAGCTTTCTCTCCGGCGAGGGAGCCTTCCCCGCCGAGGTCGCGGACCCTAGTTGAGTGGGGCTCCGATCCTTTTCTTGGCCCTGGAACTTCCCCACGAAGCGCGCCAACGGCTGACCCCCCCTCTCGGGCGCTTGGCGGCTCTGGACCCCGGGGTGCGACCGGCTCGAGCCGACGGGCTGCATCTGACGCTGCGCTTCCTGGGCCGGGTCGAGCCCGAAGCCGAACCGTCGCTGCGGATCGCCGCTGAGCGAGTCGCGCGCCGCACCACCGAGTTCCTAGTCGAACTCGGTGGCCTGGGCGTCTTCCCGAATTTGGCCCAGCCCCGGGTGGTCTGGGTGGGAGTCAGGGCCGGGGTGGCGGAGCTCGATCGACTGGCCGGGGCGCTCGGCGCAGAGCTGGTCAGGGCGGGATGGTCCCCGGAGCGGCGACCCTTTCGAGCCCACTGCACCTTGGCGCGAGTGGCCCAGCCGCTGGGACAACGCCCTGGGCTCCTCCTCGCCGAGCTCATCGACCAACTCCGCCAGGAGTCATCGATCGGCTTTCGGGCGCAGCGGTTGGCCCTGCTCGAGTCGGTCGCCGTCGATGGTGGACCCAACCGCTATCCCTGCCCGGCCAGCTGGCCGTTTCAGGCTGGCTAGCTCGGCCTCACCACTCGAAGGGCCGCCCATGCCACTGATGCAGCTCCGGGTAGCTCCCCCGGGCCAGCAGCGCTCGGGCCCGACCCTCAAAGGCGCTCACCTCGGCGGGTTCGAGTAGCTCAGCGAGTCTGCGCCGTAGGGCGGTCATCCGATTCTGATCCTCGAGCAGGTCGGAGATGTCCCGGAGCCAGGCTGGCGGCACCGGAGTGCCGCCGAGATCGATCAGCGCGGTGCGAAGTTTGAAATCGGTGTGGAAGGTGACCCCATGATCGATCCCCCGAAGTCCGCCCTGCGGGTCCACCAGCAGATGGGCCTGCTTGCGGTCGGCGTTGTTGATCAGCACGTCGAGGGCGGCCAAACCGCGCAGACTGCTCTCCATCTGGTCGGTGTTGAGGTCGAGCTCCGGAGGGGGGTCGGGAATGAACTCCTGGACCGACCCCTCCCCGTAGGGTGCCTCCTCGCGGAGGACTGTGGTGGGCGTGAGACTCCACCCCAGGGCCCGGTCGACGACCGAGGTGGCGACCTCGCGGCGGTGCAGGGTTCCCGACGGGAAGTCCCACAGGGGTCGCTCGCCTCGGGCGGGCTTGTAGACCGCTAGGAGTTCTCCCTGAGGAGCCCCTAACCGAACCAGAAAGACGGCATTGCTGCCCCACGGCATGCGGTCCACCCGGAGGACCGGCGAATCCGCTAGCCAGCGGCCCAGGACCTCCGAGTCCGCGTGCTCGGGCAGCTGCGATGATCCCATTTGCGGTCCAGCCTACCTGCGCCCAGCTATCCTGGCTCGCCAAGGCCCCTCTGGGTGCCGCACTCCCGTACCAAACTCGCTCCCACCTAGAACTCGGAGGATGGCGCTTGGTTCACTCGCTCGAGCAGTTTCTGACGTCTTTCGGCTACGTGGCTCTCTTCATCCTCACCGTGGCCCAGTGCACCGGGATCCCTGTCTCCAGCGAGATCGTGATCCCCTTCGCCGGATTGCTGGCCGCCAACGGGACCCTGTCCCTGCCCCTGGTGATCCTGGTCACCGTCCTCGGTGAGCTGGTGGGAGCTCTGATCGCCTACGCCATCGGGGCCTTTGTGGGGCGACCGGCGGTTTTGGCGGCGGGTCGCCGAGTCCACTTCCGCGAGAGCCATCTTGAGGCGGCGGAACGCTGGATCGAGCGTCGGGGGGTGGTGGCGGTGGCGGTCGGACGGTGTCTGCCGATCATCCGAAGTTACACCAGCTTCCCCGCCGGTTTCGGCCGCATGCCGCTCAGCCGCTTCCTGCCAGCGACTCTGGTCGGGGCTCTGGTCTGGGACAGTGCCTTGGCGGTCGCTGGGATGGAGCTGGGCAAGCATCTCTCCGAAGTGTCCAAGGTGCTCCAGCCGGTCGGCTACATCGTAGTCATCCTGCTCGCCCTGGCCCTGGTCTACGGCGTCTACCGCTGGAACAACCGCGACGCCGGCGCTCCCCACCGCGAGCGATAGCGAGCACGCGCGTCGCCGGGAAGCGGGAGTGGAATGGCGCGCCCAGAGGGATTTGAACCCCCGCTCCCAGATCCGTAGTCTGGTGCTCTATCCGGGCTGAGCTATGGGCGCCCGCGCGAATTCGATTCTAGTGCCTGGGCGGCCTTGGTCAGTCCGTCACGAGATTCGTCTGCCCCTGTTCCAGCGCCCTCGTCGCGGCAATTCGGCACCCCAGCTGGTCGAGGACAGCGTCAAGCTCATCTCGGAGCCCAGGCTCAAAATTCACAGGATGGTTGTCCAGTTCGCGCAGCAGCGCAGATAGCTGGAGAGCCTTCTGCTCGATCTTGGCCACCGTTTGGCGGGCATCCTGCCCCAGCTCCGACCGCGTTCCCACCAATTCCACCATGCCGCCCTCCATGGAGGGGTCATCTGGCCCCGGTCAAGTGCTGCCCCAGAGCGCAGCAGCTCTGGGGGTCATGCTATCGCTGCTGCGTGCGGCTGTCGAGAAGCGTTTTCGCCCTGTCTTGTAGTTCAGCGAATCTGACCGGTTCTAACAGTTCAGCGACGTGGTCCGGCCCGGGCAGACGAGATCGGGTTGAACCTGGCCCAGCAGCCGCGAGTGCCGGCCCTGAGCCAGGTGGGGGTGGGGTTTCGGGCCCGGCCGGGGAGGTTCAGGATTCGACTCAGGCACTCCCTCGCCGACCGCGGAAAGGCCCGCTCAGCAGCTGCATCAGCCGCACCAGAACCAGGGCGGCCAGGGTGTAAACGGCCAGTGCCAGCAGCGCCGCCCAGAAGGTGGTATGGCCGACCTGGGGCACGCCTGGCCCAAAGATCCCGGCGAAGGGGTGTGCCAAGGCCGATCCGACCCGGTCCACGACCGAGACAAAACCGTCATTGGTAGCGGCTGTGGCGCGGAAGAGAAAGTCGAGCGCCAGGAAGGCATCCACGATGGCCACGCTCAGGATGACCAGCTCACCCACCCGGTAGCTGCGCCGGCCGCTGGCCTTGGCGGTGCGACGGGGAGTTTCAGCGGCTCTTGGGGAGACCGCTGGCTGCACCTCGGTCGGCCTCGAGTCCGGCGGGCTGATTTGGGGCTCCGGCGGTGCTTGCAATTCCATGCTCATGGCGTACCTCCCAGGTCAGGCAGGCTGGTTCCGGTCGACGGTGGGTGCCTACCCTCGCTCCTGATAACGGGCTCAGGACCCCACCGTTTCAGTCGCCCGGTCGCCTTGGCCAACTCCGAGTCCTAGTCGGCCCTGCCGCTGGCCCGCCGCAGAAGCCACACCCCCAGGATTGGCTATACTCGGCGCCGCGCTGCGACTGCCCCGCAACCGGCTGGCGCGGATGGCGAAATGGTAGACGCGCGGGGCTTAGAACCCCGTGGGGTAACCCGTCCGAGTTCGACCCTCGGTCCGCGCACCGCTACGCTTACCCAGAGCAGGATGAGTCCAAGTAAAACTGACGTCACAGAGCTGGCGGTGAGTGTCGAACGGCTGGCCGGATCCCAGGTCAAGCTGACCATCGAGGCACCCGCCTCTGACGTGGATCGAGCCCTGGTACTGGCGCTCGGTCATCTCGGGCGACAGTACCGCCTCCCCGGATTCCGACCAGGCAAGGCGCCGGCGGCGGTGGTCGAGCGGGCAGTCGGGTGGGAGGCGCTCCGTCAGCATGCCATCGAAGACCTGCTGCCCAACGTCTGGTCCCGGGCCATCGCGCAGGCCGATCTTGAGCCAGTTTCCGCCCCCGAGGTGAGCGAGGTGGTCCTGGAGCGGGGAGCACCCCTCCAATTCACCGCCTCCGTGGTGCTCCGCCCCGAGGTTCATCTGGGGGACTACCGTCAGATTCGGGTGCCGGTGACCCCAGCCGCGGTCTCGGAGGAGAGCGTGGACGGCACGCTGGAAGCGCTCCGTCAGCGCTACGCGCAGCTGGAGGACGCCAGCGAGCGAGAGGCCCGCCTGGGCGATGTGCTCACCGCCGAATTGACCATGCGCCACGACGGTGAGTTGGTGGGAACCCCCGCGCAACTGCAAACCCTCGATTTGGAGCGCGGTGATCTCCTCCCCGGGATGGCGGACCAACTGCTGGGGGCGAGGGTGGGGGAGACGGTCGATCTAACCATCACTTTGCCCGAGGAGTACGGTCGAGAGGAGCTGCGTGGAGAGATGGTGGTGATCACCGCGGAGGTGAAGCAGATCCAGGCCAAGGAGCTCCCGCCCCGGGACGACAACCTGGCGGCGATCGCTGGCCATGGCGAGAATCTGGCTGAACTGCGGCAGTACGTCCGCGAGCAGCTGACCGCGGAGGCGCGGTTGGAGAGCGAGCAGGCCCAGGAGAGCAAGGCGCTCGAGGAGCTCGTCGCGATCTCTCGAGTCGAGGTTCCCGAGGTGATGATTCAGACCGAGATCGACCGGCAGATCAAGGACCTGGAGCTTCGTCTCTCGGCTTCGGGCATCTCCTTGGAACAGCTGCTCGCCTCAGATGGCAAACAGCTCGAGCAGCTGCGGGGCGAGCGGCGTCAGCCGGCGGTGGAGAGAGTCCAGCTGGAGCTGATCCTGGAGCAGGTGGCACGGGTCGAGGGCCTGCAGGTCTCAGACCGTGAGCTGGACGAGAACCTCGCCCGCATCTTTGCCAATGGTGCTTCCCGGGAGAGCCGCCGGCGAGCCCGGGAGCCGTTACGCCGGGAGTTGCTGCTGGGGGAGGCCCGGCGCCGGGTCGCGGCCCTGGCCCGAGGTGAAGCAGGGCTGGAACCCGGCGAGGGATAGTTTCCTTACCCCTGGGTATACTCCCGATGCCGGCCAGCGAGAGCCGTGCTCGACATCCCACGACACCAGGAGGAGATCATGGCCCTCGTTCCGATGGTCATCGAGACAACCAGCCGGGGCGAGCGCGCCTTCGACATCTACTCGCGGCTCCTGAAGGACCGGATCATCTTTGTCGGCACCCCGATCGATGATCAGATCGCCAACCTGGTGATGGCCCAGATGCTTTACCTGGAGAGCGAGGACCCGGAGCGCGACATCAACCTGTACATCAACAGTCCGGGAGGGTCGGTATCCGCCGGGCTGGCGATCTACGACACGATGCAGTACGTGAAGCCCAGGGTCAGCACATTCTGTATGGGGCTGGCCGCATCCTTTGCCTGCCTGCTGCTGGCCGGAGGTGACAAGGGGCTCCGCTTCAGCCTTCCCAACACTCGGATCATGATGCATCAGCCCTCAGGAGGATTCCAGGGCCAGGCCTCCGATATCCAAATCCAGGCCCAGGAGATCCTGCGCCTGCGCCGAATCCTGGACCAGATTCTGGCCCATCACACCGGTAAGCCGGTCGACCAGATAACCCGCGACTCTGACCGTGACTTCTACATGAGCCCGGATGAAGCGAAGGAATATGGCCTGATCGACCACATCATCACCGGGCATCGGGGACTCGACCGGGTGGTGGCCGCCGAGGAGGCCGAGACCCAGTCCCCGGAGCCGGAGCGAGTGGAGGCGGGGGCAGTCCCCGCCCCTGAGAAGAGTTCAAGCGCGCGCTAAGTAAACTGGGGCCCAGAGGTAGCAGTGAGAGTGCGAGACACGCGGAGCTCCAGTTCCCGGCGGGAGCCGCGGCGCGCGCCCCTGCTGGTGCGCAGGCCGGGCCAGCGCTGTGACTTCTGCGGCAACCTGACCAGCACGGCCGCCGTCTTCCCGGGAGATCCGGCGTCCGACGCGGTGATCTGCCCCCGCTGCGTGGAGCGGGCGGCCCAGCAACTGACCCGACCGGGAGGTGGGGACGCCGCATGACGGAGCGCGAGGATCGGCGGCGCCATACCCGCTGCTCTTTCTGCAACAAGGGCCAGGAGCAGGTGCGCAAGCTCATCGCCGGGCCCGGGGTGTACATCTGCGACCAGTGCATCGAGCTCTGTCAGGAGGTGCTCGAGGAAGACTCCCGGGTCGCCCCGGTCAGGCGCCCGCGAAGCAGCGTGGTGCCCAACCCGCAGGCGATCTGGACCTCGCTGAATCAGTACGTCGTGGGCCAGGACCAGGCCAAGCGCGTGCTCTCGGTGGCCGTTTACAACCACTACAAGCGGATCAACAGTTCCCGCGAGGTCGGCGACGTCGAGCTGCAGAAGTCCAACGTGCTGTTGGTCGGTCCGACCGGTTGTGGCAAGACCCTCTTGGCCCAGACGCTGGCGCGGATTCTCGACGTACCCTTCTCGATCGCCGACGCCACCTCCCTGACCGAGGCGGGCTACGTCGGCGAGGATGTCGAGAACATCTTGCTGCGGCTGATTCAGGCGGCCGATTTCGACATCGCGCGGGCCGAGCGCGGGATCATTTACATCGACGAAATCGACAAGATTTCCCGCAAATCGGACAATCCCTCGATCACGCGGGATGTCTCCGGCGAGGGGGTCCAGCAAGCTCTCCTCAAGATCCTCGAGGGCACCGTCGCCAACGTCCCGCCGCAAGGTGGGCGCAAGCACCCTCACCAGGACTTCATCCAGATCAACACCGCCAACATCCTGTTCCTCTGCGGCGGTGCCTTCGATGGGTTGGAGCGGATCATCGATCAGCGGGTGGGGCAGCGCACGATCGGATTTGGCAGCGCGCAAGCAGGCACCCGAAACAAGGAGAACGCGAAGATTCTCCACGAACTCTCAGCCCAAGATTTGCTTCGCTACGGCCTGATCCCCGAGTTCGTGGGCAGGCTGCCGATCACGGTCACCCTGGACTGCCTCGACGAGGACGACATCACCAGAGTGCTGACCGAGCCGAAGAACGCGTTTGTCAAGCAGTATCAAAAGTTCTTCTCGCTCGACGATGTGGAATTGGTCTTCGAGGAGGGGGCGCTGCGGGCGATCGCCCGCAAGGCGTTGGAGTTGGGCACCGGGGCCCGGGGGCTGAAGAGCATCCTCGAGTCGGTGTTGCTCAACAGCATGTTCGACGTTCCCTCTCATCCGGAGATCAAGCGCTGCGTCATCAGCGAGCGTTCGATCATGGAGGCCACCGAGCCTGAGCTGTTCCGCGAGGAGGAGCCGCAGGCCGCGACGGCCTGACCCCCGAAAATCTCGATCCGGTGCTCTCCAGTTAGACTGGAAGACCGTTTCAATTGCGGTGCGCCCGGGCGCGCCCCAACCTCCAAAGGATCTTCTGCATGACGATCGCTAGCATCCTGGGCTATCCTCGAATCGGGCGGTCCCGCGAGCTGAAACGAGCCCTGGAGGGCTATTGGTCGGGAAGGATCTCGTCCGATCAGCTGCTCGCCGAAGCCGCGAGCCTCAAGGCCGAGCGCTGGCGCCAGCAGCGGCAGGCGGGCATCGAACAGATTCCCAGCAATGATTTCTCGCTCTACGACCACGTGCTGGACCAGGCCCTGGTCGTGGGCGCCGTGCCGGCCCGTTTCGGCTGGACCGGAGGGACCCCCGACCTCGACCTGATGTTCGCCATGGCTCGGGGTTCCCGGGGTGAGGTCGAGGTCGCGCCCTTGGACATGACCAAGTGGTTTGACACCAATTACCACTACCTGGTCCCTGAGCTGGCTGCCGATCAGAGCTTCCGACTCGCCTGGCGCAAGCCCATCGATGAGTTCTTGGAGGCCCGCGCTCTGGGGATCCTCACCCGTCCCGTGCTGCTCGGCCCGGTCACCTTCCTGCGCCTCAGCAAGGGACCGGATCAGGGCGGGTCCAAGCTGGAGTTTCTCGAGCGGCTGCTGCCGGTCTACGGGCTGCTCCTGGCCGAGCTTCGCCGGGCGGGTGCCGACTGGGTCCAGATCGACGAGCCCTGCCTCAGCCAGGACCTTCCGGTTGAGGTGCTGGAGGCGCTCGAGCGCACCTATCAGGTGCTGAGCCAGGCCGCGCCCGGCCTCAAGCTGCTGCTCGCCTCCTACTTCTCGGAGATGGGGGCTAACCTGGCCACCGCCCTGGCCCTGCCGGTAGATGCGGTCCACCTGGACCTAGTCCACGGGGGAGCCGATCTCGACCCCGCTCTGGCCCTGGTTCCTGAGGGCATGTCGCTCTCGCTGGGGGTGGTGGACGGGCACAACATCTGGCGCACCGACCCCGACCGGGCGCTGCGCCAGATCCGGCGCGCGGTCGCGAAACTGGGCGAAGGCCGAGTGCTGGTGGCCCCCTCCTGCTCCCTGCTCCACGTCCCGGTGAGCCTCGAGCCGGAGACTGACCTGGATCCTGAACTGCGATCGTGGCTGGCGTTTGCCGAGGAGAAGCTGACCGAGGTCAGCATGTTCGCTCGGGCCGACCAGGGCCTGGCCGAGGTCGAGGCTGAACTGGAGGCCAGTCGGGCGGCGTGCGCCGGGCGCCGGGCATCCCCCCGGGTCACCAACCCGGCGGTCAGGTCCCGGATGGCCAGGGTCACTCCGGAGCAGCTCACCCGTCCCGGGGACGGACCCGCCCGCCGGATGATCTGGCGCAAGGGAGTCTCGCTGCCAGCCCTGCCGACCACCACGATTGGTTCATTCCCTCAGGTGGCGGAACTCCGCCAGGCGCGGGCCCGACTCCGCCGCGGAGAGATCGACCAGGCCGCCTATGCGCAGCTGATGGAGGCGGAGATTCGCCGGGTGGTGCGCTTCCAGGAGGAGATCGGCCTGGATGTCCTGGTGCACGGCGAACCGGAACGCAACGACATGGTGGAGTACTTTGCCGAGCTTTTGGACGGGTATGCGACCACCCGGCAGGGCTGGGTCCAGTCGTATGGGTCCCGGTGTGCCAAACCGCCGATCGCCTACGGGGACATCTCCCGGCCCCATCCGATGACGGTGGGCTGGACGGTATTCGCCCAGAGCCTCACCGACCGTCCGGTCAAGGGCATGCTGACCGGTCCGGTGACCATTCTGCAGTGGTCGTTCGTTCGCGACGACCTGGAGCGCAGCCAGACCTGCGCCCAGATCGCCATGGCGCTGCGGGATGAGGTGAGCGACCTGGAGGCCGCCGGGATCACCGTGATCCAGATCGACGAGCCGGCGCTGCGGGAGGGACTACCGCTGCACCGGACAAAGCAACCCGCCTATCTGCGCTGGTCGGTGGACAGTTTTCGGTTGACCGCGGCCGGGGCGGGCGCCCAGACCCAGATCCACACCCACATGTGCTACTCGGAGTTCGAGGACATCATGGATGCCATCGCCGAGCTGGACGCCGACGTCCTCTTCATCGAGGCAGCCCGATCGGCGATGTCCCTGCTCCAGGCGTTCGCCGACCACGGCTACACCAACGAAGTGGGACCCGGCGTGTATGACATTCACTCACCCTTGGTGCCCTCGGTCGAGGAGATGGCGGCTCGGCTGCGCAAGGCGGTCACGGTGATCCCCGCCGATCGACTCTGGGCCAATCCGGACTGCGGCCTGAAGACAAGGCAGTGGGCGGAAGTGGAGCCGTCGCTGCGTAACCTGGTTGAGGCGGCGCGGCAGGTTGCGGCCGAGCTGGCCGCGGTCTCTCCGGCCAGCTCTTAGCCGGCCGCCGGGAAGGACCGGTGGAAACTGCCTACCAACCGGCGACTTCCGAGCGGCGCTGGCGCGATCGGTGGGAGGAGATCGGTCTCGGGCACGCGGACTCCGCCAGCCCCAAGCCCGCCTTCTCGATCGCCCAACCGCCGCCCAACATCACCGGCTCCTTGCACATGGGCCATGCCCTCAACGCGCTGGTGCAGGATGCCCTCTGCCGCTTCTACCGGATGAACGGCTACGAAGTGTGCTGGGTGCCCGGTACCGACCACGCTGCGATTGCCACGCAAAACGTCATCGAGCGACAGCTGGCTGACGAGGGCACGACCAAGGAGGAATTAGGCAGGGAGGCCTTCGCCCGGCGGGTGGATGACTGGTACCAGACCTACCAGGGTCGAATTCAGGAGCAGCTGCGCCGGCTGGGCGCCACCTGCGACTGGGCTCGTGAGCGCTTCACGCTGGACGAACCTTACGTCCGGGTGATCCGGACGGTCTTCGGTGAACTCTATCGTCAGGGGTTGATCTACCGTGGTCCCAGGATCGTCAACTGGTGTCCGCGCTGCCGATCTGCCATCTCTGATGAGGAGGTCGAGTATCAGGAGCAGCAGGACCCCTTCTACTACGTCCGCTATCCGCTGGCCGACGGGGAAGGCGCCCTAGTGGTAGCCACCACCCGACCGGAGACGATCCTGGCCGATGTGGCGGTGGCGGTCTCCCCCGGTGACCAAAGGTTCACTGAGCTGGTCGGTCGGATGGTTCGGGAGCCCCTCGGCGGACGGGAGATACCGGTGATCGCTGACTCGGCGGTGGACCCGCAGCTGGGCACCGGGGTGCTCAAGATCACGCCGGGCCACTCGGCTGAGGACTACGAGATCGGGGAGCGACACCAACTTCCGGTCCGGACGGTGATCTCCCTCGACGGACAGATGCTCGCGCCCGACTTCCCCTCCCTGGACGGCCAGGGGGTGATCGAGGCCCGTGAACTGGCCGCGGAGCTGCTCCGCCGCGGGGGTGCCATGGTTCGGGAGGAGCCGGTGGTCCATCAGGTCGGCCACTGCGATCGCTGCGGCACGATCATCGAGCCGCTGGTCACGCCGCAATGGTGGGTGAGGGTCCGCGCGCTGGCGGACCCGGCTGCTGAAGCGGTCGCGTCGGGACAAATCACCATCCATCCTGGGCAGTTCCGGGGTCAGTACCTGGACTGGCTGGCGGGACTGCGGGACTGGTGTATCAGTCGCCAGCTCTGGCTCGGGCACCGGATCCCGGTCTCCACCTGTGTCAGGGGTCATGTGTTCGCCTGGGTGGACGAGCCGACCACCTGCCCGGAATGTGCGACGGATCAGCTGACCGCTGACCCGGACGTGCTCGACACCTGGTTCTCCAGTGCGCTCTGGCCCTTCGCGATCCTCGGGTGGCCTGAGCACAACCCGGCGCTTGAAAAGTTCTATCCCACCTCGGTCCTGAGCACCGCCCGGGACATCCTCCAGCACTGGGTGGTTCGGATGGTGATGATGGGGCTGCGCTTCACCGATCAGGTCCCCTTTCACGATGTCCTATTCCACGCCACCATCCTGGGCGCCGACGGGGCTCGGATGTCCAAGAGCCGGGGCAATGTGGTAGACCCGCTGGAGATGGTCGACAGGTACGGAGCGGACGCTCTCCGGGCCTGGGGCGCGAGCGTGGCGATGGGGAACCAGGACGCTCGCTTCGATGAGACCAAGATTGACGGCTACGCCAAGTTCGCCAACAAGTTCTGGAACATGACCCGCCTGCTGCATCGCTTTCACTTTCCCGCAGAGGGCGAGGAGGGGTTGATCCCGGAGGTTTCGGAGCCGGCCATTGGGAGTCTGCAACTGGCTGACCGCTGGGTTCTGTCTCGACTTGCGGCGGTGACCCAGGTGACCACGGGCGCCCTCCAGAAGTTCGACTTCGACGGGGCCATCGATGCCATTTATGACTTCGCCTGGCGGGAGGTGGCGGATTGGTATCTGGAATTGGTCAAGGGCCGGCTGGAGTCCGGCGACGCGGCCGCACTTTGGGTCACCCGGCAGGTGCTGTACCAGACGGCCACCTTGTTGCACCCGATCATGCCCTTCCTGACCGACGCCGTGGCGGAGCAGTTCGCCGGGAGTCCGGCCAGCCTGGACCTGACCCCTTGGCCGGGGGCTACCGACAGCTGGGCGGACCCCGACTCGGAGGTGGCGATGATCGCCTGCATGACGCTGATCTCCAACCTCAGAAAGTGGCTAACCGAACTTGGAATCGAGGTGACGAGGCACGGCAGTCGAGTTCCCTTCTCGGTTGCGGTGGCCGGTCCCGAGCTGGCCTTTCCCGAGGCCCAGGGCTATGTCAGCGCGCTGCTGCCGGTGGACTGGGTTGAGGCGGCCGGCAACCCCGGCGCCGCCCGCCCCCAGGTGGTCGCGGGACGAACCACCCTCTCGCTGGGGAAGAGCGCCGGCGGCGACTCCGAAAAGTGGAAGGACCCGGCGCGGCGGGAACTGGCCAAGGCGGTCGCCTTCGCGACGACCCTGGAGCACAAGCTGGCCGGGCCCTTCGCCGCCAAAGCGCCGGCCGAGGTGGTGCAGAAGGAGCGACGCCGATTGGAGGAGGTGCGGCAACGAGAAGGTCTCCTGCGCCGCCTGATCGACAGCTGAGCCGGAGCGGCTGAGTGCTCCCAATTAACGATCTCCCGCTCCTGGCACTGCTGTTACCGGCGGCCGCCACCCTGGTCTGCTCGGCGCTCGGGCGTCCCTGGCCCCGATGGCCGGGATTCTGGTCCCGCTGGGTACTGCGGGCCGGGCTGGCGTTGGCGCTGGCCGACGTGGTGGCGATCCTGAACTGGCTGCCTCCGGGCGGCACCCTCCAGGTGACCTTGTGGCAGATCGAGCCGCAGTTGCCCATCACCCTTTCGGTCGATTCCCGGGGGACGGTGCTGGCAATCATGGTGCTGCTGGCGGCGTTGGTGGTCAGTCTGGCCGCGCGCGATCGGCGGCCGCTGGCATCGGCCGCCTTGGGGTTGGCGGTGTTGGGCGCGGTTGGCGCTGCCTTTGCCGGGGACCTGCTGAGTCTCTACATCGGGCTTCAGCTCTCCGCGCTGGGGGGCATCGGGCTGAGCTATGCCCGTAAGCCGCGGGCGGCGAGTTCGCGAATGGTCTGGGCGGCGGTGACCGATCAGTCGATCGGTTTGATTTGGTTGGGGGCGATGATCCTGCTGCTGCATCAGACCGACACGCTGCAGTTGGATGCCATCCCCACGAGCTCCGTCAGCCCGGCCCTCGCCGGCCTGCTGCTCCTGCCCGCAGCGCTGCGTCTGCTGGGCTGCGGCTTCGTCGCCGGATCGTCCTCGTCGCGTCGCCCGGGCTCAGCCGGACGCTCCCTCGACGTCGCCGACTGGATGACGGTGGTCGCCGTCCCGACTGCTCTGCTGCTGCTGATTCGGGTGCAGGCGCTCTCCGGGGGAAGCTGGCCGACGCCCTGGTTTGGGACCGGTCTTGACTTGCTCGCCTTGCTGATGGCCGTGGTCGCGGCGGCCGGACTGCTGATCTCAAGCAATCCCCAGGTGGCCCTTCGAGCCCTGCTCCTGGTGCTCGCCGCCCTGGTTTTGGTGGGGTTTGGGCAAAACTCGGCTGACGGCACTCTGCTGGGTTTGACCGCCGGGCTGTTCTTGGCGGTCTCCGCGGCGTTTCTGCCCCGCGCCTTGCTGGCGGGTGGGCGACCGGTGAGACCCCGGTCGGCGATCTCCGGCGGTGACCAGCCCGGAGCACCGAGGATTGCGGGCGAGCTGATCGTGCTAATGCCCTGCGTGCTGGGATTCTCGGTGGCGGTCTTGGGCACCGACCTGGCCTTGCGGGGCGGACTGGAGCTGGGATTCGCCCCCGGGCTGGCTTATCTGGTCTCCCTGGCAGGGTTGGTGCTCACGGTTCCTCGGCTGCGCCGGGCGGCCACGCCGCCGACCAGGTGGCCCTGGCCCTTGTGGTTTCCCATCGTGCTGGTCGGCGCCGCCGCGATCCTCCCCGGCGAGGTCCTGACCATCGCGGCCACCTCGCTGGCGGCACCTGGCACGTCCAGCTTGACCCTCTTGTCCGAGCCTGACCCGCTGGTCATATTGGCGCCGGGACTGCTCTGGCCGGGCGGGTACCTGGTGTTGCTCGCCGGACTCGTCGCTGCGGCCGGCCGGGCCTGGCGTCTGGCGAATGGGGGGGCGCCTCCTGTGCTCGATCCCGAAGCTAGCTTCAGCCCCCCTTACCTGATCCATTCCGGCGGCCTGGCTCGTCTGCTGGCCCGGCGCCGGTCCGCTCCCCTTTGGACTAAAGCTGTGCGCCATTGGTATTCGACGGCGATCGGATTGGCCGACCGCGAGGTCTCCGAGCGCCCCGTATGGCTGTGGGTGGCGGGTGCTGCCGCCGCCGCCTGGCTGCTGGCCGAGGCGGTGCGGCTGTGACCTGGGCGGTGATCCTGGCGGCGGGCGGATTCGCCGCGGGGGCCATCGCGCTATTTTCCGTGGGACCGATCGGAATGGCCCTCAGTGCTCTGGCCCTGGGATTGGGGATGGGTGGGGTTGCCTCACTTTCGACCGGGCCGACCGGATTCGCCGCCTTGGTCGGGCTGGGAGCGGTGAGCGCGGCAATGGTCTTAGTGAGTGGTCTGTTTCCCCGGCTCGACCCTGCGGCCGCCATCGTCGGTGCCGCGGCGGTGGTGGAGCGGCCGCGGGTCTTCGGGGTGCGCAGCTTGCGGGCCCTCCTGGGAGCTGGTGGCCTCTTCACCGCCAGGCTGCTCTCCGGCCACCTGGCCGCCGGGACGGTGGCGACCCAGGGGCCCGGCTTCGCCTGCCTCTTCGTCGTCGAGGTGGGGCTGATCCGGATCGGCACTGGTCGGGGGCCGGCTGAACTTGGCCTCGGGGCGCTTTGTGCTGGCATGGGCGCGTCGGCCTTTCTCCTCCTCAGTTCGCCGGGATCATCGATCGCGGTCGCCCTGCTGGCTTGCGGAGTACCGTCGTTGGCGCTGATTGCCGTGGGTCGGGCCACCCCCTGGGAGGCATCGGGTTGAGCCCGTGGCTGCTGCCCGCCCTAGCGGGTGGACTGGCTCTGGCGGTGGTCTCGGTCCTGGTGGGCCCACGGCTGCCGCTGATCCCACCGTTGCTGCTCTTGCTCTCCGCCGCCGCGATCTCGTTGGCGCTGGTGGCATCGGTGGCCACGCATCCCCCCAGTTCGCTCCTGGTGGAGGGCGGGTTGGGAACCCTGCGGCTCTCGCGGCTCTCGGTGGGCCTGCTGGTGGGCGGCTGGACGGCCTCGGTACTGGAGCTGGGAGTGGCTCATCGGCCCCGAATTTCGGCGAGCACGATCTCCGCCACGATCGTGATGGGAGTCACCGCCTGTGCGGCGCTGCTGGTGACCGCGGTGGTGCCTCTGGTGCTGTTGCTGGCATTCACCTGTGCCTTCTGCTGGGGTCGCTGGCAGCGCATCGCTGGGCCGGTGCTGCCGATCCGCAGCCTGGGCCGGCAGGCCGCCCTCCTGCTCTGTGCCCTGCTGGCGGGGGCAGCCGTGCTCCCCTCGCAGAGAATCGGCGCTGCCCCCGCCGCCTTGGCCGGGATGCTGCTGGTCGGTGGCCTGGGCGGGGTAGTTGGCCTCCTGCCCCTCTCCAGCTGGGTGGGCGCCTTGTCCAGGGTGAGCCCAGCCGAAGCGGCGACGTGGCGGATCTGGCTGGTGCCCCTCGGAGTCGTGGCCATCGCCCGGGTGCTGGTGGCGACACCGACCTCCCTGACCCAGGTGATGCAGTTTTTGCTGGTCGCCCTCGGTTTAGCTACCGCCATCTTCTGGGGCGGAGCCGGCTTCCGGGCCGAACCCGGCATTCGCTACTGGCGCGTCCTGCAGGCGGATGTCGGGTTCATGTGCGTCGGGATCGGGAGCGGAGACCCTCAGGGGCTGGCTGCGGCGCTGCTTCTCATCGCCGTTCATTGGCTGGCCGGCGCGGCCCTCAGCGAACCGGGAGGCGCGCGCTCCCACCTGGTCGCCTGGGTGGGCCTTTCGGGTGTGCCGCCGTTCGGTGGCTTCACGGGTCGCTTGCTGGCCGTGGTTGGCGCCGCCTTCATGGGTCCGGTAGTGGTCGCCCTGCTCCTCATGGCATTCGGTCTCCAGCTCGCCTCCTGCGGCGCCGGGGTGCGCGAGGCGGTGCTTCGGGCAGCGGTCAGGGGGCTCCGGCCGGTCGAGCTGGTGGGGCTGGTCGCAGCCCTGGGCGCCCTGGTGCTGGGACTTCTGGCCGGCCCCCTATTGCAGGTGGCGTTTGGCGTACGGCTGTGAACCATCTTCTGTTCAGCTTTGCCCTCTGCGCCGCTCTGGTCATCTACCCGGGGGGCCTGGCGATCGTGGCGGCAACGTTCGCGGCGAGTGCCGGACAGCGCTTGATCCGCTCGCCCAGTCGCCCCGCCTGGATCGCCGCAGCGGTCGAGCGACCCTGGTCATCCCTGCTGGGGCTGGCGCTGGCGGGACTCGTCCTGGCGCCGATCCCCTGGCCCGATAACCCGGTGGCCCCGGTGGGCATCTCCTGGGCTTCCGGCAGCAACCTGGGAGGCATCTCGCTCAGCCTGGGAGGTCTCTGGGCCCTGCAGTTGCTGGGTTCCGGTCAGCCTCGCCGCGGCTGGGTTCTTATTTATCTCGGAGCCTGGTCGCTGGGCTTGGTGTTGCTGGCCTCGGCGGTGCACTCTGGCAGTTGGTCTGGGGTGCTGACCGCCGGCGGTCCGGGGGCGGAGATCGGCCGGGTGGTGCTGGCCCTGGTGGGCGCGGGCGCCTTGCCCTGGGTGCTCGGCGGCCCGCCGGGCGGCCTCTCAGCCACCGGTGTGGCCTGGGCTGCCAGCGCCGGGTTGGCGCTGATCTTGGCCCTTCCTCAGCTTCAGGCGGTCCCTTTTCCAGTGGCGATCGCTGCCTGGTGGGGGCTGCTGGCGCTGCTCGGGTTCGGGTGGGCTGGGGCTAGCGGATGGAGAAGTAGAATCGCTCGGCGGCGGAGGCTGAACGCATCCGCTGCTACACTCAATACTCCGTGAATCGCTCGTCGGCCTGGGGATTCGCATCCCCCTTGGACCGGCGCCCGCCACGGGAATTGGAGGCCCTGTGAGGACGTGGTTGAGCTAGTCCTTGCCTCCGGCTCGGAGCGCCGCCGCGAACTCCTGGTGAGACTGGGATTGAGGTTCGTCGTGGTCCGGCCGGCGGTCGAGGAGAAACTGCTACCCGGTGTGTGCGCTGACCTGGCGGTGCAACTGATCGCCCGCAGCAAGGCCCACGCCGGATTGGAGCTGGTTTCGACGCGCGACGCCTACCTCCTCGCGGCGGACACCATCGTGATGGGTCCGCACGGCCCGTTAGGCAAGCCCCACACGGTAGCGCGGGCTCGCGAGATGCTCACCTCCTTGCGGGGACAGCGGCATGTGGTCCTCACTGGCATCTGCGCTCTCAGCGCCACCTCCAAGAAGGAGGCGACCGGGGTCTCGCGCTCGGCGGTTCGGATGCGCGACTTCAGCGACAGTGAGCTGGAGCAGTACATCGCTGGCGGGGAGCCGCTCGACCGGGCCGGTTCCTACGCCGTGCAGGGTCTCGGAGGCTCGCTGGTGGACGCCATCGCGGGCCGCACCGACACGGTGATTGGCCTCGACTGCCAGCTGGCCATGCAGCTGCTGAGCGAGGTGGGCTATCCGGTGCCCTTGCCGACCGCTCCGGATCGCCACGTCGCCCTGGGCAAGGCAGCGGCCACGCGCCGGCCCCTGGCCAGCTCCAATCGGGTGGGAGGCTCCCGCTGAGGCTGCGGGCGGTAGGCGGCGCGGCGGGGGTCGTCTCGGTCGGTTTGGCGCTGGGATCACTGGTGACCGCTTGTGGATCCAACCGGCTGGGCGGCCTCGAGGTGGCGACCCAGGTGGTCTCCCAAGGGGCCACCGCCAGCACGCCCACGGTGCCCCAGGGGACGAACGTCGAACTGAAGATCACCCTCAGCAACGTCAGCCAGAGCAGCGTCGGCGGCGTCACCGTCAGGGTCGCCGTGCCGGCTGGCTTCTCCTACCTGGACACGGTTTCCACCTCCACCAGCGGTAACTCCGAGCGGTCGGCCGATGTCGCGCCCAAGACCAAGGAGTCGACTCTGATCTGGGGGGCCTGGGAGATGGGTCCCGGTGCCACCTCGAGCAAATCGCAGGTTTTCATCACCGTCGCCCTGAGGGCCACCGGTACGCCTGCGAACGTCCAGTTCTCGCCACAGATCTTCGCCGCCGGCTACATCAACACCCTGTCGGGAACTCCGCTCGCCCTCACCATTTCGCCGGCTCCGGCGCTCAACGTGCAACTCCGGGCCAGTCCGACCACTGTGGCGGCCGGCCAGCGGCTCACCTATGAAGTCGTGATCACCAACACCGGCAGCGGCGAAGCTCCGGACACCTCGGTTGGGGTCACTCTCCCCGACGATTTTGATTACGTCGGCGCGGCGGGGAGCTCGGGAAACGCCAGCGTCGCCAACGCCACCTTCCCCAACACCGGCACCGAGATCCCGGTCTGGAGCGGTATCGACGTCCCGGGAGCTAGTTCGTCGGGCCCGGGGATCCTCTCCCTCAGTTTCATAGTCGAGGTGCTCCCGATCGATCCGCGCGGGATCTACAGCTGTTCCGCAACCCTGGTGGCCAGCACCGGCTCGCAGACCCAGAACTACATTCAGCAGGATTACACCGCGCTGGCGCCGGTCCAGGTCACCGCGGGCTGATCCAACCGCGGCATTAGCGGTGGAGTTGGTCGCGGTTGGCTCTGCTAAACTCGCTGCCCGGAGGCGAGGGCCGTGGCTGCCCTTCGGCGCACGGCCCTGGTGATGAGCCGCGAACCCCCCAACTCCACAACTCCAAGGGAGTCCTGATGTACGCCATTGTTCAAGTCGGTGGGCGCCAGTACCGCGCGGCGCCTGGTGAACGGTTGGTCGTCGATCGACTGCCGGTGGAGCCCGGCTCCCGGGTGCACCTCTCCGACGTGCGGATGCTCATCGCTGAGGAGGGGGACGGCACCGAGACCGAGATTGGCCGGCCCCGGGTGGCGGATGTTGCCGTGGCCGCCAGGGCGATTAGCCACTTTCGAGGTCCCAAGATTCTGGTCTTCAAGTACAAGCCCAAGAAGCGCTACCGCAGGCACCAAGGTTTCCGGGCCGAGCTGACCGAGCTGCGGGTCGAAGAGGTTCGCCGTGGCGCTTACGAGGACAAGCCGGCCCCGGCGGCTAAGAAGCGTCCTCCCGCCCGGGCCGCCGGATCCGGCGCCACGGGGGTCGTTCCGCCGGGGCTGGCCCCGGAATCCACGCCCAAGGTGAGTCCGAAGGCAAAGCCGGCCACCGGGACTGCCCGAGCCAGAGCCACCGGCGCTCCGAAATCGGCGGCTCGGCCGCGGGTGAGTTCGGGGGCCGCCGGGGAGGGGGAGAAGCCCAAGGCGAATCGGGCGGCTCGCCGGCCGGCGGAAAAGGGAGCTGCGGCGCCCAAGGAACGGAAGCCGACCAGGCCGCGCACCAAGTCCGCGGACAAGCAGGAGCCGTCCAATGGCACATAAGAAGGGAGGCGGGAGCAGCCGCAACGGCCGCGACAGCCAATCGCAGCGGTTAGGGGTCAAGGTCTACGGGGGTCAGACCGTTGGAGCGGGGGCAATTCTGGTCCGCCAGCGGGGCACCCACATCTTGGCGGGGCCGGGAGTCGGGGTCGGGCGTGACCACACCCTCTTCGCCCTGCTTCCGGGGGTGGTGGACTACAAGCCCTACCGGACTGATCGAACTCGGGCCTCGATCACCACGACTGGTAGCCCGTCCGACTGAGCGAATCGGGCTGCTGGCCCCGGGGTCGCGGATGTTCCTAGACGAGGTCACGATCAGCGTCAGCGCCGGCCGGGGCGGTCCCGGTTCCGCCAGCATGCGCAGCGAGAAGTTCGCCCCCCGAGGCGGTCCGGATGGCGGCGACGGCGGGCGCGGCGGGGACGTGGTGGCAGTGGCCGACGACAGCCTCAGCTCGCTGCAGGGATATCGAGTTGCGCGCTCGTTCCGGGCGACTGGCGGGGGGGCCGGCGGACCATCCCGCCGCCATGGGGCCGATGGGCAGTCGCGGGTCCTGCGGGTGCCGCCGGGAACTCTGGCCTGGGCGGACGCGAGCGGTCAACTCTTGGCTGATCTCGACCACCCCGGAGCGACCGCGGTCCTGGCCATGGGGGGCAAGGGAGGGCGCGGCAATGTCCACTTCGCCAGCCCCACTCACCAGGCGCCCCGGCGCCGGGAGCTGGGCGAGCCCGGCACAACGCTGGAGATTCGGCTGGAGCTACGCCTGATCGCGGACGTTGGCCTGGTCGGTCTTCCCAACGCCGGGAAGTCGACCTTGCTCGCCCAGCTCACCGGTGCCCGGCCCAAGATCGCGGCCTATCCATTCACGACCTTGACCCCCAACCTTGGGGTCGCCGAAGTGGGGGCCGGACGGGTCCTGACCTTCGCCGATGTGCCGGGGCTCATCGAGGGTGCCAGCCAAGGCGCGGGGTTGGGGCTGGCCTTCCTCAAACACCTCGCACGAACCAGGGTGCTGGTGCACCTGGTTGATGCCAGTGCGGGGAAGGAGGGGATCCTTTCCGCCTACCGACAGGTGGCAGCCGAAATGCAGCTGCACAGTCCGGAGCTGGGCAGTAAACCAACTCTGCTGGCGCTGAACAAGCTCGACCTGATCGAGCCCGAGGTTGGGGTTCGCCTGCTGACCGAGCTCCCCGCCAAGCTGCCAGCCACGCTCACGGTGCTGGGCATATCGGCAGCCACGGGAATGGGCTGCCGCGAGCTGCTGGCTCGGGCGGAACAATTGCTCCGCCGGGCTCCGGGTCCCAGCCCCGAGGGTCACGACCGCGGAGGCTTTCGGCTCTACCAGGGACCCCGTGGCCTCAGCCGAGAGTTTGCGGTCGAGCGGACCGGCGATGGCTTTCGAGTCAGTGGGGAATCGCTGGAGCGACTGGTGGCGATCTCCGACCTGGACGACGACGCCTCGGTGCTTCGCTTGCAGCGGCAGCTGGTGAAAATCGGAGTCGAGGCCGCCTTGCTCGAGGCTGGCGCGGAGGACGGTGATGAGGTGCAGATCGGCACCGCGGCATTCACCTTCGTTCCCGACGCGGCCGCCGCACCGGCGGCGCTGGCAACCCACGACGAGTCCCCGGGCTGACGGGGTGGCCGCGGCCTCCCTGGGCACGGTCCTGTTCGGGGGCACTTTCGACCCTCCCCATCTGGGTCACCTTTCCGTGATCCGGTCCCTGCGTGAGCAGACCAATTTGCCCGTGCTGGTCGTCCCCACCGGCGACCCCGGACATCGGCCCCGCCCCGTGGCCACTCCCCAGCAGCGCGCCGAGATGGTGGAGATCGCGCTGCGCGAGCCGGACGATCCTCTGGTGACCCTGTCTCGCCACGAGGTGGACCAGGCCAGGCCCAGCTTCACCGTTGATTCGGTGACCTGGCTGCGCGCGCGAAGTCCCGAGCATCCGCTGGTTTTGGCCCTGGGGTCCGACGTGGCGGCTCGCCTGCCCGGCTGGAAGGAGGTATACCGCCTCCTGGATCAGGTGAAGCTGTTGGTGTTCGAGCGGCCGGGATCGGGCCAGCCAGCCGATTTGGTGCTGCAGCAGCTGTGGGAGCTGGGACTCCCACTGGCAGGAGCCGAGGTACTGCCCATCTCGGCCCCCACGGTGGACGCCACTGCGATTCGGGACCGGCTCAGTCGAGGCGAGGAATGCGCTGACCTGCTCCCGCCGGGGGTGAGTCGATATATCAAGTCCCATGGTCTGTACCGCGCCCGATTCCTGTCCGCGGACTCATTCCTTGAGGGATAATCGCCCGCGAATGACGCCGCTTCAGCTCAGCCGCCTGCTCGCTGATGCAGCGCTTTCCCGCCGTGCGCGCTCCGTGGTGCGGGTGGACCTTCGGGATAAGACCACGCTGGCCGATTACTTCGTGATCTGCGAGGGCGATACGGATCGCCAGGTGCGGGCGATCGCCGGCGAGATGTCCGATCTGGCCGCGCGGTCAGGCTCGCATCCGCTCTCGCGCGCCGGGCTCGAGGAAGGTTCGTGGATCTGCCTCGATTTCGACTCGGTGATCGCCCACGTCTTTCTGCCTGGGGAGCGCGCCTACTACGACCTAGAGGGGCTCTGGGGTCCCGCGCGCCGGGTGCGGCCCCGGCCTGCGGCCAAGGCTCCCGCTCGGCCGTGATCAACCAAACGCTCAGACTGGGGTGCTACATCCCCCAGGGCTGGCGGGCTGAGTTCCCCGCGCCGATGGGGCCGAGCGAGCGCTGGGAGGCGGCCCTGAGCGTTGCTCGGCGGGCGGAGCACGGCGGCTATGGGACGGCCTGGGTCTACGATCATCTCCAGGGTGATGAGACCGAGCCGCCCAGCCCGGTCTTTGACCCCCTCCTGCTGCTCGCGACCGTAGCCGCGGTCACCGCGGAAATCCGCATCGGCACGATGTGCCTGGCCGTGCCCCTGCATCACCCGGGCCGGCTGTGCCAGCAGTTGGCTTGTCTGGACGTCGCCAGTGCGGGACGGCTGGAGATTGGGCTCGGCGCGGGCTCCGATCCGGCCGAGGCCCGGGCCTTCGGGATCGCCGTCCTTGGGCTGCGGGACCGGATCTTCGCTTGCGGGGAAGCTGCCGAACTGCTGCGCGCCAGTTGGGGCCAGGACCACACCAACTTCGAGGGTCGTTACACCGTGGTCGAGGACGCCCTGATCTTTCCCAAACCGGTGCAGCTCCCGGGTCCCCCGATCTGGATCGCCGGCGGGGGTGAGCAGCTGACCCTCTGGCAGGTGGCCCGCCACGCCGACGGCTGCAGCTTGTTCGGTCCGCCCGCGCGGGTGGCGCGCAAGCTGGAGAGGTTGGCAGCGCATTGTCGAGCCGCGGGAAGGCGACCCGAGACCGTGCGGGTCGCCGTGGTGGTGGATTGCCTGGTCGGCGATACGGAGGAAGAGGCGGATCTCCTAGCCGAACGCTTCAATCGGCATGGGGAGGATCCGGCTACCTACCGGGCCCGAAGACTGGTGGGCACCCCCGCCGGTTGCGCGCAGCAGCTGCAGGAATACGTCGACGTGGGTGCTCGCGAGATCTGTTGCTTTTTCCCCGACGCAGTCACATCGGATGGACTCGAGCGGCTGGCGGACGCGGTCCTGGGGCCGCGAATCCAAGCGCCCCTCCACCTCACCGGTAGGTGAGGCGCCGGCTGGCCGACGCTGCTACAACTCGGCTGAGGCCGGAGGAGCTGTGATCTGAGGGGTCCCTACGATCACCTGCCCTGCCCGGCGGTCGGAATCCGGCGGAATCCCCCAAAAGCGGGTAGGGAGAGCAGATAGCGGGAGCTGGACGGCCTCGCCGAGTGGGAATCCGGGGCGCTCCGCGACTACTCCCTTCCGACCATCCCGCCTAGGCGCACGGGGTTGGGACTCCATGCGCCTCCGCCGATCGCGACAGGGGATGGCTTGGCGCTGATCAACAGACACCGTTCCAGTTGGATCGATACGCACCCGGGCAGTTCGCGTCGCGGTTGGCGTAGGCGACCGTGTTGGGGAGATAGAAATTGGCGTTGAGGCCGGAGCCGACCTGGACCACATCCGCCGGTTTCGCGTACCAGATGTTGGGTTGAGCGGGCAGCACCTGCTCCATGTAGGTCTGCCAGAGCGGCGCGGCTCCGGTGATCCCTGAGGAGACGGCCGAGAGGGTGGTGTAGTTGGGATTACCGACCCAGGTCGAGGTGAGCAGGGTTGGCGTCCAGCCGAAAACCCAGTTGTCGCCAATGCCGGCCAGATCGCCCACTCCGTAGTCGGAGGTGCCGGTCTTGACCGCCACGATCCGATTGGGGATGGTCAGGCCATTATTGATTCCGAACTCGGGCTGGCGGTTCTGGTTGCTCTGCAAGATCATGTTCATGATGTAAGCGACGTTGGCCGGCAGCACCTGCTTGGAGTTGTTGGCCACGTTGTACTGATAGATCGTCTGCGTGCCCTTCAAGATGGTCAGGATCGTGGTGGGCTGGTGGAGCACGCCGCCACTGGCCAGCACCGATGCCCCGGTGGCCATATTGAGCATGGTGATGCCCAGCGCTGTGCCGCCTAGGGTGAGGGCCAATCCGTAGGTGTTTTGCGGATTGAGCAGGCCGGTCACCCCCATCCGCTGGGCCAGGTTCACCACGTTCTGCAGGCCGGTGATGTCCTCGACCTTCACCGCGGGCACGTTGATCGAATTCCCCAAACAGTATTTGAGCTGACAGATGCCGGTGAAGGTGCCGGAGTAGTTCTTGGGGGAGTAGCCATTGATATTGATGGGTTCATTGAGGATGGGCGTGGTCATGGTGAACTTGCCCGAGGCGATCGCAGCCGAGTAGGTGAACATCTTGAAAGACGACCCGGTTCGCCGCGGCGAGTCAACCATGTTGATCTGGCCCCACTGACCGGCCGGATTGGTGGTGCCCACCATGGCCAGGATCTCTCCGGTCCGGGGGTCGACCGACTCCAGGTCGGCGTCCCCGATGTTGTAGTAGCGCAGCAGCTGGGCATCCTTGGTGGGATTCTGCAGATCGGCGATCCCGGCGGCTTGGTCAGTGGGGTTCAGGGAGGTGTAGATGGTCCAACCTCCGGGATTGAGGTAGGCGTCGCCGAACTGGGCCTGGAGCTGGCTCTCGGCGAACTGCACGAAATCCGGCTGCGTGTCCACCTCGCTGGCCTGCCAGGGGTAGAAAGGCAGCACCTCCTTGAAGGCGGCATCGGCCTGCCGCTGGGTGATGTAGCCGTTGCGTACCATCGCCTGGAGCACCACCGCTTGCCGATCCTTGGCCAGGTTGGCAGAACCGCTCACCCCTATGTAGAGGACAGGGTTGTAGGCGGTGGGGGCGTCCGGGATGCCCGCCAAGGCGCTGGCCTCGGCCAGGTCGAGCTGGCTCGCGGGGATGTGGAAATAGAGTTCTGCCGCTGCCTGAATGCCGATCGCCTGGTTGCCGTAATTGATTCGGTTGACGTACATCTGCAGGATGGTGTTGGGCTTGAATACCTTGGAGATCTCATAACCCAGCAGCAGTTCGCGGATCTTTCGGGTGATCGTCTTCTGCGGGGTTAGAAAGGAGATCTTGGCCAGCTGCTCCGTGATGGTGCTGGCCCCCTGCACCGCACTGTGGCGAATCAGGTCGTTTACCCCTGATGCGACGATTCGGGGCAGGTCGACCGAGGACGTGTCCTGATAGAAGTGGCGATCCTCGACCGCCACGGTAGCTTCGATCAGGAGGGGGCTGACCTGCTTGAAGTTGACCCCCACGTGGTGCACTCCCGGCTCGTGGAGGATGGCCAGCAGCGAGCCATCACTGGCCAGGATCTGACTGTCATTGGGGGGGCCTAGGTTGGGCAGGGAGGCGACGCTGGGAAGCCCCACCTGGAAGGCGGCCAGGACGATCATCCCGGAACCGATCCCGGCGCAGGCCACCAACACCCCGACCAGCCCGGCGGTGGCGATATTGCGCAGCCATCGGTGGCGCGTCCAGAAGCCTGGCTCAGAGGGTCGAGGCAGCCCCTGCCGCCGACGGAGGCCGGAACGACGGGAGGCCCGTTCGCGCGGGCTGACAGTAATTTCCTGCATTCAGTTCACACGGGAAGGGGGCAGTCCCCCCGCCGCCCGATTATGCCAGGATCTCGCCGACGGCCCCGGGGAGCCAGTTGGATCCCGAGTTGGTGACAGCTTGGTGGCGGGATTCTCACGACCCTGCAAATACGGCGCACGGCGGGGATGAGTTACGGCCCCCCGGTGTAAGACTCGGGCGGTAGGTCCAGTCCGGGAGAGGTTCCCGAGTCAGAGAGTTGAGTTCCAAGCTGATGTCTGCAGCCGCCATGGCCGTCTCCGCTCCTCAGCGGTCCCAGATCGGTTTCCCCCCCGTTCCCCAGACGCCCAAGGAAGCCGGCATCCCGGCAGGCTTCATCAATGATCTGGTCCTGAAGGTCATCTACTACAACGGGGCCATGCTCGGTCGTGAGATCGCGCGCCATGTGTGCCTGCCCTGGACCATCGTGAGTGACGCACTCAAGTTCCTGTCGGACGAGGGCTACATCGCGACCACCGGGATCCGCGGCACCGTCGGCGGCTCGGAGTTCGCCGATAGCCTGCAGTACGCCATCAACCGGAGCGGTCGGGAGCGGGCCAAGGAAGTGGTGGAGGTCAATCAGTACGCAGGCCCCGCCCCGGTGCCCTTGGATGTCTATATCGCGGTCGCCCGGCACCAGGGCCGGAGCAGCAATCCGGTGACCCATCAGATGTTGCGGGCCGCCCTGGATCATCTGGTGCTGCCCCCCAGCGTGCTCAATCGCTTGGGGCCGGCGCTGGGCGCGCGCCAGTCGATCTTTCTCTATGGACCTCCGGGAAACGGCAAGAGCAGCATCGCCGAGGCCTGTGCCTCCTTGCTCGGGGACGCCATCTTCGTACCTCACGCCCTCTACGTCAAAGGTGAGGTGATTCGAGTATTTGACCCGATGCACCACCGTCCGATCGCCACCGATCTGCCGCCCCATGACACCCGCTGGGCTCTCTGCGCCCGGCCGGTGGTCCGGGCCGGAGGCGAGTTGACAGGTCGGGAGCTGGAGCTGAGCTTTGATCCCCGGTTGGGCTTCTTCGAGGCTTCGCTGCAGCTGAAGGCCAACGGCGGACTTTTCCTGGTGGACGACTTCGGCCGCCAGCAGCTGAGCCCGCAGGACCTGCTCAACCGGCTCATCGTTCCCTTGGAGGCCGGCTACGACTACCTCAACATCGGTCGGGCCGGTACCACCGTGATGGTCCCCTTCACCGAGGTTCTGATCCTCTCCACCAACCTCAAGCCCAAGGAGCTGGTCGACGAGGCCTTCCTCCGCCGGATTCGCTACAAGGTGGAGGTTCCCAACCCCTCGGTGATCGAATACGGTCGGATCTTCCGCCGGGTTTGCGACTCGATCGGGCTGGAATATGACCCGGCGGCCGTCAACTATCTGGTCGAGGAGCATTACCGCAAGGCCGGTCGGCCCCTGCACGGCTGCGAGCCCAGGGACATCCTCGACCACCTGGTCCATGCCGCCTCATACTTCGGCGTGGAGCCGAGGCTGACCCCGGAACTGCTGGACCACGCGGTGTCCGCCTACTTCGCCAATCTGGAAGACGAAGCTACCCCTGCTTGAGCCCCTTGGGGGATTCGACGGGCTGAATTCGCCGGCTACTTTCGACTCAGCCGAGCTTCAGCTCCAGCGGACCCGCATCGTTTGACTCCACCGCTTGACCACCTCCTGGTTCCCCGCCACGGAGAGGGCAGTCACGGGCAACCGATTCCAGAGCCACAAGAAGAGATTGGACGCGGTGCCCCGGAGTTGGCAGTCCGCTTCGGCCGACCCTCGCTCCGCCTGGATTCCCTCCGGGCCGAGTTGGACCTGCCACTGAAGGGGCAGATCCTGGGCCAGCAAGGCGAGTCGGAGAGGAGGAGCCGGGCTTGGCCGGTGGCGTACGACCGCGAAACCGAACAGCATCTCGTCGATGCCATCGCCGGCGATCTCGGCCGGGAAGGTCACCCCACCAGAGCCGGCGGCGATCTCCGCGTCAGCGCGATGAACCTCGGTTTCATGGGCCTGTCTGCGGGCCCAGAATTCGAGCGGGGAGGGGCTGGGCAGAAATGACCAGCACTCCAGGTTGTGGGGTGCCTCCGCCAAGACTTGGCGCAGCCGCCGGGCCCCCTGCTCGAACCACTGCAGCAGCAGGTCATCCCGGGGATAGGACGCCATCAGGTTGAACACCTCTTGCTTCGGCATGCTCTCCCGGCGACCTTCGGCAACGTGAGCCGTCGCCCAGCGCTGCACGCCTCCCAGGTGGCGCGCCAGGTCGCGGACTTGCCAGCCCGGGCAGGTCGGGACTGGTGCCCCGAGTCCGGCCGCCTCCGCCGCCCGGACGAGAGCCGCGCTCTCCCGGTCGATCGAGACGATCCAGGTTGCCAGGTCCAGTTCCGGGGGAGTCCTCAGGGCTCCAGCCCCTGCCTGAGCCGCCACTCCGAGCCAAGGATCGCGTAGATCCACTCATCGGTCCACTCGCCTTTGACCATCTCGTTCTGAACCAGTCTGGCTTCCTGGCGCATCCCGAGCCGAGCCATCAGCCGGGCAGAGGCGAGATTCCGGCCATCACAGCGCCCGTACAATCGGTGCAGGCCCAGGTCTTCGAAGCCGATCTGGAGCAGCTCCCGAGCCCCCTCCGAGGCCAGCCCACGTCCCTGGAAGTCCGGGTGGAACATGAATCCGATCTCACCCTGTCGGTGTTCCAGACTGCGCAGGAACAGGGTAAGCGTCCCGGCCAGCCGGCCGGACGACCGCTCCACCGCTGCCAGGGTTAGGGCTTCGTTCTCAACCGCCCAGGAAGGCACCGGGATCGCGAGGGTCAGCCAGCGACGAGTGGCTTCCGAAGAACGCGGCGCCCAGTACATGTACCGGGCCACTTCCGGTCGCGACTGGATCTCGAAAAGCTCGGTCAGGTCTGACCCGCGCAGCGTCCGAATGGTCAGCCGCTCCGTCTCAATCGGAAGTTGGAGTTGGGGCATGCGGTGAGAGGTTAGTGGCTGCCGAGAGCGGGCTCACGGGCGAGCGAAACCAATGCCCCGACCCGATCTCAGTCGTGCCGTTCTGTGAAGCTGTACCAGTTCCCAGAGTCATCCCGCAATACCGCCTCGACGCCGTAGGGTCGATCGGTCGGAGGCTGGCTGAACGGGACTCCGTTGGCAGCGAGGGCGGCATGGTCGGCTCGGCAGTCGGTGGTGCTCATCACGCCCGGGCTCAGGGCCCCCTTGGCGACCAGTGCCCGAACCTGAAGTGCCGTCTCCTGGTCGAGCATGGAGTGGGAGGGGTTCATGAGAAGGAATTCCTGCCCCCTGCTCCCCGCGGGCCGGACCGTCAGCCAGCGCATGCCGTTCTCCAGTTCGAGGTCGTTGGTGACCTCGAAGCCCAGCTGATCGCAGTAAAACCGCTTGGCTCGATCCTGGTCGAGCACCCACACCGAAATGATCGAAATGCCGGTGATCACGGCAGTACCTCCTGGTCGATGGCGGGCAGGCGGAGGGTCACGATAACCGACTCTGAACGGCGCTCGAAGTCGGCCTCGACGGCAGCTCATCGCTGGATTCGAAATTCCGCTTGGTACAGGGTGGCTCAGCCGGGGACCAGCCTGAGTGTTCTCGCTCGTCAGGGACCAGCGTGGAGCGAAGGGGATTCGAACCCCTGACCTCTGCCGTGCGAGGGCAGCGCTCTCCCAGCTGAGCTATCGCCCCGAGGGCGACCCAGTATATCGGTGACCGCTCAGACGAGACGGCGCCGGGCGACCCGAAGGGTCAGGCGGCGCGCCGGGCCCATCTGGTCTTCTTCAGCATCTTCTTGTGCTTGTGCTTGCGCATTTTCTTGCGCCGCTTCTTGATCACCGATCCCACGAAGAAGAAGACCTCGAAAAAGCCCGGAGGCAACTGGACGGGGTCCAGGTGAGCTGACACCTCGGACCCGTTACCCGGCTAGTCTACGGGGAGGCAATTCAAGGCGTCAATCTGAGCGTGGTCTTCAGGAGGTGGGATGGAGGTTCTCTGGGCTCCCTGGCGCATGGCCTACATCGATCAGGACACGTCGCCCGCAGACCAGGAGAGCTGCATCTTCTGCGCCGCGGCCGAGCCGGACGGTGAACGTGGTGACCTGCTCATCCACCGCACCGAACTGGCGATCTGCATCTTGAACCGCTACCCGTACAACCCGGGACACCTGATGGTGGCCCCGCACCGCCACGGCGGAGAGTTGGTCGACCTTGACCAGTCGGAGCTGGCGGCAGTGATGAACGAACTGAAGCTGGCCACCCGGGTGCTGCAACGTGAGCTCCACTGCGAGGGGCTCAATGGCGGCTGGAATCAGGGCCGGGCCGCAGGTGCCGGGATCGTGGACCACCTCCATTTTCACCTGGTGCCGCGCTGGAACGGCGACACCAACTTCATGCCCATCCTGGCCGATGTCAAAGTTGTTCCCGAACATTTGGAGGCCACCGCTGCGAAACTGAGAGAGGCATTCCGGTCTAACTTGGAGTCGTCATGACCACCAAAGCTCCGCGCACCGATCCCGTGGCCGAGCCCCGAAGCACACCTCCCGAGGACTACGCCGCGGGCTGGCCGGCGGTGGGGATTACCTTCAAACGGGCCCTGGACGAGATGGGGATGCGGACCAGCGCCAAGACTCTGCTCAGGCTGAACAAGCAGAAGGGCATCGATTGCCCGGGCTGCGCCTGGCCCGATTCCGACCATCCCCAGACGATCGAGTTCTGCGAGAACGGCGCCAAGCACGTCGCCGCGGAGGCCACGCTTCGCCGGGTCGGACCGGCCTTCTTCCGCGAGCATTCGGTGAGCGAACTGCGCCAACGCTCCGACTGGTGGCTGGAGGAACAGGGGCGGCTGACGGAGCCCCTGATCAAGCGGGCCGGGAGCGACCACTATGAGCCGATCTCCTGGGATGACGCCGTGGGAGTGGTGGCCGAGAAGCTCAACTCCCTCGCCTCGCCGGACGAGGCGGTCTTTTACACCTCCGGTCGTACCAGCAACGAGGCCGCCTTCCTGTATCAGCTGTTCGTCCGGGCCTTTGGCACCAACAATCTGCCTGACTGCTCCAACATGTGTCACGAATCCAGCGGCACCGCGCTCAAGGAAGTGATCGGGATCGGGAAGGGCACGGTCACCCTGCAGGACATCGAGCACTCAGATCTGATCATCATCTGCGGCCAGAACCCGGGCACCAACCATCCCCGCATGCTGCTCAGCCTGGAGAAGGCCAAGCAGAACGGGGGAGTGATCGTGGCGGTCAACCCGATGCCCGAGGCAGGCTTGCTCCGCTTCAAGAACCCCCAGAGGGCAAAGGGGCTTTTGGCCCGGGGCACAGCTCTGGCCGACGACTACCTGCCGATCCGGCTGGCCGGCGACCAGGCTCTCTTTCTGGGATTGGGCAAGCTGCTCCTCGAGGCGGAGGAGCGGGCACCGGGCACAGTGCTGGACCGCGACTTCATCTCCACCTTCACTGACGGCTTCGAGGAGTACGCGGGCAACGCCCGCCAGGCGTCGTGGGAGGAGATCGAGGAGTCCAGCGGATTGACCCGCGGCCAGATCGATGGGCTGGCCAACCGAATCATGGCCGCCCGCTCGGTGATCGTCGCCTGGGCCATGGGGCTGACGCAGCACAAGCGGGCGGTGCCCACCATCAGAGAGGTGACCAACGTCCAGCTGCTCCGGGGCAACATCGGTCGCCCGGGAGCGGGATTGCTGCCGGTCCGGGGGCACAGCAATGTCCAGGGTGACCGAACCATGGGCATCTACGAGAACATGCCCGCGGCCTTTCTCGACAAGCTGGGTGCGGAGTTCCACTTCGAGCCGGCGCGGGGGCCCGGCTGGGACTCGGTCAACGCGGTGGCCGCGATGCGTGATGGCCATGCCCGGGTCCTGATCTCGCTCGGAGGCAACCTGGTACGGGCCATCTCCGACACCAACGTGGCTGAGAAGGCGATGGCCAAACTGGATCTGACGGTAAGCATCGCCACCAAGCTGAACCGCTCCCACCTGGTGACCGGCGAGGTCGCCCTGATCCTGCCGACCCTGGGTCGCACCGAGCGCGATCTTCAAAAGTCCGGCCTCCAGCGGGTCACGGTCGAGGACTCGATGGGTGCGGTACACGCCACCAAGGGGGTTTTGGCGCCAGCCTCCCCCGAGCTGCGCAGCGAGGTAGCGATCGTCTGCGGGCTCGCGCACCGGACCCTGGGGGAGCGGGTCCCGATTGCCTGGGAGGCGATGGCCAACGACTACTCGGTGATCCGGGATCACATCGGGCACGTGATCCCCGGCTGCGAGGACTACAACGTCAAGATCGCAAGGCCGTCGGGATTCCTGCTGCCCCATCCGCCGCGGGACGAGCGACGCTTTGCGACGGCGACCGCCAAGGCCCGCTTCAGTGTCAACGAACTCCAAACCGTCAGGGTGCCGCCAGGACGGTTGCTGCTGCAGACGGTGCGCTCCCATGACCAGTTCAACACCACGATCTACTCCAACGAGGACCGCTACCGGGGGATCCACGACAGCCGCCGGGTGGTTCTGGTCAACCCCGAGGACTTGGCCGAGTTGGGGCTGGCCGATGGCGATCACGTCGACGTCTTCAGCGAGTGGACCGACGACGTTGAACGGTGCCTGCGCGACTACCGGGTGGTCGCCTACCCGACCTCCAGGCAGTGTGCCGCGGCGTACTTCCCGGAGGCCAACGTGCTGATTCCCCTAGAGAGTGTGGCTGAGGGGAGCAATACGCCCACTTCCAAGTCGGTGATCATCCGGCTGGAGCGCCACCTCACCTCTTCCGGTGCCTCCAGCTCCGCTTAGCTGACCCCCGGCGGTGCCGGTGGTCAGGTTGGAGTAGCTCGATCAGCTAGGTCCGTATGAAGCAACGCCCGGCGGCGAGCTCGCTCTGACCAGAGAGCAGCCGGCGGCTCCGCCGGTCCGACCCACCACCAGCCCGGCAGCGAGCGGGATTTCAGGTTCGACCGGGCCGGGGCGTCCCATGAGTCCGCCGGCTTAGGCGTCCCCGGCGTTTAGCGCCTGACCGGGCTAGGTGGCCCGACCGATGGTCAGGCGTCCTCGAGCTTGCCGGTTAGGTAGTCGTCGTAGGCCTGGAGGTCAAGGAGTCCGTGGCCAGAGTAGCCAAAGAGGATCACCCGCTCACGGCCCTCTTCGCGGGCGCGGAGGGCCTCGTCGATGGTGGCCCGAATTGCGTGCGCAGTCTCGGGAGCGGGGATCGGCCCCTGAGTACGGGCAAATTGAATGGCCGCATCGAAGACCTTGCCCTGAGCGTAGGCGGTCGCTCGCATCCGACCGGACTTGACCAGGTTGGAGATGATCGGCGCATCGCCGTGATAGCGGAGCCCACCGGCATGGATGGAGGGGGGAATGAACTCGTGACCCAGGGTGTACATCGCCAGCAGCGGGGTCATCCCAGCGCTGTCGCCGAAGTCATAGTCGAACTTGCCCTCGGTCAAAGTGGGGCAGGAAGCGGGCTCAACGGCCAACAGCTCCACCTCCGGATCGGCAACGAACGGCAGCGCCAGGCCGCCTAGGTTGGAGCCCCCGCCACAGCAGCCGATGACCAGGTCGGGCTTCTCCTCGCCGGCCAGCTGGAGCTGCTCTTTGGCTTCCAGTCCGATCACCGTCTGGTGCAAGAGGACGTGATTTAGGACCGATCCCAGGGAGTAGTGAGTGTCCTCTCGGGAGACGGCATCGCGCACCGCGTCGGTGATCGCGGTGCCCAGCGAACCTGGGTGATCGGGCTGATCGACGGGCGAGGCAACCACCTGCCCACCCCAGGTCTCCATCATCACCCGACGGTAGGGTTTTTGTTGATAGGAGGCCCGCACCATGTACACCTTGCACTCCATCTCAAACAGGGAGCAGGCGTAGCTGAGCGCACTTCCCCATTGCCCGGCGCCGGTCTCCGTGGTGAGCCGCTTGATCCCCGCTGCCTTGTTGTAGAAGGCCTGGGGCACCGCGGTATTCGGCTTGTGGGACCCCGCGGGAGAGACTGACTCGTCTTTGAAGTAGATGCGGGCGGGGGTATCCAGTGCCTTCTCCAGCCGAGTGGCCCTGATCAGGGGTGTCGGCCGCCAGAGTCGGAGGATGTCGAGAACCTCGCCCGGAATGTCGATGTAGGGCTCGGCGGAGACTTCCTGCCCGATCAGGGCCATGGGAAACAGAGGCGTGAGCAGATCTGGGGTCACCGGCTCGCGGGTGCCGGGGTGCAGTGGAGGCTGAAGCGGCTCCGGCAAGCTCGGAACGACGTTGAACCAGGCCTCGGGGACTCGATCGGACGACATTGTCCAGCGCACCTTCTTCCTCCCTCGATCTACCGGGTCGCCAGCCCGATCTGCCGGCGGCCCCGGAACCAATTCCCGGCGGCCCCGGAGATCCCCGGCGGGGAAGGGGCAACCGGCCCGGTCGGCCGCGACCCCCTTGACTTCGGAGCCGTACTCTAGCAGGGCAGAAGATCAGCTGGGTCCGAGGGGGCTCACCAGCCTCCTATTGAGCACCACCGACGCATCCAGGACGACTTCCCTCATCGTGCGTCCCGGTCGCCTCGGATCACCGCCGTTGCGTCCTCCGCACCGGGGTGAGCGTCGAACAACCCCTGGAGCCGGCCAACGGCGCGCCGGGCCTGCAGGCTGGCGCCCTGCCCATGCCTTTCACCCAGATCGCGCTGAGTCAAACGAGCCAAATAGGCGCTCCGGCTGAGGCCAGCTGATCTTGCCGCGCCCTGGACGGCCTTACCCCCCTCACCGCATTCCACGCCCGCCGCAGGTCCAGACCAGAGGGGCTGGACGCAGCTGTTCACTACCGTGTCTGCCACGACCGGGTGGACAAGCAGGGCCGGGTCACCCTTCGCTACCTCAGCCGCCTCCGTCACATCGGCCTGGGGCGGGCTCACGCCGGCGTGCCCGTCCGCCTCTTGGTGGCCAACAAGCACGTCCGGGTGATCCGCGAGGACGGGTCCCTGCTCCGCGAGCTGGACCTCGATCCCGGCCGCGATTACCAGCCCCAGAAGCCTGCCCAAATCGGGCAC
>DATKSI010000017.1:0-37905 GCA_035531715.1 Candidatus Micrarchaeaceae archaeon
ATCGTGGTTGTCTTGGCCAGCGTGACCATGGAGCGAGGGGCATCGGCCTTGGGGCAGCACTACCTCGTGGCCTCGGTAGTTGTCGGCGGGCTCGCCCTGGCCGCGGTTACCAGCCTCCCAAACGCAGTGGCTGGGGTCTACCTCGCCGCCAAGGGAAGGGGGGCAGCAGCGCTGAGCACCTCGCTCAACAGCAATACCCTCAACGTGACGGCGGGTTTCTTGATTCCGGCGGCTGTCATGGGGCTGGCCAGGCCGTCGGACCCGGAACTTCTGATCGCTGGGTGGTACGTGGGAATGACAGCGCTCACTCTCGGGCTAGCCTACGCGGGCAAAGGACTTCGCCGCCGAGCGGGTTGGGTGATCATCGCCGGTTACTTCGTGTTTGTAGCAGCGCTACTGGTCACCTCATGAGGTGGTTGTCCCTGCCAACGCGCCCGCCGGAAATGCCAGTGGGGTGGCGGGTTGTGGGACCCTGCACCAGGGGCATGTCCGCCAGTGCGCCGTCTTCATCCCCACTGCCCTGGGTGGTAGTCACCGCCTTGGTTGCGGCAGATGACGTTCAAGCGGTTGTACGCGTTGATGATCGTGATGGTGCACACCAGCGCGGCGAGCTGGTCGGTGTCATAGTGCTGGGCAGCTTTCGACCAGGCCTCGTCGGTGACGCCGCCGGCGGCGTCGGCGATGCGGGTGCCCTGCTCGGTGGGTTCGAGCGCGGCACGCTCGGCATCGGTGAAGACCTTGGCGTCCCACCAGGCCGCCACCAGGTTGAGCCGCACCGAGGCCTCGCCTCCTGTTCGGCGTCCTTGGTGTGCATGTCGGTGCAGACTGCGCAGCCGTTGATCTGGCTGGCACGGATCAAGACCAGGTTCCTGGTCGCAGTCGGCAGGGTCGACTGCGTAGAAGCCATTCCGGCGGAGTTGAGCGACTTCCCAAACTTCTGCAGGATCTCGCTGCTGTTGTAGTCGAGCCGTGCGTCCATGGTGCTCTCCGGTTCCATGCTCTGCTGGTACATCCTTGGCCTATGCCTGGTTAGGTCGCTGACTTGTATCAGCCTCGGGTCCCTCCGCTGGTGCGCCCGCTTTGTAGGCACCGACAAATCCCTGTCGCCAGCTGGGATACTGCACTGTCCAACCGAGCTCCCGTTTCGCCTTGGCGTTCGACGCGCCACGTGCTTCGGACATCATCGTCATACCGTCTGCACCGACGATGAGTCGCGCAACCCAAAAAGGAACGCGACGAGGCGGCTTGGCGGCAACCGCATTCGCTAGTGCCGGAAGCCAATCACGCATCGGAGCGGGCTCGTCGTCGACGATGTTGTAAATGCCGGCTCCTTCGCGTTCGACCGCCAGCACCGTCGCCGCAGCGGCGTCGTCGAGATGGATCCAGGAGATAACGCCGCTTCCGTCGCCGATGATCGGGAAATACCGTTGGCGCACGAGCTTGACCAGCTGGTCGTTCTGGGCGCCGTAGAAGCTGCCATATCGCAACGCGACTCCCCCCGCGGCCGTGACGGCTTCTTCGAGATGGCGCATGGCGGCGTTGGTCTGTCGGGTCGATGCGAGCGGATCCGGATCGAGGGGATCCTCCTCGGTCTTGACCGGGCCGCCCTCCCGGGCGTAGCGGTAGTTGGCGAAGCTCTGGGCGACAAACCGGCGCGCGCCCGCCTCGCGGGCAGCTGCCAAGAGCGCGTCGGTGCCCTCGGTACGAAGCCGGTTGGTGGGCGCGAAGGTGCGGTCGAGTCTCCTGCCGAAGCGCGCATCCGCCAAGGCCGTGGCCTGGTGGATGATCGCCTCGGGTTGGGCCGTGAGCACGACGGCGCGGACGGCTTCGGCGTCCAGCAGGTCGAGCGTGATCGCCTGCGCCCCGAGCGACTGCAAGCGTCCAGCATTCCCGGGCGATCGGAAGGTCCCGATCACCTCATGCCCTCGTTCGATGAGTTGGGGGACGAGCCAGGCGCCGATCGCCCCGCTCGCTCCAGCCACGAGAACTCGCACTGTGCCCTCCTTCAGATCCCTGTTCAGTGTCACATCCGTCATCTCTGCCGGGTCAACTCTCTGACACTTATGACCAGAGGGATGTGACGGGATGAACGACCAAGAGTGGTTGGCGGATCGCTTCGAGGAGCAACGAACCCACCTGCGGGCGGTCGCCTACAGGCTGCTGGGCTCGCTCAACGAAGCGGACGACGCGGTTCAGGACGCCTGGCTGCGCCTCAGCCGAACTGGTGCTGGCGAGATCGAGAACCTCGGCGGATGGTTAACCACAGTCGTCGCCCGCGTCTGCCTCAACATGCTGCGCGCCCGCACCACTCGAGGCGAGGAATCCTTCGTCGAGCGCCTGCCTGACCCTGTTCTCACCCTAGGTGGGGAGCTTCCTCCAGAGGACCAGGCGTTGTTGGCCGACTCTGTCGGCCTTGCCCTCCTCGTCGTGCTCGACACCCTGACGCCTGCCGAGCGGTTGGCGTTCGTGCTCCACGACGTGTTCGGGTTTTCGTTCCAGGAGATCGCCCCGATGGTGGACCGAACCCCTGCGGCGGCCCGGCAACTTGCGAGCCGGGGACGCCGCCGCGTAAAAGGCGCCCGCTTACCGTCTACCGATCCCGATCTCGCACGCCAACGAGAGGTGGTCGACGCCTTCTTCTCGGCTGCCCGTGCAGCCGATTTCGACGGTCTCGTGGCCGTGCTTCATCCCGACGTTGTGCTGCGAGCGGACTTTGGGGCCAAACGAGGCGGCGGCTCGCAGGTGCTTCGCGGTGTCGCCGCGGTGGCCCAGCAGGCGCGCCCGCTGCCAGGGTCTGAACTCCACCCCGTGTTGGTGAATGGGGCGCCTGGAGTTGTCGTCACGGTGCGGGGACGACCCTTCGCCATCATGGGATTCACGGTCTCGGCCGGCCGGATCGTCGAGATCGACGCTATCGGCGACCCTGAGCGTGTCCACCGGGTTGCGGCGGTATTCCTCCCAATCTGATTCAGCTCCCCCCCGACGTCCGGCGGGTGGCGGAGGCGGAGGTGACACACCGGCTCAGCGTCAGGCCAGTCTGCAAAGTCCCGCCGTGGCAAGGTCCTGCTCGAGACCGAGCTGGAGCGTCTGGGAATCGACTTCAAGCACTCCACCCCGTACCACCCCCAAACCTGTGGCAAGGTTGAGCGCTTTCACCAGACCCTGAAGCGTTTCCTGGCGAAGCAGACCCCAGCACCGACCTTGGCGGTGCTACAGCTGCAGCTCGACACTTTCCTTGCCTACTACAACCACAACCGACCTCACCGCGCCTTGCCCGGCCAAACTCGGCTAATCGCTTTCCACGCCTGCCTAAAGGGCCCGTCCCGCCGGACCCAAGCCAGCGGGGTCCACTACCGCGTTCGCCACGGGGTGGATAACCAGGGCCGGGTCACCCTCCGCTACCTCAGCCGACTCCGACGCATCTGCCTCGGAAGGCCCACGCCGGTGTGCCCGTCCGCCTCCTGGTGGCCAACAAGCACGTGCGGCTGATCCGCGAGGACGGCTCCCTTCTGCGCGAACTCGTCCTCGACCCCAACCGCGATTACCAAGGCCTGGGGACGCCAAGTGGCCGACCTAGAGTTGTCAACGATGTCGTGCCACATCTGTCAACGATGTCCCAAGCCTGAGACATGACAGTGGCGGGGCGCAGTCAACACTACTACAACTTTTCTCATGGCCATGCAGGCGGATCCCAGGCTTCTTCTCGAGTTCGAGCGGCTGCGCAGACGGGGTGGTGTCAAGGTTGGCGACCGGCGCCTCTGAATCAAAGTGCAAGTCCGACGCCGGCGGAGGCGGCGGCCAGCCGGCTGTCGAACGTCAGGACTCGGACCTCGGGCAATTCGCGGGTAAGGGTGACCGCCGTGGCCAGATGCCAGAGATCGGCGCCGCGAAGCGGCCATCGCGAGGCAAGATCATCGATGCTGGCCCAATCCGGCTGCAGGAGCAGCCGCCGCCATGGCCCGTCGCGGAGGAGTTCCCGTGATGCATCCGCGAGGACTGCCGGCAGGTCGAGGTTGCGCTCCAGGCGCGCGATCACCGCGACCACCTCGGCGTAGGCGAGCGTCGACATCAGATGGGTCACCGCGCGCCGTGCCACAGCACTGGCGCGCGCGCTGTGGGCATCCCGGATGAGCACTGACAGCACTGCTGACGCATCCCAGTAGATAACCGGCGCGCTGGCCTCAGACACCGCGGTCGTCTTGCAGCACTCGCTGCGCATCGGCCCCGATCTGCAGCGGCGGCGGGATCCGGCCCGGGCGACTCTTCGCTGGTTCGACCCATCCCCAGCTCTGCAGCCGGCCCAAGCGCTGCTCCACGGGTGTGCTTGTGTCCCGCACCGGGGAGAGCTTGGCAACGGGGCGACCACGGTCGGTGATGATCCATTCAGCGCCTTGCTCTGCCTCACTCACAAGGCGGCTGAGCTGCGTCTTGGCTTCGCGGATGCCGATCGTCGTGCTCTTCATAATGTGGTCATTGTAGTCTCTTAGCGCAGGCGGTGGTATCGCTTTGACCACTATTCCCGCCGCACGACGCGATCGCTCAGCTTGGGAGTTCTAGTATTGGCCCCTTTCGGGCCAAAAATACGGGAAGGGAGGTGTGTGATTTCACCACATAGTGCCCACCGCGGGAGCGGTATGTCTCAGGACATAGTGCCCACCAAAGGGGGTGGGCCATGGGTGTGGAGCGCTACGTCATCGAAGCCGTCCTCCGAGACGGCCGAAGTCATCGCGAGGCGGCTAGGAGCGCCGGCGTCTCCAAGGCGTGGGTCACCAAACTCTGGCCGAGGATGGCACGCTCATCCGCGAACTCACCATCGACCCCACCCGGAATTACCAGCCCCAGCAGCCCGCCAGAATCGGGCACTATCACGTGCGACAGACGGGCACCATGACCTGAGACATCACAATACGGGAAGGGAGGGATTCGAACCCTCGGACGAGGTTAACCCCCGTCACCCGCTTAGCAGGCGGGCGCTTTCGGCCACTCAGCCACCTCCCCGTGAGGTCAGCGCTCGAGTATAGGCGTCGCTATTGTCCGGAGCCCAGGCCAAGCTCGGCCGCGATCGGGGCCAGTCCTGCGACCACCAGCTCGACTAACTCCTCGATCCCGATTTCCAGCTCCTCGCTGCCGAGTGCGATGTCCTCCCGGAGCACGCTACGGGCGAAGGCCTTGTCCTTCAGCTTCTTGCGGACCGACGAAGGCTTGACGGCGCTGAGCACCTTGCCCGGTTGGACCAGGGCGACTGCCATCACGAATCCGGTTAGCTCATCCAGCGCGAAGAGCCAGCGGGCCATCTCGGTGTCGCGATTCACTCCGCTGAAGGTGGCGTGGCCCTGGATGGCCCGAACCACCTCCGCAGAGTAGCCGCGGGACTCCAGTACCGGTCTACCCCAGAAGGGGTGCTCCTGGGGGTGCGCTTCGTAATCGAAGTCGTGGAGGAGGCCAGCGATGGCCCACTCCTCCTCGTCGCCGCCTACGCGACGGGCGGCCTGGCGCATCACCGCCTCCAAGGCGAGACCATGCCGTCTCAGGCTGTCGGTCGTCGTGGTCTCAAAGAGAAGCTCGATGGCGTCGGCACGGGTGGGCATTTCCGCCATGGTCCCATTCGCATCCGGGGCGGCACAAGCTGGTCCTCGGCTGCTACGGTCCCCCGCGTCATCGTGATCAGCCTTCAGAACCCTGACCAGAACCGGCTCTGGCGCCAGCTGATGGAGCTCGCCGAGATGGTCGAGCCTGATCAGCCCGGGTTCACCAGGCGCCTTTTTTCCGAGCCCTACCGACAGTCCCGAGGCTGGGTTAAGGAGCAGATGGAGGCGGCCGGTCTGGAGGTTCATGTGGACCCGGTCGGGAACCTGCTCGGGGCGACGGACGGTGCTCGGCCGGATCTCCCCCGACTGGTGCTCGGGTCGCACACTGACACGGTCGCCGGCGCGGGGCGGTTTGACGGGATGGTCGGAGTTATCGGGGCCATCGAGGTCGCCCGGCTGATTCGCCAGGGCGGGGAGCAGCTCCGCCACCCGTTGCTGGTCGTGGACTTCCTGGGAGAGGAGCCCAACCGTTTCGGACTCAGCTGTTTGGGCAGCCGAGCCGTGGTCGGCCAGCTGACTCAGAGCCACCTCGCTCTCCGCGATGACAACGATGGGACCCTCGCCGCCGCCCTGGCCGCCCAAGGCTCCCAGATCGACTCCCTGTCCCAGGCGGTGTGGCCGGCCGAGCGGCTCCACGCTTACCTCGAACTCCACATTGAGCAGGGGACCGCCCTGGAGGCAGCCCGGGCTCCGCTCGGAGTCGTGACTGCCATTGCCGGCATCCACCGCGCCCTGATCACCGCCCACGGACGGACGGACCACGCTGGCACGGTGTCCATGGCCGACCGCCGGGACGCCCTGGCGGCTGGAGCGGAGGTGATTCTGCTGGTGGAGCGGCTCGCCAACCACTCGACCACGGTGGGGACGGGAGTGGGGACCGTTGGGAGGCTGGAGGTCTCGCCCGGCGCCACCAATGTGGTCCCCGGTCAGACCACCGCCTGGGCGGAGTTTCGGAGCACCGAGGCAGGCTGGCTTCGAGATCGAGGGAGCGAGTTGGAGCTTGGCGTGGGCGAAATCGCTCGGAGACGGGGAATCGAGCTGCGGGTCGACTGGGTCTCGGCCGAGTCTCCGGTCACGTGCGCACCAGGGGTTCGCCAGGAGGTCCTTCAGGCTCTCCGCGAGCTGGGCCACCCGGTCATCGAGCTACCCTCCGGTGCGAGCCATGACGCAGCCCAGGTCGCCCGGCTCTGTCCGATGGGGATGATCTTCGTTCCCTCCCTCCGCGGTCGCAGTCACTGTCCGGAGGAGTGGACCGACCCTGCCGCGGTTGCGCTGGGAGTGAGGTCCCTGCTAGCTGGCGTTCTCCGGCTGGACCAGCTTGACTCGTTCTAGGTCATTCCCGGCCTCGAGACCCGCCTTGAGCAGCTGGCGACTGCCGTCCTGGAGCATCCAGCGGAGGGCCTCGGGAGTAGCGGCCCCGGACATGGCGAAGCGCCGGGTAAGGACTTCGGCGCTGGACTTGGCCTCCTCCCAGCTGAGCGCGGCCACGACCCCTGCCTGGTTCACCCCGGTACCCGGAATCCGGAAATTGACCCAGGGGTCGTCGCGCCACCGCGCGGCCTTCTGAGTGAAGGTCGGGGTGAGCAGGTAGATGAAGCCCGGAGGGATCACGGCGAACCACATCCGCACCGTGCCCTGACTCAGCGGATCCCGGGAGCTCACCAGGATCTCTTCCAGGTCCCCGAGCTGGTCGAGGAAGGCGCTCGGAAGTGGCCGAAGTTCTTTTCCCTTGCTGTCTTCAGCAGGCACGGCAGGCGAAGACCTCGGTCCGGTAGGGGAGGGCGATCAGCTGTCCCGGCCGACCCTGGAACTCGTTCGCCAGCTCCATGATCTGCGCGCGCAGCCGTTCCTGAACAACCCGCTCGGACGCGGCCACGAAGCTGAGGGACAGGACCCGGTCCACCATCTGCCCCGGGGAGGCCAGGTGCTGGTGGGGGAAGGCCCGGGACTCCAGGGGGCCGAAGATCCGACTGGCCTGCAGCTGCTGGCGCCACTCCACGGAGTCATGGGTCGGAACTCCCCGCCGCAGCGGCTCGATCAGTTCCGCCACCGCCCGCCACGGTTGCGCGTGGGGGTCGCGACGATTCCAGACCAGCCCGAGCTTTCCGCCGGGGCGGAGGATCCGGTGAATCTCGTGCAGCGACGGTTGGTCGGCGAACCAGTGGAATGACTGGCCGGCCGTGACGGCGTCCACTGACCCCGAGGCGAGGGAGGTGTGGGATGCGGTCGCCGCCAGCACCTGCACGCCAGGCACCGCGCGCTCCAGCTCGGCGGCCATTTCCGTCACCGGCTCGATCGCTAGGATTCGAGCTCCGTAGGGGACCAGTTGGCGGGTCAGCTTGCCGGTCCCGGCTCCCAGGTCGACGACCAATCTCCCCGCTCCCAGGCCGAGTCGGGCCGCCAACCAGCCGACGGCTGCCGCGGGATAGTCCGGGCGCCCCCTCTCATAGGCCGCGGCTCCGCGAGCGAATCCGGCGCCGGCTTCGGGGTGAATCGACACGGCAGCGATCGTACCCTCAACCCAATCGGTGACGGCTCCGGGTGAGTGAGGGTGGCGACCCCGAGCGGATTCGAACCGCCGATCTCCACCTTGACAGGGTGGCGTGTTAGGCCAGCTACACCACGGGGCCCCGGAGCGGGCCGGCGGCTTTCCGCCGGAAGGTCTCACCCTTGCAAGGGCTGGCCGATTATACGTCCGGGTTGCAGATGGCCCGGTTCGAAGATCGAGTTGGGGCTCGTGCAGCGCTCGCTAAGATTGGCTGGCCCCATCGGGAAAGGTGTGGCGGAGTGGAGGAGCGTTCGCTTGAAGATCGCGGTCCTGGTGAAACAGATTCCCGATCCTTCCGGAACGGGCCAGCTGGATCCGGATTCGCACCTTCTAGTCCGCGATCGGGGCGAGCTGGTGCTGGACCCCGGGGACTCCTACGGAGTCGAGGCTGCGCTTCAGGTGGCGGCTGCCAACGAAGGCGAGGTGGTGGTCATCTCGATGGGCCCGGAGAAGGCGGTGGAGGTGATTCGCAAGGCGATGGCCATGGGAGCCGATCAGGGTGTCCTGGTCAGCGACCCTCGCCTGCGCGGCTCCGACGCCCTGACCACTGCCCGGATCCTGGCTGCCACGGTGAGCCGGGTGCAGCCGGACCTGGTCATCGGCTGCACCGAGTCCACCGATGGCTACACCGGGATCGTGCCCGCGGCCATCGCGGAGCTGCTGGGCTGGCCGTCACTAACCTTCGCCAACCGGTTGGAGGTCAAGGGGGACACCGTGCGGATCCACCGTCAGACCCCCAATGGGCACGACGTGGTCGAGGCCGACCTGCCCGCCGTCGTGACCGTCACCGGAGGGATCAATGAGCCGCGCTACCCCACGCTCAAGGGCATCGTTGCGTCGCGGAGCCGCCCCTTGGAGCAGCCTTCCTTAGAGGAGCTCGGCGTCGATCTTTCGACCGTGGGCGAGAGCGGAGCGAGCCAGCGGATCGTCAGCGTGGAGCCGGCACCCCAGCGCGAAAGGGGAGAGGTGGTCGAGGACCAAGGCGAGTCCGCCCACCGCATCGCCGACTACCTGGCCGAGCTCAAGGTGATCTGAGCGTGGCCAAACGGATCATGGTCTACGCCGAGTTGGTCGAGTCGGAGCCGACTCCGGTCAGTCTGGAGGTGCTCACGAAGGCCCGGCAGCTGGGTGATGTCGAGGTGGTGGTGCTGGACCCCGACGCCAAGTCGGCGGCCGCGGTACTGGGGAAATTTGGCGCCACCAGCCTCTACGCGGGCGGGGAAGAGGTGTACCGGAAGTTTGTCGCCCAGCCCGCGGCAGCAACCCTGGCGAATCTGGTGCAGGAGCGCCGCCCCGACCTGGTTCTCTTTGGGGCCACCTACGACTCCCGAGACATCTGCGGCCGGCTGAGCGCCCGGCTGGGGCTGGCGGTGGTCGCCAACGCCACCGACGTCCTGTCCGGCAGCGAGGGCTTCGCTGCGGCCAGCTCCATTTTCGGGGCGACCCAGAACGTGCTCACCGAGCTCAAAGGGCCCAGTCCCTGCGTGCTGCTGAGACCAAAGTCGGTGGCCGCCGAGAGTGGCTCAGGCCCTCCGGCACAGGTCGTGGACGTGCCCCTCCCCGCGGATGCCCCCAACGGTGCCCGCCGGCTGGAATCGGTGGTCGCTCCGGCCAGCGGGCCGCGGTTAGAGGATGCCAAGGTGGTGGTCAGCGGCGGCCGGGGACTCCAGGACCCGGGCAACTTCGAGCTGTTGGAACGGCTGGCTGAACTGCTCCATGGCGCCGTCGGCGCCAGCCGGGCCGTGGTGGACGCCGGCTGGGTTCCCTACGCGCGCCAGGTCGGCCAGACCGGAAAGACCGTCAAGCCGGACCTATATGTGGCCTGCGGGATTAGTGGGGCGATGCAGCACACGGTGGGCATGAAGGGGGCCAAGCACATCATCGCCATCAACAAGGACGCCGACGCCCCCATCTTCAAACTGTGCGACCTGGGCGTGGTCGGTGACGTCCTGAAGATTGTCCCCGCCTTGATCGCTGAACTGGAGAGTCGGGGGGCGAAGGCATAGCTCGTCAATCGGACCCCAGCTGATGGTGCCGGGCCGGTGAGTCCCCAGCGACTGCTCGCGCTGCGTGCCTCCGATGGAGCCACCGTGACGCTGGAGCGCTACCCGATTCTGCTCGGTCGAACTTCCCCGGGGGGCACCATTCCCGACGTCGATGTCAGCCACCTCGACCCGAACGAGGCGGTGGACAACCGTCATGTGGAGCTGACCCGGGTACCGGCCGGGGTCGAGGTACACGATCTCGGTGGGGTCAGTGGCAGCTGGGTTGATGGGCGCCGACTGCCACCCGGGGGCCGAGCGCTCCTCGAGGTTGGGGGGTCACTTCGGGTGGCGGGAGTGGTGTTGACCCTGAGCGAGGTGGCTGGTTCCCCACCTCTTCCGCCCACCCTTCGCCCCCAGCCCATCCCCGGTCCTTCCGCCACCTGGCAGGAGAGCGGACCGGCGCAAGGAATCCCGCCCCCACCGTCGGCCGGGGCAGCTCTCATCGACGCCGATCCGGAAGTGCTGGGACTGAGTCCCTTCGAGCTCGACCTGAGCGGGGCTCCCGCGCTGGCTCGGGAGTCGCTGGAGCGGGGCGCCGAGCTGGTCCGGATCCGTCCGGGTACGCCCGTGGAGATGCTGTTGCGCGAACGCTGGAACCAGGTCGGGAAGCCGCTCTCCACCGGGGCGGTGGCCGAGGCGGTGGGCGCTGCCCGGCGCGACCTCGACCTCCCCGAGGATGCTCTCAGTGGCGAAGGCCAGGTCGGCGACGTGTCGCTGGAGTTTTTGCTCCCCCCCCTGACCGACCGTGCCTACCTGGCGGTCCAGGTGGCGGCCCGAGTTCCCGCCGAGCTGGATCCATCCGATCTGGCCCGGGCCCGTCGAAGTGTCCTCGAGGGCGAGACGTTGCTGGTGGTGAGTCGCTCGCCTGAGACCGCGCTGGCCGCTTTGGCCAACTACCTCGAGGCGAGCCTGGCCAGCACCAGGGTGCTCAACTTCGTGGCCGCCGACTGGTGGGTGCCGGCCGGGTGGCCCACCCTCGACCCGCAGCACCCGGGATCGGTGCCGGCGGCGCTGCAGTCGGGGGAGCTGTTCCTCAACCAACCTCCTGACGCGATCTTGGAGGCGTTGATCCGGATGCTGCCCCGGTCGGGCGGAGGCACCGTGCTCGCCCTCCGGCAGCGCTCCCTGCTCGGTGGACTGGAGCAGCTGGCCCGGCAGGTGGACCCGTCCCAACCGCCGATCACCATCGCCCCGCAACGCGAGGAGGTGGCCCGCTTGGTTCCGCTGGCGCTGGGTTGGCGGGAAGGCGGTTGGAGCCTGTCAGTGGTAGGCGTCGACAGCCAGGGGCGCTGGACCATCGACGCCGCGGGCCGGGACCCGAGGCGATAGCGGGTGGCGCAGCCGGGGTCGCCACTGCCCACCTCGGGCCCCTCGGTCACCAGTTACCTGGCGCTGATTCTCTTACTGGTGCTGGTGCTGGCACTGGTCCTGCTGACGGTGAACCATGGCCTGCTGGGACACGTCTCGGGGTTGAGGACCGCGCTGGGGCTCCGGCGCAGCTGAATTTTGGGTAAGGATGCGTTCACAATGGCCCCATGCCGGTGCTGCTGTTGAATGCCTCCCTGCAACCGCTCAATGTCATCAGCCGCCGCCGCCTGGTCGTGCTGCTGACCAAGGAGCGGGTGGCCTTCCTCGACGACGCCGTCAAGAAAATGGTGGTCGACGAACTTGCCCAGCGTCGCTTCAGCGAGGGGGTGATCGTGGTCAGGCTGCTGCGCAACATCGTGGTGCCGCGGCGAATGTTGCGACCCAACCGCCGTAACCTGCTGCTGCGCGACGAGCACTGCTGTCAGTACTGTGGCGTCCACGCTGCTCCTCCCGAGCTCACCATCGACCACGTGATCCCGGTCTCGCGCGGTGGTAACCCGAGCAGCTGGGAAAACCAGGTCGTCGCGTGCAAGCGCTGCAATAGCCGCAAGGCCAATCACCTGCCCGCCGAGGTGCACCTCCGGCTGCGCCGACCGCCGCGCCCGGTGGTCCAGGAGTACGCCCACCTCCTCTTCCTGCGCTACCCCGAAGTGCGCAACGCCTACGAGGAGATGGTGCGCTCGGTGCTCCCCCACAGCGCGTCCCCCCTGCCCGACCACTCCGGGCTTGGCGCCCGGGCTCTCTGGTCGGCGCTGGGCGGAGCCCAGATCTAGCTCGGCCGGGGAGAACTCAGTCGAGCTCCTGGGGCAGGTGGAGGGGGGGGGCCGGGAGGTAGCGGGCGGCGGCCACCCCCGATTCGTCGATCCGCTCCACCAACTCCGAGGCGATCGCCATGGAGCGGTGCAAGCCTCCGGTGCAGCCAACGGCCACCCGCAGCACCGACCGGCGCTGGGCCTGGTAGAGCGGGACCAGCCGTAAGAGCATCGGCAGGAACTGCGCCACCAGCTCTTGAGCTCCCGGCTGCTCCATCACATATTGGCGCACCAGGGGATCGGTGCCGGGCTTCTCTCGCATCTCGGCGATCCAGTAGGGACTGTCCAGGAAGCGGGTATCCACCACCCAGTCCGCCTCGTGTGGCATCCCGTCGCGGAAGGCAAAAGTGAAGCAGTCCACCCGCAACAGGTCGCGCTCATGCCAGTCGTCGAGCAGCTGCCGCAGGTAGTTGAGGGTGGTCCGGTCGAGCCCCAGCAGATGGCGGTGGGGGAGGCGCTTGGGTGGCTGAAAGGCCGTCCCCTGGGGGGAGCCCACCTCGACCAGCCAGTAGCGGGCATCGTACTGATCGAGGGCGATCAGCCAGTCCTGGCCCCGCCGCTCGCTCACCACCAGGGCTAGGTTCGGATCTCGCTCCATCTGCGCGTGCACCGCGGCCGCCCGGTCGGCCGCGAACTCCCCCCGCCCGGGCCCGGCATACCCGACTTCGACACAGAGCGCTTCCAACTGCTCGCGGAAGCGGTCCTCGCAGAGAATCACCACTAAGGACACAGGGCTGCTGCTCCTACTCGGTTGGCCCGGCCGGCGGACCGAAATGTGGCCCCACGGAATTAGGGAACCAGCTGACCCCCTCTGCCGCGTCAGCCATTTTGCCACGGATTGCCAGCTGACCGCCGGCTGCCCGATCATCGCAGCTCCTTCAATTCGTGGTCGATCGGCCGGGGCCGGTGCTCTAATCACCCACTCAGCCCCCAGGCTCGGTCGTGGCGCTCGACGTGCGTGGCTGTCCCCGCGCAGGGAGGAACCGGGCGGCGCACCGGGTAGAGCTGACCTTCCCCTCACCGGGGTTCGGTCAGCCGCGGTGGCCCGCCACCACTTCGTGGGTATCCGGGGGAATGAGGTGCTACGAGGCGACGGGACAACCGCTCCAGCCCATCTCAGGAGTACCTCGAGGATGGGCTAGGCTGCCCAGGCGATGGGCGCTCTCTGTGGGTTTAGCTCCGCTGCGGATGCCACCGTCTGGTGCGGCCGCTGCCTGCCGGCGACCCACGGGACCGCCCGGGCGGGTATTGGGATCGCCCGCCCGCACCGGTCTCCAGAGGCGCGAAGAGAAAGGCGAGAGACGGTGGGGAGTCTGCCGCAGCCCCGTGCCTAACCGTCTGACGCGCGTACCCGACTCGCTGCCGCCGCCCTTGAATAGCGCCAGCTGGATGGTCCGGATCGCAGACTGTGGCATGCGACTCTTCGTCTCCACCCCGGAGTCGGGGTCGCTCCGGACAACCTGGGTTACGCCGGCCACGTTATGGACCTCATCCCTGGTCGTCGGAGGATGTGTCCTGCTTGCGCTGCTCTGCGACCTGCAGTACACCGCAGTGCTGACGCCCTTGGGGGCAGTCGGGATCAACTTGCTCTGCGCAGCGCTGGCTACCATCTGCGGGGCGATCACGTGCGTCGGGATGCTGCAGCGGCTGAGGGCAGGGAAATCGCATCAGTTCCGATGAGGCGTTCGTCGTCGCAGGTCCGTGGGAACGCGCAGAGAACGTGGTCCGGGGGCCAGTGCACGGCGGGCTGATGCGGGCGCCGTCGCGCCATTTCAGCTTCAGTCCAAGCGCGAGCCGATAGCGCCGGCTGTCACGCTGCGCGCACCTATCAGATCGCATTTCGTCGAGTTGCCCGGCCAACTGCGACTGACGGGGATGCAGCAAGCGAGTGCTCTTCGAGCTGGTCAGCCGGCTGGGACTCAAACCCAGGCTCTGGGTTCTATCGGTGCCCTGATGGCAAGGTGGGCTGAGGTGGGTCTGATCTCACTACGGGCGCCGGTTACTGACGAGGCTACCGATTGACCGCTCAGGTCCGCGTCCGCGATTGGCCAGTCAAGTCGCGGCAAGCCACGCCACAAGCGAGAATTAGGGTCCGTCGGCAAGCGGTGGAACCGGTGCGGTAGCCATAGAATCTGGTACTTGGCAGACACGCCGTAGCCTTGCACGATGCCCCGTTTCAGCGGGTCGCTCCGTGTTTCCCTGCTCGGAGGGCTACGCAGTCCGGTCGGTTGGGGTCAGTCGACAGCCCGGATCAATCTCCACCAGTTCTGACGCTAGCTCAGGCAAAGCGGGCGGGCTCTCTCGCGATTGCTGCTGAATCGCCATTTGACACGACGCGAAGGGTGTCATCGTCGATGGGTGTGCTGGTGGCGGCGATCGCCAACAAGATGGCGGCGAAGGCGATGTAGTAGTAGTCGACAAATGCGAAAAGCACGAAAGACATTTCTAAACTCCGGAGGCGCGGGGTGCTTCGAGCGACCCACCCTTATGGGCTGCCCCTTCGGCGATCACCTGGGCCGGGCATCCCGGGCCGCCATCTGGTGGCGCACCAGTCCAACTCCGCTCAGCAGATAAGGGGCAAGAGCATCTTGGTCGAGCGCTTGTACATTGGGTAGGTGTCGGGGAACTGCTTGGTCAGGTAACGCTCCTCGACTGTCGCGCTGTAGACGAAGTAAACCCCGGCCAGGGACATGACCACCAGCGAGATCCAGCTCAGCGCCACCGCGGTGCCGACACCCGCGAGCAGAATGCCCGCATAGATGGGGTGACGGACCAGGTGGTACGGGCCACTGGTCACCAGTTCCGGTTCGTTCTTTTGCGACATCGGGGTCCCCCAGTTGCGCCCGATGTGCAGGCGGGCCCAGATCGCGAACCCGAGCCCGAGTGCGAAGAGGAAGAGCCCGAGGCCAGCACGCCACGGATCAGAGTTGAGGGCGCCGCCTCGGAAGACTCCTAGGCGGAGCAAGAGAATTGCCAAGACGAAGACGACCGCTCTAATACGGAGCTCGCGGGACCAAGGGACGCGGCCTCTCTTCATGGAGAAGGCTGCCACGAGCCAGTAGATCCAGAACGCCGCCCACCCGATGGCGAAGACGAGCTCAACTGCGTGCATGCGACTCACATTTTCCCATCCGTGCTTGGCGAATGGTGACGGGAAGGTCAGGGTTGGGCCACGGCCCCGGAAGGTCACACGTGGCGGGGCCACCGATTTGCTGGGGGTCATAGTTGCCCCCTGGTGATCTTGTGACCGTCAGCATTACACGATTGGTCTGGAGGGGGCAGAGCGAGCTGGCAAGTTGTAATAGTGGAGTCCGCGCGGGGTCTAGAGTGATCGAGGGCGAGACGGCTCCGCCGCGCTCACGCTCCGCGGCACAGTGGCCGACGCCTCCGAACGCTTCACCATCCCCGAGGTAGCCCGGCTCCTCACGGTCAGCACGGGCTACGCCAGACGGGAGCTCCGGACCGGCCTGCCGCCCACCATTCGCCTGGGGAGGTCAGTGAGGGAGGCCCCGGTGGACGTGGACGGCGAAGTAGCGCTGAGGCGGGAGCGGTACTGACCACGAGAGAGCAGCTAGGCTCAGCCCACCCCCTGCCAGGCACCGCCGTGGTGGTCAACTAGGCCCGACGCCCCAAACTCTGCGGCGTCAACACCTATCCTCCGGCGATGGCGCTGCCCGCGGTCCGACTAAGCCGGTCGGTGACAGTCGCCCGAACCGAATTTGATGCCGATACCACGGCATGGTGCGACGGGCGCTGATGGTCGGCTTGTTCTTCCAGAAGAAGTGGGCCGAGCGGGAGCGCGAGCCGCCGCCACCCGCCTCCGATCGCCTGAACGTCTACCTCGGAGCGGACTATCGCGAGACGGAGTTCAAGGATGGTGCGCAGGTTGTGATGGACGGCTCTGTCCCGTTCCTCGACGTGGGCTGTACCCAGCGGAGGACTTGGGCCGACGAAGAGCCGACCACTGACCGGGTGTTCCACTGCCACCGACTAGGTGGCCGCTACGAACAGGCGGATCTTCAGCGCCCGCAGTTTGAGGTTGGGGCGCAGTTCTTCGGGTACCCAGAGCCAACCAATCGCTGCGACCCTAACGCCCTGCGGGTCTGCTTGCCGGTTGAAAAGTCATCTACAAGGCCGGTTATATTCCCAGGGAGCTGGCGGGGTCGTTGGCCCCCCCTAATCCGAGTGAGTGGAGCTGGGAAAGGGACCATCGTCGAAACGGAAACCAGCGACGGCATCCGGACGGGATTGCGGCTCGTCCGATCGGTGGGTCGGGAGATGTTCGTCGAGTCAGTCCCCACCACCAAACGGTGACCGAGGGCCGCACGCCAGCGGTAGCTTCGACGTACCGCTCATGGGCGCCCCCCTGCGGCAGTCACGGGGCCGGACCTCCCCAAAGGTCGGGGCCTTTTCTGTTGCCCCCCAGATGGGCCGGCTTACCCGGTGAGGTCCGCTGCTACTGAGGATTTGCTTTGTGGACCAACGGGGACCGGTCAGCACGACGTTGCAACCCTCGGGCATCACTTACGATCACCAAGGCGTCGGCCCGCTGGGACTCGAACCCAGGACCTGGGCTTTATAAGAACCCCGCTCTAACCGGCTGAGCTACGGGCCGTATCGAAGTCGGGTTGATTTGAGACCACTGTGCTCGCGTTTTGACCGCTTGCACCAAGTGATCTGCACGAATCTTACTGCCGATTCGCCCTGACCAGAACTCAGAACAACCCGCGAGGGAGGTGACCCCTCGCGGGCCAAGGGCATCTTGAGTGGAGTCGTGGGCGACCAAGCGAATTGCTATTGCGAACGTTAGTTCGTAATATAGCCCCGCAGACCATTTGGCCCTCGACTTCTGGCTAGTCCTGGAGCAGGAGGGCTCCGACCAACAAGGCCCGAACCTAGAGGCCCCTAACGAGATGACTCCGCGTCGGACGATCAACCACCTCGTAGGAACTTCGCGCCAACTGGGATGCGACGGCGAGGCACACGTCCCCGCCAAACCTGTCAAGGATCTGACCTTTGTTCCCCGCGTCTCGTGGAAAATTCGGCCTCCCGGCCGCGTGGCGTGCGGAAGTCTCGGAAAGTCAATTGCGGGTCCGCGGCAACGTGCTCTACATGGTGTTCAAGCTGGCGACCCGGCTGAGCACCAACTGGCGCGGGATCAATGCCCCCAATCAGCTCCACTTGCTGCTGGCCGGATATCCCGTCGTGGACGGACAGCGGCAACTCTCCCAACCTTCCCCGGAGGAAGCCGCCGCCTGATTCGAATCCCTCGCCTGGAGGGCTTTTACACAACTCTTGACAACAGTTCCCTCAGCTGGGGCGCAGGCGTGTAACCCTGGAGGCGAGGCAGAGCAGCTTCGACTACTACGATGGGTATGCTTGAAGCGTGAGGGGAAAGCGATGCAGTCACTGCAGGGGGTCAGGACGGCCAGAGGACTTTGAGCGTTGGCCAGCCGCCTGCTCCCACTGCCGCGGACGCGGTGTGTGCCCTGGAGGCGATGACGACTGCGTCGAGCCATATCCTCGGTGGCTGGATACACTCAAGAGAATGTTCGGCCCTCGCTCTGGGTAGAGCCCGGCTCAGACGACCTCGCGGTTCCTTGGGGCACCAGCCCACGCCGATGTGGTAGGAGGCCAGAAGGCGGAAAAGTAACACGAGGCTGGACAGAAGCGACAGGAGTCGTAACTGAAATGAATAGAAGCCCCCTCATCGTGCTTTACGCGGTGCTGATGATCGCCGTGATCGTTGGTTTAGATTTCACATTCCTCAGACACCACCTCTTGGAACGGCTGATAGTGAATATCGCCATTGTCGTGGTGTTCGCGGCTATCTATCTCGTATTCTTGAGGAATAAGGCGTGATAGCACTGGTGCTATACGGGGGTGTTGTTTCGCCTGTCTCTGACCTGCGCTCCTGGCAGTTTTTCTGGCGGGTAGGGATTGAAGGGAGCCCGGTCGAGAGACGCCCTCCTAGTCCTAGATGTGCTGCCGCTCCTACCTGCTGACTGCGCCACAGGCTCCCCCGAAACAGAGTACTACCACGTACCCAACCCGGAACTGCCCGTGACCGTGTCACTACCGCCTGCGCGGGCGGGGTCGTTTCGCCGTGTGACCCCAACCGTGCCACCTAAGCCATCTCAGAGGTGACCCGGCGAGGCGCCACGGCCAAGGCGCGGTACCAGTAGGTCTCGGTTGGGCGCATTCCCTTGCCGGTCGTGCGGTTGGGTTCGTCCGGGCGGTAGGTCTCCCTGGTACTAGACAACCTCCTCAGCGAATCTTTGATGGTTTGTGGCCCCAGGTTCTGCTCCGACAGTTCAAGGTGGACATCCGCCGGTGTCATTCCTGCGTCCCGCCCGCCGGCGCCCACGGACCGCTACCCCCTGCCGCGTACCCAAACCCACGCGGGTGGGCGCGTTCGCACCACCCCGCTACCGGGAGTTCAAGGTGCATGGCTACCGGGCGACCGTGCTCGAACCGGGTCCTGGGAGCCAGTCGACGCGCTATTCCAGGGCCGAACTAGCCCGCTAGGACCACGTTGACCTGGCGGTCGGGCACCACGAAGATCCGCTCGGGCGCCTTTCCGGCCAGCCACTTCTGGATTCGAGGCAGTGAGAGCGCCTCCTTCTCCAAGGTGGCGGGATCGGTGCCGGCCGCCACCACCAGCTGGTCGCGCTTCTTGCCGTTGATGCAGACCACCACGACCACCTGCTCGTCCACGATGAGTGATCGGTCCGTGGCCGGCCAGGGTTGCTGATGCACGGAGTATTCCCGACCGAGTCGCTCCCAGATCTCCTCGGCCAGGTGCGGGCAGTAGGGGGCAAGCAGCAGGGCCAGCGTTTCCATGGCGACCTGAGGCAAAGGGCCATCGTGTTCGCGCAGCCGCTTGACGAAGGACATCATCGCCGCGATGGCGGTGTTGTACTTGCGCTCCGGAGTATCCACGGTTACCCGGTGAATGCAGCGATGCCGCGCCCGCGCCAGGGCGGCGGTCTCCGGCGCACTGGGTTCCACCCGATCCAACAGGCGCAGCAGCTGGGTCAGGAAGCGGAAAGGTCCGTTGATACCGCTGTCGACGAAGTTGAGGGTTTCGGAGTAGGGCCCCAAGTAGAGCAGGTAGAGACGGAAGGCGTCGGCGCCAAAGTGGGCGATGTATTCGTCGGGAACCACCACGTTGCCGCGGGATTTCGACATCTTGGCGCCGCCCTTGACGATCGTCCCGTGGGCCCGGAACTCGGTGAAGGGCTCGGCGAAATCGAGATGGCCCAGCTGGTGCAGTGCCATGGTCACGAAGCGGGAGTAGAGGAGGTGCAGCACCGCGTGCTCGTTACCACCATCGTAGTAGGTCACCGGCAACCACTTGCGCGTCAGTTCGCGGTCGAAGGCGACATCATCCCGGCCGACCGAGGGATAGCGCAGGAAGTACCAGGAACTGTCCAAAAAGGTGTCGGAGACGTCGGTCTCCCGCTGGGCGGGACCACCGCAATTGGGGCATGTCGTGTTGAGGAACTGGGGATCGCGGGCGAGCGGGGACTCGCCGGTGCCGAGCGGCCTGAAGTCCTCGATGTAGGGGAGCAGTACCGGGAGATCCTCCTCCGGCACCGGCACCACGCCACATTTGGGGCAGTGGATGGCCGGGATCGGCGGCCCCCAGTAGCGTTGGCGGGAGATTCCCCAGTCCCGGAGTTTGTAGGTGACGTGAGGCTGGCCCCAGCCGGATTCGACCAGAGCGGCGGTGACCAGTTCGCGCGCTGGGTCGGGCGCCTTCAGTCCGTCGAAGTGGCCACTGTTGATCAGCGACCCGGAACCGCCGTGGGCCCCGCTCTCAGCGCGGCCGGAGACAACCTCGACCACCGGCAGGTGATGTCGCAAGGCGAAGGCATGGTCGCGCTGGTCGTGGGCGGGGACCGCCATGATCGCTCCCGTTCCGTAGCCGGAGAGGACGTACTCGGCCGTGAAGAGGGGAACCCGGTTCCCGGTCAGGGGGTGGCGTGCATCTCGGCCCAGGGCCATTCCCTGGGTCGAGTTCTCGTCATCACGCTGGCCGGCGATCCGCCGCCGGGCCGCCTCCGCGGCGAAGGCGGCCACCTCCGACCGAAGTTCCGGCGCCGCCAGCTCGACCGTTCTCGGGTGGTCCGGGGCGAGGACCATGAAGGTGGCGCCGAAGATGGTATCGGGCCTGGTCGAGAAGACTCGGAGTGGGTCCTCGCCGTCAATCGGGAAGTCGATGAGCGCCCCCTGGCTCCGGCCGATCCAGTGCCGCTGCAACAGCTTGGTGCTCTCCGACCAATTGAGAGAGTCGAGATCCGTCAGCAGCCTCTCGGAGAATGCGGAGATGCGCAGGAACCACTGCTCCAGCTCCCGCTCGGTGACCAGCGCCCCGCAGCGCTCGCAGCTGCCGTCCGCCAGCACCTGCTCGTCGGCGAGCACCGTCAGATCCTGAGGACACCACTTGACGTTGCGGCGGCCCCGGTAGGCGAAGCCACCTTTCCAGAGCGTCAGGAAGAGCCACTGAGTCCAGCGGTAGTAGGCGGGATCAGTGGTATCCACCGTCTTGGTCCAGTCGAACTGAGCGCCCAACCGCTTCAGCTGTTCCCGAAAACGCCGAACGTTGCTGGCGATCAGCTCGGTGGGATGCCGACCCACCTTGAGGGCGAAGTTCTCACTGTGGATACCGAAGGCGTCAAAGCCGATCGGCTCGAAGACGTCGAACCCCTGCATGCGCTCGAACCGCCCGTGGGCGTCCGCCCCGGAGAAGGCGAACATGTTGCCCACGTGCAACCCCTCCGCCGACGGGTAGGGGAACATCATCAGGTTGTAGTAGGGCCGGGGAACCCGCTCCAGAGCGATCTCGTAGAGACCGGTTTCCTGCCAGCGCGACTGCCACTTGGCCTCGATGGCACCGTGATCGTAGGTGGAAGTCATGGGTGGCAGTTGATGATACCGAGCCTTCTCGGCCGATCTCGGCTCGTCCCCTATACTCCGGCCGGGTTAGGCACTGGCGCCGAGGGCGCCAAAAGTACTGCTGGGGAGAGCGAGGAGGCGAATTGGCGGAGACTCAGATGCCCAGAGGGAAGGCGGTCCGGCGCAAGGCACCGCGCCTCAGGGCGGGACGCAACCAGCGGGAGCGGCACAACTTCATCGGCTTCCACGGCCACGGCCTGCTGGCCCTGATTTTCTTTGCCATCATCGCCCTCTCGGTGCTGGGGGTAGGGCTGGGAGTTGCCTCGTTCACCATCTTCTCGGTAGGAACCGGCTCGGGCAAAGGCCATGCGGCGGTCACCACCTCCCCCCAGAGCTCCCCCTCCCCGGTGAACTCGCTGGTCGGTCATCCGATCGACGGCACCATCGTCGGCATCTGGCTCGCCCAGAACCTGATCGCCATCCAGCCGGCCGGGGCGGAGCCGGTCGACGCCACGGTGACCGCTACTTCGGTAATCACCAGGGGCGGCTCCGCCTCCAGCCTCGGCGACCTGATCTCCGGGGACGCGGTGATCGTCACCTTCAGCCAGGGTCCGAAGGGAACGCTGCTGGTGGCCAACCTTCAGGACATCGAGACCGTGCCCACCAACACCCCGAGCGGTACCTTGACCCCGCTTCCCAACGTCACCCCCACTCCAACCGCGACCCCGGTGCCGACGCCGACCCCTAGCCCCCAACCGTCCCCTCAGGGTCCGCCTTCAGGGGGTCCTTCGGGAGGCGGACCCTGACCGGCCCCCGCTCCGGGATCGCTGGCTCTCAGGGGAGCTCGATGCCCCGCCGCTTGAGGACCAGGAAGGGAGCCACCTCGGCGGCTTGAGAGACCTCTTCGGGGGACAGGCCGCTTCCCTCCAGCAACTGCCGCGCGCGCTCCGGGGTGAGCAGGCTCTCGGGGCGATGGGCATCCGAGTCCAGCACCAAGGAAGCCCCCGCCTCCAGCGCCACCTTGGCCACATGTCCGTTGGTCAGACCGTGGAGGCCAGCCGCGCTGATTTCGAGGTGAATGTGATTGTCTCGGGCCTGCTCGGCGGCGTGGTGGGAGAGCAATCCCGGGTGCCCCAGGATGTCCACATCTGGGCAGCGGGTCGCGGCCAGGTTGAGGCCCGGCTGGGGAAAATCCCCGATCGTCTCGCCGTGGACCACCACCAACAGGGCGCCCAGCGAGCGCGCCCGGGCGGCCACCTTGGCGACCCGGTCCGGGGCGACTCGAGTCACCTCGACCGCCGGTATGCCGTGGATCCCCAGCTCCAGACTCACCCGGCGGCAGGCTTCCACGATCTCGGGTACCCGGCTGCCCACCGTGCCCTCGTCGACATGGTCGCTGCAGATGTAGGCGGCATATCCGTTCTTCTGGCACCTCCGGGCCATCTCCATGGCGTCGGCGTGGCCGTCGGAGATGGTGGTGTGGGTGTGAAAGTCGAAGACCGGCACCATTCCAGCTTAGGGCAAGGTGGGGGAAGCTAGGACGGAGCCCAAATGGGGCCTCAAGCCGGGCGCGGGCGGTCGGTGGCCGCGGCCAGCCGGAGGAGCACCCCATCGCGCAGGCCGCGCTCGGTGACCACCAACTCATCTACCTGAAGGCGCTCGAGCAGCCCGAGCAGAATCAGGACGCCGCCGGCCATCAGGCGGGCCCGAGCTTGGCTCAGCCCGGTGCGCCGGGCGATCTCGCGGCTCGAGCTGGTGGCGGTGAGCTTGACCACCTGGTCGACCTGGTCTCTGGTCAGGGTAAGCCACGGCTCTCGCTTACCCTCGTCCCGGAGCGAATCCTTGGAGTCGGGGAAGGGACGCCACTTCCCGAGGATCACGGGCAGGTTGGAGGCGGTGCCCCCGGTCGCGATCAAGACTCCCTTCTCTGCCGCCTCGGGGACCCGCTCCAGGAGCATCGAGATCCGGAGCTCCGCATCCACCCGCTGCCGCGCCGTGGGTGGATCGTCGGCCCGGACCGCCAGCAGAATCCGATCCGACCCCAACTTCAGGCTAATCCCGTTCACCGGTCGACTGCCCCGACCGTGGACCACCTCCGTGCTTCCTCCCCCCAGGTCGACCACGGTAGCGGGCCGGCCTGGGGGCACCCAAAACGCGGTTCCCCCGAGATAGCTGAGCCGGGCCTCTGCCTCACCGGTCAAGATCCGGAGCTGCTGTTTGGTCTCGCGCCGAATCCGGTCTCGCAGAGCTGCGCCGTCGCTAGCGTTGCGGAGCGCCTCGGTCCCCACCACTCCGAACCGCTCGGCCCCATCCTGGCGAGCCTGTTCGACCAGCCGGCCGACCAGATCGGCGGTCCTTTGGAGCAGTTCCGGCCCCAGCTCCCCGGTGGTGGCTACCGGGCGACCGAGCCCAAGGAGGTGGACGGCGTGGCGGCGCCGGCTAGTTCCCTTCTCACCGACGGTGGCCACCAGCAGGTGAGCGGTGTTGGAACCGAGGTCGACCGCGGCCAGACGTCCCTTCAGAGGTCCTCATCCTCATCCTCGGTCGGCTCCATACGCACCAGCACGTTGCCACTGCTGTCGAGCCGCACATCGAAGTGCTTGACGAAGATGGCGTCCGAGATGGGGGAGATGCCCGACCGAACGTCATAGGTCTCACCGTCCAACGGGCAGGTGACCACATGGCCGCGCAGCTGACCCTCGCCGATCGACCCGCCGCTGGCGCAGCTGTTCTCCAGCGCGTGGAAGACCCCGTCGACGTGGAATATGGCCACTTCGATGCCGTCGGCATCGACCACCCGCCCAGTGCCCTGGGGGATGTCGACCGCCGCGCAGACCGGGGCGAAGCCAGCCACCGCGGCGATTATGCCGAATGGGAGAGCTGGCGCAATCCCCGAGGCGCCGATCCCAGCGCTGTCGAAGCCCCTCCCAGAGCCTGTTCGATCTCGCTGACCACCTCCGGGTCGCCCTCTCCGATCCGGGCGCCGAGCAGCGCCGAGGTGGCCGCTTCCTCGCCCAGTTGGCCCAGCGCCCAGGCGCTGGCTCCCCGTACCACCGGCGAGGGGTCGTTGGTCAACGCGTGCGCCAGGGCCGGCACCGCTCCCGGGTCTCCAGCATTTCCCAAAGCGATGGCTGCGTTTCGTGCCAGCCGCTCCCGGCCGCTGCGCCGCATGGTGGTGACCCCAAAGCGAGCCCGAAAGGTGGCCTCGGTGAGCCGGAGCAGCTCCACCAAGCCCGGGAAGGGCACCGGGCCAGCCTCGGTGGAGGCGGGGCCAGGTCGGACCGGGGGACCGCTGAGTCGCTGGTTGATCGGGCAGGCTTCCTGGCACAGATCGCAGCCAAACACCCAGGTGCCCATCAAGGGGCGCAGCGGCCCCGGGATCGGACCGGAGTGCTCGATGGTCAGGTAGCTGATGCATCGGGTCGCGTCGATCACCCCGGGTTGCCGTAGCGCACCGGTCGGGCAGCTGGGCAGACAGGCGGTGCATTTTCCGCAGCTCCGCCGGGAAGGGAGGTCCGGGTCCAATTCCAGGCTGAGGACCAGTGCCGCCAGCAACACATAGGACCCACCCCGGGCGGCGATCAGCTGGGTGTGCTTGCCACAAAAACCCAGCCCGGCACGCTCCGCGATCGCTCGATCAAAGGCTCGGCCATGGTCGACGAACCGGTGCCAGCGCAGGCCCGGCGAGCGCACCGAGAGCCGGTCGACCAGCCCCTGCAGCGCCCGTGCGAGGCGCCGGTGGTAGTCCTCTTCGAGGGCAAAGGCCGCGATCCGTCCCCGAGGCCGCCCGCTCTGGCTAGGGGGATCAGGGCGGGCGCCGAGTGGTCGAGCGGCCGGCCGGTAGGGATAGCTGAGCGCCACCAGGCTCCGACCCCAGGGATAGCGCTGCCCCAGATCGGTGGCCTGGCTGATCCGCTCCTCGGTGTACCAGGGCATCCCCTGCATCCGTCCCTCGCCGAGTGCGCACCGGGCCCGCTCCGCAGCTTCGCCAAACGGCGCCAGGTCGGTCACCCGAACGGCGGTGAATCCCTGGCGGCGAGCTTCGATCTCGAGCAGTCGACGGGCGGAGAGGCGGCCGCGGAGAGCTGTAGCCAGGCGCTCGCCTGAGGGCATGGCGACATTGTCCAACTTGGCTTTGCCATGATTCTCTGGTGACCGACCAAGAATTGACCGCTCGGGTGAAGGGAGTCATCCGCTCCGGACCCGCCAGCGACAGCTTGATGGTCACTCAGCCCCGGCTAGGGGAGGTGGTCGTCCAGGCCCACCCGAGCTCAAACTACGTGGTGGTGCTGACTCCCGAGGTGCGCCGGACACTCGAGGCGGCGCTGCACGAATGGATTCCTGACCTGCAGCAGGTGCGCTTCGACCCCCACCACTGAGCTGCGACGCGGACCTCCCGAGGAGGTACTCACCCCGTAGACATAACCCTGGCCCGAGCTTGGGTCAGTTAGAGGAGGAAACGAGATTGCGAGCTCAGGCGATTGAAATTGGCCCCGGCGAGGTCGAGGTCGACGTCCTGGTGGTGCCCTATTTCCAGGGAGAGCCGCTCGGACCTCTGGCCGCCGCCCTCGACCACGCCCTGGACGGACTCCTCAGTCGCATGCGCGACGACCGGGAGGCGACCGGTGCTTTTCCCAAGCGCACCGCGATTGCGACCTTGGGCAAGATCGCTGCTCCCCGGCTGGTGTTTCTCGGCCTGGGCAGCCCTCCGGAGCTGGACGGTTACCGGCTTCGCAACGCGCTCCAATTCGCGGTCAAAGAGACCCGCCGATTCTGCCGCCGGATGGCGGTGGTGGTTGACGAGGGTCTGGTCAGCGCCCTGGCCGCCGGCGACCCAGTTCAGGGCGACCGGGCCGCGGTCGCCCGAGCGATCGCCGAAGGGGTCGCTCTGGGCAATTACCACCTGGGACAGCTGAAGACGGGGGCACACCCGGGGGCGATTGAGGAGCTGGAGTTGCTGGGGTTGGGGACCGGCGCCGAAGTGGTCAACGCCCTGGTCGAGGGCACCACCCTGGCGGAGGCGACCAACCGAACCCGGGAGCTGCAGTGGCGGCCGAGCAATCGGCTGACCCCGACCGAGCTGGCTGCCGAGGCCGCCCGAGTGGCCGAGGAAGGTGGGCTGGAACTCGAGGTTCTGGAGCGCGCGGATATGGAGCGGCTCGGCATGGGTGCCCTGCTGGCGGTGGCCCGAGGCTCTGACGAGCCGCCCAAGCTGGTCTCCTTGCGCTACCGCCCCCGGGTCCCGGCCAACTCGGACAAGTTGTTGGCCCTCGTCGGCAAGGGGATCACCTTCGACAGCGGGGGCATCTCCCTCAAGGTTCCCCTGGGGATGTCCGACATGAAGGCGGACATGAGTGGCGCGGCCGCGGTGATCGAGGCGATGGCGCTGATCGCCCAGATGCAGGCCCCGATTCAGGTGATCGCCGTGGCAGCGATCACCGAGAACATGCCCGGAGGCGGTGCCGTCAAGCCCGGGGACGTGGTCAGCGCGATGAACGGCAAGACCATCGAAATCACCAACACCGACGCCGAGGGGCGGCTGGTGCTCGCCGACGCTCTGGGATTCGCCGCCGACCGGGGGGCTACCCATCTGGTGGACGTCGCCACCCTGACCGGTGGGGCGGTGATTGCCATGGGGTACGCCACGACCATCGCCATGGGCACCAGCCCCGAGTTGCTCGCCCAGCTGCGTCGGGCGGGCTCCCTCGCCGGTGAGCGCATCTGGGAGCTACCGATGTATCCGGATTACCAGGTGGTGCTGGACTCCGAGATCGCCGACATGCGGAACTCCGCCGAGAAGCCAGGAGCGAGCTCCATCAACGGGGGCATCTTCCTGCGCCAGTTCACCGGTGACCTGCCCTGGGTCCACCTCGACATCGCCGGGTCCGCCTACCATGGCGAGGCGCTGTGGAAGCCGGTGGTTCCCCTCGGGCCGTCGGGGGTCATGACCAGAACCCTGGCGCACCTGCCCTTCCAGATGGGATGACCGGGGCCGCGGTGCCGAGCGGGTCAACTGCCTACCGGTCGGTTCCGGCCACCCGCTCGAACAGTCTTGGTCGACCGCCCGCTACCTGGCGAACCCGGCCCTCTTGCTCGAGCTTCAGGAGATGGGCCAGTACGGTGCCCGCCGCCACCTCCTGGAGCTCTGGGGAGTACGACGCGTAGAGCCGCCGCACCAGCTCTTCCGGGATTGCGGCACCGAGTTCAAGTTGGCCGAGGATCTGCTGCTCGCGTTGGCGACGGTGGGCGATCAGTTCGCCGATCGCCGCCTCCGCCGCCTCGATCGGTTCGCCATGCCCGGGAAGCAGCCGGCTGGGGCGCAGCTGCCGCACCCGCTCCAGCGAGTCGAGGTAGGCGGTCATGTCTCCGTCAGGAGGAGCCACCACGCTGGTGGTCCCCTGGAGCACATGGTCGCCGGTGAAGATGACCCCGCTCGACTCATCGAGGAAGCAGAGGTGGTCTGAGGCGTGCCCCGGGGTGTGCACTGCCACCAGCTCCCCCAGCCCCGCCAGCAGGTGGTCGCCATCGTGGACCGGCAGGGTGCCGGGGGCGGTCGCCCGGCGAAAGTAGACGGCCAGCGGAGCCTGGGCCAGCTCGCAGAATCGAGCCGCCCCCTCCAGGTGGTCGAGGTGGTGGTGGGTGCAGGCAACCATCACCACCCGCCCTTGCTGATTGGCGGTTGCCAGGACTCTCTGGAGGTGGAGCTCGTCGGCGGGGCCGGGGTCGATGACCACCGTTTCCCCCCGGCCAAAGATCCAGGTGTTGGTCCCGGCTCCGGTGAGAAGGCCCGGGTTGGTGGCCCGCACCAGCTGAATCTCGGGCGAGTCGTTCACCCTTCTCCCGGGGCTCGCGGACCGAGCACCGCCTGGACGTCCAGGCCGGGGTAGCGGGCAGAGGTGATCTCTGACAACTTCGGCTGAATCCGCACCTTCCTGGCGGTGCGGGCGAACCGCAGCGCGGAGCTGACGGTCGGCCGACTAGCGAGTTGCTCCAAAACCGCGCGGGTGGGGGGGAGCAGGACGACCCTGCCCTGGAGGGCCTCGTCGAGTGCCGCTTGGGGACGGACCCAGCGGGTCCCCGTCAGCTCTCCGGCTGGTTCGCGACCGGGCATCTGGCCGCTGGGCAAAGCGGCCAGGAAGAATCGCGTATCGAAGATTCGGGGGAGCCCCTCGGGGGTTACCCAGTGGGCGCAGAAGGCGAGGTCCTCCCAGCCGGGCCGGAGCCCCGCCTCCTTGAGCCCGGGCAGAAATCGCTCGGGGTGCCCGGCCTGGACCAGGCGCCTCAGCTCTTCAAGCTCCGCCACCAACTCCGGCCGGCAGGGGCGCCCCAGGGCGTCACGGGCCAGCAGGACGCCGCACTCCTCGAATGTCTCGCGCACCGCGGTGGTCAGGAGATGGCGCTCTACCTCCGCGGAGAAGGCCAGTCTCGAAGCGAGTTCGGACCACTCAGGGTCCAGGTCGGTCGGGTCCACCGCACCGCCCGGGAACACCTCGGCCCGCGGGGCAAATGCACTGCTTGCGGGTCGGGTCACCAAGAGCACTTCGAGACCCTGACCAAGCTCCGCCGACCTGGGCTGGTCGCGCAGCAGCGCCACCGTGGCGGCATCGCGCCGGATCGAGGCGGCGGGATCAGAGTTCAGCGGCGTTCGGGGCCCCCGAGGTGGTCAGGAAGCCGCTTCCCCACGCTCGGAGAAACTGAGGATCTGGCGGGGATGGATGAGGGCGAACGAGCGCTGTATCGTGACCCGCTCGTGGGTCAGCGCGGGCAGCCAGACCGCGTTCAGATTGCGCACCGGCAGGAAGTCGTCGACGCTCCGCTCCAGCGTCTCTCGCAAGCTGAGTCTCGGTTCCAGGAAGACCTCGCAGACCAGGGAGAAGGTGTCGATGGTGAGGGCCACCTGCCGCGCCACCTTGGCCTCCAGCAGGGCTCGTCGTCCGCCGTGGTCGGCGGCTGAGTCTCCTATCGGGACCACCATCAGCAGGGCTCGCTTGGCGACCATCGCCGAGTCCTCGACCGTGCTGATGACCGGGTAGGTGCTGGCCAGCGGCTCCAGCGTCAAGTGGTCAATCTCCAGGAACTCCGTCATCCGATTGACCACATCCGTGAGCCGCAGGGGCGGCACCACCTCGATGTCGCCGCTGAGCTTTAAGAAGGAGCTGAACATCTCAACTCTTTCCCAATTCTCCACGACGCGGCAGTATACGTGAGTGCTTCCCATCTCAGACGGACCGTCACCGAAGTGACGCAAAGTCTCGACGTGGAGCAACTCCAGAGGGCGCTTGCCAACGCGCCGATCCGCTTCCAAATCCGGGGCTACGCGCAAGTTGCGAGCACCCAGGACCTGGTCGCGCTGGCCGCCGCCGCCGGGGAGCCGGAGGGGCGAGTCGTCTGGGCCGACCAGCAGACCGCAGGTCGGGGAGGGTTGGGTCGAAGCTGGACCGCCCCCGCCGGGAGCTCCCTGATGTTCTCCGTGCTCTTGCGGCCAGCCGCCGGCAGTGCGTGCTGGACTACCCTCACCCTGGTCGCCGGCTTGGCAGTGGTCGAGGGACTGGCGCTGGCGGGGGGGCCCTCGGCGCAGCTGAAGTGGCCCAACGATTGCATCTGCCGGGAGCGCAAACTGGCCGGCATTCTGGCTGAGTCCTTGGCGCCAACGGCGGCGGACCGAGTCGTCATTCTGGGGATCGGTTGCAACGTTGCCTGGGCCGGACGAGATCTGCCCGCGGGGCTACGGCGCACCGCCACCGCCTGCGACCTGGAGGGGCACCCCCTAGATCGCACGGTCCTGGCGGAAGCGATTCTGGGTCGGCTGGCGATTCGATACCGAGAGTGGACCGACGGCGGCTTTGGGGCTCTTCGCCAGCAATGGCTCAGCCACGCCGCCTGGATGGGGCAGCGGGTCACCGCCCGGCACCCGTCGGGGCCGGTGTCCGGCCGGGCACTTGGAATCTCGAAATGCGGCGAGCTGATCGTGGAGACGGCCGAAGGCCCCCTGGCGCTCACCGCCGGCGATATGGAGCGGGCCCTTGGCCCCCGGCTCCGCCTCGCCGATGGGGTTGCGGACTAGGCCGGACAACGCCCGGGGGCAAGCCTCCGAGGGGAGTTCTCCAATTCCAGCGCCCCTCTCCCGGCACCTTGACGCTTCTCAGAGTGCCATCTAGGATTGAGTTGCAGCTTCCCCCCGGGGGAGCTGGTCGAGCTTCGCCGAACGCGCTGAATCAAGGGATAGAACTTGCCCACCATCTCTGAAACCTCCCACGAAATCTCCAAGCTCTACGAGTCCGACCACATCGAGCGTCGCGAACGCAACGCCCGCCGCAACAAGATCCTCTTTATCGATCGCCTCCTCAATGAACTGGAGCAACTGAACATCGCCGAGGAGGTGGTCGTGCCCCTCGCGCTGCGCAATCAGTGCCGGCGCCTGCTTGCCAAGGAAGGTCATCCCCTGGGGCGGCGGCGGGCCGATGAGGTGCTTATCGCCGAGTGGATGGACGCCCTGTATGACGTCCAGGATGGGCTCATGTTCACGATCGGCGACGAGGACGAGTAGGCTAGGTTCCTGCTGAGCGACCCTTCTTGTGGCGGGGTGCCGCTCTAGCAGCCCCGAGCCCCCATAGCTCAGCGGATAGAGCGCCGGCCTCCGGAGCCGGGTGCGCAGGTTCGAGTCCTGCTGGGGGTACCAACTCGACCGTGTCGAACACAATCCGAACCGCTCCCGGTCTAACCTCCGGCGATGAGCGGCCTGGAGCGGGGGGTTGGATAACCCGGGTAGGTGTGGGCTCAGGATCGGACGGGCGCGTCTCCGGTCGGCAGCATCAGGCAATCGGTGCCCGCCTCCTCACCGGCAGGACGTTCGTCGCCGATGCTGTATCCGATCGCTGCGTAGCCTTGGAGACGCTTCTCGAACATCCGCGCAAGAACAGGCACTAACGCGTCAACGTAGTCAAAGATCTTGACCACTCGCTTGTTGGCATGGACGCGGTGAAGGCGCCCCGCGTACTGCTGGATCGTACCCTTCCAGGCGACGGGCATAGCCAGGAACAGTGTGTCGAGCCGTGGATCGTCAAACCCTTCTCCGATGTAGCGTCCCGTAGCGACCACAACGCGGGGCTCGCCGTCGGAAATCGAAGCGAGGCGGTCTTTGGCGGCCCGTCGCTGTTTCACTCCCATGCCGCCTTTGAGCACCACGACGTTCTCCGTCGCGCGGCCGAGCGCATCGGCGATGGCTGCCATGTGATCAGTGCGTTCCGTGAGCACGAGCGGGGACCTGCCCGTCCCAAGTGCCGTCAGGACATCCGCCACGACGGCCGCCGTTCGCTCATCGTCCGCAACAAGCGCAGCGCAGAGAGCTTGGATGCCCCGACCATCGATCTCGGGTGGCGCGAGAAACGCTGTCCGTCGTTCAATAACAACGTGACGAAACGCCCGTTTGGCCGCCTGGATTCGGGCATCGACCTTGTGCCGAATCGGTCCGCACTGCATGAACACGATGGGATGGTGCCCATCCTTACGGATGGGCGTGGCAGAAAGGCCCAGCACGTATCGCGCCCGGACCTCCGCGAGTACTCGCTCGAAGCTGAACGCTGGGATGTGATGGCACTCATCGACGATCACGTGCCCGTAGTCGGCGACCACGTCGTCAACTTCGCCACCGCGGACAAGGCTTGCCAGAACGGCAACGACCGGCGCCGATCTGGCCAATCGCCGCGATCGGAAGTTCCAGAAAGGCAGACAGTCGCTCTCGCCACTGGTCGAGCAGATGTCGGCGGTGGACCAACACCAATGCGTTGATGCGCCGTTGAGCGATGAGCCAAGCACCTATGACCGTCTTGCCGAACGCCGTCGGCGCGCTCAGCACCCCGACGTCGTGCTTGAGGAGAGCCCCAGCTGCCATTGCCTGATCGCTGGTCAACTCACCGTGGAAGGCGGCATGTAACGGTCGGCCGCGTTGGCGCTCGTCGGCGACGGTGACCCTGCAGCCATGTCGGGTGAGGAATTCGCGCACCGTGTCGCCATATCCGCGGGGCAGCGCGAGATGATGGGGAAAATCCTCGCCGCACGAGATGACGCGCGGCTTCCCGAACGTTGGCAGGCGCATCCGCTGCGCGGCATAGAATTCAGGATTCTGGAACGCAGCCATGCGCCGCAGATGCACGACAAGGGGCGCCGACATCCCCTCCGTGGGGATGAACACCCGATGCGAAATGACGAGGCCAACCGAAGCCGGAATATGGTCTGCCATCCTCTCCTCTGCGCGGCGGCGGGAGGGTCGGAGTTCCCAAGGACGGCCGTCCTCCCTTTCCTCGTGGAGCCAGTCAGCTCCGACGCCAATCACACGCCCCTGTTTGGCGGCGCCGCGCACAATGTACTCGACATCGTGCTGTCCGACGCGCGGCACCGAAGCTAGAAACGCCCACTGATCGCGGTACGGTTGGTCCAACGGCGGCGTGAGAAACACCGTATTCTTGTGAAGCCGTCGCGATAGACCCTGGAGGGGCAGGGCGATCAGATTGCCGAATCCTCCCTTGGGGAGGGTGTCCTGACTCGGGAAGAGGCGATCGTACGACGCAAAGGGGATCTGCGATCGGCGATCGATGGCAGCCGTCAGGATGACGCACCCAAGGTTGCGTGCTAGTGGAGCCGGAATCAAGCGATCGAAGAATACCCACAGGTGTGCGCCGTTCCCCGAGCGTGAGCGCTCCACTGCGTGGGGAACTCCGAGGGCCTCGCACGTCGCACTGAGAGCGCGAACGTCGTCCCGCCAGGCTGCCTTGTCAAGGTCGATCGCGAGGAATGCCGTCGTCTCATCGAGTTGCAGGGGGTATACTCCCAGAACACTCGCGCCTTCCAAGTGGCCCCGGATCGCTTCGTCAGTCAGCGGGAGGCATTGTGCGGGCTCGATCGGCTGACCACGCACGCGCCGTACCCCACCCCGCAGCACCGGAGAATATCCGTGGCGACCGTCGGGCGCCTCCCAGCGCTGGGCGTACACGTCATCGCGACCCCGAAACAAGGCGCGGAACAGAGCAATTTTCGCTTGCGGTGAGGCGGGGGACGGCCCTGCATGGATCTCCTCGCGTGCCGACGGGGCTGGCGCGTCTCGTGCCACAAGCTGCTCGCGCAGGGACTGGTTTTCGATCTCCATGCGTCGGAGCACTTCCCGGGTGCGCTCAAGCTCGGCACGGAGTTCAGCATCGAATTCGAGTTGGCCGTGGTCAGCCACGGCTGTACGAGCTGAGACGGGCGGCGCCCGAATCAGCGCTTCTTCGTACGCTCATCCCGACGGGCGCGCACGAGATTGAACATGACCGCGGCGAGGCTCGATACAGCCGGTTGATCCTTGCCATGTTCAGCCACTCGGAGGGCCGCCTGCTCGTAACACTCGGCATCGGCTCGGTCACCGATCACCCATACCCGCGCCACGGTGTGGTCGGCGTTCACGGTGAAGACGATTCGCCAATCACGATCGCCGACGACGATCTTGCGCCACCCCGTGAGCCCCCCTCCAAGGGGAACACCAGCGTCCTCGCCGATCTCCTCAAGGCGCACGAGCTTCGCAAGGAAGCGGGGAAGGTTACCGCTCGTGGCATATCGCCGGAGATCGTCGACCGCCTCGGGGATCAACTCGACGCGGATCGGCATCAGTCGCCGTCGCGGACCTGGTCTCTCGTGTACCCGAACTCCGCGAGGAGATCGTCGAGGGTGACTGCGGCGCCCGTGGTGGTGAGCATCCTGGCTGCGAGCATCGTCACATCGGTCAGGTCGTCTCGGAGCCTCTGCTCGTCGTCCAAGCGACGCATGCTGACGACAGCAGCGACCGGTTTGTTGTTCCTGAGGACGATTTGGTCATGGCCGTGCTCGGCAGCACGGACCAGAGCTGAAACACCTCTCTGGCTGGCCTCGGAAATAGAGAGGAGGGACTGAGTGTCGATCATCGTCATGAGTAAACTCCTGCCCAGAATTCTAGACAGATACGGGGGTGGCTGTCAAGGAACTGAGCCCACCCCACATGTGTCGGGCTCAGCGGCCGGGCGCCTGGCTCGTCCAGTCGAGAGCGATGGGGGCTCCGGCGACCTGAAAAGAACGGTTCGGATTGTGTGGGTCAGGGAGTACCAGGCGGCTGGCGGGTCTCAGGCGCCGAATTGGCCCCAGAGCGAACCGCCCCGGCTTCGCAGGGATCTGGTCGAATGAGTCCGCGGTCGTCGACCGCGCGCTTCCCGGCGACGTCGGGTCGGTGCCAGCCGGGCAGTACCATGTCCCGGCCGCGCTCCCGTGCGACCGGGCTGGTCGTGGGTCCGGAGGCGGTGCACGACGCCGCTGCGGGCAGAGGAGGAAGGTCGGATGGAGATGGCTGCGCGCGGGCTCTCGCAGGAACAGCTGCTGATGCGGGACACCTGTCGGTCCTTTGTCGACGGCTGCGTGGCCCCGTTCATTAGCACCAACTGGCAGCGCGAGTGGCTGATGACCCCGGAGGACCGCCTGCCGGCGTACATCCTCGAGGAGGCGGACAAGATCGGCCTGCGGACGCTGGGGGTTCCCGCTGAATTCGGCGGCACCCCGATCGACCCGGGCGAGGAGGTGCAGACCTTCGCCATCATCGCCGAGGAAATTGCCCGGGGAGACTCGGGTCTGGCGGACAAGCTGGCCCAGATCTGGAAGGTGTCAGTTCTGCTCCGCCAGCACGCTCCCCGTCACCTGCAGGAGCGGTGGTTCACCCGGCTGGTCGCAGATCCGAGCTTTTTGCTGGCCCACTGTCTGACCGAGCCCCGAGGCGCCTCCGACCGCTGGTTGCCCTACAACGCTCCCGAGGCGGCGATGGATACCAAGGCGGTGCGCCAGGGCGACCGCTGGGTGATCAACGGGCGCAAGCAGTTCATCAGCAATGGCTACGATGCCGACCTTTACGTCGTCTATGCCAACACCCAGCCCGGCGTGGGAATGCTCCAAGGCACCTCGAGCTTTCTGGTGCCGCGCGACACGGCCGGACTGCGGGTGGAGCGGTGCAACGAGACGATCGGCGGCCGGTTCATGAACAACGGCGAGATTTCCTTCGAAAACTGCTCAGTGCCGCTTGATCACCTGCTGATCGAGAACGTGGCCATCGGGGGCGCCGCGATTTACTTCCGCCCGGGCAAGATCATCCAAGCTGCCAAGAACCTCGGGGTGGGCATGGCCGCCTTCGAGCGGACCGCTGCCTACGTCCAAAGCTACGTTCAGGGTGGGCGGATTTTGATCAAGCACCAGGCGGTTGCTCTGCGCCTGGCGGATATGGCGACTCGGTTGTGCGCCTGCCGGGGGCTGCTTCGCGAAGCCTCTCGCGCCGTCGACCAGGGCACCGCCGACGCCGACCAGTTGAGCAATATGGCCAAGGTGTTCACCTCGCAGGAGGTGCTCAGCGTCTGCCAGAACGCGATGGAGCTTCACGGCGGTGCCGGCTCGATGCTGGATGTGGGTATCGAGAAACTGTTTCGCGACGCGGCGATCTTCCTGCACATGGACGCGACCGTGGACATCTCGCGACTGAAGATCGTCAAGGCCATGTTCCCTGAGACCGCCGGCGCTTACGCTGGCCCGGAGTCTTGAGCCGAAGTCCGCTCCTGCGCCTCTGACCGCGGTTGACACTCGGCTGGGGAGCCGACGCCGGCTCCCCAGCTCCCCCCAAGGTCACCGGAAGGGGTAACTGCCTTGAGCCGGCGAGGGGTGCCGAGGAACCTCCTCTCCTCGTGCGGATACGATCTAGCCGATGGGAGTGTCGATGGCGGCCTTGCTGGAGCTGGCGCTGTGGCGGGCCTTCGACATCGATGATGCCGGGCGGATCCTGGCCGGCCATGACGGGCCGGGCTCGTTTCAGTTGGCGGAGCTGGCGCAGGACGGAACCCCGACCCAGCTCACGGCGCTGCCCAGTGCCTGCACCGGACGCTATCTCCCGGGCACCAGAGCGGTGCTGGTCCAGCACGACCAGGACGGCGACGAGCGGACGCAGCTGTCTTGGCTATCCCTGGATCCGCTGCCGGCTGAACCAGTCGGGCTCGATGGTCTGACGCCCTTGGTGCGGGACCCGCGATATTTACACAATCTGGTCGACGTGGCCTCTGGGCGGATCGTCTACACCACTAATCGTCGCAATTCGGTCGACTTCGACGTAATTCTGCGGGATGTCGATACCGGGGTGGAGACCGTCGTCTACGACCAGGGTGGCGCGATTGCTGAGGTGTGTGTGGCGCCCGCCGGCGGGCGCGCGATTTTGGTCCGTTTTACTGACCAGCCGATGTCGGACCAATTGCTCGACGTGGAGGTAAGCGGGGGGCGGCTACACCCCTTGACCGAAAACACCGAGCCGGCGCAGCACTTTTGGCCCTTCTGGTTTTCCGGTGTCGACTCCCTGATCGTGTCCACCGACCGGCAGCGGGACCACACCGTCATCGCTCGGATCGACCTCGCCACCCACGAATGGGTCGAGCTGGTGGCGACCGAGGGGCAGGACGCCTCCGGCTGGGTCTCTCCAGACCGGCGCCTGATCCTGGTGCGCAGCAACGATGACGGGGCCGCGCGACTCGCCCTGCATGAGGCGGCGACCGGGGATTTTGTCCGTTCGGTGGAACTGCCCGGTGACGGCTGGATCGGCGAGCCGGGGCTGCCCAACCCGGTGTGGTCTCCCAACTCGCGGTTCATCGCGATCTCCTACGCCAGCGCGACCCACCCGGGCAGCGTCCTGCGGATCGACGCCGCCACCGGCGCCGCCACAACGGTCAAGGAGAGCACCGGACTTGCCGCAGGTGTGCGTCTGGCCGAGCCGGTCGCCCATCGGGTTCCCACTCCGGACGGTGAAGCGATCCCCTGCTTCGTCTACCGCAGTCCGGAGCCGATTGACTCCAGGCTGGCGAGCTCGGCCGTGCTCCACATCCACGGTGGTCCTGAGTCCCAGGCCGTCCGCAGCTTCAACCCGGTGATCCAGGGCTTGGCTGCGGCCGGATACACCGTCCTGGTGCCCAACGTGCGGGGCTCAACTGGATACGGCAAGAGCTGGTACTCAGCCGACGATGGGCGGCGCCGACTCGCCTCGGTGGGGGATCTCGCCGCTCTGCACTCCTGGCTGCCCACCCTGGGCGTCGACCCGGCCCGGGCGGCGCTGTGGGGAGGCTCCTATGGGGGGTACATGGTGCTGGCGGGCTTGGCCTTTCAGCCGGCGCTCTGGGCGGCCGGAGTCGACGTCGTGGGGATCTCCTCGCTGGTGACCTTCCTGGAGAACACCTCTGGCTACCGCCGGGCGGTGCGCGAGCGCGAGTACGGTTCGCTCGCTGAAGACCGCGACTTTCTCCAGTCGGCTTCTCCGATCAATCGGATCGACCAGATCCGCGCGCCCCTATTTCTGATCCACGGTGCCAATGACCCCCGGGTTCCACTGAGCGAGGCGGAGCAGGTGGCCGCTGCGCTCCGGGGAAATAAGCTGGCCTGCGAGTTGCTGGTGTTCGCCGATGAGGGGCATGGGCTCGGCAAGCGGGCCAATCGGCTGCGGGCCTACCCGCAGGCGCTAGCCTTCATCAGCCGCCACCTGTTCCCGCCCGCCGGAGCAGGCTGACCGGCGATCGGCCGCCGACTTCCCGACCTAGTCCCGCGCGGAGCGGAGGTCGACTAGGGCAACCTCC
>DATKSI010000018.1:0-145147 GCA_035531715.1 Candidatus Micrarchaeaceae archaeon
GCCCCCAACCCTGACCCTCCAGCACCTCCACCTGGTGGTGCCCGAGGCAACTGAAGCGATGTCGTTCCTCGAGGCCCTCAACGGCCACGGGAACGGTGGCGCCCGCGAGCACTTCGCAGCTCAGATCGGCGCCCTGGACGACTTCGCGGTCATCGCCGGCCAGGGAGAGTCCCCCGAGATGACCCTCCTTCTGCCCGGTCTGGATGTCACCTGCACACCGCTGCGACCAGCTCGAGCCAAGCGGGAGCGTACCGCCCTGCGAGTTGACAGCGTCCGCCCCGCCCCTGCCGAGCGGGACGACCTGGGGAATCGGGTGCTTCGGGTCAGCTGCCGTCTCCCGTTGGTCAGTGCGGAGGACGGTATCGCCAGCGACACCTTCCATCTCATGGACCTGGCCAAACTGGCCCGCGGCTCCAAGGATCCTGATCCGATCCTGCTCCAGACCCTGGCCCTAGTCGACGGCCTGGAGAGTGCCGAGCGCAACCGGGCCGCAACTCAGCGAACGCCCTTCGACGGGGTGGTCGAGATCTGGCGCTGCCGGAACTGCCGCGGCCTTTGGCGGTCAGACCGGGACGAGCGCTGCCCTTCTTGCGGGAGGGAGTTCACCGAGGAGGATCGGCGTCGGCCCGAACTGGGGCGGATCGAATTCTCGGTACCAAAGGACCACACGATCACGATCACGGTGGACTCGGCGGTGATGGTGGAGCCTGAGGACGAGCCCCACTACCTCGGCCGGGTCACCAAGGTCGATCACCGGCGTCGGCTCGTCGAGGTGGCCTGCAAGGCCTACGAGTCTGCCGGAAGTCAGGGCTGGATCACCCCATCTTTCAACAAGCAGCTCTACGCCTCCAAGCGCAGCACCCTGGCGTCGATCGCTTCGGGAGACGCGCGCAGCCTGCTGCTGGCCCAGCTCCTGACCGACCCTACCTCCGTCTACGCGCCCGAGGTGGAGCCTCGCGGCGACTGGCTGACCCCGGGAATGCGCAGCAACCCGGCACAGGATCGAGCGATCGGGATCATCGTGGCCCTGGAAGCCGGTCAGGCGGCCCTGATCCAGGGCCCTCCCGGAACCGGCAAGACCACCGTCATCGTGGAGTCGATCAAGCACCGGCTGGCCGAGCGGCCGGAGCAGCGGATCCTGGTCTGCTCCCACAGCAACCTGGCGGTTGACAACGCCCTGGAACGGCTGGCGGGCACGGAAGGGCTGCGGGCGGTGCGGGTCGCCAAAGCGGAGCGGGTGCATCCCGCTGTTGACGCCTTCCGGGTGGAGGACGAGGACGACGAGCGGCTGATTCAGGCCAACGTCTTCTTCGCCACCTGTGCCACTGCGGCTACCTCTTCGATCACCAACGACGAGGCCTACGACGTGGTGATCTTGGACGAGGCCAACAAGGCCCGAATCGACGAGGCCTTGCCCTGCCTGCGGCTGGGTGCAGCCGTGGTCATGGTCGGGGACCACAAACAGTTGCCGCCGGTGGAAGACGACGCGATCTACCAAATTGTCGAGGACCACCCCGACCTGGAGGAGATCGTCGATACCAGCCTCTTTCAGAGATGCTGGGACAAGGGAGTTCCGGAGCAGGCGCGCTGCCTCCTGGTGGAGCAGCACCGAATGCACCGTGAGATCTCTGCCTATATCAGCAGTGCCTCCTACGACAATCAGCTGGAGAACGCTCCCGAGGTTCTCGATTACGAGTACGTGACCCGACGGCCCTTCCCGGTGGCGCTACACATGGTCGACACCGCCGGACTGAGGGGCGGGCGCGAGCGGCGCGGCGCCGGCGGCGCGCTGAGAAACGACGCGGAGGTGAGGGTGTGCGCTCAGGTGGTTCGGATCCTGGACGAGCGGGCGGACCCCTCCCTCTCGCTGGCCGTGATCGCCATGTACGCGGACCAGGTGGACCGGCTGCGGCAGGCTCTGAGCCGTCGGCACTTCCTCCGCCAAGTGCGAATTGACACCGTGGACTCCTTCGAGGGCCGAGAGGAGGACATGGTCGTGATATCTCTCGTGCGCAGCAATGAGCGGGGGCGAATTGGCTTCCTGCGGGTCCCCAACCGACTTAACGTGGCGATATCCCGAGCTCGCCGCCTGGTGGTCTGTGTGGGCGACGCCGCCACCCTTCGCGCCGGCGAGGAGACCATGTATGGGCGTCTGGTTGAGGCAGCCCGCTCCTGCGGCGGTTATCTGAGGGCAACCGACCTCCTCGGGAGCCGGGCCAGTGTCCGTCCGAGGCCGACGCGCCGAGCGGTGGGAGGCGCTCCGGGAACACTGCAGGAAGGTGATCCCACCGCTCCAAGGCGAAGTCGCCGCCGCCGCCGCCGTCACCCAGGCAGTCCCGGTCAGCCGACGGTAGCCCCTGACACGGCCACGACCGCCCCTCAGCCCAGCACCGAGGCCGGGGACGCAGCGGGCCGGCCAGCCCGGCGGCGGCGACACCGCCATCGCTCGCGGGGAGGTTGGGCGGGAAACCCCGCCGTGACCAATCCCGACGGCGTGACATCGACGCCCTCTCCGCCCGGCGCTCCGAGACCTCCAGGGGACGGTGCCCGCCGCCGCCGCAATCGCCATCGCCGTCGTGGCCCGCGACCGCTGGGTGACCAAGCACCCGGCGGCCAGACTGGGGGCAACTCCCCGCCCCTTTTGGGAGGGGGCGACGCGCCTGCATGACGCTCCCCGAATTCCCGAAGTTGTTGGTGGTTGGGGCCGGCCTGATGGGGTCGGGAATCGCCCAAACGGCAGCCCAAAGCGGCCTCGAAGTGCAGCTGTTCGACTCGCGACCCGGGGCGGCCACAAGCGCCCGCGGCAAGATCACCGATCGGCTTCGCCGGGCCGTGGCGGGGGGGCGAGTACCAGCGGGTGATGCCGCGGCGGCAACCGATCGCCTGGCGGTAGCAACCGAGCTCGGGACAGCCGCCCAGGCTGACCTGGTCGTGGAAGCGATCACCGAGGAACTGGAGGCCAAGCTAGCCCTCTGGCGCGAACTGGACCAGCTGTGCCCGGCGACGACCCTGTTCACGAGTAACACCTCTTCCATCTCCATCACCAGGCTCGCCGCCGCGACCTCGCGGCCGGAGCAGTTCATGGGGATGCACTTCTACAGCCCGGTCCCGGTGATGAAGCTGGTCGAGCTGATCCGGGGGCTGCTCACCTCCGACGAAACCTTTGCCAGCATCGAAAGGCTCTCGGTCCAGATCGGCAAGACTCCGGTCAAGGCGAGCGACACACCGGGCTTCATCGGGAATCGGATCCTGATTCCCTTCATCAACGAGGCGATTCACGCCCTTCAGCAGGGCGTGGGAACTGCGGCGGACATCGACGAAGTTGCCCGACTCGGTTTCCGTCATCCGATGGGACCCCTGGAGTTGGCCGACTTCATCGGGCTTGACGTCATCCTGGGGATCTGCCGTGTGATGTACGAGGGCCTCCACGACCCACGGTACGCGGCCAATCCCCTGCTGGAACGGCTGGTGGAGGCTGGTCAGTTGGGCCGCAAGACCGGCCGGGGGTTCCACTCCTACGACGGCCCGTCTGCGTCAGCCTGAACTCGATCGGGAGTCGCTAGCGCGACATGGACTCGGCCAGATAGCGGATCGAGATCGGGTAGCGAAATTCGATGCCCCGGTGGCCCCCTTCGAACAACTCCAGTCGGAGGTTCGACACCCCGTGCTCCCGCATCGTGGCCGCCACCCCTCCCGCGCACACTTCGAGATACCACTCGTCACTCAAGCCACCCTCCAAGTAGACGGCCCTTAGCGACTGGACCGCCTCGGGACGGGCGGCGATGAGCCGAACCGGATCCAGGTCGAGCCAACGCTGCCAGACTCCGGGGCGCAAGATTCCGGTGATTGGGTCGAAGGGCAGTTCGGGGGTGCCATCGGCCCTGGCTGAATAGCATGCCGCCATACACCAAAGTTCGACCAGCACCCGGTCCTGGGGTCGGGAGACGGGCGGACGGCGGTGGAAATCGGCCCAGAAGTTGGCATACGACCCCTGGTAGTGGTCGCGGAGCTGTCGCACCGCCTCGGGAAACTCCGGCAGATAACAGAACTCGAAGAGCGCGTCGCCGGCATGGCTAGCCAATGCGCCGAAGAGATCGGGTCTGAGCAACGCGCTGACCAGTGCCCCGTAGCCGCCGCTCGAGTGCCCGGCGACGGCGCGGTGGTCGCGGTCGGCCCGGGTCCGGAAGGTCGCGTCGATCGCCGGCACCACCTCCTCGCAGAAGTAGCTGTGGTACTGGCCCGTACCGGGCGAATTGAGGAACTGGCTGCCACCGAGACTGGTCCAGCAGTCCGCAAAGACCAGCAGGCACGGAGGTGTCGCGGGGTCGCTGAAAAGCTCGTCGAAAAGCTCGATCGCGGTACGCCGGAATCCGGTCCGTGACCCCCACATGTCCACTTGCCCCGAGAACCCCTGGAGCAAGTAGACGACCGGGAAGCGCTGCTCCGACTCCTCGGCGTAGGCCGGGGGCAGGTACACCCAGAGCGGCCGGTCGGCGGGATCACCCAGGTGATTGCCACGAAGCAGGTCGCTGTGCAGGACTAGCTCCACCAACTCTCCCCGCATCGGCCAGGCCCACGGTCCGCCGGGCGGCGCTGAAAGCTCGATTCGGCCGACCGGTCCTTGGGGGCTGATCATTGACTGATCCTCGTAGCCGGGTGTTGCCGCAGAGGGCCGAGTCGGCCGCTCGCAGTGAGACTCACGGGAAGGGTGGTACCGACGCCCCGTCGACGGCGGAGCTCGCCTGGTCACGCTCGCCGAGGAGGGGCACGAAGCGGCATTCGCCCAGATCCTGACGAGCCCAGCCGTCCGCCTCACGGGCCAGGCACCAGAGCCGTTCGTCATCGGGTCCGATGACGGGCACGACCATCCTTCCCCCGGGACCGACCTGCTCCAGAAGCGGACGGGGAATGTGGCGGGTGGCGGCGGAGATGATCACCACATCGAACGGCCCCCACGGCGGGACCCCCAAGCGACCATCCCCGACTACCATTCGGACCCCGGTGACCCCCAGCCGATTGAGATTGCGGCGGGCCCGACTGGCCAGCTGGGGGAGGCGTTCGACGGCGACGACCCGGGCAGCCCCAGCGGCTCGAAGGAGGGCCGCCAGGTATCCGCTGCCCGCGCCCACCTCCAGCACCGAAGCCCCGCTGCGCAGATCGACGGCCTGCAGCACCACCGCGACGATCCAGGGTTGGGAGCAGGTCTGTCCGAAACCAATGGCCAACGGCCGGTCCTCGCTGGCCCGACCCCACTGGTCGGACGGGAGGAAGGCTCTCCGGGGAACCCGGGCCATCGCCTCCAGTGCGGCTTCACCGATTCCCCTCTCGCGGAGGGATGCCACGAGCGCCTCGCGGTCACGGCTCAGCTCTGGTTCAGGATCTGAATGCAGTGGTCTACATCCTGAGCATATAGGGTGGTCGGCAGACGATTCGGTACCGCTCCCCGGCCGATAGGCAGATAAAAGCCGTGCGCCTTGGGGGTCACAAACTCGGAGTCGACGAAGGCCACCCTGACGGAGATGTTAATCGGGGGGAAAATCGCCACCATCCACACTCGGGCTCCGGGGTTGACATCTGCCGAGCAGACATCCAATCGGTTGCTGGACATCACCACAATCGGGCGAATCGGCTCGTAGTAGCTCAGCTGGACCGAGGATTGGACCCCGCGGGGGTCCAGCCGCGCGGTGACTGCGGATTCCAGCACCGTCTGGGTTAGGTCGACGGCGGTGGTTGAGGCCCCGGGGTTGGTGGCGGTAACCACCACTTCCAGCAGCGGCCCCAAGCCGCTGAGGGATTTGGCGTCGTGCGCCTCCGAGCCCGAAAGGAGGGGAAGAATGTCCCGGAGGGGAACCTGGCGGACGAAGTAAAAGTGGAGGTAGGTTGGATCGGTGTAGAAACCCCCGTCGGGACTGCTCGTCACTAGAGCGTTCTCCAGGGGGCGCGCGTGCTGGCTGATCGGTAGTCCGCCTCCCAGCGCCGCCACGGCTTGGCTGGCGCTGGTATTCGAACCGCATCCCGCGACCAGCACCAGGGTTGCCAGCGCCCAACCAACTGCCGCCCGCCGCCGGCCCGGATGGATCGGCCGAGGGCCCGCGGGGCTGGACATGCCCTCTACCTCATGGGGCAGCGGGTAGAGCCTGGCCGTCCGCGGTCAACAGGTCGCTGCGCACGAACACCGAACGGGTCCGGTAGCCAGCCGCCTCGAGGCGCTCCCTGCCACCCTCCTCGCGATCCAACAGGGTGTAGATCGCCACGATCCTGGCTCCGACGGCAGCCACCTGACCTGCCGTCCGCAGCAGCGACCCGCCGGTGGTGAGGGCGTCGTCCACCAGCGCCACCGCCTCTCCCGGCTCCGGTGCCTCCCCCGCGCACCAGCCTCCCGCGCCGTGCTCCTTTACCTCCTTGCGCACGATGAAGGCGGAGATCCGCGGGCCCTCATCGAGGGCGCTGCAGAGAGCCACCGCCGTCACCATGGGATCCGCCCCGAGAGTCGGACCCCCGATTTTGCTCACCCCATCCTCCCGGGCAAACTGCAGAATGGCCCGACCCACCAGCAGAGACCCTTCAGCGTCAAGGGTGACCAGCCTCCCGTCGAAGTAGTAGGGGCTGCGACGGCCGCTGACGAGCAGAAAGTCCCCGACCCGAAACGCCCGACTCAACATCAGACCCAGCAGCCGGCGACGATCGGCTTCCGCCTGCTTCAATCCACCGACGCCTCGGGGCGCCACCGCAGGACGGGACGCCGAGCGGCGCTCACCTCGTCGACCCGGCCCACCGGAGCCTGGTGCGGTGCCGTGCGCAGAATCTCGGGATCTCTACTGCCCTCTTCCATGATGGCTCCAACCACCGCCGCCAGTTCGTCCAAGGAGCGCTTGGACTCGGTCTCGGTCGGCTCAAACATCATCGCTTCAGGAACCGTCATGGGGAAATAGACGGTCGGCGGGTACACCCCGTAATCGATCATCCGCTTGGCGATGTCTAACGCGCGCAGCTCGGAGTAGGGCGGACGGGCCCGCTTCGGCGTCGCGACGAACTCGTGAAAGGAGTCGGCAGCGATGGCCACCGGCAGCCAAGGGTTCAGTTTATGCCTCAGATAGCGGGCGCCCAGCACAGCGTCCCGCGCCACCTGGGGGATATCGTCGCCGTAGGCGCGAATGTAGGCGTACGCGCGCACCAACATCCCGAAATTGCCATAAAAAGACCGCACTTTACCAATGCTGTGTGGACGCTCGTACTCCCACCCAAATGCCTCTCCCTGGCGCGCGATGCGGGGCACGGGAAGAAAATCCTGCAGGGCAGCGGTCACCCCGACCGGTCCAGCCCCGGGGCCACCCCCGCCGTGCGGGGTCGAAAATGTCTTGTGCAAATTCAGGTGCACCACATCGAATCCCATGTCGCCCGGTCGCGCCACTCCCACCAGGGCGTTGAGGTTGGCTCCGTCGTAATAAAGCAGTGCACCCGCCTCATGAGCTAGGCGCGCCATCTGCTCGATATTGCGCTCAAAAATCCCCAGAGTGTTGGGATTGGTAAGCATCACCGCAGCCACGTTGGGGCCCAGTTTTGCTGCGAAATCGACGAGATCTACGGTGCCGTCGGCGGCGCTGCGGACGGTCACCACCGTGAGGCCGCACTGTGCCGCGCTGGCGGGATTGGTTCCGTGGGCGGTGTCGGGAATGATCACCTCCGTGCGCGCGTGGTCTTCGTGGCGGAGGTGGTAAGCCTGAATCATGCGCAGTCCGGTCCACTCTCCGTGTGCTCCCGCAGCCGGCTGAAGCGAGACCGATTGCATGCCGGTGATGTGACAGAGCATCTGCTCCAGCTCCCACATCAGCTCCAGCGCTCCCTGAATGGATTCGACCGGCTGAAGTGGATGAATGTCCGCGAATCCGTCCAGGGCCGCTGCCTGTTCGTTGACGGCCGGGTTGTACTTCATGGTGCATGATCCGAGGGGATAAGCACCCTGCTGCAGGTTGTGATTACGTCGCCCGAGCCTGCCGAAGTGCCGCGCCAGGTCGGGCTCGTTTACCGCCGGGATTCGGGCCGGAAGTCGTCGCCGCCAGCCGGCGGGTAGAGCCTCCGTCAAGCCCGGCGCGTCGACTCCGGGCCCGGGAAGCAGCGGACTGGGGCTATCCTGACCACTTAGTTCGAACAGCAGGGGCTCGGGACCGGCCCAGGCCGGCTCGGCTTTCCCGGTCACTCTCGTGCCCCTAGCGGAAGACTGGGAGCGGCGACCCGGCTGAGCCGGGTCACCAGCCGGTCAATCGCCGCAGGCGAAGTCATCTCGGTGGTGCACAGGAGCAGACAGTGGCTGAGCGCTGGATCGATGGCCCCCAGCGGAAACCCGGCCAGGGTCCCCTCGGCGGCCAGCTCGTGAGCCAGGGACTCGGCCTCCATCGGCGTCTCGATGACGAACTCCCAAAGGAAGTCGCCCTGGGGATACTTCAATTGGAATCCGGGGATCTCTTGGAGCCGGTCGGCCAGATGGTGCGCCCTCCGGTAGGAGACGTCGGCCACCGCCCGCAGGCCGGCCTCGCCCATCTTCGCCAGATAGACCGTGGCCGCCAGCGCCATCAGGGCGTGGTTGGTGCAGATGTTGGAGGTCGCCCGCTCGCGCCGGATGTGCTGTTCGCGGGTTTGCAGGGTGAGGCAGTAAGCGCGGCCGCCGCGGGAGTCGGTGGTCATACCCACCAAACGGCCGGGAAGGCGACGGACCAGTTCATCCCGGCAGGCGAGCAGTCCGACCGTGGGGCCACCGAGCTGGGGAGGTATCCCTAACTGTTGACCGTCCGCCGCGACCAGATCAGCTCCCAGCGCCCCGGGCGGCTCGACCACCGCTGCCGCGATGGGATCGGCAACCACAAGAGCCAGCGCTCCCGCCTGGTGTCCGAGCTCTACCAGCTCCCGGACCGGTTCAAGCAGCCCCAGGAAGTTCGGCTGGGACACGATCACGACGGCCGGATCGCCGCCGGTGAGGGCGCTCTGGACCTGCTCCAGATCGGTGACGCCATCGCGCTGAGGCAGGATCACCAGCTCGGCCCCCCGGCCCGAAATATAGGTTCCCAGCACCGCCAGTACCTCCGGGTGGAGCGTCGAGGACGCCAGCACTCTGGGCCTGCCGGTGTGCAGAGTGGCCAGCAGGGCGCCCTCGGCGGCGGCCGTGGCCACGTCGTACATGGAGGCATTGGCAACATCGAGGTCGTAGAGCTCAGCCACCATGGACTGGAATTCGAAGATCGACTGCAGGTACCCCTGGCTGGCCTCGGCCTGGTAGGGCGTGTAGGCGGTGTAGAACTCGGGCCGACCCACCGTTGCCCTCACTACGGCCGGAATGAATCGCGAGTACACCCCGGCCCCTAAAAAGCAGTCCCATTGCGAGAGCGGCCGGTTACGCCCCGCGAGCCGGCGCATCTCCGCGATGAGCTCGAGCTCCGCGAGCGGCGGGGGGAGCTCGAGCTCTGGGTCACGCAACCCCAGTGGGACGTCGCGAAACAGCTCGCCGACGACATCCAGCCCGAGGGCGGCCAGCATCTCTGTTCGATCTGAGTCTGAATTGGGAAGATAGGCCATAGATAGGCTGGCGCCCCTACTGAGTAGTGCGACCGCTAGTGAGCATCCGCCTGCGCGAAAGAATCGTACGCGGCGGTATCGAGGAGATCGGCCGGCAGTTCTCCCTCGACGCGGACCCGGATCAGCCAGCCCTTCCCAAGGGGGTCCTGGTTGACCAGTTCGGGAGAAGCGCTCACCTCGGGGTTGACCGCGACTACCTCTCCGCTCACCGGCGAGTAGAGGTCGCTGGCCGCTTTGACTGACTCGACCGCTCCGAAGCGCGCGCCCGCCCCCACCGTGGCCCCGACCTGGGGTAATTCGAGGAAGATCACATCGCCAAGTTGTGATTGGGCATGGTCGGTGATCCCCACCGCCACCTCTCCCGGAGCTTCCTGGTGGACCCACTCGTGGGTCTTGGTGAAGCGATACGCACCTAGGTCGGGCACCAACTCTCCTCCCATTCGGTCAAGCTCGCTGCCTCAGCTGGCGGGTCGTGTGTAGAAAGGTAGCGGCACTACCGGGGCCACCGCCCACTGGAGAGGGTCGTTCCGAAGTTGAATCCTGAGTTCCGTCCCTAGGGCCCCGCTGCCCGGGTCCACATATCCCATGGCCAGACCGGCACCGACGGTGAACCCGAAGGAGCCGCTGGTGACCTGGCCAACCTCTCGAGATCCCTCAAAAATCGGGTGACCGTGGCGGGGGATCTCGCGCGGGCCGAGCCTCAACCCGATGAAGGCCCGCGGCGGGGCAGCTGCGATCGTGGCCAGTGCATCACTTCCAACAAACGCCCCCTTCGCCAGCTTGACCACCCAGCCCAGCCCGGCGCTGATTGGATCCCCGCTCTCGTCGATGTCCTGACCGTAGAGCCGGAACCCGGCTTCCAGCCGGAGGGTGTCCCGAGCCCCCAGCCCGGCCGGGATCAGGCCCTGCGGACTGCCTTCCTCGAGCAGGGCCGACCAGAGCCGCTCGGCATCATCCGAGCTTGCATACAGCTCAAATCCGTCCTCCCCGGTGTACCCCGTCCGCGAGATCAGGGCCGGGACGCCGGCGACCATGCCCGAGCGATGATGGTAATAGCGGATCGAGTCCAACTCCACCGTCGCGCTGAGCGCCTGGACGATCTGCTTGGCCCGGGGACCCTGAACCGCCAGGAGGACGGTCTCTGCTGAGATGTCCTTGATCTCGGCCGCGAGACCGGAAAGTTGCTGTCGCATCCAGTCCAGGTCAGCGTCGTGGCGGGCGGCGTTGATCACGCACATGTACCCGTCCGGCTGGCGGTACACCAAGAGGTCGTCGACGATGCCGCCGTTCGGGAGGCACATCACGGTGTAGAGTGCACGGCCCTCATTGAGTCGGGAGAGATCATTGGTCACCAGTCGGTTCAAGAACTCGAGAGCGCCCGGGCCGGTGACGCTGACCTCGCCCATGTGGGAGACGTCGAAGAGCCCCGCTCGCTCTCGCACCGCAAGGTGTTCCCCGCGAATCGATCCGTAGTGGAGCGGCATGGCGTAGCCGGCGAAGGGCACCATCTGCCCACCTAAGGCGCGGTGGCTGGCGTCGAGCGGGACTCTCATCGTTCCTCCGCTCATGAACCTGCTATCTCCCCCAGGATGTCCATAAGTTCAACGTCGTGCTGCGACCGAGCTTCGCCCACCGCCCGCCGAAGCTGTACCACTCTCTCCTCCGGCCAGCCCAGGTGCGCCGCAAGCTGGCCGTCGGTGGGAGCAATCTCTGAATTGAGTCGCAGCTCCGCTTCGGCGGCTAAAAGCCGCTCCGAATCGGCGGCCCAGCGAAGGTCCTCCCTTCGGGCAGCCTCCTCATCGGCGACCAAGGAATCCATCACCTGGCCCACTACCTGCCGCACCCGGTCCTGGAACTGGTTGGGTGAGAGCGGGTGTTGTGGGTCGAGGCCATGGACCAGAGTGACCAGAGCGGTACTCCCCTCCTGGAAGAGATCGTCCAGCGGGATTGTTTCCGTGTCGCGCGACCGGGCCGTCTCAAGCACCAACCAGAGCGTTCCCTCAACCAGCTGCTCCGCGGCCCGGCCATCTTCCCGGGGCTCGGAGAGGAGCCGAGCGGTCTCTTCCCGGCTCAGGCGATCGAATCCCGCCACCAGCTCATGGACTTCCTCCGATCGAGCCACTTCGCCCACCCCCACTTAGGCGTCTGACTTCGCTCGGCCGCTGCCCATGGCCCGGAGTATAGAAGCCGTCGCCGCGCCCCCCGGTGCCTCCGAACTCTTGCACCCGTAAACTCGGTCCGTGGCCGCCAGTCGCCTCCGCGTCCCCCCGGATCAGGATCTCCTGGTCTTCGGCGCCACCGGGGATCTGGCCCAGCGCAAGCTACTGCCGGCTTTGTATGAACTCAGCCGGCAGGGCCTGTTGCCTCGCCGATGCGAGATCGTGGGAACGGCCACGAAAGCGCTTGGAGATCGAGGATTCCGGCAGATCGCCGAAGAGGCGGTCAAGCATTTCTCCCGGACCGGCTTCGATCGGGTGGCCTTTGCCGAGTTCGCCAGGCGGCTGCGATACGTCCCCACCACCCACGATCAGGTGGGCACCGGAGTGAAGTTGGCCGGGAAGTTGAAGCAGTCGCGCCGGCTCATCTACCTGGCAGTCCCTCCCTCGGCGTTCGTAACGATCCTTCAGGAGTTGAAGGGGGCGGGGCTAGCGAGGGGGTCCTCAGTGATCATCGAGAAGCCGTTTGGGCATGACCTCCGGTCGGCGGTGGAGCTCAACGCGGCCCTGCACAAGATGATCCCGGAGGAGCGGATCTACCGGATAGACCACTACCTGGGCAAGGAAACGGTCCAGAATCTCCTGGTTTTTCGCTTCGGGAATACCCTGGTGGAGCGAATTTGGAACCGGGACGTCGTGGACCATGTACAGCTTACCGTGGCCGAGGATATCGGCATCGAGAGTCGGGGAAGGTTGTACGAGGAGACCGGAGCGATCCGGGATATCTTCCAGAATCACCTTCTGCAGCTGCTCGCGCTCACCTGCATGTCACCTCCCAGCTCCTTCGATCCGGAGGCCCTGCGCGACGAGAAGGTGAAGGTGCTCCACTCGATCCGCCCGGTCCAGCCGACTGAAGTCGTTCGGGGCCAGTACACCCGGGGGTCCGTCAACGGCACCACCATGCCCGGCTATCGTGAAGTCGAGGGGGTGTCGCCGGACTCCACCACCGAGACCTATGTGGCGATGCGGCTTAACGTGGACACGTGGGAGTGGGCGGGAGTCCCCTTTTATCTGCGCTGTGGCAAGGCCCTTTGCACTCGGCGCACCGAGATCATGCTTTTTTGTCGTGATGTCCCCTTACATCTGTTTCAGGGCACCGGGATCGAGCGCCTGACTCCGAATCGGGTCACGATCCGCATCCAGCCCGACGAAGGAATCTCCTTCTCCTTCATGGCCAAGCAACCGGGAGCCACCGTGGTCGAGCAGCCAGTTCGGATGGACTTCTCCTACGGGGAGTCATTCAAGACTGAGCCGGCCGAGGCTTACGAGCGGCTCCTGCACGACGCTCTCCTGGGTGACCACACCCTTTTCATCCGCCAGGATGAAACCGAGGCGGCGTGGGCGGCCCTGGACCCGGTGCTCGAGAACCTGCCCCGGGTCAAGCTTTATCCCGCGGGCAGCGAGGGTCCGGACTCGGCCAACTCGTTGCTGGGGTCGGGCTCGTGGCACGACCTCGCGCATCACAACTCCGACTCCGGCAGCTGATCGGCTAGGCGCCCCTTCTTAGGCCGCGATCACCTCGGGAACCAGCTGATCCGCCTCGATCCACCCCTCTCGGACGCCCTCACCGACCCCGGACTTCACCCGCACCCAGCGACCCGTCTGCTGCACCGCCACCAGCGGGCTGGAGGGGAGCACCGGCAGCGTTCGTTCGGCCCCGTAGTCCGGATTGGAGAAGAGCGGGTACCCGGTACCGGCCCAGCTCTGGACCAATGTGCAAGGGCCGGGAGGAATCCTCCTGAGTCGGTAGACGGTTTCTGCGTCGCGCTCGCCCTGGGTCAGGATTCGGAGGAGGTTGACCGCCCGGATCGTCGCACTTCGCTGGCCCTCCGCCACCAGGGTCAGCGCGGTGCCTTGGGCGGTGGAGTGACACTCGATCCGCACCTTCGTCTTGGGGTGCTTGACCTTGATCCATTGGCCGAAGAACCCGTTCGCCAGAAGCTGGGCAACTTCGGCGGTGTGCTCGTCGATGATCCTAAAGCTGAACGGCGGCAACGCCATCAACTGCTCCGCAAGGGCGAAGACCTCTCGTGGCGGGGTGTACACGGTGGTGACCCAGCGGTTACTGCGCCGCCGCCCGAGGTAGAGCATCCTCAGATTCTAGAGAGGAGTCCGGTCAGTCTCCCGGCACCCGAGCGCTGGTTCGAGCGCCAGCCGAACTCAGCGGAGCAGGGGGCGGCGGCGCAGTAGGAGTGCCTCCAGGCCGTGCACCAGGGGATCCAGTGGACCCAACACCGGCGCGATCAGCAGTCCGCTGTAGCTGCCCAACCGGCCGCTCCATTTCGTCTTGAACTTCGCGTAACCGTGGGCTGGGTCGGCGCGATCGAAGTGGCGCGGCATGCCGAACATGTCATAAGTCGTGCAGCCCTGTTCGATCCCCCACTTCATCATCGCCCACTGCATCGCATAGCTGGCCTGGGCTCGGGGGATCGCCGTGCTGGTGCCGCCGAAGAGATGTACCAGCCATCGGCCATAAGCCACCGTCAATCCTCCCGCGAGCGGCTGACCCCGATAGGACGCGATGAAGATGGTCGCCCCCAGCTCATCTCGCACCGCCTGGTAGTAGGACAGGGGGCGGGAATGGAGTAGCTTGCGGCCGACTGTGGCCATGTGCAGGGAGTAGAAGGTAGCCACCGCCTCGGCGCTCTGATCGGCGGTGACCTCAACTCCCTCCCGCTCGGAGACCCGAATGCTGTATCTAGTCGCCGAGGGAAGCCGGGAATACAGCGCCTCCACTCCACCTTGAAGATCGACCACCCAGGTCTGGCGATGCTGGACATCAAAGCGTCCGGGCCGGAGTCCACAACGCGAGCGCAGTTGATCGGCTTCAGGAGAGTCGACTGGCCATTCCGGATCACATTTGAGTTGAATGGCTCGGTGGTGGCGAAGAATGCGTGCGGCGGCGCCGAGCAGCGCCCTACATGCCTCCACGTCCCCCAGCGACGAGAGCACCGGTCCCTTGGGCGCATACCCCCAGCCAATCCCTCCCGGGCCGATACGCTGCCGGAGAAGCTGCAAGGCACCGACCCAATGCTCCTCCGGGCCGTGTACCGCCGCCAAGCGATGGACCCCCCACCCGTACCGACGACGCAGCTCGCCCCATCCCCACGACTGGAGCACATGGCCCGTCTCCTGCTGGCTGATGTAGTCATCCCAATCTCGCTTGGCGCTGTCGGGGACCGCCACCACCCGCACGCCGAGCCCACCCGGGACCGTCAATCTCCAGCGTTCGAGATGGGCGCCATCGTGCTAAGTATAGGTTCGGCGGATCACAATCGAGTCTGTTTTGAATTGGGGCGTATGATCGAATAGACATGCGTCGCCGGCCGATTGTGGGTGCGGTTCTCGTCGCTGCGAGCGGCTTTTTCGGAAGTCAGCTTCCGGTTCTCGCGGCCGCCTCATCGGGCCAGGCAGTTAGCCGAACGAGCGGGTTCCTGGGCTTTGTGGCCAACCCCACCGTGGCGTTCGTCCTCCTTCTGGTGGCCCTGCTCGGCATAGGACTCGAAACGATCCATCGGGGGACGTTCGTCTTCGGCGCCGTAGGTCTGCTGGCCGGGGGCCTCGCCGCGGTGGGACTCGCCAACCAGCCGGTCGAGTGGGTCGGGCTGGTGATCGTCGCCTTGGCGGCCACGCTTTTGGTGGTCGACACCTCGCTGCACAGTCACGGACTGGTCAGCATTGCTGGGGTCGGCTTGGCCGTGGTCGGGGGCCTCCTCCTGTACCGCAGCTCCCCAGGTGAGAGCGGGGTGAGCCTGGTGGCTCTCATCACGGTGCCGGTCGTCCTGAGTGGGACCTGGATCACCTTGAGTCGCCGCGCGCTTCGGGTGCGGCACCTCCCTTACGCCTCGAGCTCCCACGAGTTGTTGGGGCTGATCGCGGTGGTCAGAGAACGCGCCGACCCAATCGGAATTGCCGCGGTGGAAGGGGAGCTCTGGAGGATCGCGGCTCGTCGAGAGGAACCGATCGAGGTCGGAGCCAAGGTTGAAGTAATGGCCCAGGATGGCCTTACGCTGATTGTGGAACCGCTGCCCGGCCCCGCGACCGCCAGCGAACAGTTGGGTGAGCTCGGCGTAGGCGCCGGGACCGGTATCGGATAAGGAGGGTCTGGCAGTGGTCGGCTTGGTGGTTCTTGCAATCGTGGTGGTGCTGCTGCTAATTACGTTTTCCACAGGATTTCGGGTAATCAATGAGTACGAGCGCGGGGTCGTGTTCCGCTTGGGTCGGCTGATCGACGTCAAAGGGCCAGGTCCGCGCCTGATCATCCCGTTCGGAATTGACCGGCTGCTCAAGATTGATCTGCGCATCAATGTGCACCAGGTACCGCCGCAGGACATCATCACCAAGGACAACGTGACGGTTCGCGTCACCGCGGTGGTGTTTTTCCGGGTGGTTGACGCCCGCGACGCGTATGTGAAAGTCAACGATTACCGGGGCAGCATCTCCACCGCTGCCCAGACCACACTGCGGTCGATATTGGGCCAGTCGACCCTCGACGAACTGTTGAGCCAGCGGGACAAGGTGAACGCTGAGCTTCAGACGGTGATTGACGACCAGACCGAGCCCTGGGGGGTAAAGGTCACGGCGGTCGAGGTCAAGGACGTGGATCTGCCGCAGTCGATGCAGCGCGCCATGGCGATGCAGGCGGAGGCGGAACGGGAGAAGCGTGCCAAGATTATCCGGGCCGAAGGCGAGTTCCAGGCAGCCCAGCAGCTGACCAATGCCGCCGCCGTGATCGGCAAAGAACCGGCGACCCTGCAACTGCGCTACCTCCAGACCCTGGCCGAAATCGGGACGGAGCAGAACACGGTGGTCGTCTTCCCCTTGCCGCTCGACCTGATCCAACCTTTCCTGGAAATAAGTGCGAAGGCAAGCGCCGGCAATGGGAAGGCCGATGCTGCGCTTCAAACCCTCAAGGAGAAAGTGATCCCTGCGCCCAGCGCCAGATCTCCGCGGCACAAACTCGGCTGATCACTCCCCTCGACGGTCAACTGGACGGAGAGGACCCAGGCGGGTACCAACCACCTCCCCGGTGCCTGCTGCTGGGCTCCGGGGAGTTCGAGCCTTGGGTGGGACCGGCTGAGATCGAGGCGGTATCCGGCGCCAGCGGAGACGGCAGCGTAGTCGTAGTGGCCGCCGCGAGTGCTCCGGAAGGCGAGTCGACCTTCGCCCGCTGGAACCGAATGGGACTTCAGCATTACGGCGACCTTCGCCTGCCCGCTCGGGCGCTGCCGGTGCGGACTCGCGAGGATGCCCAGGTAGTGGCACACGCTGAAGCGGTCCGGGAGGCGAGCCTGATCTTTTTCTCGGGCGGGAATCCGGAACATCTTGCTCGAACGCTGGAGGGGACAGCGCTCTGGAGCGCCGTGCTGGCAGCTCTCGCGCGTGGTGCCGTCTTTGGCGGATGCAGCGCCGGGGCAATGGTGGCCGGAACCGCCCAGAATTCCGGGCCAGCTCGAGGTCGATTTCGGTTCCAAGGGGGACTGGGGCTCTTCCCCACGATCGTATTTGGGGTGCACTGGGACTCCCGTTTCATGCGCGTTCTGCGCCCGACAGTGATACGGCACGTCCCCCCAGGCTGCCGCCTCATTGGCATTTCTGAACGGACTGCAATCCTGTCCGAAGAAGGCGGGTGGCGCGTTTATGGAGAGGGTGCGGTCGAGGTGAGGGATGGCCCTATTCGGAGGACCTACCGAGCGGGAGATGTCGTGCCGGACGGCCCCGTGGCGGCCCGACCGTGACCAAAGAGAGATGTTTCACGTGAAACATGCCGGCGCTTCTATACTGCCGAGCATGTCTCGCCCTAGGGTGATCGCCGTGTGCAACCAGAAGGGCGGGGTGGGCAAGACCACGACCGCCGTCAGCCTCGGAGCGGCTCTGGCAGAAAAGGGGCTCCGGGTACTCCTCGTGGACTGCGATCCGCAGGGCAATGCCACCTCTGGGGTGGGGGTGCGGCCGGCCAGCCTGTCTAACTCAATCTATGACGTGATCGTGCTGGGCCAGCCCCTGATGGAGGTCGCGATCGCGATCGAGGAGGTGCCGGGGCTAACCCTGGTCCCTTCCAATGTGTCGCTAGCGGGCTCGGAACTCGAGCTCGCCGAGCTTCCGCTTCGCGAGTCGAGGCTCCGGCTTGCCTTGGACGGTCTAGAGGACTACGACTACGTGCTGCTGGACACCCCCCCCTCGCTCGGCCTGCTTACGGTGAACTGCCTGGTGGCCGCCGATTCCTTGCTCATCCCTCTCCAATGCGAGTATTACGCCTTGGAGGGCCTCTCGCTCCTCACCCAGACCCAGACCCTGGTTAGGCAGTCCTTGAATCCCGCCCTGACGCTGGCTGGCATCGTGCTGACCTTGTTTGATCCGCGAACGATCCTGAGCTCACAGGTGGTCAGCGAAGTCCGACGTCAGTTTGGAGATCAGGCGTTCACCACCGTCATCCCCCGCTCGGTACGACTCAGCGAGGCGCCGAGCCACGGTCTGCCGATCACCCTCTACGAGCCGGGCGGGCGCGCCGCGGCAGCATATCGGGCCTTGGCCGAGGAACTGCTGGCGCGCACGGCACCGGTCGCTGCGTGACCAAGCGCCGCGGACTGGGACGGGGCCTCGAGCAGCTGATTCCGACTGGCGCCACCGACTTCAATCCCATCTTGAGCGGCCAGGGGGCTCGGGATGTCCCGATCGCCCTGATCGACCCCAATCCCGAGCAGCCCCGGACTAACTTTGATGAGCCGTCGCTGCACGTGCTGGCCGAGTCGATCAAGAGCTACGGCGTGCTGCAGCCTCTGGTGGTGGAGACAAACGGGACGCGCTTTCGTCTGGTCGCCGGGGAGAGACGATTGCGTGCCGCCCAGCTGGCCGGCCTGGGGCGGGTGCCGGCGGTCGTACGCCCCGTCGGACCTGACCGGGAGAAGCTGGAAGTCGCCTTGGTGGAGAACCTGCAGCGCAGCGACATCTCGGCTCTCGACGAGGCGCGAGCCTTCGCGCGCCTCTGCGATGTGTTTGGGCTCACCCAGGAGCAGGTCGCGCAACGGGTGGGCCGAAGCCGATCAGGGGTCGCCAACACTATGCGTCTGCTGCAGACGGCGCCGGCCGTTCAGTTGGCGATCCAGGGAGGACAGATCGCTCCCGCTCACGGCAGGGCACTGCTCTCCTTGCCCGACAGAGATGCGCAGGAGAAACTCCTGGGCCGGATCGTGGCCCAGAACTTGTCGGTGCGGGAAACCGAGAGGATTGTTTCCCAACAGGCCGCTGAGCGACCCCGCCGGCGCACCCGCCCTGGCGGGGGCGCGGATACGGCTCTGGGGGCGATCGAGGAGGCGCTGACCCAACGACTGAGCACCCGGGTTAAGCTCTTCCCCGGTCCGAAAGGAAGAGGCAGAATCGTGATTGAGTACTTCTCAGAAGAGGAGCTCAACGGGTTGCTCGACCGACTGTCGATCTCGATCTGAATAGGGCGGGGTTTGCGCCCTCCCTATACTGCCGTGGTGCCATCCGACCCTTCCTTCGTCCCCGATCCCCCGCCGGATCGGGTCGACGGAGAAGGCCGATCCCAGCATCGGCCGCTAGTTCGGGATCTGGTCGAGGTGGTCGCCCTGGCGATCCTCATCTATTTACTGATCGCCTTCGCGATCCAGCCGGTGCATGTGGAGGGCACCAGCATGTACCCGGGACTGCAGAACAACAACCTCCTGATCGCGGAGAAGGTATCGCTGTACTTCGGAGGCCCGGTTCGGGGCGACATTGTGATCATCAAGCCGCCGATCCCCGCCTCGAATGATTTCATCAAGCGGATCATTGGGCTACCCGGCGAATGGGTGCGCATCGCTCCGGATGGGCACCACGTTGGCCACGTCTTTATCAGCGACACCAAACCCACCTCCACTACTGGTGGGACCCAACTCCATGAGCCTTACATCAACGGGAGCTGGGTGGACGAAGTGGTTTGCTGCACCGCAACAGGTGCCTTCTCCCCGCTGTTGCCAACCACGGGAAGGTGGGTCCGCGTGCCCGCCCACGAATATTTTGTGATGGGTGATAACCGCAACTTTTCCGAGGATTCCCGCACCTTCGGCTGGGAGCCGCAACAGGGTATTGTGGCTATCGCGGTGGCTCGCTTCTGGCCGCTCGACAAACTCGGGATGGTGCCGGGTCAGCGGCCCGCGTTGAGCTTGATCCTGGCCGCGGGGACGGTCCTCCCGCTGCGGCGGTGGCGCTGGCGCCGGGCTACGGGTAGATCCAGCGGCCGCCTTCCCGCTCCCAGGTAACCAGCTCCGCCTCGGCGAAGAAAAGTGCTATCTCCTGCTCGGCGCGGGCTGGGCTGTCCGATCCATGGATGACGTTCTGCCCGATGTCTATGCCGAAGTCCCCCCGGATCGTCCCGGAGGCGGCGGTCGCCGGGTTGGTCGGGCCCATCATGGATCGGACCATCGACACCGCGTTTGGTCCCTCCCATACCATCGCCACGATTGGAGAGGAGGTGATGAAGTCGATCACCGCGGCGAAGAACGGTCGGTCGCGATGCTCGCCGTAGTGCCGCTCGGCCAGCTCGCGCGAGACCGACATGAGCTTTAGGCCCACAAGGTGGAGTCCTCGCCGCTCGAAGCGACCCACCAACTCGCCGACTAGCCCCCGCTGGACGCCGTCGGGCTTGATCATTACCAGGGTCCGCTCCACGGTCAGTTCCTCCTCGCCGCTTCGGCTGTGACGCAGTTCGTTCGAGACGACATCATCCGTCAACGCCGTCAGAGATCGCGTCCAGTGCCGCGGCGCTCTCCGGGCCGGGCCCCACGGACGCGAGCCGCCACCCCTTCCCCGAGAACAGTGTTTCGGCGGTCGCCTGTACCTGATCTGCCGTGACCGCTCTCACGGCCGAGATCACTTCTTCGGGAGACATCACCGATCCGATCAAGGCGGCCTGGTGGCCGAGAAACTCCGCCATCGCGCTGGTGCCTTCGAGTTGTAGTCTCAGCCGGCCCTCGATCTGGGTCTTGGCCCGGTCCAGCTCCTCGGCGGTAAGGCGTTCCCGCACCACGCGACCGACCTCCATGAGGGCGCTTCGGATGGCAGTGCCAACCTGCTCCGGTTGGGTGGCCAAATAGATGCCGAAAGCTCCGGAGTCCAGATGGCGGACCGCAAACGAGTGGACGTCGTAGGCCAGCGCCCGCCGCTCCCGGAGTTCCAAGAACAGCCTGCTGCTCATTCCCTCGCCGAGAACCGTGTTGATCACGTCCACCGCCCAGCGCTCCGGGTCGAGATAGGACGAGCACCGGACCCCTAAGAGGAGGTGCACCTGCTCCCCCCGGCGTTTGCGCACCTTGGCGACCGGCTCAGTGCCCAGCGGGAGCGGAATGCCGCCGTCGCCCCGCCGTGCCGCCCGCGCCGCGAAGGCTGGTGCGTGCTCATCGAAACAGCGGCCGACCAGGTCTCGGGCCCGGTCGAGATCGAATCCCCCAGAAAGCACCACCACCACCCGGTCCGGCCGGTAGTGCGCCTCTCGGTGGGCGATCAATTCCCCCGCTCCGATCCGCGCCAGTGAGGCTTTGGTGCCGGCCGGGTCGCGGGCCAAGGGATGGTCTCCCCAGAGCAGGCGGTCGAAGATCATCTGGACCAGGTCGCCGGGCTGGTCCAGATACATGGCGAGCTCCTCGAGCACCACTTTGCGCTCGCGCTCGACCTCGTCCGCCGCGATCTGGGGGGCGAACGCCAAATCGAAGAGCAGCCGAAGGGCTAGCTCGAGGTGGGTTCCCGGGACCTTGGCCCAGAAGGTGGTGAGCTCCTTGTCGGTGCTGGCGTTGAGGACGCCACCGATTCCCTCAATCGATTGGGAAACCTCTCGGCTGGTCGGAAAGCGCTGCGTGCCCTTGAAGACGATGTGTTCCAGGAAGTGGGACACGCCGGCCAGCCGCTTGGACTCCCCGCGAGAGCCTACCCGGACCAGGATCGACGCGGCGACCGAGTCTCGTCCGGCCATCGGCGCTAGTACCAGCTGGGCGCCGTTCGCCAGCGTAACGAGCTCCCACCTGGGTTCGGTACCGGGGCTGTTGGAGGGGGTCGCGGCGGTTGGCTTGAGCACCTAGCTATGGACCTCCGCGCGCTGTTGGACCCTGGCCAGCGTCAGTCCGTAGTTGAGGTCGAGCGTCGCAGCGTTGCCGGCAATGCGGACCTGATTGTTCACGTTTGCCTGTCTCCACTCCAAGACGAAGGATTGGTACTCGGTTTGGTCCAGTGCCTTAGTCTCGGTGAACGCCGCCGCCTGCTCACCGAGCTGCCCAGTTGAGACCTGAACCCAGCCCGAGCGAGTGAGGTTTTGCTTCTCTTGAGCAAATCCCAGCGCGGCGCCGGAGGCGGACCGGTAGATGACTGCGGAGCTCGCGATTACGACGGGTCCAACGACCTCCTGCGGGCTCACCTGCCGGGCGAATGTGGCGATATAGGCACTCAGTCGCCCCTGAGCTCGGAACTGGCGCAGAACCGAGCCTTCGCCAGCTGCCGCAGCTTTGTTGCTAATGACACCCGTACTCGACGCTCCACTCTCCGCAACAAAGCCAGGATATGGCAATTGCGACAACCGGAGCACCAGAGATCCGGGCGATCGGTGGATCAGTCCGGCGGCGCTCCCGCAACCAACCAGGAGCAGGGCGAGGCTGACGCCGAAGAGGGGTCCGGTCCAGGTTTGGCCGGATCTCCGAATCAGAGCCCGGCCTCTCCGGTAGGTCGAATGATCACCCGCCGCTCCGCGTCGGTCCCGGTGCTTTCGGTGGAGACGTTGGGGTCGCCCTGCAGGGCTAGATGCACCGCCCGACGCTCGTAGGGTTGCATCGGTTCGAGAGTGACCGGCCGCCCGCTTCTCACCACCCCGGAGGCCATCCGGAGCGCCATCTGGGCCACGGTGTGCTCCCGGCGCTGCCGGTACTTGGCCACATCGACGATCAAACGGGGCGCTCCTGCTGGCAGACCCCTCTCGCCCTGCATCAGGTTGAGCACCGTTTGCAGAGCCCGAAGCGACTCCCCTCGCCACCCGATCAAGATGCCCAGGTCGGCCCCCTCCACCTCCAACAGTAAGGGACTGGGCCCGTCGGCTTCACCCTGCTCCGCGCCAGGGGGACGGACCTGGCGCACCAGGACCTGGGCTTCGATGTCCATCAATCTCAGGATCGTCTCCAGGTTTCTCTTCCCCAGCGCCCCCTCGGCGGGCATGGCCCGGACCAGCACCCGTGCCATCGCGCCCGAGATCCGCTCCCCGGGGACCGCCGCCCCGCCTTCGCTGAGCACCTCGACCATCGCCGCCTCGGGCTCGAGCCCTCCGGCGCGACAGGCGGCCAGAGTGGCCTCCTCGACGGTGGCGCCCGCGCCTTCAAACGTGTCGGTGTTGCGTTCCATGCCTACTCAGCGGCGCGGCCGACCCCGTTCCCGCGACTTCGGGCGACGGGGCGCCTGTCGCGGCGGAGTACGGCGGGTGCCCCCGGACACCACGGTTCCATTGCCCGAACCAGCCAGGGCCACCGCTGGCTGGGGGCTGTCGCTGGGCGTCCGACCCAGCGGAGAGTTCTTTGGCCGCCACCCCTCCCCCGGGAACCACGGAGGCACCTTGAGTCCTCCCCAGCCCATCATCGAGAACACCTGCAGGACCATAACGCCGCTCTGGGTGATCCAATAGAGTCCAATCCCCTGGTTGAAATTGAGAGCGAACACGGCGATCAGGACCGGCATGAGGTAGGTCGTCTGGCGCATGACGTTGTACATTTGCTTCTCCTGATCCGTCATGTCCGGTCGCTGCGGCTGCATCATCATCTTGGACTGCATGAAGGTCAGCAACCCGGCCAGGATCGGCACGATGATCAAGGTGGGGTGGGTGGCCAAACCTGCTTTAAACGCTGACTTGTCGAGGTTTTGAATCCACAAGAAACTCTTCTGATTGGTAGCCAGGTGCTTGGACAGGCTGTTGATGGAACCGAAGAGCGCATAGATAAACGGCAGCTGGATCAGCAGCGGGAAACAACCCGACAGTTGGCTGAGGGGATTGATCTGATGGCGCTTGTAGAGCGCCATCGTCTCGGTCTGGAGCCGAGCCTTGTCCTTCTTGAACTTGGCTTGGAGCTCTCGTAGCTCAGGACCCATCCGTCGTTGGTCCGCTTGGATTTTCCACTGGGTGCGGATCTGCCAGCGGAATAGCGGGAAGAGCACGCCCCTGATGCAAAGGGTCAGCACAATCACCGCCAGGCCGAAGGCGCCGATCGTTGCGGTGGGACCGAATCCGCGGAAAAGATGATCCAGGAATTGCAGCACCACCGCAATCGGCGTGAGCAACACGTAGAAAAAGATGGCCAACAAGGGGTTGGTCGGGGCGGGAGCGGCCGGGTTGACGAAGCCGAGGAACTCAGTGCCCACGGAGTAGATCCTCAGGTGTCGGGACGGGGTCGTATCCGCCGGCGTGGAAGGGGTTGCACCGGATGATCCTGCGCATTCCCATCCACCAGCCTCGGCGGAACCCGTACAGCTGAATCGCCTGGTAGGCGTAGTGGGAACAGCTCGGTTCGTATCGGCAGGAGGACATCAGACCGAAAATCGGACTCAGGGTCGCCTGGTAGAAGACGATGAACCAGAGGGAGAGTCTCTTCATCGGGCAGCGCCGGTGAACTCGAGGGCCTGCGCGAGCGATGCGCACAAGGCCTCGAATTCGACGGCCTGTGCGGCCCGACGGGGCGTCAGCACGATGTCGTAGGCGGCCGTGGAGCACAGCCTTGACCGGGCGGCCGCCTGCAGGCGACGGCGCAGGCGGTTCCGGACCACAGATCCCCCTTGCCGCCTGGTCACCACGACGCCGAACCTGGGGTGCCCCAGCGCGTTCGGCCGCACCTGGACCCGGAGCAGGTAGTCCCCCGCGTCCTTCCGCTCCGCCCGCACAGCCTCGAACTCGGCGGGGCGTCGAAGCCGGTGCTTCGTCTTCACCGCACAGGCGCGGGGGTCAGGCGCAGCCTTCCCTTGAGACGGCGACGCTTGAGGACGCGGACTCCTCCGGGGGTTGCCATCCGAGCCCGGAACCCGTGCGTCTTCCTCCGGTAGCGCTTCTTCGGCTGAAAAGTTCTCTTGATGGTTTGATTCCTTCGCAGACTCGGATCCGGGGCCCAGTTCGGGACTTCCCAACCAAGTCGGCCGCGCGGGATGGCTCTCTCTGTGGATCGGCGCTGAGGATACCAGACGGCGCGGCGGCGCCTCCGATGGCGCCTCGGACGGGGACCTGGGAGTGCTCCTTCCGGCGGTGAGCGGGTTCAGGCCACGCCGTCCCATGGTAGGTGCTGAGGGTGTCCTCACGGGGCGCCCCCTCGCTAGTGTGGCGTTGCCCCGGCGCGCCCGGCTCACAGCCGCTATGGGGACCGAGTCGAGCCGCCGCGGGTGAAGACCTGCGCGGTAGCTCGTCACGCACCGGCCACCGCAATTTGCGGAGCCCAGAGCTCGAGCAGACTCCAGCGCTGCGGCCTGGGAATTCCCCGATCGCCCGCAGAATTCCTTGATAAACGTGGGGTTTTAGGCGCTCGGTCGGGAATCCGGGGGGTCTCAGGGCCGCCTCGGCCGCGCTCCCCGGACCCTTCCCTTCGGACGCCTCGGACCGAACATACGCGCTCCCATCCGGCGGATTGGGGGAGCGGCCCGGTCGTAGCCCTGGACCCGCACCACGCCCCGCCGAGGAGCGGAATATCCTGCGCTGGTCCGTTGCACGGACGGGTGGTCGGTGCTACCATCCGGGGGCGACCGCAGGGGTGGGCCAGACCCGGTCCAAGCTTCTCTCTTCCACAGGGCGAATCTACCCCTCAGGTGGGTTTTCCACTCCTGTGCAGAAGGTGTGAATTGCGCTTCATTCGACGCGCCCTGGCTTCCCTGCGGAGCCCTTGGTGAGCCTCTCTGCCGACCAACTCTGGTCCGCCGCCCAGGAGGAACTTCGCTTCCAGGTCAGCCGCCCCGGGTACGAGGCCTGGCTCAAGAACGCCAGGCTGCTCACCTTTGATCCCGAGGAGGCCCGGGCGCTCATCGGAGTGCCCACCCCGCTAGCTCGCGACTGGGTGAGCGACCGCTATGCGGCCGTGATCCGGGAGACCCTGTCGGCCATTCTCAACCTGGATATCGAGGTGGATTTCGCCGTTCAGACCGCCTCCGAAGACGGCGGCTCGGTCTCGCCGGTGGACGCGAAGGGTCCGGTGGTTCTCACCGATGACCGGTCCGAGGGGATCGCCGAGACGGTCCCCGGGCTGAATCAGCGATACACGTTCAACGCCTTCGTGGACGGAAACAATTCTCGCTTCGCCTATGCCGCCTGCCGGGCGGTCGCCGACTCACCCAGTCGCGCCTACAACCCCCTTTTCCTGTATGGCGGAGTGGGTCTGGGAAAGACCCACCTGATGCATGCGGTGGGCCATGCCGTCTGGCAGAGCCACCGCTTGCGGGTTGCCTACGTGACTTCTGAGAGCTTCATGAACCAGATGATCACCTCCATCCAGGAGAATCGCATGGCCCAGTTCCGGGCCCGCTACCGAACCGTTGATGTGCTGTTGGTAGACGACATCCAATTCCTGGCCGGAAAGGATCGGACTCAGGAGGAGTTTTTCCACACCTTCAACGCGCTGCAGGAGGTGAACCGCCAAATCGTGATCAGCAGCGACCGTCCTCCTCGCGAGATCCCCACCCTGGAGGAGCGGCTTCGGACCCGATTTGAGGGGGGGCTGATGGCTGATATCCAGCCGCCGGACTTCGAGACCCGGCTGGCCATCCTCCGCAGCAAGTTGGACCTCGGGCAGAACCCGCTGAGCGAGGAGGTGCTCACCTTCATCGCCTTCAAAATCCAAAAGAACATCCGCGAGTTGGAAGGGGCGTTGATCCGGGTCCTGGCTCACGCCTCGATCGCAGGAGGCGAGAGCCCGTCTCTGAGTCAGGTGTCCGAGATCTTGCGCGACATCATCCCCTCGGCTGACACCAAGCCACTCTCCATCGAGCTGGTCCAGCAGGTGGTCGCGGAGTACTACGGAATCTCAGTTGACGAGATGCGGAGCAAGCGCCGCGACAAGCACATCGTTTTCCCCCGTCAGGTGGCCATGTACCTGATCCGAGAGGAGATCGCCATGAGCCTGCCGGCGATCGGCCAGGTTTTCGGGGGCCGCGACCACACTACGGTCCTCCACTCTTACGAGAAGATCGTCAATGAACTGAAGGAGGACCCTCGGGTCGCCGATGACGTGGCCCGCCTTCGGGAACTGCTCCTTTCTCGCTAACCAGGATTAACCCAGCTTTTCCAGTGTCCCTGTTACCGACCACCCGGAAGCTGTGGGCAAGCACAAGTCCTCAGGAGAACCCCCGGTTTATGCGCGCGACTGGTCAAAGATTTCCACAGGCTCTCCACCGCTCAGCCGAGTTCAGCTTCGATCGGTTTCCCCAACGTTCACTCCCCTACTATGGCTACGGATATACAAGTTCGTTTCAAGAGCCGTGACGGGGTGTTGAAAGGGAAGGTGGAGAGCTCTTGAAGCCAAGGAGGCCTATTCAGTGAAGTGCACTATCTCGCCCCAGCAATTGGGAGCTGGGCTCAACTCGGTAAGCCGCGCTGTCTCCAACCGAGTGACCCTTCCGATCCTCAACAACGTGCTGGTCGCTGCCCGAGGCAGCTCACTGGAGCTGACCGCGACCAACCTTGATCTCACAATTCACCACTCCTTGGCCGCGGAGGTTGACGAAGAAGGCGAGGTCACCGTGCCCGCCCGGATGCTCTCGGAGTTTGTGACCGCCCTCCCGGAACAAGCTCTGCGCTGGCAGTTGGACCAGGCTCACCAGACGGTCAGCCTCCAAAGCGGCCGCTTCGACGCCCACATCAGAGGGGTAGACGCCAAGGAGTTCCCGCCCCTCCCTGAGGTCTCCGACGGGGACACCGTGGAGCTGGATCCCCAGACTCTTCTAACCGCTATTGACCAAACCGTGATCGCCGCCAGCGCTGACGATGGGAGGCCGATCTATACGGGGGTGCTCACGGAGATCGCCGGACCAGAGGTGACTCTGGTCGCCACCGACGGACATCGGCTGGCGATCCGGGTATTGCGCGCGATTGACGGGGACCGACAGGGAGAGCGCTTTGGGGTGATCATTCCCTCCCGGGCGCTCGCGGAGTTGTCTCGGCTGTTGAAGCCACTGGCCTCTAGCCCGGCCTCGGTCACCCTCGCCATCGGAGCGTCCCGCGCGCAGGTCAAGTTTCAACTCCCTGGCTATGAGCTGACGGCCCGGCTCATCGACGGGGTCTATCCAAGCTACGAGAAGGTGATCCCCACCTCGTCGCAAACGGTGGTACGAGCCTCGACCGAGGAATTGCGAAGGACCACGAAGGTCGTTTCTCTATTCGCCCGCGATGCGGCGAATGTGTTGAAGATTCGCTGCGAGCCGGGGCAGGTCGTGCTCTCCGCCAACACCAACGAAGTGGGGGACAATGTTGCTGGGGTTGACGCGTCCGTGGAGGGAGAAAGTCTCGGAATCGCCTTCAACGCCCGCTACGTCGCCGATGTCCTCAATCTGATCGACTCACCTGAGGTGGAGCTGATCTTGAACGGGCCCCTTTCCCCGGGACTGGTGCGGGCCCCGGGAGACGATAGCTACCGCTACGTGATCATGCCGGTGCGGGTGGCCATCTGAGGCCCTAGGCGGATCTGCCCAGTTGTACTTGTCGCAGCTGCGCCTGCTCTGTTTCCGTATCTACCAAGAGGCGGCGCTCGAGCTCCTCCCCGGGGTCAACCTGGTCCTCGGCGAGAACGGCCAGGGCAAGACCAGTCTGCTGGAGGCGATCGCCACCCTCGCGCTGACCAGATCACCCCGGTCGGGATCACTCGGAGAGTGCGCCTCGTGGGGGGAGTCGCGGATGGGCGTGTCAGCCCACCTGGTCAGCCGCTCTGGAGAGACAGATCTGGATCTGCGGGCGCAGCGCCAGGAGACCAGCGAGCGCTGGGTGCGCAAGCTCCGCCAGGACGGAGACCTGATTCAACCCCGCCAGCTCCTGGGACGGTTCCGGGTGGTTCTCTTCTGGCCGGAGGACCTGCTTTTGGTCAAGGGCGGCCCCGAGCCGAGGCGGCGCTTGCTCGACGTAGTGCTCAGCCAGCTCTCCTCCCGCTATGCCGAGGCGGCAACCAGGTATCGCCGGGCGGTGGAACACCGCAACACTCTCCTTCGGCGACTCAGGGACGGTCAGGCCGGAACCGAGGAGCTTCGGCCGTGGACCGAGGCGTTGGTTGAACTCGGGGCCACGGTTATGCAAGAGAGGAGGCGATATCTGGACCAGGTTCAGCCGGTGGCTTCGGAAGCCGCGATCAAGATTGGCGAGACCGCCGAGTTGCAGCTAAATTACCGACCAGGTCTCGGGCGTGGTGGAGCAGGGGACGAGAAAGCCGAGCCGGCCGACGCGCTGCGGCGTGCTTTGGCCCGGACTTCCGCCGAGGAGATTGCCCGTGCCCAGTGCGTCGTTGGACCGCACCGGGACGACTTCGAGATTCTTCTGGGAGGCCGACCGGCCCGGCAATTCGCCTCGCAGGGTCAGCAGCGGAGCGTGGTGCTAGCGCTAAAGGTGGCCGAAGTTCGCCAGCACCTCAGCTCGGGAGGGGAGACGCCTCTTTTGTTGCTGGACGACGTTCTTTCCGAACTCGACGAGCCGAGGCGGGCCGGGCTCATCCGGCTGCTTTCAGAAGAACTTGCCGTCGAGCAGACGCTGATAACCTCCACAGAGGACCCTGAGATCGGGGGAGAGGTGGCGGTGGCTCAGGTCCTTCGGGCCCGGGAAGGCCAACTGATCCGACAGGCCGAGTCGGGCTGGGAGCTCGCCGCATGGAGGGGATAGAGGAGATCCTGCCCAGGGTGTTGCGCCGCCTGGGAGCAACGGGCCAAGTTCGTCAGGTTCGGGTGGAAGCCGCGTTTGCCAAAGTCTGCGGAGACTACATCCAACCCCACGTCCGGGTCTGCGCGGTCGAGCGATCGGTCCTGGTTCTGGCTTGTGCCCATCCGGCGATCGCTCACCAGTTGCAGATCGACTCCGCGACGATTCTGGATGCCATCAACGCGGAGGTCGGGGGCCGAGCCCTTACCCGCCTGCGGTTCGTGCCTGAAGCGGGGACGCGCCCCAAGGGGCCATTGGCTTGAGGAAGCTGAGCACCACCTCCGCCGCCCGACGGGCAGCATCCGGCCGCGCCCAAGCCTGCGCGCCGCGCTGCAACTCTTCGAGGAGCGGGTCGTCGCTTCGACATAATCTCGAGAAGGCGTGCAGCACCGCGCCTTTGCCCGCGAGTTGGAGCGCCGCCCCCGCGGCGACCAGCGCTGCGCCGTTGTCGTCCTCCTGGCCCGGCAGAGCGCTGGTGACCAAGATAGCCAAACCCGCGGCGCCGGCCTCGGCTAGGGTGCTGGGGCCGGGCTTGCCGAGATAGACGTCGGCCGCGCGCAGCCAGGGGGTCAAAGTGGGTTGGTAGCCTAGGGCGACCAGCGGCACCGGAGGCGGATTGTGGGTCAGCCAGTCTTTCAGGCGCCGGTTATTGCCACAGGCAACTACCAATTGCAGCGGCAGGCCGCTGTCCCCCAGCCAACTGATTAGCCGGCGCAGGTTGCCCACCCCCTCAGCCCCGCCCCCCACCAGCACCCCCAAGACATCTGGATCAAGTCCGAGCGAGCTTCGAAGGGCTCGACGTTCCTCGGTTCGGAGTCGCTCCCCGGAGAGCGCCGGGTCGATCGGCAGGCCAGTCTCCCGGATCACGGTCGAGGGTAAGCCGCGCTGCCGGCACCAGTCGCTGGCTTCTTGGGTCGCCGTGAGGATCGCGTCAGGGCGGCCCGACAGCCAGCCTTGGTGACCGCCCACCAGGTCAGTCATGACCGTTATCAAGGCCGGGGAGCCGCTTTCGCTGGCGGCGGCTCTACCCGCCGCTCGGGCGGCGGGGCCGAGGAGTGGGTGGCAATTGACGATCACTTGGGGAGAGCGACACCGGGTTCGCTCGGCCATGGCGGGCGCCAGTTGCCGGAGGAGGAAACGATCCATCCCCGAGCTGAGAAGCTGACCGCTGAAACCTCTGAAGAGAACACCCCAGAGCGCGGGCGAGGTGCGCACCAAGGGGCCATAGGCGCGAGCCAGCGAGCGGGCGGCGCGGCCGATGGGCTCATTCGTCGGGTCGTCCAGGGCGACCTTGACCTGTCCTGAGCTGCGGTCGGCGAGCGCCGTGACCAGGGCCTGGGCCACGCTCAAGTGACCCCCACCGGTGCCGGCGGCCCAGATCTGAATCTCTGCCCGCTCCGGGTCGGTCAAGTTGCTGGCTTTCCTCATTACACGTTTGGACGCTGGCGCCGATGGTAGAGTCAACTCGCTGGCCGCGGCTCTCGCAGCCCCGGCGGAGCGGCGGGATTTCAGGGTGGAGCAAGCATCGCGGCCTCATGTCCTGCGCCCCACGGGGCGCCCTCGGCACTGTCTCCGCGCGAACGCGGCCTGCGGGTGGAGGAGATCACCACCAGTGACGGGCTAAGTCGGCTGCGCCCCGACTGGAACGCGGTGGAGGCCGCCGGCGAGTCGGTCAACCCATTCCTCTCCTGGGATTGGCAGTGGAGCTGGTGGGAAGCCTTTGGCGCCGAACTCGAACTCAGGTGTCTGGTGATCTCGGACTCAGACCAAGTGGTGGGCATCTTCCCCCTCCAGGGCAAGTCCGATCGCCGCGGCCCGTGGGCGTTTGGAGGAGGAGTGGAACTCTCCGACCATTTGGGATTCCTCTTTCGTCCCAGGCGAGCGGCGGAGGTCGCCGCCAGCGCCCTCGAGCATCTGTTTCACCAGGACCAGTCGGCGGCCGCACCCGAGCTAGACCTCCACTACCTGCTCGACGAATCTCCCGCAGTCAAGGCGCTGCGGCAGGCGGCCGAGGAGATGGGGCTGGAGCAGGAGCTGACCCAGGAGGAGGTTAGCCCGCAGGTGGTCTTGGACGGCGACTTCGAGGCCTATCTGAGGGAGCGGCTCAACAAGAAAGACCGGCACGAGCTTCGTCGGAAGCAGCGGCGACTGGAGACCGAGCAGCCCGATTGGGGCCTGGTCACGCAGAGCGAGCTCGGTGTGGAGCAAGCGCTCGACGCCTTCTTCCCCATCCTCAAGGCCAGTGGCCTGCACAAGGCCGAGTTCCTCACGCCTCAAGTGGAGGCGTTCATCCGGAGCGCGTCTCGCGCCCTGCAAGAGCGGGGCTGGCTGCGACTGCAGTTCCTCCAGGTCGGCGGGAAGTTGACCGCAGCCACTCTCGGGTTCACGGTCTCGGGTCGGTGGCATCTGTACAACTCGGGGTACCGACCGAATGCGGCCTCACTCTCCCCGGGCCTGCTCTGCGTCGCCGAAGGGATCCGGCTGGCAATCGAGGAGGGCTGCCACGCGGCAGACTTCCTGCGAGGCAGCGAGGCCTACAAGTACCACCTGGGCGCGGTGGACAAACCGCTCTGGCGGCTCCAGATCCGCCAGGGGTCCGGATCGAAGGGGAGTTCTTGACCTCGTCCGCCCAGGGCATCGGAGCCGGCCCGGGAGACACCATCGCCTTCCTCTCCCTCCACGCCTCCCCGCTAGCCCGACTTGGCCAGCGGGAGAACGGGGGCCTCAACGTGTATGTGCGGTCCGTGTGCGAGGAGCTCGGCGCTCGCGGCGTGCACACTGACGTCTTCGTTCGGCGGACCGATCCCGACGAACCGGCCGAGCAGGCGATGGGCCCGCGCAGCCGGGTGATTGCGGTCAACGCCGGGCCGGCGCGGCGGCTGTCCAAGCGTCAGCTGCCCAGCACCAGGGACGAGTACCTCCGAGGGGTTGGGTTCTTCATGCAGCGCTCAGGGCGACGCTACCTCGCCGTCCATAGCCACTACTGGCTGACGGTGGATGTGGCGGCTGAGCTGGCCCACCGACTGCAGATTCCCTGGCTGCATACCGCGCACACTCTGGCCGCTGTCAAAGGGGAGTACGGTTTCGACGGCGACGGACCGGAGCGGCTCCTGGCTGAGAAGCAGGCAGTTTCCCGCGGCGCGCGGCTGGTGGCTAACACCCCGGGCGAGGCCCAGGCGCTGCGCAGGCTCTACGGGGCGCACCCCGAGCAGGTGGTGGTGGCGCCGCCGGGAGTTGACTTGGTGAGGTTTCAGCCGCGCGACCCCGACCGGTTGCGGCACCGGCTCAAGCTGGCTGGTCGCAAGGTGGTTCTATTCGCCGGAAGATTGGAGCCGCTCAAGGGACCCGACACCCTCCTGGAGGCATTCGCCGCCTTGATGAAACGCGAAGAGCTCTCGGCGCCAATGCAGCTGTTATTCGTGGGCGACGTCAGCAGCGACGGCGCCCAGGTTGACGAGCGCGGGGCGCTGGAGGCCCGGGTCCGGGAGCTGAGGCTGTCCGATCACGTCTGCTTCCTGGGCGCCCAACCCCAAGATCGGTTAGCCCTTCTGTACTGTTTGGCGGACGTGGTGGTCGTCCCCTCGCACACGGAGTCGTTCGGCCTGGTCGCACTGGAGGCGCAGGCCTGCGGCACCCCGGTGGTGGCGGCCTCGGTGGGGGGACTCAGGGACGTGGTGGCTCATGGGCGGACGGGGTATCTGGTGGATGGGCACAACCCCGCTGACTACGCGGAGGCCATAGCCCGGATCCTTGTCGCTCCGGAGGTAGCTGAGCTGCCGATGGGACTGGCCGCCTGGCGACGAGCCCAGAGCTTCACCTGGGAGCGAACCGTTGACCTGCTCCTTCCGGAATACGGGCTTTCCGCCGACCGGGCGGTATTGGCCAGCCGCGAGCTGTGAGTCAGGCGAACAGCTCGAGAAGTCAACCGATCCAAGCCCCGCCGTTGAGGGGTGTCGAACTCGCCACGAGGCGCACCGCGGTCTGACAGGCCGCCCGCTTGCGATTCGCCAACTCCGGCCAACCCGATTTCCCGAGTGGGTCCTCGGCGAAGGGAGTGAGTAGTCGGGCGAGGAAGCACGCGGCCCCGCCCAGTTCAGGGATCCTGCTCGGCTGAGCTAAGGCGAGGGCCAACAAGAGGCGGCGCGCGAACAAAGGGCGTGGGAGGCTCTCTGGGAAAGCGCAGCCAGCGCCCCGGGGGCAACGGTCACCGGGAAGCCCTCGCCTCGCTACCGCGACACTCCACGAGCAGCGGCAGTGCCGGTGCGAGGCCAGCTGGAAGGCTTCCGCCATCACGTCCCGCCGGGGAGTACCTCCAGCCCGGCCAGACCGGTCCCCAGTCGGCTGGGAGCTCGGCTGGGGCGATCAGGGCGAGCGCCATCCAGCTGACTTCACGGTTCGACTTGGCATCGAGTGGCCCCTCGGCGCCATGACCAAAAAACCCCCGAGACCGGCGCCAGCAACCACCAGGCGCTGCGCTCGCGACCGACCATGATCCGGGGGGACCCGTTCAAGGCAAGGCCTGCGCAGGTCGGGCCCCGCAATCACCCGCCGACGAAGCTGGGTGCCCCAGCGTCTCGCACCAGCGTGCCAGCGAACTCGGTCAGAGCTTCCACCCCCGTTCCATCGGCATTGGCCAGGTACACCTGCACTCTTCCGTCGACGGAGATCGTGAAGGCGACTTGGCGGCCTGTGGCCGTCGCGGCGGCCGCGATTGGGAAGTGGCCGGACCGGCCCCCGACGATAACCGTGGAGGTCCCGGTCGTGGTGGAGATGGTCGCCAAGGCCCCACTCGGGCGCTGGACCAAGATCGTGTCCAGGTCGAGAAACGCCAAGGGCCTCCCAGCTGCGTTGGCAACCAGGCTGAGTGGGGAGTTGGTGTTCAAGGGACGATAGATCCAGAGCGCCGGGTCGGTTTCGTTTCCGACGGCGAAGGCGAGGCCGCTGCTGGTGGGACTCCAGACCGGGTCAGCCTCATCCGCCAGGGCGGTGGAGGCGGAAGGCAAGAAGGTGATCGCCTTCAGCCCCGGGCTGAGTAGCGCCACCCGGGACGGGTCTCCGGACGGAACTGAGACCGCGGCCAGCACCTGACCGTCATTCCGCCAAGCCAGCGGACCGCGCATGGCGGGGGAGGTGGCGAGGGTGAGTGAGGTGGAGCTGGCCACGGTGTACACCCGAAGGGCTCCCGCCACCACGAAGGCCAGTTGCTGCCCGTTGGGACTCCAAGAGGCCCCATCGCTGCCGGAGCTGCCCAGCACCGTGGTGCTCTTGCCGGTGCTCAGATCGATCACCTCGATCGGTTGGCCGCCAGCCAACTCGACGGCCAGTCGGGCCCCGTCCGGAGAGGGCCAGGTGTAGAGGTAGTGCTGTCCAGCTGGAGCGGTGGCCAACACGCGCAGCGCCGGCGGATCGCCGGAGAGCTGGCTCGGGGACGCGGCGAGAACCTCGGTGTAGTCGTTGGCCGAGGGTCCAGCCGGGAAGACCACGGTCGTGGTGCTGCCGAGCCGGCCCACTGTGAAATGGAGTCGGGCCGACCTCTGCAGCCGGTCGCCCTCGACATCCTCGGCCGAGCGGGCAATCGCCAGCGCGTAGGTCGTCCCGGGGACCAGTGGGAGGGTCGGCTCAACCAGGAAGCGCCCTGGAACCGCTGAACTCTGGGCCAAGCGATACCCCCCGGCGGGGGCCGGGGAGAGCGTTACCGCGCGCCGGACCGTCGCCACCCGCATGTCCCGGCTGAAATTTATCGAGATCGCCTGATCCGGACCGACAGTTCCCCCATTGGTCGGCGACGTGGAAGAGACTTGCGGCCCACCTTCGGTGGAGAACTCCCAGGAGTGGGATAGGGGGTTGACGGCACCGTTGGCCGCCTCGATCCCGCCGAGGAGGGTCGCCCGGTAGGTGGTGATTACCGCCCAGGGATGATCTGGGTGAACCAAGCGCATGACCCGCCGCTTGCGCCAGACAAAGTGACAGCCGGTCGGGCGTCCGGCGGCCGCGCGCGCGATCGAGCAGCCGGGCGGGAAGTGGTCTTTTCGCGTCCGCAGATAAAGGCGCCGCTCCACCGACGCCTCGTTCATCCGCATGTTGAAGGTGATCACCAAGGCGTCATTGGTGTGCACCGCCCCCTGACTGGGCGCCGGAGATACATCGGTGATCTGGGGTGGAGAAAGCGGTCCGCAACCGGCAAGTAGTGAGGCGCCAAGCAGCCCCAGCAAGGGGACGGCCGGGAGCAGGAGCCGCCTGGGACCACGCGTTCCCGGCGGCACGCGCGGAAAGGTCAGACGATCTCCGCGAGCTCGATCACCGGGAGGGGCCCCGGAGGAGCGGCCACGACGTCGATCCTGGCCTCTCGATCGCCACAGGCGGCGGCGGCCACGCCCGGACCCTCGGTTAGGTCCTGATTGACCGAACTGTAGCTGCCCTTGGACCGGCCTTCGGTCAAGAGCACGACCGACACCTGCTCTTGGCCCGAGGTGACCAGGATCCCTCCCGTGAGGGGTTGCTCCTCGACGAACTCGACCAAGGCGTCAAAGTCGACGATCCGCGACGGCAGCTGGAGAAACAGGGTGTTGCCGACCACCAGGCCACCAACCGATTCGACTAATTCCGGGGACAACTCGATCGCGTCGATCAGCCCTTCCCCCGCCCCGACTCCTCGGATGATCTCTTGAAGTGCGACCTTGTGGCGTCGGTAGGATCCGGACGACCGCTGCTGGGCCTGGACGATCGCTCCCTCCCGAAAGAGGATGTGGCCGACGTTGCGCGCGTCTTTCTCCCCCGTGATGCTGACGTAGCCGGAGAAGCCATCCTGGGACAGCGTCTGGAGCAACATCGGGAAGTTCAGGAAGCTGGCCTTGAGGCCACTGTGTAGAGAGGCGCCGGACGGAATCGGGATGAGCAGCGTCAGCTGCGTTCTGGCCGCGCCCGCCGCCGGCTTGCCTGTGGGCGCCTCACCCCGGTCCGCGCCGGAGGGAGCCGCCACCGCTCGGGTTGATGAAGCTGGCCGGGTGGTCTCTTTGGAGGTCGGGAATTTGGCCGCGGCTTGACTGCTGGAGGGCCAGTTGGAGGCCGCAGCCGGGCGGGGGGTCGGTACCGGGCTCGGGGCTCCCGCCGAGGCACGAGGTGCGGCGAACGCCCGCTCGACGATGGCCGCAGTTGGGGGCGCGGGGGTCTGGAAGGTGGGGATGTCGGCTGGCTCGCCGATCTCACCGGAAGCAACCGTGTCCAGCCAGTCCTCGTCGCTACCCTCGGCGTCTTGGCTCGAATCCCCGTTGGAGGCTGGAGTGGCCGCAGCTGCCACGGTCACTGTCACCTCCGCGGCCGAGATCGCCGGGCGAACCTCTCGACCATTCCGCCACAGCGCCAGGAGATCCTCGGTCGAGCTGTTGATCGTCTCCTCTGGAGGCAGTTTGGCCCTTGGATTGAAGCTATACTCCCCCTCGCCCCAGCCGAGGACGTCGAGCACGGCCGGCTCACCGTCGGCCTCGCCGCCCACCGCGTGGAACAGGTGACCGAACAGGAAATGGAGGGAGCACTGGCTACCGTTGCTGGTCAGCGAGAGGGTTCCGGTAGCCCGCTCCTGCTGCATGGTTTGGAGCAACTCGGCGACCGTGGTTGGTCCGAGGCTTCCCTGATTTTGCATTCTGCCGAGTAGCTCCAATAGGGCAACCCGAAGTGAACTCGGGCCCACCCTCCCCACGAGCGGACCGCGCGATACTAGCACAGGCCAGCTTCACATTTGGTCGACACGGTGGAGGTTCTCGATCGGTCGTCTGCCAGAATGCCCGGTGATGGAGCCGTCAGGGTCGGGGGCGGCGGCAGAATGGGACGCCCGTCTCGGGGAGTGGCCAGCCGCCAATTTACTTCAGACTTACGCTTGGGGAGAGGTCCAGAGCCGGAGCGGTTGGACCACCCATCGCCTGCTGGTCCCAACCGCGGCCGGGCCGCTTCCGGTGTCCGCCCAAGTGACCAAAGCCGGCCTGCCGGGCTTCACCCGGATCTACGTGCCGCGGGGTCCCTGCTGTCCCGCCTCCGACCAGGACACATTCCGGACAGTGCTCGCAGCGCTGGTCGATCTGGGTCGGCGGTGCCGCGCTCTGGCCCTGGAGATTGAAGTTTCCTGGCGGGCGGACGAGGTCCCGGCGGGGCATCCCTGGCTCAGCTGGAGTCCGGCCCGAGCTCGCCAGCCAACTGCGACAGTGAATATTGATCTGCAGCCGGAGCCGGAGCTCATTCTCTCCCAATTCCACTCCAAGGCGCGCTACAACGTGGGGCTGGCCCAACGGCGCGGAGTCGTCATCAACGAGCAGGCGACCGTGGCGGATCTATTCCGGTGCATCACGGTTACTGAGGGGCGGCACCGAATCCACCTCCCTGGCCTCCGCCATCTGGAAGCGCTGATGGAGTTGTTGGGGAGCAGTGCCTGGATCCTGGCCGCCGAAGTTGAGGACGAGGTGGTGGCAGCGATCCTCGTAGCTTCCTTCCATGGCCAGGCCACCTACCTGTACGGGGGCTCCAACGGCCACCACCGGGATCGAATGCCGAACCACCTCTTGCAGTGGAGTGCGATGCTGCGCGCCCGCGAGGAGGGATGTCATCACTACGATCTCTGGGGTATTCCGGAGAACGACGATCCCCACCACCCGTGGCGCGGGCTGGCGCAGTTCAAGCTGGGTTTCGGCGGCGAGCAGGTGCGCTACGCCGGATCCAGATTGCTGCAGCTTCGGCCATCCGGCGCCACCATCTTGGCGGTCTCCGACGCCATCCGTCACCAGGTGAGGACCCGAGGGAGGAGATGAAAAGAGACGGCTCGGGAGAGGATTCCGATACCGGCGAGCCCTACTTCCCCACCTACGAGGAAGTGGCTGCCGAGCTGCTGGATGGACTGGAGCGAGCCTCGTTGGTTGTCCACGACGTCGGTCATGAACTGGAGCCAAGCAGCGGCGAGCGCACCTTCCATGCTTCAGTTCGGCTCCCGGCGAGCGAGCCGCCGCACCGATATGCCGCCACGGTGCATTTTCACTGGGATGCCTTGCTCACTTACATCGGTACCTATGGTCCCGGCAGCGATTGCGAGCTCTACCACGACGATGAGGAGATCTGCACCCATCGCCACAACGCGCCCCGTCCCTTCATCGAGCTGGTCGCTGAGTTCGACCTCGGCGACGGCGGCTACGAGCTCCGCGAGCTGAGCGAGGTGCACGGGTGGCTGGGGACCGTCGACGGTCTCCTTTCCCGAGCGGTCCCGGACCAGGAAGGCCGATCGGTCAGGATCGGGCTGGCGGTTCGGGACGGTGGCATCTGGGTTGAGCGCTTCCATGCTGAGCAAGCCTGGTACCTCGACCTGGGAGAGCCGCCGGACCTCAATCTGGTCTGCAAGGTGATCGCCAGCACTCTCAAGGCAACTCCGGCCTTGGCGGACCGGCTTCCCCTTTAGCCGGAGCTGCCGACGGCCGGGTCGCCAAGTGCCCAGCAGCCGGTCAGACCGCGCCAAGCCAGCTCGGTCATTGAAAGTCCCTCCTCGGGGTGGATCCAGTCCGGGACCAGCAGGGCGGATCCCCTGAGCAGGTACGGCCGGTTCAGTAAACCGGGATGGGGCACTTGTAGTTCAGCGGTGGCCCAGCTCTCGTCTTGGATGAGGATGATGTCCAAGTCCAGGGTCCGGGGCCCCTTGGGGAGACCGCGACGGCGTCCAGCCCGCGCCTCCACGGCTCGGACCAACTCGAGCCACTCTGCTCCGCGCCGACGTCCGGCAACCAGGAGCAGCTGATTCAAATAGTCCGGCTGGGAGACTGTCCCGATGGGCACCGTGTTCCAACGGGGAGTGGTGGCGAGCACCTCTATCCCCGCACCTTCGATGGCGGCTCGAGCTACATCGAGCCAGCGCGGTCGTGACGGCAGATTGCTCCCCAGGGCCAGGACCGCCAGCGAGCCCGCCGCCGATTGCTTCACCCCAAATCACCCCGGAGGGCGGCGGGCCAGTGCATCCATGACCCGCGCGATATCGCGGATCTCCGCCACGTCGTGAACCCGGACGATGTCGGCTCCGCGGGCGATCGACCACGCCACCGTCGCCGCGGTACCCAGCAGGCGACCCTCCACCGGTCGCTGATCAAGCAGCCAACCGATCAGCGATTTTCGGGAGGTTCCTACCAGGATGGCGCACCCCAAGGTGCGCAATTCCACCAGATGCCGGAGCACCTCGAAGTTCTGGGACGGGGTCTTCCCGAACCCGATCCCCGGGTCCAGCACCAGTTGGTCTCGGGCGATGCCTGCCCGCTCGGCGATCTGCAGCGAGGCGCGCAACTGGGCGAGCACGTCGCCGATGAGGTCCCGGTAGCTGGCGCCCGCCTGATTGTGCATGCAGATCAGCGGAGTCCCGGCGGTGGCCACCACCTCGGCCATTTCCGGGTCGCGCCGAAGTCCCCAGATGTCGTTCACTCCGGTCGCTCCGACAGCCAGAGCGGCTCGGGCCACCTCGGCCTTGCTGGTGTCCACGAAGATCGGCACCGAGAGCTCCTTGGCGATCAACCGCACAGCGGGGACCACCCGGCCGATCTCGTCCGCTGCCGAGATCGGCTGGTGCCCGGGACGGGTGCTCTCCCCGCCCACGTCGACGGCATCCGCCCCCTCTTCGATCAGCTCCGCCGCCCGGGCCAGCGCCGCCTCCGGGTGGCCGCCCACGCCATCGCCGCTGAAGGAGTCGGGGGTGACGTTGACAACGCCCAGAAGGTAGGTGCGAGTCCCAAACGACCAGACGACATCGCCGAGCCGCAGGGGGGGGGGCGGATCGCGCAAGTGCTCCAACGTCTGGCGCAGCGCCGCGATGGCTGGGTCATGGACCCCATCGGGGGGCAGGGCGCCGACCGCCGCCCGCAGGGTGCCCAACTGCCCGGCGATGAGAATCGACCCGTCCTCAGCGACCTCGACCCGGTCGATGCCGAACCCCACCAGATTGGCCGGCAGCTGGGTTGACTCAGGGTCCATCTCGACCCGCAGGCAGATCTCGCTGCGGTCACTCAGGGTGGAGAGATCAGGGTACGGTGGGGTCAGGCGAACCAAGGGTCCCGAAGCGGTGTGGACAGCCACCCCGGCAGTTTGCGACAGATCCGCCCACGGGGGCAGGCTCAGCCTAGAATCAGCCGTGGAATGGCAGTGGGTGTGCGGGGGCCCGGGCTGAATGTTGCCATCCTGGGCCACAGCCACGACGGTAAGACCACCCTGGCGGAGTCCTTGCTCTTCGCTGCCGGGGCCTCTCCCCGGCTGGGGTCAACCGACCAGGGAACCTCCCTCATGGATTACGAGCCAGAGGAGCAACGCCGGCACATCTCGGTTCAGCTCGGGATTGCCTGCCTCCGCTGGAAGGATTCCGCCCTAGCTCTGCTGGATACCCCGGGTTTCCAGGATTTCGAGGGCGAGGTGCTGGAGGCGCTCTCGGTTTCCGACGCGGCTGTGCTGGTGATCGGGGCCAATGCGGGGGGCAACCTGCCGGTTGGAGCCGAGAGCACCTGGGATCTCTTGGCGGAGCGCGATCTGCCTCGCCTGATCGTTTTCACCAAGCTGGATAAAGAGCATGCCGACTTCGAGGCCACCTACTCCACCCTACAGCGCCGCTTCAGCCCCAAGCCGATCGCCCTGCAGATTCCGATCGGGATAGAGCACTCGTTTCGAGGCGCCGTGGATCTGCTTTCGGGAAGGGCCCTGCTGTTCGATCCCCAGGGGGGCTATACCGAGGCCGAATGCCCGCCGGAGCTCGCGGCCGAGGTGGACCGGCGGCGCCAGGAGCTGGTCGAAGCGGTGGCCGAGACAGATGACGAGCTGTTGGAGCGCTATCTGGAGGGGAGTGAGCCCTCCCCGGACCAGCTGCTCCAGACCCTCCACGAGGCGACCGCTGCCGGCAAATTGGCTCCGGTATTGGTCGCCGCCCCAGCTCACGCCCTGGGCGCGAAGCCCGTACTCGACGCCTTGGCCAACTGCCTTGGTCGGGTGAGCCCGAGCCCGGACCAGGGGGGGCCGCCGACCTTGTTCTTCTTCAAAACGGTCGCCGATCCCTTCGGCAAAATTTCCTACTTCCGCGTGATCAGCGGCAGTCTCCAGGCCGACGCCCACCTCTTCAACTCGCGCACCGGAGCTGAGGAGCGGATTGCCAGGCCGCTCCGACCCCGGGGAAAGACCCTCGAGCCGGTAGACCAGCTGGGTGCGGGCGAGATCGGCGCGGCGACCAAGCTCCTCCACGTCGCGACCGGGGACACCCTGGGACCGAAAGGAACAGTGGCCTCCCCGCTTCCAGAGTTCCCGCCAACCTCCTACACGATGGCGATCCGGCCCAAATCCAAAGGGGATGAGGAGAAGATCCAAGCCGGCCTCAATCACATCCTGGAGGAGGACCCAACCCTACGGATCGAACGGGAGCCGGGGACCCACGAAACACTCCTGCACGGCCTGGGCGACGTCCACCTCGAGGTAACCCTGGAGAAGCTCAGGCGCAAGTACCAAGTGGAGGCGGTTCTCGCCGTCCCCCACGTCCCCTACCAGGAAGCAATCCGAGGCACGGCGCGGCAGCAGCACAAGTACAAGAAGCAGTCCGGAGGGGCCGGACTGTACGGGGACTGCACCCTGGAGATTGAGCCGCTGCCGCGCGGATCTGGGTTCATCTGGGAGGACAAAATCTTTGGCGGGGCGATCCCGCAACCCTTTCGTCTCTCCGTCGAAAAGGGAGTGCGCCAGACCCTGGAGCAGGGGGCCCTGGCGGGTTACCCGATTGTCGATGTCAAGGTCCGACTGGTCGATGGTTCCACCCATGCGGTCGACGGCAAGGACATCGCCTTTCAGCTGGCCGGAGCGATGGCAATGCGCGAGGCCGTGGAGAAGGCCGGTGCCTATCTTCTGGAGCCGGTGATGGAGGTGGTCGTCACGGTTCCCGCCGCGCAGATGGGCGATGTCATCGGCCACCTCAATGCCCGGCGCGGTCACATCGGTGGGATGAACCCGGTGGGCTCCGCGCTGGAGCAGGTGACGGCCAAGGTACCCCTGGCCGAGATGTACCAGTTCCCGATCGAACTCCGCGCCGCCACCCAGGGCCGAGGCCGGTACACCATGACCTTCGACCACTACGAGGAGGTGCCGGCCCAGGTGGCCCAGCCGATCATCGCCGCCCGCCAGCAGCAGCTTCATGCTCGGGAGGCGGCCGGCGCCTGATCGACAGTCGACTGGCGGTGAGCTATAATTGCACAAGCAACCACTTTTGCCGGACGGTTCCCGTCCACCTAGGAGGCGCTCATGCCGGCCATCACTTCGGCCAATCCGCTAGCCCTACCGCGAGTTCCCCAATTAGACCTGGCGCTGACGATCAACCGGCCGGTGAGTTCGATCACGGTCGCCCCCAGCGCCCTTGAAGGGGACGGGTTCCCGGTTCGGCGCGCCTTCGCTGGGGTGAGCAAGGCGGAGCTCGATCCCTTCGTGCACATGGACCAGATGGGCGAGGTCGACTACGCCCCTGGGGAGCCCAAGGGCACCCCCTGGCATCCACACCGCGGGTTCGAGACGGTCACCTACATGATCGACGGCACCTTTCAGCACCGGGACTCGAACGGCGGCGGGGGTCTCATCACCAACGGGGACACCCAATGGATGACCGCCGGAGCCGGGATCTTGCACATCGAGACCCCGCCCGAGCGGCTGGTGATGTCCGGCGGGCTCTTCCACGGCATTCAACTGTGGGTCAACTTGCCGGCGGCGAAGAAGTGGTCGCCGCCCAGGTATCAGGACATCCGAGCCGGCAAGGTGACGTTGCTCGCATCTCCTGACGGCGGTGCCCTGGTCCGAGTGATTGCCGGTGACGTGGCCGGTCATTCCGGCCCGGGGATCACCCACACTCCGATCGCCCTGGCCCACGCCACCCTCAGTCCAGGGGCTCAGCTGGTCCTGCCATGGCGTTTCGACTTCAATGCCTTGGTCTACTGCCTGTCCGGAGCGGGGTCCGCGGGCAGTTCGGGCGCCAAGTTCCGGATGGGTCAGTTGGTGGTCTTCGGAGCTGGTGAGGCGATCACGGTGGCGGCCGATCTCGAGCAGGACAGCAACGCCCCCAACCTCGACGTCCTGATCCTGGGAGGCCAGCCGATCCGGGAGCCGGTGGCGCAGTACGGCCCCTTCGTGATGAACAGCGCCGAGGAGCTGAAGCAGGCCTTCGAGGACTATCACGCCGGCAAACTGGGGGTAATCCCGGCTGGCCAGATCGACGCTCCCGCCCGGGGCTAGCTGAACCGGGGAGCCAGTCGGTTTCTGCCTTGAGCGGGAGAGGCCGGTGCTGAACCGGAGCCTAGCCACCCTCAGATCAGCACCCCTGCGTCGGGCCAGCGTCACCCTCCGACTGATCCAGTCCGATCAGGGCCCCTCCAGGTGGTGGAACCGAGAGACGGTCGAGATTCCAGGTACGTCGCTCGGCCCCGCCTTGACCCCCCACTAGGCCTCTCCACCCAGTCCAGCTTCTCCAAGGGAGCCGTGCCCTCCCTGGGGAAGGCGGTCCGGCAAGCCTGGTCGCGTCCGTCCGCCGGCCCGGCCCCGCCGCTGATCCCACGGCCGATCTGCACCACAGGTCGCCCCGACTTCTCAGGCGCCCAGGTCCAGCGCCCCTGCCAGTGCCAGCCCAGCCAGCGTCTTCGCATCGCGCAGGTGGCCCTGCTGGGCGAGCTCGGCGACCTCGGAGGGGGTGAAGGCTCTGCTCTGCAGGTTCTCATCGGGATCGGGACTCACGCCGGCGACCGGGGTCAGGCCGGTCGCCCGGAAGTACCAGAAAAGCTCAGTGCTGTACCCCGGGGCCAGAAAGGTGGCGCCTACCCCCAACCAGGACTCCGCCGCGTAGCCAGTCTCCTCCGCCAGCTCTCTCCGCGCGGTCTCCAGTGGGGACTCCCCCGGTTCTCTGCCTCCGGCCGGGATCTCCCACAGCAGCTCCTGGGCGGCGTGTCGGTACTGCCGCACGAGCAAGACGGAGCCATCCTCGGCCAGGGCGACGATGCCCACTCCCCCCGGGTGGTGCACTACCTCCCGCTCGGCTTCTCCGCCCCCCGGCAGCCTCACCCGATCCACGGTGATCCGGATCAGCCGGCCAGAGAAGTGCTCCTGGCTGAGGATGAGGACCTCGGGTGCGAGATCTAAGTTGGCCATTGTCTCGAGGATAGGCCAAACCAGCCGTGGGTATGATGGCGCCCATGTCACTGGGCGCCGCCTACACCAACCCTTACGAGGTGACCGCGCTGCAGATCGCGGCTGCCCGCGCCCAGCTCACCTTTCGCTCCCGGCACCGACGCACCCTCCAGGAGCGGCTAGGGGCATCCGACCTGCTGCTGGATCAGGTGGAGCGCTGCCGATTGCAGTCGAGCGGATCGGTAGCTGGGTGGGTCTTCGATCAGGTGGCTGCGCTTACCAGGTCGGTCGACCCCGGGTTGCGCATGGCCCTGGGAGTCAGCCGGGACCCCGATCACGTGGGCCAGATCTTGTTTGAGGTCCAGGGCCGCCTGATGTGGGCCATCCAGGACGAGCGCGACCGAGGTCTCGCCCCTGTCATACCTCTCTTCCCCGCCCCCTAGCGACCCCCGGGTCGCCGGGTCCATCTGGACCATCACCGCCTGCGGAACCCTGGGCTTCGACGATCTCACGACCGAGGCCGGGCGCCGGCGTGAGATCCCCGGCGGCTCCGCCCTCTATTTCTCGCTCGCTGCCGGTCGGCTCTGCCCTCTTCATGTGGTGGCGGCTCTCGGCGCCGATGGCGAGCCGCTGCTGGAGATATTCGACCTCGCTCACTTAGACCGCTCGACGGTGACCACCCTCCCGGGAGCGACCTACCGTTGGCGGGCCGTCCACCACCCGAGCGAGACCGTCCCGGTGACGGAGGAGCAGCAGCTAGGGGTTTACCTCGACTGGATCCCAGAGCTCCCCCTTGCGGCCCGCGGCAGCGAGATCCTTTTTCTCGGATCGATGCCACCAGCGCGGCAGCTCGAGATCCTGAACCAGTGCCCAGATGCAAAGCTGGTGGCGCTGGACACGATGCGGGACTTCATCGCGTGGTCTCCCCTTGAGTTGGACGAGCTACTGCAGCGCAGCGACGTGCTCTTCGCCAACGAGGCGGAACTGCGAGCGCTGCTGTCCTCAGGCCAAGGCGACGTCATCCGCATGGCCAGGCAAGCCGTAACCCGCTGGGATCTCCGCTACCTGATACTCAAGCTCGGGGCCCGCGGGGCGGTCATCGTCTCCGCCGCCCGCCACCAGCAATACCCGGCCCTGGCAGGTCCCCCGGTGGTGGATCCCACCGGCGCCGGAGATGCCTTGGCCGGTGGCCTCCTGGGCCGGATTGCCCAGCTCGGCCGCACCGATGAGGAGGCACTGGAGATGGCGATGGCCGGCGGCCTCGCTGCCGCCCAGGCGGCCCTATCTGCGTTCGGGGTGCAAGGCCTGTTGGAGGCCAGGCCTTGAGACGACGCCTCGAAGGCCATCCGCGCCACATCCCAAAACGAGCTGCGCCGAGCGGCCACCACGGGCCGCTCTGGCGCATCCCTACGGAGACCGCCCGGCAGGGCGTGATGGCGTCGCGCCGGGTCCGGTGTCGCCGGACCAGCAAAACCGGCGCGGACACTGCGGGTCAGCGCTGATCCGACGAACCGAGTGGGCGGGCGAGACCAGCCACCGGGAAAGAGCCTACCGGCCGCAGCGGCTCTGACCCGGAGGGCCGTGATTTTCGTCAGGGGAAGGTGCTCGCCAGCCTCATCCGGCTGATGATCAGCGCCGGGCATTCCAGCTCCAGGGCTTGTTGCCCAACCAGCTCCCCAGACCAGCATGGTTCACCGAGCCAGCACCGAAGATGCGGCGGCAGCTCAGCGAGCGAGCGCCAGCTGCCCGATCTTGACCGCCAACAACACCACGGCGATCACCAGGTAGGCGCGCAGGGCATACATTCCGATTCGCTGACCGCGAGACCAGATCGGTGGTCGCAGGCTGGCCAGTGGCGCCATCCGCCAGAGCTGGCGGTCGCCTCTGATGGAGAGCTGGCGCTCCGAGTCTGCCCGCTGGCGACGCCGCGAGGCGACGCCCAACCAAGCCAGTCCGGCTCCCCCGACGACCACCGTGGCGGCCGTGAACGGGCCCAAGGGAAGCGCGGGGAACACGGTGGTGACGGTGAGTATCAGCGAGAGCAGCACCAGCACCGAAACGATCACGGTCGCGACCACGTTTTGCCGCGTCGAATTGACCCAGGGGCCGAGCACTTCGGCGTCATTGCACAGCAACAGCAGGAAGACGATCGCCGAGGGCAACAGCACCCCGGCCAGCACCTGGACTCCGGTCGTAATCAGTCCCAGCGGGGCTCCCGGGATGAGGACGATTCCCGCGGCCACCGCGATTAACAGGGCAAACGTCACGTAGAAACCCTTGGCGTCTCGGACGCTGCGATGGAGCGAGTGGCGGAGTCCAAAAATGTCGCCGAGCGCATACGACGTGGCCAGGGTGACCGCCGACGCACCGATCACCGAGGCGTTGACCAGAATCACCGCAAAGATCGCCCCCGACGCGGAGCCCACCCGACGATTGAGTCCGTCGGCGACGGTTAGCCCGGAGCCGAATTGTCCGGCGAGATTGGTGTGTGCGAAGGCGAAGGCGGTCGCCACCATCAATGCCGCCGCCCCGGCGGTGGTGAGGACCGCACCGATCGAGGTGTCGGCCAGTTCGTACTTGAGCCACCGCGTGGTAATCCGCTTGTCGATCACATTCGACTGCTGGAAGAAAAGCTGCCAGGGAGCGATGGTGGTCCCGACGACCGCAATCACGAACAACACGGAGGTGGAGTTAAAGCCGCCCTTCACCCCGGGGTGGCTCAAGCCGGTCACGATCGGAGCTGCGGTGGGATGGGAGAGCAGGGCGAGCGGGAACATCAGCAAGCTGGTGACGATGAAGACGAACATGAAACGCTCCCAGCGCTGGAAGCTCCCCGTGGCGACCATGGCGAGCAGTCCTAGGGCCACGATCGGAACCGAGGCCAAGGGGCTGATACCGAAGTAGCGAAGACCGAGATTCACGCCGATAAATTCGGTGACCAGGGTCAGGAAATTAAGCAGAAACAGGTCGCCCACCGAGAAAGCTGCCCAAAAGGTGCCGAAACGCTCCTTGATCAAGCGGGCGTGGCCGACTCCGGTAACCGCTCCCAGCCGCACCACCATCTCCTGGGCGACGATGAGCGTGGGGATCAACAGCACCAGCACCCAGAGCAAGGTGGGACCGTAGTCCTGGCCAGCCTGAGCATAAGTGGAGACTCCGCCCGCGTCGTTGTCACCCACCATCACGATCAGGCCCGGGCCCATGATGGCGGCCAGGGTCAGCAGCCGGCGGGACCATGAGCGGGGACGGTCTGGGGTCCAAGCGGGGACCGTCCCGAGAGCGCCGCGAATCTCCTCCTCGGGAACCGGCGTTCTGGCCCTGGCGCCCATCGGCGCAGGCGATCTCCGCCCCTTAGACATCTGGGACCTCCTAGCGCGCTAGCGAGTACTCGACGTGCCATGCGCACGTCGGGGAGGCCGTCGTCGTTCTGCCTAGAGGCTCACGGCGTGCGCGGGATAGGGTGGGCCAGGCGGTCTACTTGAACCGTCCATGCGCACCTCCAAACTCCGCTGGACGATGACACTCCGCAGCTCACGAGTGATTCCGGAGCGACACCAAAGAATGCGCCGGAGCGCCGCCTTATGCTACCAGGGTGAACTTGCGATCAGCTTCCGATGCGACAGTTTCCCCCAGCTCCCCGTCCGGGTAGATATGACCGCTCCCCTGCGTTCATCTCCCGCTCGACCACGCAGACGTCGGCGGCGTCTCCTGGCCACCCGGCTGGTGCGGGCGTCGCTGGTCTCGCTGGCACAGTTGCGCTCCGTTTCCCCCACCAATGAGGAGGGTCGGGGCGTCGGTCGGCTCCACGACGTGGTGGTCCGCTGGACGGGCACTGAACCGTATCCCCTGGTGACCGGCGTTGTGCTCCAGCAAGGAGATCGCCAGGTATTTGTGCGAACCGCCGACATTCTGCGGATCGACACCAAGGCGGTAATGGTCCGCAAGGTCCCACCCGATGCCTCCGGTTTCGAGCGCCGCGAGGGAGAACTTCGGCTAGTGCAGGATGTTCTCGGAAGGCAGCTGGTCGACGTGGACGGAATCAAGGTATTCCGGGCAGAGGACCTGTTTTTGGCGCCGGTCGTGGGCCGACTCCGGCTGGTGGCGGTGGCCGGCGAAAGCCGACCTTGGTGGGCCCGACTTCTCCCGGCCGGAGCGGCCGAGCGCCGCCCTCTGGTCGACTGGTCGGCAGTTCACCCGTTTGGGGACCCGGGCTCCGAGCTGAGGTTGCAGGTGCCTAACGAGGGACTGCGGCGGCTCCAAGCCGGCGAATTAGCCGACCTCCTGGAAAAGCTTGATCAGCCAGCGCGGGACGAGCTCACCGAGGCCCTGGACCCGGAGGCGATCGCCGATGCACTCGAGGAGATGGAGCCGGACCAGATCGAGGACATTCTTCGCGACGCTCCACCGGAGCGGGCCGGAGCTCTGATATCGGCGATGGAACCGGACGAAGCCGTCGATGTCCTCCGGGACATGGAACGGGCCGAGTCAGACGCGATCCTGGCCCACGTCTCTCCTGAGGTCGCTCGCCAGCTGACCGTGCTGTTGGGATATCCGGAAACCATGGCCGGAGGGTTCATGACCACCGCTTTGGCCAAGTCCTCTCCAAGCGCGACCGTGCGCGCCGCGCGCCGCGACTTGGCCGCGCAGAGTGCTCACAGTGCAGACATCGACTCGGTCGCGGTAGTCGACGAGAGCGGTCGGCTGATCGCGGACCTGCCCCTGTTCGATCTTCTCGTCGCCGACGACGAGACGCCTCTGAGCGAGCTGGTGCCTGACTCCCGCCCCGTCACCCTTCACCCCGAGGCGTTCCTAGACGAGGTGGTTGACCGGCTGACCGAAGCTCGGTCTTCCTCGGTGGTGGTGGTGGATGCCGAGGGTCGCCCAATTGGACGGGTCCTGGCCGACGACGTGATTGACGCGCTCAAGGATGGCGGCCTGAGACTAAAGCTTCCCTGGCTTTTCCACTGACGGATCTGACGGAAGGTCGCGGGAGGGGGCGGGGCGACTAGATATCCTGGGACCCGTGGTGGTTGTCGACCAGCTGGGAAACCTGGAGCGCGTCCTGGTGGTGGTGGCGCACCCCGACGACGCCGAATTCGGTTCCGCCGGCACGGTGGCGCTCTGGGCGGACCAGGGAGTCGAGGTGCATTACGTGATCTGCACCGACGGTGCGGCGGGTTCGGCCGACCCGACGCTCCAGCAAGGCCAGCTTGCCTCCATCCGAGAGGTGGAGCAGCGGGAGGCCGCCGATGTGCTGGGAGTCAAGGAGGTGACATTCCTGCGTCAGCCAGACGGCCAGCTCCGGGTGACCACGGAACTCCGCGGGGAGGTGGTGAGGCTGATCCGCCTGCACCGGCCAGACCTGATCATCTGTCAGAACGCCGTGCGCAATTACTCCAACCTCTACGGCAACCACCCCGACCACCTGGCTGCGGGGCAATTGGCCATCGAAGCGGTCTATCCGTACGCCCGCAATCCCCACGCCTACCCGGAGTTGCTGGCGCTCGGTCTGGCGCCGCACTCGGTGCGCGAGGTTCTGATCGTCGGTACCGACATGCCCGACCACTTCGTCGACGTCACCTCAACCCTCGATCGCAAGCTGGCAGCTCTGGCTCGGCACCGGAGCCAGCACCCCCCTGGACAGGACTTCTCGGCTCGGGTTATGGAACGGATGGCCAAGATGGGCGAGCCACACGGGATGGCCTACGCCGAGTCCTTCCGTCGCCTGTCCAGCGGTTAGCCCAGTGACCCAGCCCACGATCACCGTGCTGCACGGGGATCAAACCGGCGAGGAGCTTCTGGTGGAGGCGCTCCGCATTCTCACCGCCCCCCAGCTGGCCTCCCTGGTGCATCTGGAGCACATCGACCTGAGTCTGGCTGCGCGACGGGAGAGCGCCAACCGGGTGGTTTTTCAAGCGGCCCAGCTGATGATGGCCAGCCATTTCGGGCTGAAGGCGGCGACGGTGACCCCCGAGGGGCTGGGGGAGATCGAGGGCCCCAACGCGATCCTGAGGGCAGAGGTCGGGGGGGACGTGATCGTTCGCACCGGCCGACGGATCCCCGGGGTGGCGCCCCTCGGCGGCGTCCACTCCCCGATCACCGTGGTCCGGATGGCGGTCGATGACGCATACGGGGCGGTGGAGTGGCGCGAGGGCGAGCGAGGCGAGGAGCTCGCCTTTCGTACCACCAAGATCAGCCGGGAGCACTGCCGCCGAGTTGCCGAGTATGCCTTTGTTGAGGCCGGTCGAACCGGCGCTACCGTCTTCGGCGGCCCCAAGTTCACCGTGTCCCGGGTCTACGAGGGGATGCTCAAGGAGGAAATGGACGCCGCCAGCCGGCGCCACCCCGAGGTGCGCTATGAACCCCAGCTAATCGATGCCACCTTCGCCCTCATTCTCACCCGCGACGACCGGCTGGTAATTCCGTCCCTCAATCGCGACGGGGACATTCTCGCGGATCTGGTGCTGGCGCTCTACGGGACCCTGGCTGGGAGCGAATCTTTGCTGATCGGCTTCGATGACTCCAGTCGCCCCAGCCTGGTCATGGCTGAGGCGCCCCACGGGACGGCCCCGGCGCTCGAGGGTCGGCACATCGCCAACCCCATGGCCATGATCCTGGCCGCCGCGGCGATACTCGAGCACACCGAAGACCCTTTCTTGGTCCAGTTCGGCGGCAAGGTGCGCGAGGCGACCATGGGGGCCGTGTTCGATGGTGTCCGGACCGCTGACCTCGGCGGCCACGCCCGGACCGAGGAGTTCACCGCGGCAGTCCTGGAGCGTCTGCCCAGCTGAGAGGGCTGGTTCGTTCTCCTCTCCGGCTGATCTCGGGTGGGCTGGGTATACTCGAGCCGAGGAAGAGATGGATATCTTGGCATTCTTGCGCGAGAGGGCTGGGGCATTCCGCTGCCCCATGTGTCGCCGCTCGCTGGCCGACTGCAAGCTGAGGCAGCTCGACCATGAGGGCCAGAGGTACACGGTTGAGGTCACCTGCCGAAACTGCGCGCTCACATTCCTGGTGGCACTGGAGCTGGCGGCGAGCGAGGATAGCGACGCCGCTGGCAGCGAGCAGGGAGTGGAGCTGGTGGTCGGTGGCGACGCTGCCACTGAACCGATCAGCACCGACGAACTCCTTGAGCTCCACCGCGCCTTGAGCAGTCACACCGGACCGCTGACTTCACTCCTCAAAGAGCGCGCTAACGACTGACCTCGGCGACCGGGACGTGACGCCTCCGCGCATCTATTTCGATCACGCCGCCACCACGCCGCTCCGGCCCGAGGTGCTGGAGGCGATGGCTCCGGCCCTCACCGGGACCTATGGGAATCCATCCAGTGTCCATGGCGCCGGCCGGGCAGCCCGCGCGCTGATCGATACCGCTCGGGACCAGCTGGCCGAGACCCTCAACTGCCGACCGCGGGAGATAGTGTTCACTGGGGGCGGCAGCGAGTCTGACAACCTGGCTCTCCGCGGGGTGACCCGGCGGTTGAACCGCCGGGGAGGCCACCTGATCGTCTCCTCGATCGAGCACGAGGCGGTGTTGGAGACGGCCCGGGATCTCGCCCAGCAAGGGTTCGAGTTGACCGAGCTGCCGGCCGACCCGGCGGGCCGGATCTTGCCCGATCGGCTCCGGGAGGCGCTCCGGCCCGAAACCATCCTGGTCTCGGTGATGATGGCCAACAACGAGGTCGGCACCATCCAGCCGATTCAGGAGCTGGCGGCAGCCACGCACGCCGGGTCGCGGGCGGTCTTCCACACCGATGCCACCCAGGCTCTCGGCAAGCTCAAGGTGGACGTTCAAGAGCTGGGCGTCGACCTGCTCACCATCTCAGCCCACAAGATCTACGGCCCTAAGGGGGTCGGTGCCCTGTTCGCCCGCCACGGGACGGGGTTGGACCCGATCATCACCGGTGGTGGCCAAGAGAGGACTAGGCGGTCGGGCACCGAGAACGTTCCGGGGATCGTGGGTTTCGGGGTCGCCGCCCAGCTGGCGGAGGCCGAGCGGGAGCGGGAGATGGCCCGGCAGGCGGAGCTCGCCGCCGATCTCGCCCGGCGGATCCTAGCCGGGGTGTCCGATGCCATTCCCACCGGCGCGCCGGCCGGGGAGCGACTGGCCAACTTCTGCACCTTCGCCTTTCCCAGCGCCGAGGGCGAGCTCCTGCTCCTGCGCCTGGACAGATGCGGGATCTATGGCTCGGCGGGGTCGGCCTGTACCAGCGGATCGCTGGCTCCCTCGCACGTGTTGCTGGCGATGGGTCTCTCCCCCCAGCTGGCATCAGCCCACTTGAGACTGACCCTCGGACGTTCGACCACGGAGGCAGAGGTGGAGCGGGCCGGCGAGATGATCTGTCGGGAGGTCGCCGCCCTTCGTCAGGGGGCATTTGCCGTCTAGTCACGACCGGGCCGGGCATCCCGCGACACTTCGGTGGAAAGCAGCTGGACCGGACTCCTCCGACCCGCTCCGGGGGCCGTGGCCTAAAATAGCCATATGCCAGTCGGATTTATTGGACCCACGCCAGTGGCGATGCGAATCTCCTCCCGCGCCCACTACGGACTGCGGATGATGACCGAGCTGGCCAAGGCCCACGGCGGGCCGCCGCTGAGCCTGGCCGAGATCGCCCGCCGCGAGCGAATGCCGCTCGCCTACCTCGAGCAGCTGGTAGCTCCCATGCGCCGGGCCGGCCTGGTTGAGGGTACGAGAGGGCTGCACGGAGGGTACCGGCTGACGCGTCCGCCCCAGGAAGTGACGGTTCTGGAGATCGTCGAGCTGATGGAGGGGCCCGTCGCGCCGGTCGAGTGTCTGGCCGAGAATTACCAGTCGGGCAGCTGCTCCCGCGAGCCGGAGTGCCTGAGCCGACCCCTTTGGGGACGGCTTCAGGAGGCGGTCCAGCAGGTCCTGGGGGGCACCACCCTGTCCGACATGATGCACGAGCCCGGCTTGGTTCAGCCAGAATGTCCGGTTTCGAACCTGCCTCAGCATCATGAAGTGAGGCAACCGGCCAGTGTCTGAGTCGGCCCCGAAAGTGGAGCGGCTGGAGGTTTCCGACCTCGAGGTGGCCGTCGATGGTAAGCAGATCCTGTCCGGCGTGAGCCTGTCCGTGCCCCAAGGCGAGGTGCATGCGCTGATGGGCCCGAACGGGGCGGGCAAGACCAGCTTGGGTTATGCCGTGATGGGGCACCCCAAATACCAGGTGACCGGAGGCGAGATCCGCTGGAAGGACCGGAGCCTGCTGGGAATGCTCCCCGAGGACAGGGCCCGGATGGGCCTCTTCCTGAGCCTCCAATACCCGACCGCGATCCCCGGGGTGACCACCGTCAACTTCCTGCGCGCCGCCCTCAAGGGGCAAGGCAAGGCGCTGCCCGCCCGCGAGTTCCTGAAGCTGGTGCGGGAGCAGATGGCGGCACTCAAGATGGACCCGGCGTTCATGTCCCGCTACATCAACGACAATTTTTCCGGCGGAGAGAAGAAGCGCATGGAGATCGTCCAGCTGGCCGTGCTCCGTCCGGAAATGGCGATCCTGGACGAGACCGACAGCGGCCTCGACGTGGACGCCCTCCGGACCGTCGCCGAGGGGGTCAACCGGGTGAGGGGCGACGGCATGGGAGTCCTGATCATCACGCACTACCAGCGGATCCTCGATTACATCAAGCCGGATCGCGTCCACGTGATGGCCGCGGGTCGGGTGATCGCTTCAGGGGGCGGCGAGCTGGTGGATCAGATCGAGAAGGACGGCTACGACTCCCTGCTTCGCGAGGCCGGGTTGGAGATCGATGCGGCAGCGCTGGCAGCGGCAGAGTAAAATACCCAGTCTCAGGTCGGAATACCTCCTCACGGTGGGGATGAAGCGAGGAAGCACTAAATGGCAGTTGCCGCGAAGGACCTGACCAAGGATTACAAGTACGGCTTCAACGATGGCGACGAGTTTGTCTTCCGGGCCGAGCGCGGGCTCTCTGCCGAAGTGGTGGCGGACATCTCGCGACGCAAATCGGAACCAGCTTGGATGCTGGAGTTCCGGCTGAAGGCGCTGGAGCACTTCCGCCAACGCCCGATGCCGAGCTGGGGCGCCGATCTGAGCGGGATCGACTTTGACGACATCTACTACTACGTGCGGCCAGCGGAGGAGCAGGGGCGCACCTGGGACGAGGTGCCCGAGGGCATCAAGCGCACCTTCGATCGCCTGGGGATCCCCGAGGCGGAGCGGAAGTTCCTGGCCGGGGTCTCGGCCCAGTACGAGAGTGAGGTCGTCTATCACTCCATTCGGGAGGACCTGGAGAAGCTGGGCGTACTCTTCTGCGATTGCGATACCGGGCTTCGCGACCACCCGGAGATCTTCCGCAAGTACTTCGGGACGGTGATCCCGCCGAATGACAACAAGTTCGCCGCCCTGAATTCGGCTGTCTGGTCGGGCGGCTCATTCGTCTACGTTCCCAAAGGGGTTAGGGTCGAGATCCCCCTGCAGGCCTACTTCCGCATCAACACGGAGAGCATGGGCCAGTTCGAGCGAACCCTCATCATCGCCGAGGAGGGCAGCTTCGTTCACTACATCGAGGGCTGCACGGCTCCCACCTACAGCAAGGACTCGCTTCACTCCGCAGTGGTGGAGATCATCGCCATGCCGAACGCGCACGTGCGCTACACCACCATCCAGAACTGGTCCAACAATGTCTACAACTTGGTCACCAAGCGAGCGATCGCCAAGGAGCACTCCGTGGTGGAGTGGATCGACGGCAACCTGGGCAGCAAGGTGACCATGAAGTACCCCTCGATCTACCTGATGGGCGAGGGTGCCCATGGCGAAGTCCTCTCGGTGGCGTTCGCTGGTGACGGGCAGCACCAGGATGCCGGAGCCAAGGTCATCCACGTGGCCCCCAATACCACCAGCACCATCGTCAGCAAGTCGGTCAGCAAGGGGACCGGACGGACCTCCTACCGCGGCCACCTGAAGGTCTATCCCAAGGCCCACAACGTGCGATCCAGCGTTCGCTGTGACGCTCTCCTGCTCGATGAACAGGCTCGCAGCGACACCTATCCCTATATGGATGTCGAAGCCGAAGATGTCCAGATCGGCCACGAGGCGACGGTGAGCAAGGTCGGCGACGAGCAGCTCTTCTACCTGCAGTCGAGGGGCATTTCGGAGCAGGAAGCGACCGCGATGATCGTCAACGGCTTCATCGAACCTTTCGTCAAGGAGCTGCCGATGGAGTACGCCCTCGAGCTCAACCGACTGATCTCTCTGCAGATGGAGGGCAGCGTCGGGTGAGCGGGGCCTGGCGGAGGGCGGATCGCCCTCGGAGCAGCTGAGCTGGTCTTGACCCAGATCTCCGGATCCTCCCCAGTCACGCGGGAGGAGGCAGCCACCGTCGCCCTGGCCGGCGGGGAGCCTGTCTGGCTGACCAGCCTGCGCGAGGCGGCGCTCGCGGCCTACCGGGAGGTGCCTTGGCCCTCTTCCAGCCGAGATGAGGACTGGCGGCGCACCCCCCAGATCGACAAGCTCAATCCGGCCACCTTCACCGAGCCGCACGCTCTGGCTGGAAGTGAGCTGCCGGCGTACCTGCAGGCGGCCCTGGCCGGCCCGCTCTCCGCTGGGGACGTCAGCGGCACGGTGGTCTCCGACGAGCGGGGCAACCTCGAGCCACCCGACCCCAAAGGCTCGGGAGCTGGCTCAGGGGTGGCCGAGACCCTGGCTTCCGGGCTAGCCAGGGAAGGAGGAGTCTGGAATTCCGTCGCGGGCAAGATCGCCCCCCCAGGACTGCGCAAGTTGGTGTCGTTGAACACCGTCCGCACCCGGGGCGGAGCCTGCATCCATGTCGGCTCCGGCCAGCACCCGGAGGGCTACGTTCGGCTGCTCCACGGGGTCAGTCAGGGCAGCGCCAGCTTCCCTCGAACGCTGGTCAGGCTTGACGAGGGGGCGAGCCTGACCCTGGTCGAGGAGTGGGTCTCGCCGGACGGCGACACCTCTTTGTTGGCGCCGGTGGTGGAGGTGGAGCTGGCCCGCGGAGCCCATCTCACTCATCTTTTCTTCCAGCAGTGCGGCGACCAGACGGTCCTCCAGTCCACCGTCCGGGCCACCGTCGGCCAGGAGGCCCGCTATGACGTGCGCTGGAACATGGTCGGGGCCGCCTGGCAGAAATCCCACTTTGAGGTCACGATGCTGGGCGAGGGCTCCGAGGCTCGGCTGGTCGGGCTCTGTGTCGGCCGCGAACGCCAGCACTACGATGTGCAGACCCTCCAGGATCACGTAGCTCGAGGGGCGGTCAGCGACCTGCTTTATCGGGTGGCGGTGGCTGACCGGTCACGGTCGGTTTACGCCGGCCTGATACGGGTCGAGGAGGGGGCCCAGAAGACCAACGCCTACGTCCAGAACCGCAACCTCCTGCTGAGCCCTCAGGCGAAGTCGGACAGCAACCCCACGCTGGAGATCCTGGCCAATGACGTGCGCTGCACCCATGGCTCCACCGCCGGGCGGATTGATGACAACCAACTCTTCTACTGTGAAAGTCGGGGCATCGCACGGGAGCAGGCGCGCCGGCTCATCGTCGAGGGGTTCTTCGCTGACGTCGTCGACTCATTTCCCGAAGGAGCGCTCAGGGAGTGCGGCCGCGGGGTGGTGCTCGAAGCGCTGGAGACGCTCGCCCGGTCGGGAGCGCTGGCTAGCTCCAGTCGACCTGACTGATGACGGAGTGGGTCCAGATCTGCGACGCCGAGGCCATCCCTCCGGGGCATGCCGCTCGGGTCGAGATCGGGGATCTGCCGATCGCCGTCTTCAACGTCAATGGCGAATTTCACTGCCTGGATGACACCTGCAGTCACGCGATGGCATCTCTCTCAGAGGGTGAGCTTCATCCCAAGACCTGTGCCATCGAGTGCCCTTTGCATGGCAGCCAGTTCGACCTGGTGACCGGTGAGCCGATCGGGCTCCCGGCGGTGGAGCCGGTGAGGGTCCACCAGGTGGAGCTGCGCGGTGGCGAGCTCTGGGTGGCGCTCAGCGAGGAGGAGCTGTGATGCAGGCGCCGACTCTCGACGCCGCGCGGACCCGGGCTGACTTTCCCATCCTGCAAGAGCCGGTCAATGGCCACCCGTTGGTCTATCTCGACAGCGCCGCCACGTCCCAGAAACCTCAGGCGGTTATCGACGCGGTGTCCGACTACTACCGCCATGCCAATGCCAACGTGCACCGTGGGGTTCACGTTCTCGGTGAGCGCGCGACGGAGACCTTTGAGGGGGCGCGGACATCGGTGGCAAGGCTGCTGGGCGCCGATCCCCGGGGCGTGGTGTTCGTGCGCAACGCCACCGAGGGCATCAACCTGGTGGCCCAGGCATTCGCCCGGGAGCGGTTCGGGGCGGCAGATCGAATCGTCTGCACCGAGATGGAGCACCACTCCAACCTGGTGCCCTGGCAACAGGTCCGCGACCAGACCGGCTGCCAGTTAGAGTTCATCCCGGTGAACCCGGACGGGCGCCTGGACGAGCAGGAGACGGCGCGGTTGCTCCAGGCCCCTACCCGGTTTTTGGCGGTGACCCACGTGAGCAACGTGCTGGGCACCGTAAATCCGGTGGAAGAGCTGATCCGCCAGGCGCACCGGGAGGGAATTACCGTGCTGGTCGACGGTGCCCAGGCGGTGCCCCACATGCCGGTCAACATCGCCCGTCTGGATCCCGACTTCTACGCCTTCTCGGCGCACAAAATGTGCGGACCGACCGGGATCGGCGTCCTCTACGGTCGGCCCGGACTTCTGGACGAAATGCCGCCCTTCCTCACCGGCGGCTCGATGATCTCAGTGGTGACCCTGGAGAAGACCTCCTGGGACGAGATTCCTCACAAGTTCGAGGCGGGGACCCCGGATATCGCCGGCGCCGCCGGCCTTCAGGCCGCCGTCACCTACCTGGAGGAGGTGGGGATGTCAGCCATCCTTCGCCACGGCGCCGAGCTCACCGAGTATGCCGAAGAGATGCTCTCCGAAGTCCCCGGGCTGACCCAATATGGTCCCCGCGGGCCGCACCAACTGGGGATCGTCTCCTTCAACCTGGCGGGAGTCCATCCCCACGATGTGGGCACCATCGTGGACCGCCGCGGGGTGGCCATCCGGGCCGGGCATCACTGCTGCCAGCCGCTGATGCGCCGCCTGCAGGTGGCGGCTACCGCCCGAGCGAGCTTCTATCTCTACAACACTCGCGACGACGTCGACGCACTGGTGGAGGCGCTAGGCGAGGCCAACCGCATCTTCGGCAACTGACTCAGGCTCAACCTTCGCCGCCCACCGAGTGAAGGACGGCGATGGGGTGACCGTGGGCCACCGCTTGGGCGAGCTGGCGGTCAATCCACCCCGGACCTCAATCTGGCCAACCCATCAGGCTCGGGCGGCGAGTCTCGTGCTCACCGCCCCGGAACTGGCCGAGGATCTCCCACCGCTCGCCGGGTGGTGGCATTGCGGGAGCGAGTACCGGCCATCGGGCGAACCAGCTCGCCCGGCCCGACCCGCCTCGACCGGGCCTGGGTGCGCGGTCGGTCGCCGAGCCTGTGCTCGAGGGTGATCGTCCTTAGCGCGGCCAACCAGGGGGCTACTGCGGCCGCCAGCCGTCTGAGCGGTGCGACCGTGCCCGGCCCCACGGCGGCCACGATCGGTCCTAGACTGGTCGGTGACAGCGTCGTCCGGCCGTCCCGTCAGGGCCGCGAGGAAGTCCCTGTCGCGGCGGTACCCGAAGAAAAAGGAGGGAATGCCCGTGCTCGAAGGTAGTACCAAACGGACTCTCACAATCTTGGGAACCGACTGAGGGCAGTGGCCGGGACCTCAACTCTCTCGACGCGCTGGTCACCCACGGTTAGCTGATCCGGGTCAGAAGCCCGGGACCGTGGCCGTCCCGCGTCAGCTGTGCTCATGCGGTAAACCCATCGGCGGGGACTGGAAACTGATTCCGGTCCCCGCTCGTATTTAGAGAGCGGCGTACGATGGACGGGTGGCTCAAGTCAACTCCGGAGGTCTGGACGACGAACTCTTCCGGGAGATCATCCTGGACCACTACCGGCATCCTCGCCACCGTGGTCTGCTGGAGCCGGCGGATGTCGCCACCCATGGACACAACCCGCTTTGTGGCGACGAGGTCGATCTCACCCTCAGGGTGCGAGCAGGGGTTGTCGAGGCGGTGGGGTTTGAGGGGCAGGGTTGCTCGATCTCGATGGCCGCCGCCTCGATGATGAGCGAGGAGGTCCAGGGGAAGTCGCTGGTGGCAACCATTGATCTGGTCGGGCGCTTCCGCGCCATGCTGCTGGCCGGGCAGGACCCGGCGGCGGTGGGAGAGATCGGAGACCTGGAGGCGCTGGCGGGGGTGCGTCGCTACGCCGCTCGGATCAAGTGCGCGATGTTGCCGTGGACCGCGCTGGAGGCGGGATTGACCCAGTTGAGGGAGGCTGATGGCCGAAGTGCAGACTGACTCCGAGGAGGTGGCGGCGGCGACCACCGAGGCCCGGCCCGCGGAGGGGCCGACGGCGACCGGCGAAGATGTCCACGAGGCGCTTCGGGAGGTGATCGACCCCGAGCTGGGCCTGGACATCGTCAGCCTCGGACTGGTCTACCGGGTGACGGTCGACCAGGATGGCGACGCGGTGGTCTCGATGACGCTGACCACGCCCTATTGTCCGATGGGGCCGATGCTGGAGTCTCAGGTTCATGCCGCCACCCAGTTCCTGCCGGGAATCCGCGACGTCAAGGTCGACCTGATCTGGGACCCCCCCTGGGACCCTCACACCATGGCCTCGGACGAGGCCAAGCTGGAGCTCGGCCTCTACTAGGAGAGGGGAAGTCCGCCGGACTGCGAGCGACCGGTCAGCTTCCAGGCGGCCGGGAGCAGGGCTGCCGCCAAGAGTGCCTTGAGGGCGTCGCCCAAGAGAAAGGGGGTCACTCCCAGCGAGACCGCCTGTGCCGCTCCGACATGTAGCTTCCAGGCCAGCCAGCTGGCGCCGAATAGGTAGACAACCACGTTCCCGGCGACCAGTGCCCCGATGACCGTCAGAGGGTGACGGTCGAATCCCCGCCGGGCCAGCCGACCGAGGACACCGGCGGCGAAGACGAAGCCGATGACATAGCCGAAGCTGGGCGCGGCAAGCATCGTCATCCCGTGAGTTCCGCCGGCAAACCAGGGGACTCCCACCAGCCCCAGGACCAGATAGAGGAGCATGCCGGCGACACCCCGGCGGGTTCCCACTGCCAGCCCCCCCAGCAATACGGCAAAAGTCTGGCCGGTGATGGGGACCGGAGTGAAGGGAAGCCGGATCGACAGTTGAGCTGAGATCCCGACCAGGCCCGCGTAGCCCAGGACGACCAGCACGTCCCGCACCCGTTCGCCGGGAATGAGGTCAGCGAGTACCGGCCGTGGGCGCGCCGAGGTGGCGACTTGCAGCACGACGGGGACGCTACCGGGGTGCGCGGCTGCCTGTCAACCAGCGAGCCGAACTCAACGGCGGCGCTCAGATTCCGTACGGGGTAGGGCCGCGGCGCGGTCCGGATAGGCGATCATGGCGAGGTGGGCATCGGGGACCCCTCCGCTTCCGGTCTAGATTCGACCAGGGGTGCGAGTCAGCCTCCAGAGACCAGAGCCAGAGTGGCGGCTTCGATGGACCCTCCGGCGCCCGGGAGCGGTGCACCGACGGTGCTGGCCGCCCATGACCTGGGCAAGCGCTTTGGAGCCAAGGTCGCAGTCGAGCACCTCAACCTGGAGGTGCACAAGGGCGAGATCTTTGGTTTCCTGGGTCCGAACGGAGCCGGGAAGACCACGACCATGCGCATGGCCCTCGGCCTGATCCGGCCCAGCGCTGGCTGGGTCGAGGTCTTCGGGCAGGATGTGGCCCGACACGCGGCGTCGGTCCTCCCCAAAGTCGGGCCGCTGGTGGAGACTCCGGCGCTCTACCCCCACCTCAGTGGCCGCGACAACCTGCGCGTCCTGGCAGCCCCCCTGGGAAGCGTTCCCGAGGTTCGGATCGACGCGCTCCTGGAATTGGTCGACCTCCGCGCCCGCCAACGGGACAAGGTCAGGACCTACTCCCTGGGAATGCGGCAGCGCCTGGGCCTAGCGATAGCTCTCCTCCACGACCCCGAGTTGCTGGTGTTGGACGAGCCGGCGAACGGCCTCGATCCGGCCGGGATCAAGTCGATCCGGTCGCTCCTACGGGAGCTACGCGATTCCGGCAAGACGGTGTTTATCTCGAGCCATGTCCTGGGCGAGGTGGAGCGGCTCTGTGACCGGGTGGCCATTCTCCGTCGGGGCAAGCTGATCCAGGTGGGCCGCATCGAAGAGTTTCGGGAGTCCACCGGACCCTTCGTGGTCGATGTCCTGGATGCCCGGGGTGCGCTGGACCTGCTCCACTGCCAACCGTGGGGGCGCAACGCCCACCTGGATCCTCAAGGGCGGATCGTCACCGAGGCGCCGGGGGACCTGGGACGGGATCTCAACGCCACCCTCAGCCGAGCCGGATTCGTCCCGGATGGGATCTTCCGTCAGCAGCGTGACCTTGAGGAGATCTTCCTGGAACTCACCGGAGACGACCAGTGACCACGCAAACCCTCTCCCGGCCGTCGCTGCCCGGCTCTCGGCCCGCGCAGCCCACCTTCCGGGGAGCCTTGCGGGGCGAGCTCCTCAAACTGCGCCGCAACCGACCCTCCTTCGTGATCATTGCCCTCGGCCTTCTGTTCCTCGCGCTGGTCCTGGCGCTGTACGCCAGCGAGCCTCAATACCGGGCTTCCCTCACCCAGCACCCGCTGATGGGCTTCTACAGCATCCTGCACCCCCTGGAGCTCTTCTTTACAGCTGGTGCCGGACTCGCGCTGCTCTTGACGGGCGCGCGATTGGTGGGGATGGAATTCGACCTGGGCACCGTGCGGGTGCTCTTCTCCCGAGGCACGGGGCGACAGCAGCTGCTGGCCGCCAAAATCGCGGCGCTCTCCATCTTCGGACTCATCCTGCTGGTGGGATTCGTCGTGCTCTCAGCAATCGGTACCGTGGCCGTGATTCAGCACCAGACCGGCTCGCTTTCCGCCCTGCGGAGCCTGCCGGCGAGCGCTTGGGCGAACGTGGGCTTGGCCATTCTCGCCTGCGCAATCAGCGAATTTTCCTGCATTTTGCTGTCGGTGGCGATGGCGGCGCTCCGGCGCTCGGTGACCGGCGGCATGCTGTTGGCGGTACTTTTCTTTCCCGTCGACAACGGTCTTTCGATGGCGCTCGACCAACTTACTAACATCACCAAATCCCATCTCTGGAAGGAAGCTACTGCATTTCTTTACGGACCCAATCTCAACCATCTGCCCACGCTGATGCAGATTCAGCAGTCGGGGGCGGTCGGTTCACTCACCACCCCCTCCGTGACCACCTCGCTCGCGGAAACGATGACGGTGGTCGCCGCCTGGTGGCTGGTGTTGCTGGTCCTCGCCATGACCTCGCTGGCGCGGCACGACGTGCTCAACTGAGTCGCTGCCAGGCGCTTTGTGTGGTCGCGGACCGGCCGGTGGAACCGGTAGCGCGGTGACCGCCCCACCCCTCCGCGACCCCCAGATTGAGCGCCAGTTGCTGGAGGACTACCTCGACCTGCTCTACGCGGACTCCAACTGGGTCAACCTGACCCGAGTCCCCCGAGCGGATGCGTGGACGCGGCACATCGAGGAATCACTCGATCTGGTTGCACTGCGCGAATGGTCGTCCGGTGAGCGCGTCCTCGACCTCGGCAGCGGCGGCGGTATCCCCGGCATCCCCCTGGCAATCACCCAACCCCAGCTTGAGGTTGGTCTGATCGAACGGGACCGCGCCAAGGCGGAGTTCCTGTCGAGTTGTGTCGTCAGCCTGCGACTTTCCGCTGTCCAGATATTGCCCTTCGACGGTCTGGAGCTGGCGCGCAGCGAGCGCTTTCGGTTGGCCGATGTGCTGGTGTCACGGGCGGCATTACCGCCGCGCGAGCTCTTCCGGGTCGCTCGCCGTCTGCTCCGGGTGGAGGGTGAGGGAATGGTTCACGTCGGCGCATCGGTGAGCCTGACCGCTGAGCTGCTCCGAGCCGCCGGGCGGGTCGGCTTGGGTGATCTGCAGCTGGTGTCGTCGGGACGGAGTCGCTTCCTCCGCTTCGTGAAGCTGTCCAGCTAGTGGGCGTCGTAGTGGGGCAGGACCGTACCAGCCCGCCAGACCTTCAGCGGGCGCAGCTCCGGGTTCCAGGCGAAACCACCCTCGTGTTCCGTATTCCAGAGCACCAGGTCCGCCCGCTTGCCGGCGACGACCTGGCCCCGATCCGGCAGGCCCAACGAGCGCGCCCCACCGTCGGTGGCCGCGGTCAGCGCCTCCTCGACACTAAGTCCCATCTCGGTGGTGGCCAGCCAGACGACCAGGCTCATCGAGGTTGAGCCGGAGGTGCCCGGGTTGTGGTCGCTGCCCAGCGCCACCGGGACCCCCGCGGCGAGCAGTTCGCGAGCGGGCGGCGTCCGACCCAAAGTCAGGGCGGTGATCGGGCAGAGAGTGGCCACCGTGCCGGATCGGGCCAGGACGGCCACCTCGGCGGCGCCAATGCGGAGGAGATGGTCAGCCGACCTCGCCCCCAGCTCGACCGCCAGCCGGGTTCCACCGGTGAGGGCCAGCTCGTCGGCGTGCACGCGCAGTTCCAGGCCAGCCTCCCGGGCAGAGCGCAAGAGCTGCCGGGCCTCGCCCACGGTGAAGGCTCCCTCATCGCAAAAAACATCGGCAAACCGCGCCCCTTCACGGTGGGCTGCCCGACTCCACCCCGCGACCTCAGCGATGAATTCCCGGCGTCGCCCGACGAACTCGCCCGGCAGCGCGTGCGCGCCCAGGAAGGTCACCACCAGATCGGGCAGATGGGCCACATGGGACAGCTCCCGGAGCAGCCGCACCGCGTGCAGCTCACCTTGCTGCTCCAGCCAATACCCAGTCTTGGCCTCGACCGTCGTGGTCCCCCAGTGCAACCACCGGTGCAGACGGTCCCGCAGCCCCGACTCCAACGCGTCCCACGATTCCAGCCGGGTATCCCGCACCGTCGCCAAGATTCCGCCTCCCCGGGCGGCGATCTGGGCATAACCCGCCCCGGCCGAGCGCTCCTCGATCTCGGCAAGCCGAGGATGCCCGTAGAGCGGATGGGTGTGCGCGTCGACCAATCCCGCGGTGAGGAGCGCGCCCTGGCAGTCCACAGTTTCGGCGTCGGCGGTCGGCGCCAGCGTGCCGCTCCGGCCGACCGCGAGGATGGAGCCCGCGCCGAGCAGGACATCGACGTCCTGGGAGACCGGCTGGCCGCTGGTGAAGAGCCGGCCCACATGGGTCAGCAGGGTGTTCATGCGGGGAGCTGGTCTAGCGCCTTTTGCCAGGCGGGTTCCAGCTCGGTCAACACCAGTTCCAGCTTTTCCGCCACGCTCCCGAGCCGCAGGTGCCGGCCGTCCCGGACCACTTGCTCACCCCCCACCACGACCGAGGCGACGTCCCCGGCGCCGGCCGCGAACACGACCCGCGGCACTAGGTCGGCCAGCCCAGCGCCGGCCAGTCGCGGGCTGGCGAGCTCCAAGGTCGTGAAGTCCGCGAGTGCGCCAGGCCGAAGCTCGCCAGCATCCCAGCCCAGTGCGGCCATCCCCTGGCAGGTGGCCGCCCGCAGCAAATCCTCCGAGCTGATCCAGCCGCGGCGCCCGGTGACCAGCCGCCGGTCCAGCTCGATCGCCCGGGCCTCCTCGAACAGATCGACCGTGGAGTTGCTGTCGCTCCCTAGGCACAGCGGGCTGCCGGCCGCCTGCAACTCATCCGCGCGGCACACGCCATCGCCCAGGTCTCGCTCGGTGGTGGGGCACACGCAGACCCGGGTTCCCGACTCCCCCAGTCGCGCGATGTCGGTGGGACTGAGATGGATGGCGTGAACCACGGTGGTCTGGGCGCCCAGGACGCCGCAGGCCCCGACCAGCTCGGTCGGGGTCAGGCCAGTCGCCCGCAGGCAGGCGGAGTTCTCGGCCGGCTGCTCGGAGAGATGCAGATGCAGCGGGGCGCCCCGCTCGGCGGCCCAGTCCGCCACCACCCGCATCGAGTCCCGGTCGAGCGCGCGGACGCTGTGGATGGCGGCTCCCCGGCGGACCCGGGCACTCTCCTTCAACCGGTCCGCTCTCCGGGCCCAGTTGCGGGCGTCCCGGTCACTGAACCGTTGGGCGGCCCCCTCCAGGGGAGCATCGTCGAAACCGGGACGGAGGTAGCAGGTGTCGAGCAGGGTAAGTCTCAATCCGGCCTCGTTGGCGGCCGCAGCCAGCGCTTCTTCCATCTCCGGCCTCGGGTAGGGTTTCCCGTCGGGTTGGTGGTGGAGGTAGTGAAATTCGCCGACGGCGGTGATGCCGGCCAGGGTCATCTCTCCCATGGTCGCCCGGGCAAGGAGGAAGTACTGATCTGGCTCCAAAAAGGTGGCCAAGGCGTACATCCGGCGTCGCCACCCCCAGAAGTCCCCACCGCCCAGCTCCGCTGCCTGGCATCTCCCCCGCAACGCCCGGTGAAAGGCGTGAGAGTGGACGTTCGCCAAGCCTGGAAGGGTCAGGCCGGAGAGCACCCTCGCTCCCCGCGGGAGCTGAGCCTGTCCGATCTCCTCCACCCGCTGCAGCCGGCCGTCCTCCTCCTCCAGAAGGACCCGGGGCAAGACCCGCTCCCCGATCCAGGCCAGCTCGGCCAGCCAGAGCGACCTCATGTCTCCCGCATCGGGATTCGGACGCCCCGCTCAGCCGCGGTATCGAGGGCGATCTGGTAGCCGGCGTCGGCATGACGAATCACTCCGCTGCCCGGATCGTTGAGAAGGCATCGGGCCAGCTTCTGGGCGGCCAGCTCCGAGCCATCCGCCAGCGCCACCAGCCCGGAGTGGATCGATCGGCCGATCCCCACTCCCCCACCGTGATGCACCGAGACCCAGGTCGCTCCGCTCGAGGTATTGAGCAGTGCGTTGAGGATCGGCCAGTCGGCGATGGCGTCGCTGCCGTCGCGCATCGCCTCGGTCTCCCGGTAAGGCGAGGCCACCGAGCCCGAGTCGAGATGGTCGCGGCCGATCACGATGGGCGCTCTCAACTCACCCCTGGCGACCATCTCGTTGAAGCGCAGGCCGAGCCGGTCCCGTTCCCCGTAGCCCAGCCAACAGATCCGGGCCGGCAGTCCCTGGAAGGCCACCCGCTCCGAGGCCATCCGGATCCAGCGCGCCAGCGCCACGTTGTCGGGGAACTCCTCCAGAGCCGCTCGATCGGTGGCCGCGATGTCCTCCGCGTCCCCGCTCAACGCTGCCCAGCGGAAGGGCCCCTTCCCCTCGCTGAATAGGGGCCGGATATAGGCGGGTACGAATCCCGGGTAGTCAAAGGCCCTCAGACAGCCACCCAGCTCAGCTTCGGCGCGCAGGCTGTTGCCGTAGTCGAAGACCTCCACTCCGCGGTCCAGCAGCTCCACCAAAGCCGAGACGTGACGGGCCATCGACTCCCGGCTGCGTTGGATGTATTGCTCGGGATCCTCCAGTCTCAGGTCGGCCGCCTCCGGCAGAGTCAGACCGGTTGGCAGGTACATGAGGGGATCGTGCGCCGGCGTCTGGTCGGTGGCGATGTCGACCGGGAAATTGCGCCTCACGATCTCGGGAACCAGCTCGGCCGCGTTGCCGAGCACCGCAATCGAGACGGCCTCCTTCGAGCCTCTGGCTGCCTCCGCCTGCTCCAAAGCCGAGTCCAGGTCGGGAGCCCAGCGGTCCAGGTAGCGATGGTCGAGACGGCGCTGGATCCGCTCCGGGTCGATCTCTATGCAGAGTGCAATCCCGCCATTCATGGTCACCGCCAAGGGCTGGGCCCCGCCCATGCCGCCCAGCCCAGCGGTCAGGGAGATGGTTCCGGCCAGCGAACCACCGAAGCGCTTCTCAGCGATGGCGGCGAAGGTCTCGTAGGTGCCCTGGAGAATCCCTTGGGTGCCGATGTAGATCCAGGAACCGGCGGTCATCTGTCCGTACATCGTCAGCCCCTCAAGCTCGAGCCGGCGGAACTCCTGGTGGGTCGCCCACTGGGGAACGAGGAGGGCGTTCGCGAGCAGAACCCTGGGTGCCCACTCATGGGTGCGGAACACCCCAACCGGCTTTCCGGACTGGATCAGGAGGGTTTCATCCCCCTCCAGGTCGCGGAGGCTGCGGATGATGGCGTCGTAGGCATCCCAGGAGCGGGCTGCTCGTCCCGATCCGCCGTAAACCACCAGCTGATCGGGGTTCTCCGCGACCTCGGGGTCAAGGTTGTTCATCAGCATCCGCAGCGCCGCCTCCTGGGGCCAGCCCTTGCAGCTGATCTCGGTACCTCGCGGAGCTCGCACCGGGCGGGGCCCGCTCACCTCAGCTCTCCCACGATTGACTCCGCCGCGTGCAGGATCTCGCCCGATCGAACTGCCTCGGCGACCGCCTCCAGCTCGGGAGAGAGGAAACGGTCCGGCCCCACCCCACCGCCCAGCTGGAGTACCAGCCGAGCGACCCGGAGATCCGCCGCGGAGGGCTCGAGCGGCGCCCGCAACTCCAGCGCCCTTGAGGCAGCCAGCAGCTCAATCGCCAGCAGCCGGGACAGGTTGTTGACCACTTGGCGCAGCTTGCGCGCCGCTCCCCAGCCCATCGAGACGTGGTCCTCCTGCATCCCTGAGGTGGGGATGGAGTCCACGCTGGCCGGGTTGGCCAGCCTGCGGTTCTCGGCCACCATGGCAGCGGCGGTGTATTGCGCGATCATCAGCCCGGAGTTGACCCCGGCCTCGGGGGCCAGAAAGGGCGGAAGCCCGGCGGAGCGTGCCGGGTCGAGGAGTCGGTCGACCCGACGTTCCGAGATGGAGCCGACCTCGGCGGCGGCAATGCTGAGGAAGTCGCAGGCGAACGCCAGCGGTTCGCCATTGAAATTGCCGGTCGACTCCAACCGGCCGTCCGGCAAAACCACCGGGTTGTCCACCGCCGAGCACAGCTCGCGGTCCGCCACCTGGCGGGCGAAGTCGACGGTGTCGCGAGCCGCTCCCACCACCTGGGGCGCGCACCGGATCGAGTAGGGATCCTGGACCAGGTGAGGGGAGGTGCGGTGGGAAGCCAGGACACCGGAGCCCTGCAGGAGCAGTCGGAGATTGGCCGCGCTTCGAATCTGCCCGGGATGAGGCCGGATGGCCTGGAGGTCGGCGGCGAAGGGGCGGTCCGTCCCCATCAGTCCCTCGGTGGACAGCGCCGCCGCAATGTCCGCGCTGGGCAGCAGCAGCGCTAGGTCGGCCAGGGACAGCACCAGCATCCCCAGCATCCCATCGGTGCCGTTGATCAGGCTGAGCCCATCCTTCACCTCCAGTCGAAGTGGGCTCAGCCCGGACTCGCGGAGGGCCACGTCCCCGTCGACCGTGCGCCCATCGGCGATCTGGGCGCGACCCTCTCCCGTCAGGACCAGCGACATGTGGGCCAACGGAGCCAGATCGCCGCTCGCGCCCAGCGAGCCATGCTCGGGTACGACCGGGGTGATCCCCGCGTTGAGCAGGTCGACCAGCCCCGCCGCCACAGCTGGTCGGCTGCCGGACAGGCCCATACACAAGGTGCGCGCCCGGAGCAGCATCATCGCCCGCACCACCTCCCGCTCGACCGGGGCTCCCATCCCGGCGGCGTGGGAGCGAATCAAGGCGTGCTGGAGATCAGCCCGGCGCTCCGCATCGATCCGGGTGGTGGCCAGCAACCCAAATCCGGTCGAAACCCCGTACACCGGCTCCGGACTGTTGGCCGCCTCTTCCACCAGGGCCCGGGCTCGCTCCATGGCGGCCACTGCCTCCGGCGAAATCTCGACCCTCGCCCCCTCGCGGGCGACGGCGACAACCGAGCTCGCGGAGACCCCCTGAGGGTCCAGGGTGACCAGTTCGCTGGATTCGCCGGTCATCCCAACGTCCCCCCCTGGTCTGGATGAGCTCCGGTTCTCGGGCCCACCTCTCAAAGTCCTCTGAGCTCGCGCAGAGCCGTCTCCGCGGCCGTCCGCTCGTCCCAAGGTATCGCCCCGGTGGCTCCGATGATGCTGCGCTCGTGGCCCTTCCCGGCCAACAGCACGGTGTCGCCGGGCAGCGCCGACCCGATGGCGAGCCGCACCGCCTGCGCGCGGTCTGGATCCCGGCGCAGGTTGGTCTCCGGGTCGGCTCCGCCGGCCACCGCCCCGCTCCAGATTTGGTCGATGATGGCGTCGGGGTCCTCCCCCCGGGGATCCTCCGAGGTGATCACCACCTGATCCGCGAGCTGGGCGGCGATCCGACCCATCTCCGACCGCTTGGCGATATCTCGCTCGCCCGCACTTCCAAAGACCACCCAGAGTCGACCAGAGGTGGCCCCCCTCAGCTCGTGCAGGGCGAGGGTCAGAGCCGCCGCGGTGTGGGCGTAGTCGACGACCACCGCGAACGATTGCCCCAGGTCAACCGCCTCCATCCGGCCAGGTATGGCTGGGAGCTCCGCCAGACCGGCGACCAGCGACGGCAGAGGCTGCTCCAGCATCAGTCCGGCGGCCAGCGCGGCCAGCGCGTTGCCGACGTTCCAACGCCCGGACGTCGCCAGCCGAACGGCTGCCATCCCGGCCGGGGTCACCGCCCGGAAGGCGACCCCGGCCGCCTCGGGGATGACCTCTTCCGCCCGGAGGTCCGCCTCCGGGTCTCCTCTAGCGCTGTAGGTAAGCACCGGACCGGAGCTCCGGTCGCGGAGCCGGCGGTAGGCGCGCGCGTCGTCGCGGTTGAGGACGGCGAAGCCGCCAGCCGAGGCAGCCCGGTCCAGGAGGGTGGCTTTGGCCTCGAAGTAGGCCTCCCAGCTCCCGTGGAAGTCCAGGTGCTCCTGGGTGATGTTGGTGTAGACCGCTCCGGCAAAGCGGATCTCGTCAAGCCGACCGAGAGCCAGCCCGTGCGAGGTCGACTCCAGCGCGATGGCCCGACAGCCCTGGTCCACCATCCGCCGCATCCAGCCCTGGAGCTCGAGCGATTCCAGGGTCGTCTGGCGGGAGAGATTGGGCTCAATCTCCGCCCCCAGGCGCAGGTCCACAGTGCTGAGGCTGCCCACCTTTCCCAGGCAGGAGGACAGGGCGGAGTGAAGCATGAGGGTGGTGCTGGTCTTGCCATCGGTCCCGGTGACCCCAACCACCGGTACCTCCTCCGAAGGACGGCCATAGAAGGTCGCCGCCAGCACCGCCAGCGCCGAGCGTGAGTTGCTGACCACCAAGAGGCGCTCCGGATCAGGGGCGGGGACCTCACGCTCAACCACGGTCACGACCGCTCCCTGGGCGAGTGCCGCGCCGACGAACTGGTGGCCATCGTGATGCTGGCCCGGGATGGCGACGAACACCGTGCCCGGGGCGACCTGCCGCGAGTCGTAGGCGATCGCGGTGACCTCCTCTGCCCCAAGCTCGGCCGAACTTGATTGCCTTCCAAGCGCGGCGGCGAGCAGGGACCAGCGCATTGTCCAAGCCTAGCCGCCGGGTTCCTCGGATAGTGCGTGCCCACAATGGCGGCCATGGAGGCGATGGAGCTCACGGGTTCCGGCGAAACCGGACTGGCTCCTCTGCGGCTGAGTCAGCGGTCCGAATCGAGGCCGGGACCGGGAGAGGTCAGGGTTCGGGTGGAGGCCTGCGCCGTCTGTCGAACGGACCTCCAGATCACCTCCGGGGAACTACCGGTCAAGCGGCTGCCGATCGTGCCCGGACATCAGATAGTGGGGATAGTCGAAGAGCTGGGCCCGGCGGTGTCCCCGGAGCTGCTCGGAGAGCGCGTGGGGGTGGGGTGGCTCGCCTCCACCTGCGGCGAGTGCCGCCATTGCCGCTCGGGTCGGGAGAACCTCTGTCTTCAGGCGACCTTCACTGGCTGGGACCGGGACGGAGGCTTTGCGAGCCAGGTGGTGGTGCGCGCGGACTTTGCCCACCGACTGCCCCCAGAAGATGATCCACTGCAGCTGGCACCCCTCCTCTGCGGAGGCGTGATCGGCTATCGGGCCCTGCGCCTGACCGAGGTCGGCCCAGGGCAGCGGCTCGGGTTGTTCGGGTTCGGCGCCTCGGCTCTGCTGGTCGCTCAGCTGGCGCTCGCCGCCGGATGCGAGGTATTCGTCGTCACCCGCGAGGAGTCGGCGCGCCAGCGTGCCCGGGAGCTGGGCGCCGGTTGGGTAGGCGCTCCCGGTGACCAGCTGCCCGCCTCGATCCAGGGAGCGATCACCTTCGCGCCGGTCGGAGTGGTCGTAATCGATGCCTTGAGATCCCTGGACCGGGGCGGGATCTGCGTCGTCAACGCCATCCACCTGGATCGGATCCCCGAGTTCCCTTTCGAACTGCTCTACTGGGAGCGGAGGCTCCTGAGCGTTGCCAACTTCACCCGAGAGGATGCGGCGGACTTCCTCGAGTTGGCGCAGCGGATTCCACTCCGGACCTTGGTCCAGCGATTCCCCCTGACCGACGCCAACGCTGCCCTCCACCAGCTGCAGGAATCGAGGATCGCCGGAGCAGCAGTCCTGGTCCCCTAGGGCATCAAGGCTGGGCGGAGAACTCCGACTGGAGTCGAATGACTGCCTTCCGGGCCGCTTCGGTGAGCTCCAGGGCCAACCGTCGGTCCAGATCCAACGAGGGAGTCGTCTCGAGTGCACGTAACCGAACCTCGAGCACCTGCAGCTGCTCCGCGATCTCCCCGGGCGTGGCCAGCGCTCGGAGGCGGGCGGCGGCGACCGCCGTCGGATCTCCCCGGCGTTGCACCGACTGGTACTCCCCAAAGGCGAGTCGGTCCCGATCGGCGGCCAGTAGGAGCCGGACCGCCGCCCGGCCGGACTCCGAGATCTCCGGCGCCGGGGCGTGCAGCCGGCAGAGACCGTCCAGTGCCGCCGCCAGCGCACCGGTGATCGCCGCCGCCGCGGCACCGCCGGCCGCGTCTCTGGGGGAGAGCATGCGGGCGACCGTCTCCAGAAGTGACCACGATGCGACCGGGCCGGGCTGGAGCCCCCCCAGTTCGGTCAGGGAGAGGAGGGCGCAGACAGCGGTGATCCGTCCGATCCCTCCCGGCACCGGGGTCACCTGGGCTGCCGCCGCGCCCGCTTCCCGGGAGAGGTCGCCCCGAAGTTGCCCATCGACCATGGAGGTGCCCACGTCAAGCACGATGGTCCCGGGAAGGATCGCCGCCCGGGGCATTATTCCCGCGACGCCAATCGCGGAGATCAGCACGTCATACGAGGGCAGGGGAATCGCCTTCGCGATCTCGCTCTGGATCACCGAGACCTGGGCGCCTGTCGCCAACAGCCGCTGGACGATCGGCCGACCCCCCGTCGCGCCGTGGCCGACCACCAGAATCCGAGCTCGCGCACAGTCGACCCCAAGGTGTTCCAGGGTCGCCAGGCAGGCCTCGGCGACCGGGGTTCCCCGGCGGCGACCTTCGGCGGCCGCCGCGAGCGCCGCCGGGGTCACGGCCTCGACGTCCTTGCTGGCAGGCAGGTGGGCCGCGACGACGCCGGCCGGCAGCGATCTCACCGGCTGCACCACCACCACCCCGTTCACCGTCGGATCCACCACCAGGGCGTCGAGTACGGTCAGGGTCATCTCCGGGTTATCCCGTGGCACCGTCCGGTGCACGACCTCGACACCGCCTGCGACCGCCTCGCGCTCCAGAGACCGGGCGAAGGAACCACCGGCGACGTTGCCTTCCTCGACCACCAGCCCGAGCCGGTAGGGACGGCTCCGAGCCCCGCCCCGGTCGGCCAGCCGTGCTCGCAACTGGTCCAGCAGCGGCGTGAGATCGACCAGATTCTCCGAGCTCGATTCCATCAGAACCCCCCCGCCGCCAAAGCGACCCAACCGACCACCCAGCGATTCGTGACCGGAGCCTCCTGAGAGTGGGGCACCAGACGGCGCCTGCGCGCGATCCCTGCCCGGGGCTCCGCCTGATCGCTCAGTCACCATCCAAGGCCCGAGGGACCGACCGTAGCAGGCGAGGCCACGGGCACGCCGCTCCGGCAGAGGTTTCCGCTCTGATTCAACTTCGGTTGCGGCTTTCCGCCAAGAACGTCTGTCACACTACCCCGACTCGCCGGGGTCGAGAGCGCAGGCCACCACCAGCTGGCGTTCCCCACCGGCTGATGGCCCCAGCGGGGGAGTTGAGGAGGCTGCGGGTTGGTCACGGTCGTAACCCTGGAGACGCCCGAGCTGGGGGATCGAACCTACCTGATCCACGACGGTGAGCAGGGCCTGGTGGTCGATCCCCAGCGGGATACGGATCGGATAGTCGCGTTGGCCGCCTCAGCCCAGGTGAAGATCACCTGTGTGGCGGAGACCCACATTCACAACGACTACGTCTCGGGGGGATGGTCACTCGCACAAGCCGTGGGCGCCCGCTACCTGGTCGCCGCCGCGGACCAGGTCAGTTTCCCCCGCCAGCCGGTCGGGGAAGGGGACCGAGTCGAGGTGGGTTCGATGACCCTCCAGGCTCTGGCCACTCCCGGACACACCCAGAGCCACCTCTCCTTCCTGATTGATTCCAAGCAAGGACCGAAGGCCCTCTTCAGCGGGGGCTCCCTCCTGTATGGCGCTGTTGGTCGCACCGACCTGGTCTCTCCCGCTCTGGCCGAGGCGCTGGCCCACGCCCAATACCGATCCGCCCTCCGGCTCGCGGCGCTCCCGCCGGAGCTCGACCTCTACCCCACGCACGGCTTCGGGAGCTTTTGTGCCAGTGGGTCGACCTCAGCGACCGAGCCGGAACACAACGTGGGGACGCAGCGGTTCAGCAATCCCGCGCTGACTGAGGACGAGGACGACTTCGTCAAGGCGCTGCTCGCGGGCTACTCCGAATACCCTCGCTATTACGCTCACATGGCGGCGATCAATTTGGCGGGCGCGGCAGCTCCTGCCCTCGGGCCGCCCCCCGAAATCGACACGGCTGAGGTCGGTCGGCGGATCCGGGACCACGACTGGGTCATCGACCTGCGACCCCGGACCGAGTTCGGGCCATCTCACCTGGCGGGAACCGTCAACTTCCCGATCGGCGATCAGCTGGCGACCTATGTCGGCTGGGTAATTCCCTGGGGAGCCCCGCTCACCCTGCTGTCAAGTTCTCGAGAACTGGTGACCCGGGCGCGCCGAGACCTGGCCCGGATCGGCATCGACGGGCTCGCCGGCTGGTCGAGCGCACCCCAGGCGGAGCTGCAGGCCGCCCACGGCCGTTCCTCCTATCTGGTAACCGACTTCCTAGGGCTTGCCGAGGCGGTTCGGTCCGAGGGGGTTCAGATTCTCGATGCTCGTCGACCCGACGAGTGGCGCGAGCGCCACATCAAGAACTCCATCAACATCCACCTCCCCGACCTGCCGTCCCGGCTGGTCGAACTGCCCGACCGGCCCACCTGGGTGCACTGTGCCGCCGGCTACCGGTCTGCGGTCGCTGCCAGTCTGCTCGATCGGGCGGGCCGCGAGGTGGTGCTGGTGGATGACGATATCGCCCGGCTGGGCGAGGTCGGACTGGAGCTGGAGAGTGGCCCGGAGTAGCCTCCGACCCGATCCGGGGCGGCGTGGCCTGCGATCTATGATGACGGAATGAGTCCCGAATGCCTCTTTTGCCGGATCGTGGTGGGTGAGCTACCCGCTGACGAAGTACACCGGGAGCCGGGCATCATCGCCTTCAAGGACATTCACCCGGTCGCCGAAACCCACGTTCTGGTGATCCCGGAGCGCCACATCGAGGACCTCCGCCATCTCCGCGAGGAGGATGCCGATCTCTGGCTGCGGCTGACCCAGGTGGCCAACCAAGTCGCCGCCGACCTTGGCCACGAGGCGGGCTACCGCTTCTACGTGAGCGTCGGGTCGGCTGGCGGCCAGACCGTGCCCCATCTCCACATCCATGTCATGGCGGGGAGCATGCGTCGGCTGCCGGCCTGATTCGAGCCTGCCCTTCTCGGGTATTCTTGGTTAGCGGGTCGGATTTTCGGCCCAGACTTATCCGTGGGAGTGCACAATTCAGATGGCTTTGAGTTCGCGGGAATTGGTCGACCAGGCTCGTCATGAGGTGCGGGAGGTGGGACCGCAGGAGCTACGGACCCGGCTGGCCAACGATGGGGACCGCCAGTTCCTCGACGTTAGAGAACCCGAGGAGGTCGCCCAGGGGGTGCTGCCGGGCGCCGTGCTGATCCCCCGGGGCTTCCTCGAGCTGCGGGTCGAGGCCGCCATCCCTGATCGCGCCACCCCGATCGCGGTCTACTGCGCCTCCGGCGTGCGCTCTCTGCTGGCGGGCAAGACCCTGCGGGCGATGGGTTACTCCGACGTGGTCTCCCTGCAGGGCGGCTTCAATGCCTGGAAGGACCAGGGGCTTCCGTTCAATGTGCCCCAACACTTCACGTCGGAGCAGCGCGAGCGCTACAGCCGCCACTTCCTACTCAATGAGGTCGGTGAGGCCGGCCAGGCCAAGCTGCTCGGCGCCAAGGTACTCCTGCTCGGAGCGGGCGGTCTGGGGGCGCCGGTCGCCTACTATCTGGCGGCCGCGGGTGTCGGGACCATCGGGCTGGTCGACTTCGACCGGGTGGAGCTCAGCAACCTCCAGCGGCAGATTGTGCACACCGTGGACCGGATCGGGATGCTCAAGACCGAGTCAGCGGCGATCGCCCTCAAGTCACTCAATCCCGAGGTCAAAGTGGTGGAGCACAACCTTCGTTTGGACAGCTCCAACGCCGCCGAGATCTTTGCCCAATACGACGTGATCGTGAACGGGAGCGACAACTTTCCCACCCGCTATCTTGCCAACGACGTGGCGATCTTCCTGCGCAAGCCGCTGGTAGACGGTGGGATCTTCCGCTTCGAGGGCCAAGTCACCACCATGATCCCCTTCGAGTCGGCCTGCTACCGGTGCCGATACCCAGCCCCGCCACCCCCGGAGGAGGCGCCGAGCTGCTCGGAGGCCGGCGTGCTCGGGGTTCTGCCCGGGCTGGTGGGGCTGATCCAAGCGACGGAGGTGGTGAAGCTCATCTTGGGCGTCGGTCAAACCCTGAGTGGTCGATTGCTGCACGTCGATGCCCTGGCCATGGAGTTCAACACCTTCCGCCTCCGGCGCGACCCGCACTGCCCGGTCTGCGGCGAGCATCCCTCGATCACTGAGCCGATCGACTACGAGGGCTTCTGCCTGAACCCCAACCTGGCCATTCCGGCGGGGGTGCTGGCCTGACCTCGATGACAAAGGCGCAGACGGCCCAGCCCGACCTGATCCGAGTGGACGATTGGGTCAACTGCCGTCCGGGTACCATTGAGTCGTGAAGCAGGCCACAATCTCGCTCGACGACCTAATCACCGCGGTGGAGACCGCTCGGGACAAGGTTATGGCCGACGAGGTCCGCTCCCTGGTCAAGTTCGGTATCCCCAAGGCGATGGCCCAACAGATGGTCGCCGCCAGATTCCACCAGAAGGTGGGCGGCGATGAGGGTGAAGGCGGGGAGACAGAGACCCCGGCTTGGCCCGACATGAGTTGATCCGAACCTCTCTCCGCCCCGAGTAGCTCCCCTGAGCGGACGGGGGGAGCGTGGAGGAGTTGGTCCCGCTCAGCCCCTACCGATCCGACCGGCAGTATGCCCGACTTGAGACATACCGGCGGCTGGGACTGGCGGACGGCACCTGGGCCGCTGAGCAATTCAATCTCCGGGTCCACGTTTCCCAGGGCGGCCCGGAGGGCGCCGAGACGCGGGCCTGCCAGATCTGGGAGACCGTAGACCGGCTTCCGCTCCAGATCAAGGACCTTCTCCGCAACGTCATCGATGAGGTGCGCCTCGACTCCCAGGAGAGCTTTCCCTCGGACACCCTGGGGAGCTGGCGGGACGGCACGATGCGGATCAATCAGGACTGGTCCCTGATCCCGGCCCTCAGAGACCCCGGCTGGCACCGGGATCTCGGCTATGACCTGCTCAGGGCCACCCTGGCTCATGAAACCGGCCACGCCCTGGTCGAGGATCCCCGAGGCGGGATCCGCCTGCGCGACGCCGTGGCCCTGATCGCCGCCTCCGGTTGGCTTCCCCACCCGCTTGACGATGCCGTCCCCTACGGACCGGTCGGCAGGCAGGTATCCACCCTCAGTGCCTACTACCTGAAGCGGCTACGCGAAGTCGACTCGAGCTGGGACGGAGAGCTCTCGCTGGGCAGTCCCGCCCTGCCATCCTCGGCGCAGCTGGATCGTGATGTGATGCGCGACGTTCGCGCCTCCACCCGGCACCGCACCAAAGCGCGTGGATCGCTGGGTCTGCAAGGATCAGAGCAGCTTCTGCGTCGACTCCGACACGCGGACCCCGGACGCCTGGTCCGAGACCTCGCGGACTGCGGCCTGGTCCTGGAGGACGTCGATGCCGCGCTGCGGCGGCGGCGGGGGATCTCGTTCTACGCGGAGGACGCCGTCTCCGAGACCCCGGCCGAGATCTTCCGCTGCATCCACGTTCCCTACACTCGGGCGGAGCACAGCCGTCCGGCGCTGCTCGAGGGGGAGCGGGTTCTGCTGGAGCCCTGGCGCACCGCCGACCGGGCGATCGGAGCAAGGCGGCCCGCGCTGACTCCGGAGCGGCCTTGGGAGTCACTGCAGTTGGTACGTCGTGGCGTCGGCCGGGAACTCGGGAGGTGATGGCGATGGAACAGCGCTTTCGACTCCTCGCGAGCGGCGGACGAGTGGTCGCGGAAGCTTGGGGATTTCCGGTTCAGCTGACCGGTGAACCCGAACTGTGCCGGCGAATCCGGGACCACCTCCAGAGCTCCGTGGTGGTGCTGGGTCAGTCGCTCGACCCCCACACTGGGGAGCGCGGCACGCGGCTGCGGATCCTGGAGCCGGGCGCGCCCGGGTGGCTGGCCACCTGTCTGGCTCGGACGGCTCAGGAGCTGGGCTTGCACCTGACCGAGCTTCCTCTCAGCGGAGGGTGAGCCGTCATCAAAAGGGGTTGTCCAACCCGGCGGCCAGCGACTATGTTTCTGGTCTCGCCAGGTTTCACGGGGGCGCCAGGTGACCGGATGGGGACGGTCGCAGAAGGCCGTGTTGGCGGTCGGGGTGGGGATGGTGGTGGTCTGGATGGTAGCCTGCGCTAGCGCCCCAGCTAGGATTCCGTCTGCGTCCGCGACGCCAGTCGTGCGACCCACCACCATCGCGCCGGGCGTGTCCGTGGCGCCATCCGAGCTGGTTCTGCCGCCGTACACGGTTTCGACCTCCAATCCACTGCCGCCTGGCGTGTCCGCAGCAACGGTAGTGAAGGACGTGGTGATAGATGACCTGATCGAGAACGCCGCTCTCGAGCGAAATGATCCGGCGCTTCTCGCCTATTCGGACGTCGGAGGTGTACTTGCTGTGGATCAAAGGCAGATATCCGCGAACAAGTCCACCGGACTTCGGCTACTTAGCATCGACGACGCAGTGTCGAACATGGCACTAGGTCGGCAGGCGGATCCCAACAACGCCGCTGCACAGATAGCGGTCGTTGTGCGCGGAGTCGAAACGACCAAACAACGCTCGAATGCCAACAAGCCACGCACCTCAGTGGAGAACTTCAAAGTGCAGATCTGGCTCTTATGGTCCACGACAGCGGATCGCTACTTGCAATGCGACGTATCTACGCTGTCGTAACCCTCACGATTGTTAGCACCGCGCTGACCATGCTCAATGAACTTCCGGTCAGTGCGGGGTACGTACATGCATCATCCACCGTGGCATGCGATGGCGGTGTGTCAGGCACAGCATTCGGGGGAACGTGCTTCGCGCTCGAGGCCCCATCACAGCCCACGCAACCATCACTGTGGCACTCGTGGCTCACCAGTCCGCCTTCTGCACCTGCGGCGTGCTCCCCTTACGAAACTACCGAATGGGCTCCCGCATCCGCGGGTTCCAGCGGTGGGGTGGTGGGAGAGGTTTATACCCTTGAGGATCAGCGGGTACCGATCGTGGTTTCGACCCCGATAACAGACTGGGGCTGGGTGTTTTCGGTAACTTGCGGGTCTCCGGGGGCGGTGCGTTTCCTGAGCGTTGTTTCCGGCCCGCGCACGCCGAGTCCGTGCAGTGCGCAGACCACCGCCGCTAACTGTCTACCCGGTCTCAACCCGAGCACCTTCCTTGCGGCGGTCTCCGGTCAGGTGCCGCCCGAGACGATCGTGGCGACGCCCCCCGGCCCCGGAATCGTTGGCGTTCCCGTCGAGGCAGAGCTCTCTCCTGCTCCGATACCAAAGTACGCCGAGGTAAATCTTGCGGTGCCCGACCTCGGAGACGGCGATTCCGGCGAGTCCCTGCATGTGGTCTGGGTTGTGGCAGCAACACCGGAGATCGTCTGGTGGACTTGGCCCGACGGGACGGCGACCTCCAACAGCGAGTGGATCCCCCAGACCTACGACGACGGCGGCCTGATCCGTGCCCGCTTGGTCTACAACGTGACTGCTACCGGATTTTGGTCCGATGGCGTGACTGTCCATGACCTGCCTTCGGTATCGGTTGGGACGATTCCGGTTGTCGCCCAGCTCGGCTATTCAGTTCAGCAGATTCAACCGGGGTTGGGCTAGGGAATCCCGGGATCTGGCGTTAGGTAGACTGGGCGCCCGGCAAGGCACGGCCGCCTAGCTCAGCTGGTTAGAGCGCACGGTTCACATCCGTGAGGTCGAGGGTTCGAGTCCCCCGGCGGCCACCACGCCTCACCTTTTTCGAAGGGAGTCGCCGGCGTCGGGGAAGTGGGGCGTTGGCCCGCGGCGCGCCGACCATGGTCCAGGTGCGATCCTTAGCGTCCCATGCGAAACCCGGGAAGCAGAGAGCTCCGTCGCCGTCAAGCTCGGTTGGAGAGCCAGCAGCGAACCACCGTTCGCGATCAGACGGCGGTGCCACGACGCTCCGACATGATGCGACGAGGCGGGCTGCTGGAGGGTCTATCTCCCCGGGTGATCACCCGGCTGACCCTAGCGGTGATGGCGATCAGCCTGATCATGATCGTGGCCGCGGTGTTTGGCATTCTGGTGGAGATCGGGCAGAACGACCTGTTCCTGGGGATCGTGGCCATGCTGGTGGCCCTGGTGATCACCGGGGTGACCGGATCGGTCGTGGCCCCCGCCATGAGGGCGGCGCGCCGCGACCGCCGCCTACCGGCGCGCAATATCCAGGGCCCCCTGGTGGGTGCCAGCGAGGTCTCCCCAACTCCGGGACTGGCGACGGTAGCCATCACCGTGGGCAAGAACGTCGAACAGTTCCGGGTACGCCCGGAGCTCTTTGAAAAACTCCGAGCGGGTGGCGCGACGGTGGTTGGTCTCACCGTAACCCCGAGCCTGAACCACGTCCAAGCTCTGACCGTGATCCGCCGGGATCGGCTGGCCACCATGACCACTCCTCCAGTGACGCGGGCCGTCCGGATCTCGGTCTGGCTGCCGGTTATCTCGGTCGGAGCGATCGCGGTGGCGCTGGCACTGGGCTGCCTGGTGGGGGCTCTTCTCCCGGTCTCGAGCAACACGCTCCATCCGCTTGTGGCTGCCCTGCTGGCCGTCGCCCTGGCTGGCGTGGTGGCGCTTTCCACCAGGTGGTACGGGCAGCGTCTGGTGACTGAGTTGGGCTTGGGTCAGTAGGCGCCCGGCTGCCATCTCCGCTTCGCCGTCTGGCTGCGCCCGATGCTAGAATTTGGCTCCCCTGCACCCGGTACCCAGCCGGCTGCAAACCCATAGGACCTGGGAGGCGCCTGACTTGAACCGCGAGTACGAACTCTTCTACATCGTTCGCCCCGACATCGACGAGGATCAGGTGCGAACCGCCATGGACGAAGTGGCCGCGATGATCGACGGCCACGGTGGCGAGATGACCAAGTCGTCCCTCTGGGGGCGCCGCCGCTTGGCGTATCCCATCGCTGGCTTCAACGATGGCTACTACGTTCTCAAGGAGCTGACTTTGCCCGCGGAGAAGGTGAGGGACCTCGAGCGGCAGCTCCGGCTGGACGAGAGGGTGATTCGGCATCTGATCAGCCTCAGGCAGGTGTACTACTTGCCTGGGGATGAGGATCGCCGGGGTCGGGTCCGGAACCGTAGCAAGGACCGCACCGAGGCGGCCGACGAGTCCGTCCCCGAAAGCCCTGAGCTGGAGGACGATGATCTGGAGGCGGACATCGCTGCGGATGACGGGTTTCCCGATCGGTCAGATGAGTCGATCGAGCTAGTCGGCGACGACGATGGGGAGGAGTAGCGATGGCAGGTTCCCTCAACCGGGTGATGCTGATCGGCCGCTGCACTGCCGATCCGGAGATGCGCTATCTCCCGAGTGGCCAGCCGGTCACTCAGCTTCGGATTGCGACAAATCGCTACGGCAGTTCCCAGGACGGTGAGCGTCGCGAGTTCACCGACTACCACGATGTGGTCGTCTGGAACATCGGCCAGCGCAAGCTCGCCGAGTTGGCCGGACAGTTTCTGCACAAGGGCAGCCTGGTGTACCTCGAGGGTCGGCTGCAGACCCGATCGTGGGATGGCCAGGATGGCCAGAAGCGGTATCGCACCGAGGTAAATTGCAACGACATCCAGTTCCTCGACTCCAAAAGCGGATCTTCGGAGGGGGGTGATGGCGGTCCCCGGGTGCAGGCCTTCCCGGCCCCCGGCGGGGCCGAGGACACCCCTCAAATTCCCAGCGACTCGCCAGACGGGGACATTGACCCTGATGACATTCCTTTCTAGGGGCGTCATGAATCGTTCAAAGGGAGGTTGAGAGAACAGATCATGTCGGAGTACGCGCGGCGCCGCCCGCGCAAGGTTTGCAACTTCTGCTTGGAGCGGATCGTGGAGGTCGACCACAAAGAGGTCTCCCGGTTGCGCCGCTACATCAGCGAGCGGGGCAAGATTCTGCCTCGCCGCGTCACCGGGACCTGCTCGCTGCACCAGCGCCGCCTCACCGTGGCGCTCAAGCGCGCCCGGCATATGGCCCTGTTGCCTTTCGCCACCGACCAGCACTGAGCCTTCCATCTCCTCGAGGGGATGGGCAACCGGTCCGATCTCCCCAGGGGGTAAAGTGCCGGCAGAGGCGGTCGATGATCAGGAGAATGAAGTAGTGGCGGTTCTCAAGCAGCCCGCAGTTGGGCGGCCGCGAATCGCGCCGCGTCGGCCGCGCGGGGGTGGCTTGGTCACTCTCTCGGTCGATGTTGGCGGCACTGGCATCAAGGCTGAGTTGCTTGACCCTGAGGGCAAGCCGATGCAGGAGTTGGTCCGGGTCAAGACGGTGTACCCGCTGCCCCCGTCGGGACTGCTTCAGGTCCTGAAGACGCTGGCCGAGGCCAGCCCCGGCTATGACCGGGTCTCGGTCGGGTTCCCAGGTGTGGTGCGGGGTGGAGTGATCCTCAGTGCCCCGCACTTCATTCGCGAGAAGGGGGACGGGACCCCGATCGCCCCGCCCTTGGCCCGCGCGTGGGACCACTTCAATCTCGCCGACCAGACCGCCCGGGTGTTGGGCAAGCCAACTCGAGTTGGCAACGACGCTGAGGTCCAGGGCATGGCGGTGATTCAAGGCCATGGCTTGGAGGTCGTGGTGACCCTAGGCACCGCCTTCGGCAGTGCCATATTTCAGGACGGCAAGCTCGCCGTTCACCTGGAGTTGGCACATCATCCCTGCCGCAACGGCCAGTCCTACAGCGAGTACGTCGGCGAAGCAGCTCGGCAAAGAGTCGGTGAGAAGCGCTGGAATCGCAGGGTGCTGCGGGCGGTGGGCCTGGTGCGAGCGCTGCTGTTCTTCGACCACCTCTACGTGGGTGGCGGAAATTCGAGCCATGTGAACATCTCTCTGGGTGACGACGTCTCCCTGGTTGACAATTCCGCCGGGCTCCTGGGTGGGATCCGGCTCTGGGAGCTCACCGGAAGAAGGCACCCTCAGGTCCGATAGACTGGCAGTGGCCAGGGAGGAATTGCTGCCCCGCAGCCGCCCCCGCAGCCCGTTCACCGCTGTCGCTGAGGAAATTCTCATGTCTTCGCTATTACCTCCGGGCCGGGCTCGGATCCTAGTCGCCGATCCGATCGCGGATGACGGGATCAGCCGCCTGCAGGCCGCGGCGGAGGTCGAGGTCGCCCTCAAGCTGACCGAGGATCAGCTGGTGGAGCGGGTCGTTCCCTTCCAAGCGCTGGTGGTGCGCAGCGAGACCAAGGTGACGGCCCGGGTGATCGCGGCGGGGGTCAACCTTCGGGTCATCGGTCGAGCCGGGGTTGGCGTTGACAACATTGACGTCGAGGCGGCGAGCGCGCACGGAGTCCTGGTGGTGAATGCTCCGACGGGCAATACCGTCGCGGCGGCCGAACACACGATGGCACTCATGCTTGCCCTAGCTCGCAACGTCGCCCGCGGGGATGCCTCGCTCCGGGCTGGCCGGTGGGAGCGCTCCCAGCTGGTGGGCAGCGAACTCCGCGGCAAGACGTTGGCGGTCGTCGGGCTGGGCAAAATCGGCGCTGAGGTCGCGCGGATGGCTCAGGGTTTGCAGATGAGGGTGGTGGCCTTCGATCCCTTGGTCTCCCAGGAACGCGCCGAGCAGCTCGGAGTCGAGCTCTGCTCGCTAGATCAGGCGCTGGCTCAAGCTGACGTGCTCACCGTCCATACCCCCCTCAGTGATGCCACTCGCGGACTGATCGGAGAGACCGAGCTTGCTCGGCTGCCGCAGGGGGCCCGGGTTCTGAATGTCGGCCGGGGGGGAATCATCGATGAGTCCGCGCTGGCCGAAGCGGTGGTTCGGGGCCATCTCGCGGGAGCGGCGGTGGATGTTTTCACCAAGGAACCCCCTGCCCCGGAAAATCCGCTGCTCAAGGTGCCGGGGATCCTAGTGACCCCCCACCTCGGGGCCTCGACGGTGGAGGCTCAACTCACGGTAGCCACCGACGTGGCCGATCAGATTGCCGAGGTGCTGGCCGGGCGGCCGGCTCGCTGGGCGGTCAACGCTCCGGCGGTTGCGCCAGAGGAGGCCGGGCTGATCGTCCCCTACCAGATCCTGGCAGCCAAGATGGGAAGCCTGTACGCTCAACTCGGCGGAGGCAAGATCCGCGCCGTGGAGATGATCTTCCGGGGCGAGCTAGCCACGATTCAGCCGGGGTCGATCACGGCGGAGGCGTTGGGTGGCATCCTCCGCAACTTCACCCAGGATCGGGTCACGGCGGTGAACGCCAGAGCGGTCGCCCGCCAATACGGGATCGAGGTCACCGAGCAGCGGGTCTCCGGTTCTGCCAGCTGGGCGAGCTCACTCGTGCTCCAGGTGGATGGTGACGGTCCGGCCGAGCTGGAGGGGACCACGGCGAGTGGGGGGTCACGCATCGTCCGCCTCAATGGGCTATCGATCGATCTCGATCTGGCAGGACTGCTCCTGTTCTTCGAACATCGAGATCGCCCCGGCCTGATCGGGGCGATTGGGCAGCTTCTCGGTCAGGCGAACGTGAACATCGCCGAGATGCGGGTGGGCCGAGACGCGCCCCGGGGGAGGGCCGTGACCGCGGTGAAGATCGACGAGCGTGTGAGCTCAGAACTGGCCGCTCAGTTACGAGCCATCGACGGCGTCACGGACCTCCATCTGGTCGAGCTCTGAGCCCAATGGCCCAGGTGTCCCCGTTTCGCGGCATCCACTACGACCCAGCCCTGGTCCCTCTGGAGACCGTCCTGGCACCTCCCTACGACGTGATCAGCTCGCAGCTCCAGATGGAGCTGTACGGCCGGGCGATGCAGAACGTAGTCCGGATCGAGCTGGGCCGAGATTTCGAGGGCGACGTGCCCGGCGAGCGAGACCGTTACACCCGAGCACGGGACCACCTTCGCACCTGGCTGGCGGAAGGTGTTTTGGTGCAGGACGAGGACCCGTCCCTTTATGTCCACCGCCACACATTTCGGCCTCCGGGAGGCGGCGGCCCTCGAGAGCGGTTGGGCTGTTTTGTGGGGGTGGAGCCGGTGCCGCACGAACGCCGGGAAGTGCTTCGCCACGAATTGACCTTGACCGGGCCCCGGGCGGACCGGCTTCGACTGTTCCAGGCAACCAAATGCCAGACGTCGCCGGTATTCCTGCTCTACGAGGATGGTTCCAGAGTGACCCGGGAGCTGGAACGAGCATCCGCGGCCGCGCGCCCGTTCGCTGAAGCGGTGGTGGATGGCGAATACGGGTCCGAGCGTCACCAGCTCTGGCGGCTCTCCGATCCCCAGGCGCTGGCGGAGATCACTGCGGGTCTTAGCCACACCCGTCTCTTCATCGCCGACGGACACCACCGCTATGAGACCGCTCTGAATTTGGGACTTCCAGCTGTTCTGGCCCTGGTCTCCCCGCTGGAGGATGCGGGAAACGTAATCCTGCCGACCCACCGCGCGGTTCCCCGGGCGGCTAAGGGTGTCGACGAGATCGCGAAGGCGCTGGCAGAACGTGGCTGGCAGACCGAACCGGTCAAGGATGTGAAGGAAGCGTTGGGAAAGATCGCCGCGGCTAGGGATACGACCCACGTCTTGGCGATTGTGGGCGAGTCGGGCATGCTGGTGGTGAGCCGGACGCGTGGCGAAGGGGAGAGCGCAAGCCCCCGGTTGGCTCTCGACGTGGTAGTGCTGGAAAGCGAGATCCTGGAACCGATGCTGGGCATCACCCCGGGAGATGCTGCCGCAGGTCGGCTCCTTTACTCCCGCGACCCCTACGAGGTGCTCGAGATAGCGAAGTCCCAGCAGGGTGTGGGCTTCCTGGTCAGCCCGACCACGGTTGCGGAGATGGCGGCCGTCGCTCGCGCCGATGAGGCGATGCCCCAAAAGTCGACCTACTTCTTTCCCAAGGTGCCCGCCGGGCTCGTGATCATGGGAAGCGAATGACCACTCCAGAGTCAGCGGCGGCAACCGAGCCCCCGAGCCGAGAGGGGGCGCAGTTTGAAGTAGGGGTCGAATCGGGTAGGGTTTAGTACGGAGTGCCCACTTACGCCTATCGCTGCGAGGCCGGCCATGAATTCGAGACCGTCCAAGGAATCACTGAACCGGCGTTGACCAAATGCGCCACCTGTGGCCTCGCGGTCCGGAGGATGGTCTTCCCTGTCGGAATCGTCTTCAAAGGTCAGGGGTTTTACAAAAACGACTCCCGATCGTCATCCTCCAGTTCGATCGCACCGGCCACCGGTGATAGCAAGCCGGCGACCAGCCCGACCCCGGCCCCGGCCAAGGCGGATGTCGGGGGTGCAGTGACCAAGTCTGATACACCGAAAACCGATTCAGCGCCGGGAAGTGCCGCCCCCGCGGGCCAAGGCGCCTGACGCCAGGAGAAGACGATGGCTGAGCCAATGCAAGTGAGCGACGCGACTTTCGACAGCGAGGTGATCAAGTCTCCCACCCCCGTCTTGGTCGACTTCTGGGCAGACTGGTGCAATCCCTGCAAGATGCTGGCTCCCATCGTCGAGGAGCTGGCCAGCGAGTACGGCGCCCGGGTCAAAGTAGCCAAGCTCGATGTCGATGCCAACCCCAACGTCGCAGGTCAATTCGGGGTGATGAGTATTCCCACCCTGATTCTCTTCAAGGGCGGCGAGGCGGTGCAGCGGGTGGTTGGATACCAGCCGAAGTCCGCACTCAAGGCCAAGCTCGACGCCCTCGTCTGAGATAGGTATCGGCGTCTGGGGCGCTACCATCAGGCGCCCATGACAGACCTCCAGGAGTCGTTCGAGCGCGCCCTCACCAGGGCCGCTTCGGCTTTGGGGGCCGGGCCGGTGGCGGACCCGGCGGTAGAACCCTCGGCGGTTCCGGAGATCGGGGACTACTCGTCGGCACTGGCCTTTCGCCTGGCCCGGGTGCTGAAGCGACCTCCTCGAGAGATTGCCGCGGAGCTGGCCCACCACCTTGCCGGCGATCCGCCTCTTCACTGTCGGGAGATCACGGTAAGTGGAGCGGGTTATATCAACCTTCGGATTGACTTCCCCTCGCTCGCCCCGACGGTGATCGAGAGCGCTCTCAGACTGGGCGAGGTGGTCAGCTTGGATCCCAAGGCAGGGCCCAAGGTGGTCGTCGAGCACACCGCCACCAACCCGAACAAGGCGGCTCACGTGGGCCATCTCCGCAACGCCTGTATCGGCGACACGGTGGCTCGCCTGCTTCGGGCTCGGGGTCACCTGGTGGAGGTGCAGAACTACATTGACGACACTGGCGTCCAAGTGGCCGATGTACTGGTCGGGATCCGTCACCTGGAGCTCGCTCCGAAAGAGGGCGAGCCGTTCGACCGTTTCTGCTCCCGGGCCTACGTTGAGGTCTGCCGCCGCTACGAGGCCGAGCCGGAGTTGGTAGAGCTGCGGGTGCGAACCCTGAGACAGATCGAGGCGCGGGACGGGGAGGTTGCCGTGGCCGCCAAGGAGTTGGCCGGGAAAATCGTTGATGCCCATCTAATGACGATGGCTCGGGCCGGGGTCAGCTACGACCTGCTCACCTGGGAGTCCGACATCATCGAACTCGGCTTCCTGGGCCACGCGCTGGACTGGATGGAGGAGTCAGGAGTGATTCGCCAGCCAGCCGACGGCCCCCTCCAGGGCTGCTGGGTGCTGCCCCTGGAGGAGGGCTCAGGAGCGGAGGGGTTGGCTCAAGGCGAGGCCAAGGTCCTGGTCAAGAGCGACGGCATCGCCACCTACACCGGAAAGGACATCGCCTACCACCTCTGGAAGTTCGGTGTCCTCGGGCTGGACTTCAACTATCAGCTGTGGTCTCCTCAGGGGCCCGCCAGTACCACTGCCAACCCCGCACTCGCCCAACTTCCGGCCGAACGCTTTGGGCGGGCAGCCAGCGTCGTCAACGTCATCGATCAGCGCCAGACCGCTCCCCAGATCGTGGTTCGGGAGGCGCTGCGCCGGCTGGGGTTCGAGTCCCAAGCGTCGGCTCTGCACCACCTGGCTTACGAGGTGGTGGCGCTCTCACCGACGGCGGCGACCGCGCTGGGGGTGGATACCAGCGAGGGCAAGGCGATGTACCCGCTAAGCGGACGCCATGGCATCGACGTGGGCGCCGACGACCTTCTCGATGAGGCCGAACGGCAGGTCAAGTCCAAGGCCCGCGACCAGACCGTGACCGCCCGCCTCGCCGCCAGCGCGGTTCGCTACTACCTGCTCCGATTTGGCCTCAACTCGATCATCAATTTTGACTTCGGTGAGGCACTCCGAACCAGTGGCGACACGGGAGTCTACCTGCAGTACGCCCATGCCCGCGCCTGCGGCATATTGGCCAAGGTCGAGCCCCTGCCCATCCCGCAACCAGCGCCCGCGCTCAGCCTCGCCGAGCAGACGCTGGTCAAGTTGCTGGAGCGATTCCCCCGGGTCGTGGCGGAGGCCGCTGACGGTCTCAGCCCTTCGACCCTGGCCGGGTACACGTTCTCGTTGGCCACGGCCTTCAACGACTTCTACGAGCACTCCGGTCGGCTCTACCAGCTCAAGGATCCGGAGCTCAGGGGCCTCCGGCGGGGGTTGGTCGATGCCAGCCGGGCGACTTTGGCAAGATCCCTCGAGTTGCTCGGGCTCTCTCCCCTTGCCCGCATCTGAAGTTCGCTCCGCCCGGACGACCCCGATGTGCATACTTGGCGACTTGCCCGAGCTATCCCTGATTCCACTCCCCGTGGTGCTCTACCCGCACATGCCGCTACCCCTGCGCGTCTTCGAGCCGCGGTACCAGGCGTTGCTCCGGGACTGCCGGGGGTCTGGTGGCCAATTCGGCGTGGTGGCGATCCACAACCTTGACGAAGTTGAGGGGTCGGCCAATCCGGAGCTGGTCGGGACGGCGGCGGTCATCACCAAGGTCCGCCCACTTGGGGACGGGCGCTCGCATCTGGTGGCGACCGGTGCGCACCGCTTCCGGATCAGACAACTCCTCACCGGGATGCCTTATCTACGGGCCTAGGTGGAACTGCTGGAAGATCAAGCGCCGGACCCGGCCGCTTTCATTCTGGCCAGTGAGGCGCGGCTGGCGCTGGATCGGTACACCGCCCGGCTGGCCGACATCACCGGCAGCACTTCGAGAGCAAAACCCCTACCAACTGATCCCCTGCTCCTTTCCTGGGTGATCGCCACCACGCTGGTGTTCGATTTGCCACCCAAGCAAGAGCTCCTGGAGCAACCCAGCGTGAGTCAGAGGCTGCGCCAGGAGATCGAGCTCTTGAGGCGGGAGTCGACTCTGCTCGACCTGCAGCTGGCGAATCGACTCCGGCCGGTTCTCACCTACAGCCGAAACTAAGCGCGACCGCCGGGAGACCGGAGTCGGCCAGGGAAATTCGGTCCGAGTGAACCTACTGGATGATTGCCAGGTAGCCCGGCGCGCCCGCCTCGCTCCCGGTCAGCTGCGAGGGGGAGATCTGCGCCGCTCGGCTGAGATGGAGCACGTAAACCGCGCCGCTGAAGCCAGCGACATGACCGATCGAGACGCTGGTGACCAGGTTGCCCGTGGCCGGCTGGGTGACCTGAGTGCCGGGAGCAACCCCCTGCATCTCGAGATAGATGGTTTGGGGGCCGTCAAAGCCTGAGGTGATCGCAGGCTGACCCGAACCACCGACAAAGTGGAAGACGACCCAGAACTGCGATCCGTGCACCCCGTACTGGACGGTCTGGACCGAGTAGCCACTTCCCGAGCTGCCCACGGATTGGGTGCCGGTCAAGACGAGTGGTGTGGCCGTCGAGGTTGGGGAGGGGCTGGTCGACGGGCTGGGTGTCGCCGAGGCGGCGGCGGTGGCCTGGCGATTGGAATGGTGCACGCCGGCTGGCTTGCTTCCGTGGGTGATGTTCCAGAGGATCAGGACCGCCGCCAAGGCCGCCACCGCAACCAGTCCGGTACGGGACCAGCTGCGCGGCTCCGAGCCGCCCTTGCCGGACCGAGGAGCGACCGGAAGTCGGAAGCCGCCGCCCACGCTCCGGCGGGGAGGCTGTCGGTCGAGGACGCTCGACTTCCGGTCGGCCTGCAATCCCGGCACCGCCGCCACCGCCGGACGGGTGGGAGGGGGGGCCGCGGGGAAGGGCGCGGCCGGCGGCAGCGGGCTCGGGCGCGCCACTGGCAGCCCGGTTATTCCTGCCAGCCCAGCCACCTCGGGCGACCAAGCCTCACTCGCCGGGGTGGCCGCCGGGATGTCCTCCCAGGGAACCTTGAGTTCGGTGGCCGGCTCCCAACCAGGAACCACCATCGAGTTGGGGCGGGAGTCGTCTGCCGCCGGCTCATCGGTGGCGGAGGGGGACTCATCGGGAAGAGGCGGCAAATCGAGGGCCACCAAGCTCTCCCCTAGGGACTCCGCCGGTGCCTCCTCGTCGGCCGGGGCGATAGGGGGAGCGATCGCAGGCGGAAATCCGTCAACGGCGGTGGCCTCCTGCTCGGCGAAGGGCGGGGTCGCGTCTTGGGTCGGCAGGAAAGGATCAGCGGTCGGGTCAGGTTCCGGGTCGTCAGAGGTGTCGGCGAGCCAGAGTTCCTCCGGGACGGCCGCCAGTGCATCCGACGCGGACCGGTCGGCCTCGGACGCTTCAAAGGCGCTGCCGTGCGCGAGTTCGGGATCCGTCCCCTCGAGTTCGGAGGAATCGGATTGACCCTCCGGCGCCTCCTCCTGATCGGAGGGGATGATGTCCGGCGGCTCCAGCATGGCCGGAGCGTCCAGGACGGCAGCGCTGATCCCCAGTGCGCCAAAGGGATCTGGTGCGGCCGGCATGGGGTCGGGGAGCTGCTCCTCCCCGGGTTCGGTCGCGGAATCCAAGGGCTCTTCCGGGGCATGGCCGGGTGCCGAGACCAGAACTCGGGAGCGCTCGAGGAGGGCCGTGGTAGTAGTTGACGTGAGTCGCACCGGCGCCAGAAGGGAGATCCTCTCCGTCTCTTCGCGCAGGTAGCGCATGCCCGTCTTGCAGCGCTCGCAGGTGATGAGATGCGCGTCGAGCTCCAGTTGGCGATCTCGCGAAAGCTCCCCGTCCAGCGCGCAACTAAGGGTGAGGAGACTGCACTTCATATAGAAATATCGCGATAAATGCTGCCGAACTCGCGTCGGGCCGAAGCCACCAGCCGGGAGGCCGCTTCCGGGGAGCACTCCATGGCCACGCCGATCTCGCGGTAGGAAAGCTTGGCTAGATCGCGCAGCAACAGCGCGGCTCGGCGGCTGAACTCGGTCGCTAGGAGCGCTCGTTTGGCAGTATTGATCCGAGTGGCATCGGCGGCCGCCGGACCGAGGCTGATCAGGGCGGGCCGCTTGGCGAAGAGCCGAGCCACGCCGCGCCGCTGCGGCGGGTAGTGCTGATTCTGGCGGGCGGCTCGGGTCACCGCCCGGTAGAGAATTGCCCGTCCATCACGCTGCAGCGCTGCCGTCGGGAAGTGTCGCGCGTGAAAGAGGCCAGCTGTCACGTACTCCACCGCGTCTTCGGCAGTGCCGGTCAGGTGAAGGGCGTACGTGACCACGGCATCGAGATGCTGGCGACTAAGGTCTTCCAGCGTGCTCGCGGCGATCTGGGGTTTTTCTAGGACGGTATTCATGACGTGGCGTGTGAAGACACGCGAGCTGGCGCCAGCATAACCGCCCGGGCGAAACCGCGCAAGCCCAAGGGAACCGGGGGGCGTTCTCGATCTCCCCATCTTTTCCGACGAAGTGAACTCCCGACGGTTCCTCTCCACCGGACGGCAGGCAGCCCCGGGTGACTTCTGCGAACTGGTATGCCCTTGAGCACGATCGGTAGGCTATCCATCATGAGGCGGGTACCGGGCGCTGAACTGGTCCGTGACCTTCGGAATGCCGTCCGCGGCGAAGTCCGATTTTCAGCAGGGGATCGGGCTCTGTATTCAACAGACGCCTCAATCTATCGCAAACTTCCGATCGGAGTCGTCCAGCCACTCGATATTCCGGATGCGCTGACGGCGCTCTCGGTGTGCCGAGACCATGGAGTGGCGGTCCTCCCTCGCGGCGCGGGGACCAGCCAAGCCGGGCAAAGTTGCAATCAGGCAGTCGTTCTAGATTTTTCGCGCCACGTCGACCGGATCCTGGAGATTGACCCCGAGCGCCGTTTGGCACGCGTGGAGCCCGGAGTTCCACTCGATCGACTGCGGGAGGAGGCGGAGCGCTTCCACCTGACCTTTGGCCCGGACCCGTCCACCCACCAGTACTGCACCCTCGGAGGAATGATCGGCAACGACTCATGCGGGGTGCACTCGGTCACCTCCGGCACAACCGTGCGCAACGTTGAATCCCTGGACGTTGTCACTTACCGCGGACTCCGAGTGACCCTGGAAGGCTACCCGCCTGGTCCGTTCCAGAGCACCGCCGCGCCCGGGTCGGAGGACGCCCTTCGGAGCAAGCTCAAGGAGCTGGGTGAGCGGGTAGCGCCGCTAGTCCGGGCGAGATTTCCAGACATTCCGCGGCGGGTGTCTGGCTACAACCTGGACCAGCTCCTGCCGGAGCGTGGCCCCAACCTGGCTCGAGCGTTCGTCGGTACTGAAGGCACCTGCGCCGTCCTGTTGGAAGCGACCGTTCGCTTGGTCGATAGCCCCCGGGCCCGCACTCTACTGGTGCTCGGCTACCCCGACGTGGCCGATGCTGCCGATGCCGTTCCGCTGGTCCTGGAGCTCTCCCCGACAGCCTTGGAGGGGATCGATGACCGACTGGTCGCAGCGGTGCGCCGCCGCCGGATCAACCTGGCCCAACTCGACGCCCTCCCTCCGGGTGGCGGGTGGCTGCTGGTCGAGTTCGGCGGAGCCACCCAAGATGAGGCGACCACCATGGCTACCGCAGCGGTTCACGCGCTCCGCCACCGCAATGCCCTGGTCCTCGCCGACCCGGCCGAGATCGCGCGGTTCTGGCAGATCCGGGAGTCGGCTCTCGGGGCCACCGCCCAGGCTCCCGGTCGCGGCCCCGCCTGGCCCGGCTGGGAGGACTCAGCGGTGCCGCCCGCTCGGATGGGGGACTACCTTCGAGAGCTCCGCCGTCTCCTCGAGTCGCACAACTTTTCCGGCGCCTTTTACGGTCACTTTGGGGACGGGTGCCTGCACACCCTGACCGACTTCGAGCTCACCTCCAAGGAGGGGGTTAGTAAGTTCCGGGCTTATGTTGAAGCCGCTGCCGACTTGGTAGTCGGCTTCGGTGGCTCGCTCTCGGGGGAACACGGCGACGGCCAGGCGCGGGGCGAGCTGCTGGCGCGCATGTTCGGCCCCGAGCTGGTGGCAGCGTTTCGGGAGTTCAAACGCATCTGGGACCCAGACGGCCGGATGAATCCCGGCAAGGCTGTCGAGGCACGTCCCCTCGACGCGGACCTGCGACTGGCCGCCCTACGGCCCACCGCCAGATTCCAGCCGACCCGCTTTCGCTTCGCCGAGGACGGAGGTAGCCTGGGAATGGCGAGCCGCCGCTGCGTCGGAGTGGGCAAGTGCACCAGGCCCTCCGGCGGAACGATGTGCCCAAGCTACATGGTGACCCGCGAGGAGCGCCACTCGACCCGGGGACGCGCTCGACTCCTGTTTGAGCTGCTGGAGACCGGTTCAGTACCGGGAGGATGGCGAAGCCGCGAGGTCAAGGACGCGCTGGATCTGTGCCTCGCCTGCAAAGGGTGCCGGGGCGAGTGCCCGGTCGAGGTCGACATGGCCACCTACAAGGCCGAATTTCTGGCCCACTACTACAGTCGCCGCCTCCGGCCTCGGGCTGCCTACGCCATGGGTCTAATCCATTGGTGGGCGGCTTGGGCGGCGGCTGCTCCCCGAGCAGTGAACGGCGCCCTGCGCGCGCCGGGGCTGGGCACGACTCTCAAGTGGCTGGCCGGGATCGCCCCACAGCGCACGCCGCCCACCTTCGCGACCCAGACCTTTCGGGCGTGGTTTTCCAGGCGGAGCCCGAAGCCCGCCGGGGGCGAACGCGTCGTGCTTTTCGTCGACACGTTCAACGACAATTTCCGTCCGGACACCGCCCGGGCGGCGCTCGAGGTCCTGGAGGCGATGGGCCTGCAGGTTGTCTTGCCCGCGCGGAGGGTGTGCTGCGGCCGACCGCTCTACGACAGCGGCATGCTGAAACTCGCCCGGCGCCAGCTGACCGAAGTGCTGGACACCCTGGGAAATGAGATCCAGTCGGGGACTCCCATCATCGGTTTAGAGCCGAGTTGCATCGCCGTCTTCAAGGATGAGCTCCTGAACCTGATGGGGGACCGGGCGGACGCTCGCCGCCTCGCGGCTCAAACCCAATCCCTGTCGGACTTTGTCGCGCCCCGACTGGCTAGCTTGCGGCTGCGCCAGCTGGGCGCTCGGGGACTGGTCCAGGGTCACTGCCATCAGCAGGCGCTAGCTGGCGTGGGCAGCGATCGCACCGTGGTGGCGGCCGCCGGGGTCACTGGGGAGTTCCTGGACGCCGGGTGCTGCGGAATGGCGGGAGCCTTCGGTTACGAGCGCGGGGAGCATTACCGCGTGGCGATCGCTTGCGGGGAACGCGCGCTCCTTCCCGCGGTGCGAGCGGCCGATCCTGAGACCTTGATTTTGGCGAGCGGGTTCAGTTGCCGGGAGCAGATCGAGCAGGTTACTGGCCGCCCAACTCTGCACGTCGCCGATGTCTTGAGGATGGCGCTCGTCTCCGAATGAATTCAGCTTCGGCGCCTTATGAGCTCGGGCTCTCCTCGCTGGCACAGGAACTCTCCACCAAACTCCGGGAGGTCGGGTCGGAGCTGTCCTTGGAGCTAGGCGCCGATGCCGCCGCGATCATGGCGTCGTCGTACCCCAGCAGTTCCCGCAAGACCTCCGCGGTGTGCTCACCCAGGGTGGGCGGCGGCTTCCGGATCGGACTCGAGCGCCCATCAAGCTTCCAGGGCGCTCCGACCTGACTGATCTGCCCAACCGTGGGGTGATCGACCACGACCCTCATTTCGCGGTCGGTTGCGATCGGGCTCGCAAATGCCTCCTCCAGGTCAAAGATCGGTCCTGCGGGGATGCCGTGCGCCTCGAAGATCTCCAACCACTCGGCGCGCGGCCGGCGCCGCATCTGCCGCTGCAGCTCCGTGAATAGCTCCTCACGGGCCACCTGGCGCTGCGCGTTGGTCTCGAAGCGTGGATCCGAGGCCAGTTCCGGTGCCGCCAAGGCCTGACAGAATCGCTGAAACTGGGCATCTGATCCGACCGCGACATTGACGAATCCGTCGGCGGCCTCGAAGGTCCCGTAGGGGACGATGGTGGAATGGCCGTTGCCGGTCCGCGAGGGCGCCTTTCCGAGTGCGAACAGCTGTCCCGCCTGGTAGGTCAGGAGCGCGAGCAGCGAGTCGTTGAGGGCCACATCGATGGTGCGTCCGGTGCCGGTCCGGTGGCGCTCGACCAGTGCTGCCAGGATGGCGTGGGCGGCGAACATCCCCGCCGTGATGTCGCCGACCGGAACACCCACCTTGGTGGGCGGGCCATCGGCGCTCCCGGTCAGGCTCATCAATCCCGACGTGCCCTGGGCAACCTGGTCATAGCCCGACAGGGTGGGTCGATTTTGGCCGAAACCGCTGATTGAGGCGTAGATCAGCTCGGGCCGGGATCCCCGGAGTGTGGCCGCGTCGAGACCGAAGCGGGCGGCGGTGCCCGGCTTGAAGTTCTCCACCACGACATCTGAGACCTGGGCCAGAGCGGCGGCAGCTCTTCGCCCGGATGCCGTCGCCAGATCGATGTTGACACTTCGTTTGTTGCGATTCACGGAGAGAAAGTAGGAGGACTCGCCGGCCAGGAAAGGGGGACCCCAGACCCGTGACTGGTCGCCCAGCTGCGGTGGCTCCACCTTGATCACGTCGGCGCCGAGGTCCCCCAGCAGCAAGGTGCAGTAGGGACCCGCCAGGGCGTGGGTTAGGTCGAGCACCCGAACTCCGAGCAGGGGCAGCGCCGGCCCCTCCTCTCCCAAAGTCTCAGACCCTGACGACGTGGCCATCCGCGGCCTGACCCTCCGGTACCTCGTCACTGGCCGCCGCCAGCTGGCCGCGGCCTCGTGGGCGGCGGACGAGCAGACGGAATCTGCCCCGGGCCTGACTCACGTGCCGGAATCGACCCTCTCTTCGCTTGAGCAGCGTCTTGGTCGGCGTTCCGGCCAGCTGGGCGACTTCCTCGAGTAGCGCCCGGTGCAGGACGGCAATCATCGCATCGGCTGCCTCGTGGGCTGGATTTTGCTCAGGCACGATTCGGTCCACCAGGTGAAGATCGATCAGGTCCCAGGCGGTCAGTTTGAGTCGGCCGGCCAACTCCTGGGCATGGGCTTCGTCGTGATAAAGAATGGCCGAGGCTGCCTCGGGCGCGATCACCGAAAAAATCGCGTTCTCCAACATGAGGATGCGGTCGCCGACCGAAAGCGCCAGAGCACCACCGCTTCCCCCCTCGCCCACCACCGTGCTGATGATGGGGGTGCGCAGCCGGGCCATCTGAGCAAGGCATTCCGCGATGCTCGAGGTCACCCCTTGAGCCTCCGCCTCGGTGTCAGCCGCCGCGCCCGGGGTGTCGACAAAGGTGATCACGGGGAGGCGGAAACGCTCGGCGAGCGCGAACGCCCGCATGGCCTTTCGGTAACCCGCTGGCCGAGTGTGGCCACCGTCGCCACCGTTGCGGTCCTGCGCCACAAACACCACCGGGCGCTCACCCAACCGGGCCAGACCAGCGACGATGGCGCCGTCATCGCCACCCTGTCGGTCCCCGTGCAGTTCGAACACATCGCTGAAAATTCCGGCTGCTAGGGCGCGGCCACTGGGTCGGTCCGGGTGACGCGCCAGTTCCACCGTTTCCCACACCGGGCGCACGCGGCGAGGGTGGTTCAAGGGTCGCTGGATTTCGGCGCCGCCGGAGCGGGCAGCTCCACTCCCGAGCATCGAAACCAAGGATCCCAAGGCTGTGCGGAGTTGAGCGCGCTCGACGATGGCGTCAATTCCGCCGTGCAGGAAGGCGAATTCAGCAGTCCCCGGAGGAGTGGGGTCGTGCGTCGCCCGCTCGTGCACTCTCGGCCCGACGAAGGAAACCCGCGCCTTCGGCTCGGCTAAAACGATGTCGCCGAGGCTGGCGAACGAGGCGAGTACGCCGCCCATCGTCGGATCGGCCAGCACGGTGACCAGCGGCACCGAGCGCTCTCTCAGCTGGGCGGTGGCGGCCGCGGTCTTGGCCATCTGAAACAGCGCGACCATTCCCTCTTGGAGGCGGGCACCCCCGCTCGAGCAGATGGCCACCGCGGGGACATGCTCCCGTCGTGCTGAAGCAAAGGCTCGAGCCACCTTCTCGCCAACGACGCTGCCCATGCTGCCGCCGAGAAAACGGAAGTCGAAGACGATCAAGACTACCGGCACGTTGAGTATCCGGGCCCGTCCCGTAACCGCAGCGTCCAGGAGATCCGTGATGGCCTGGGCCTCGAGGATCCGTTTCTCGTAGCTCACTCCGTCAGTGAAGTCGAGGGGGTCGGCGGACCATAAGTAGTGGTCTGTCTCCCGGAAGCTTCCCCGGTCGACGATCTGCTCGATGCGCTGCCGGGCCGCTAGGCGAAGGTGGTGGCCGCATGCAGTGCAGACTCTGAGGTCGTCAACGACTCCACCGCAGGCCGGACATTCCGAGGGCATGAGCTGTGACCGCCGATCGATCGCTTACTCGTCGGCCAGCCCGGCGGAGGGCGGCTCCCAACGCAGGAGCGATACATCGGCGACCTGGCGGAGATGGTCCAGCATCGCCTTGGCGGCCGCGTCCGCGTCGCTCGCCTGGACGGCTTCCAGGATTCGTTGATGCGCGTCGATGGAACGGAGTGGGCGCCCCGGTTCGGAGAGCGATTCCACCCGTGTTTCCTGAACCGCGTCTGCGATCTCGTCGAGCAGATGCACCAGGACCCGATTCTGGGCGGCCTCGGCGACTGCCCGGTGGAAGTCGCGGTCGCCCTCGATTCCGAGTCCGCCGTGGGCGATATCGTCTCGCATGCGCTGGAGAGCAGCCCGCATCGCCACCAGTTGCTGCCCGGTTCTACGACCTGCCGCTAGCGTGGCCAGCTTTACTTCGAGTCCTTCTCGGGCTTCCAAAACCTCGGGCAATCGCCGCCGCCTCTCCATGAGCCGGGGCAGCGACTCCCCGAAGCCGCGCGGCCGACGCAGGAACGCCCCTCCACCGTGGCGGATATCGACGAATCCCTGCGCCTGCAGAACCACCATCGCCTGGCGAATGGAGGTGCGACTCACCCCCAGTTGGCGGGCCAGGTCACGTTCTGGCGGGAAGCGGTCTCCCGCCACCATCTTCGCCTCCTCTACGTACTCGCCGAGACGCTCGACCAGGTCTTCGTAGAGCCGGCTGCGTTCGAGGGGGCGGAGTGCCAGCGTCGAACCCCTCACCATGGCGGCGAGTCTACCAGGGACCAGAGGATGAGTGGTCAGACCATTGACGCCGCGGGTCGCCGGGACTAAGCTTCCGGGCGACGGGTTGCCCAGAGACGCTCCCGGCAGCGCCGGCGGCCCGAGCAGGGAGGCGTAGTGAGGGGATGAGCGGAGTGAACAAATCGTCTACTTCAATTGGAAGCAGGCAGCGGTCTCAACCCCGCCTGCTCATCTTCTCCCTGCTCGCTTTCCTAGCGGTGATCGCCGGAGGTAGCGCAACGCTCACCGTAAACGCCAGCGGCACGGTCGCCTACGGAGTCCTCTCCTGCTTCACGGGCACGCTGGCCAGTCTGGGGCAGGCGATGCTGCAGGGTTCGCAGGTCGCGCAGAAAGAAATCAACGCCGCTGGGGGAATCCTGGGTAAGAAGCTCACCCTGCAGCACGCGGACACCCAGTGCGACGAAGCCGATGCAGTTCCCGCGGTGCACCAGTTGCTGGCGGTGAATAACATGGCGGGAATCATCGGGCCGGAGACCCAGGAGATCGCCGCGGTGGCGCCCATCCTGACTCACGCCAAGATCCCCGACGAGTTCCAGGGTGGCAGCACCCTGTTCGATAAGAACACCAACCAGTACCTGTGGCGGGACAGCCCGTCGGACTCCCAGCTGGGCGTCGCGATGGCCCTCTACGCTCACAACAAGGGCTACAAGAAGGCCGCCTTGCTCTTCTACTCAGACATCGCGGCGCAAACCTTCATCAAGCCGATAACCGCCACCTGGAAGAAGCTGGGAGGCACGATTGTGTCCAACATAACTTTGGCCCCGGACCAGAGTTCCTATCAGTCCCAGGTCCAGCAAGTCATCGCGGCCAAGCCGGACGTGATCTTCACCCAAACCGATACGGCGACCGCAGCCGTTCTCTATCAGAACTTCCAAGAACTGAACAACCTGGCCATCCCGTTCGGGGGCACCGACGTCACGGGAGGTTCAGAGTACCTGCACGCAATCACGATCCCGGTGGCGCATGCCCACCTGACCTCGGTCTACGGGACGTCGGTTAGCGGCAAGGCCACGACTGAATTCAACAAGGAATTCGCCGCCATCAACGGGAAGAAGGCGATCCCTCTCGCGAACGCCAACTACGCCTATGACTCGGTGATCAGTCTGGCGCTCGCCGAGGACGAGGCGAACAGCACCGCCGGTCCGAAGGTGATCAAGGCGATGAAAAAGGTGACCAATCCCCCAGGGACGCAGTGCTACACCTATCCCGCGTGCTACCAGTTGATCAAGTCGGGTAAGAAGATCAACTTCCAAGGGGCGAGCGGGAACTTGGACTACAACCAGTACAACAACACATTTGGACCCTACGGAGCCTTCCAGGTCAACTTGAGCGGCAACGAGCACCAGGTGATGCTGCTGTCCGCGAGCGCACTCGCCAAAGCCACGCCCTGAACCCGGGCGGGGCTCGTTCCACCGACAGCTAAGTCGTCAAACTACGGGGTCCGTCCCCGCCGGCTCCCCTCTAGGGAGGCGGCGGGGACGGACCTGACGCGACCAGCGATACCATCGGAGCATCAGGCGCCCGCTGCCAGACACTCAGGGGCGGAGGAGACGGCGAGATCCACGAAGTACTACTGACCCTCGGATTCGGCCTAGTGGCGGCCGCGATCCTGGCGCTGTCCGCGGTAGCGTTCTCGCTGGAATACGCGGTCACCAACGTCGCTAATCTGTCCCATGGGGAGCTGCTGACGGTGGGAGCCTACGCAGCCTACCTAGTCCAGCAGGCTACCGGAAACGTGCTGCTGGCGGCCCTGGCGGCGGCACTCGCGGGCGGCTGTCTGGCCCTCCTCGTGCACACCACGGTGATCGAAAGCTTCGTTCGGCACGGTACGCCCCGGATGACCATCTTCATCGCGACCCTGGGCCTCTCTTTCGTAATCCAAAACGTGCTCGTGATCATCTTTGGTGCCACCAACGTGGCCTATACGATCGACCAAGGGGCCCCCCAGCAGATTGGTCCATTTCTGCTGACTCGCACGGCCGACGAGATCCTGGTGTCGGCCATCGTGATCACTGCAATTCTTTACGGAATTATTCAGCACACTAAATTCGGAAAGGCACTCCGGGCCGTCTCGCAGAACCGCGACCTGGCTCGGGTGACGGGCATCAATGCCCGGACGGTAGCGTCTACCACCTGGTTCCTTGCCGGCCTAGTGGCGGGCTACGCGGGGTTCGTGCTGGCCGAAAGCATCGGAACCTTCAGTCCATATTTCGGATTCACCTTTTTCCTGATCACCCTGGCCGCCGCCGTGGCGGGCGGCCTGGGCAAGGCCTTCAGCACCATGGCGGGGGCGGTCCTCGTTGGCATTGCCTTGCAGTTCACGGGCGCCTACATCAGCGCCAGTTATGAGCTGGCCTTTGCCTTCGCGATTCTGGCGCTGGTGGTGCTGATCCGGCCGCGCGGTCTCTTCACCAGCGCCCGGCGGAGCATCTTCGAGTGAGCCAGTACCTCACCTCGGTGCTGACCGAGGGATCGATCTTTGCCATCATGGCCCTGGGACTCAACATCATCTGGGGCTGGTCGGGCGACTTCGACCTGGCCTTCTACGGCTATGTGGCCCTGGGTGCCTACATGACGCTGGTGTTGACCATCGGGCGGCCGATCGCTCCGGCCGAGTACATTCTCGGGCTTCAGCTGCCCTACCCGATCGCGGTTCTGGCTGGGGTTGCTGCTTCAGCGCTGATGGGCTTGATCGTTGGCTTGATCGCCCTCCGCCACCTGCGGGGAATTTATTTTTCCATCGTCACCTTGGGCGCGGTCTACGTCGTCTACGTCATGGCCGGTCAGTATGTACCCCTGTTCGACGGTTACAACGGACTCTCCGGACTGTTCGATCCGATGGCTTCGACATTTGGCATCAATTACAACAATTATCAGTACTTTCTCCTGGGTTTTTGTTTCGCCATTTTCCTGATTATCTTCGTTCTCACCGAGAGGCTCTCCCGCAGCCGGTTCGGCCTCGCCCTCCGCTCCCTGCGGGACGATGAGCGTGCCTCGGCGGCCTTCGGCCGCGACATCTATCGACTCAAGCTGCGCGGATACGTGCTCGGCGCCGCGATCGGCGGCCTTGGGGGAGGGCTCTTCGCAGCCTACCTGAGCGCGTTCAATCCATCCGCCTGGTCTCCGATCGAGACAATTGTCATCTACGCCTCGATTTTGGTTGGGGGCAAGGGTAACGGCAAGGGTGTCGTGCTGGGGGTGTTCCTCATCAGTGTCCTGCTGCAAGAGTCGACCCGATTCTTGCCCCAGATTCCCAATCAGCCCGAACTGGTATTGGCGCTGCGCGAGGTAATTATCGGAGCCGTGCTGGTTCTGTTCCTGCGATTTCGCCCTCAGGGCATCCTGCCCGAGCGCCGCCGCGTGGACCCGGATCGGGGGGACGATGGCGGCGGACGGCCAGGCGCAACCAACCCCAGATTGGTGGATGACCTGGCCAGTTCCGGATCGGAGCCGATCGCCGGATGATCTCGGGGTCCGCGGTTGGGCCGGGGCCTGAGCCGGCCTTGGTGGTGGACCGGCTGTGCAAGCACTTTGGGGGGGTGATTGCGGTCGATAACTGCAGCTTTGAGGCGCCCAAAGGGAAGGTGACCGGACTTATCGGTCCCAACGGGGCCGGTAAGAGCACGGCCATCGACCTCATCTCGGGGTTCAAGGTCGCTGACTCCGGCTCGGTGACGTTCGCCGGCCGGCCACTGGTGGGATTGCCTCCTCACCGGGTCGCTCGCCTGGGACTGCTGCGCACATTCCAGAGTCCCCGAGAATGGCCGTCCTTGACGGTCATGGAGAACATGCTGATGGCACGCTGGGAGCCCGGGCGCGAATCGATTTGGCGGGGAATCGTCGGGTCGGGAGTGGCCGGGACGGAATCCGAACTGTCCCAGGCTCGCGAATTGCTGAACGAGTTTGGACTCCTCCACCTCCGGAACGACCCGGCCGGCAGTTTGAGTGGCGGCCAGAAGCGCCTCCTCGAATTCGCCCGGATCCGCATCGCGGAACCTCAAATGGTGATCCTGGACGAGCCTATGGGCGGCGTCAACCCCGTGCTGGGCGAGCGCATGGCCAAGGCAATCGAGAGCTTCATCGACGCTGGAACGACCGTCATCGTCGTCGAGCACAACCTGCCCTTCATCGAACGCGTGACTCACCATGTCGTCGTCATGGCTCAGGGGACAGTGGTCGCCGCGGGCACGTTCGAGTCGATGCGTAAGGACGAGGCGGTGATCGACGCCTACCTGGGGGTGTTGCCAACCCATGACGACTGAGGTCGTGGTCAGTGCGCCGGCCCTCGTGGCCGAGGGAATTTCTGCCGGGTATGGCGGTCCGCTGATCATCGACGAAGTCAGCATCGAAGCCGCCCGCGGCGCGATAACCGCCATCGTCGGCCCCAACGGTGCGGGAAAATCCACCCTCCTCAAGGCAGTAGCGGGGCTGATTCGACCCACCAGTGGTCGTGTCTTCGTGGCTGGGCAAGAGATCACCGGCCAGCCGGCAGAGCGGATCGTCCGCCGGGGGCTCGCTTACGTGCCTCAGGTCGCCAATGTGTTTCCTGAGCTGTCAGTCAAGGAAAACTTGGAGATGGGCGGCTACACGCGCAAGGGCGGCGTGCGCGAGCGAATTGGTGAGCTCTTCCAGCTTTTCCCAGACCTCGGTCAGGCGGCGCACCGCCAGGCCGCTACTCTCAGCGGGGGACAACGCACTATGCTCGCCATGGCTCGGGGTCTGATGGTCGACCCCTCGGTGCTGATTCTGGACGAACCGAGCGCTGGCCTTTCGCCCAAGTTCCAGGGACTCGTCTGGGAGAGAATCGAGCAGATCCGCGAGACCAACGTCGCGGTCCTAATCGTTGAACAAAACACCAGAGAAACCCTGCGTCACGCCCAATGGGCCTACGTGCTGGTCCTGGGCAAGAACCGGCTCGAGGGAACCGGGCAAGACCTGCTCCAAGACGATCAAGTTGTGGAGTTGTACGTGGGGCGCTTGACCTGACGGCTGCCGAGGTCCTGCTTCATCGCCGGCATGGCGGCCGGGTCACTCTTCGCGAAGCTCCGCGCCGCCAGGATCCACCGCCGTCGCGGTGCCTGGATCGGGTCGCCCGCTAGGCGGGTAGCCACCCGGTCGGACCTAATGCCCCACCCAGCGGCGCATGCTCGCGGCACGAAATTGGGGAGCGGAGAGTCCGACACGTTGGTAGGCGCCGGCCGGTATGCCGATGTCGGCCAGCCACAGCTCACCGACGACGCTAGCCGCGGCCGCCGCGAGGCAGCCGGATTTGGGGATCGCCAGCATCAAGGTCCAGTCGGCGCGTACGCATTCGCTGGCTACTTCCCCGGAGGTGGCGTCCAGGCCACTGGGCAGATCGATCGCGAGTACCGGTGCCGCGGCTGCGTTGATGCACCGAACCGCACCCGCCACCGCGCCCCGGGGCGGGCCCGTGCTGCCGGTCCCGAGCAGTCCGTCGACGATTAGCGAAGCACCATCCAGGGTCCTTGCGATGGGCCCGGCCTCGCCCCCGGTGAGGGATCGAACCACAACTCCGGCGGCGTTCGCGGCCAGCGCCTGCCGCGAGTAGCTGGATTCCGGATCGCTGAGGTCACCCAGTACCACCGCTCGGACCACGGTTCCTCCGGCAGCCAAGTGGCGGGCGCAACCCAGGGCATCCCCTCCGTTATTGCCCCGGCCTGCCAACACCGCCACCGGTCCTGCTGGCGGCCACGAGTCGAGCAGCGTGCGGGCCAGTTGAGCGCATTGAAAGCTGGCCACGGCCATCAGCGCATCCAGAGAGACCCCGCTCTGCACCGCTGCCGCGTCGAGGGCACGGGCCAGCTCGGCGGAAGCGCTGGCGGAGAGGGTCAAGAAGCGAATGACCGCCGGTCGGCCTTGCCCCCTGCTGCCGGTGCGATCCCCCCCGCCCAAGCGACCCGCACCCGGTCCCCGGGTCGGAGCTTGAGGGCGGCCGCGGCACTCACCCCTTTTCCCGCGATCTCCAGGTGGTCCGCGCTGTTCCAGAGCAGCGCGAAGTCGTCCTCGATCTCGCCGTAGGTCCGGACCAAGCCGGAGATCACTCTCCCATCGCTCAGGGACACGCTGGCCGCGAGCGGCGAGTACCAGGGGGTCCGGGCCACGGCGAGGATCACATTGCCGAAGCCGTCGACCACCAGAACCCGAGCGGTGGTTCCATCGCTGTCGCCCTGGGGAAGGAACTCGCTCACCAGCTGTGGACTCGGGACCCTCGGACCGAGGTCCTCGATGCGGACGGTGCCCGCTGCCAGCCGGGCCGCCAGCGGTCCGATCAGGTCCCGGCCGTGGAAGGTGGAGCTGATCCGCTCCTGATCGAAGCCGCCGGTGTCGATCCGCACCGCCATCCGGTCCTGCCCACGGCTCCAGAGGAAATGAAGTAGGCCATTATCCGGCGCGACCACCAGCTGGTGGTCGACCCGGGCGGCCACCAGCGGACGCCCGGTTCCCACCCCCGGATCCACCACCACGCAGTGAACCGTGCCCTCGGGGAAGGCGGGGGCCGAGGCGCTCAACCAGTAGGCCCCCGCGCCGATGTCGTGGGCCGGGACTCCGTGGCTGATGGTCACCACACGTACCCGCGGAGCCACCCGCGCGATGGCGCCCTCGAGAGCGCCGGCGTAGCCGTCGGCCAAGCCAAAGTCGGTCAGCAAAGTGAGGATCGCGGCCATGGTGCCGGGTCATTGTCACCCATGACCAAAGGGGGACTGGCGTTGCCTTCTGCGCCTTGCCCGGCTCGAGACAGGAGGGCTCGGCTGGAGCGTCCGCGCTGGGGGTCTACTTGATGATCTGGATGGAGATGGAAGCCCGAGCCTGGGACGGTGGGACGTTCAAAGTCAGGGTGTATCCCCCCGGCGCGAGCTTCCCTGCCCCCTCCGAGCTGGAGCCGCTTGGAACGGCACTCTTTCCCGTCCAGATGACTTGGTACTCGGCCCCCACCATTCCGTCAGGGAGAGCGGTTTTCGTCGGGAGCCGGCTGATTGACACGGCGGCCTTCGAGGGGCCGGTGATCGTGGCTCCCAGAGAGCACGACGACCCGGTCACCGAGACCTTGAAAATGGCGCTCTGTCCCGAGGTCAGGGTCGCCCGAACGGGAACCACCGCCAGATGAACGGTCCCGCTCGGGCAAGTTGCGGGTGCGGCCAGAGCCGCGTGGTCGCGACTCGGGCCGGGTGGTATCAACACCAGGTACTGACGGCCACCCGACGTAGGGGCGGCATGGAAGGTCAACAAGGGAATGGCCACCGCCAACGCCACCGCGGCCACAGCCACTCCGGCCAGGGCGCCGGGATGGCGGGCGGCGGCCGGCCAGCTGCCCAGCCAGCGCCGGCGCCACCAAGGCTCTGGGGTTTCCACCAGCTTTCCCTTGAGCTGCTCGCGGAACTCTGGGCGCATTCGCATCTCTGTCAACGAGCGATGAAGCTCCCCGCGGATCTCCTCGGTTAGTCGATCGTCGGGGTCCATACCAGGCGCAGTGCCTCCAGGGCTCGACTGAGTCGGGACTTCACGGTGCCCTCGGCCACCTTCAAGGCGCGGGCAGTCTCCTCCACCGAGAGATCCAGGTAAATCCGCAGCACGATCACCTCACGCTGGTCCAGGGGCAGTTGGTCGAGGGCCTGTCTCAGGTCAGCCGACAGGACCAGAGCGGAGTACGGGTCATCGGTGGATGGATCGGCAGGCAGGGTATCCGTCGGTATCGGAATGCGGCGACGCAAGTGAGAACGCGCCGTGTTGGCCACGATGGTCATCAACCAGGCACGCTCGGCGCCCGGGTCACGCAGGCTGGCGCGCGCCTTCCATGCGCTCACGAACGCGTCCTGAACACAGTCTTCGGCCAGGCCACGGTCACGGAGGAATAGATAGGCGGTACGCAAGGCGAGGTCTCCGTACAGGCCGACCCATCGCTCGGCCAATGCTTCTGCTTCAGCATCAGGACGCCTCGACGACACCCACAGGTTCCTCCACGGGTCCAACAGCGATCATCCGAGGCAGCCGGGGAACGGAGTCTAAGCGGGCCGGTCCCCGGCGCGGAGAAGGGAGCGCGGCTCGGCCAGCCCAGCTGCGCGCAAGCGGATCGAGATAGTCCGGGGTAGGAGAGCCTACAGCGGCGGGCCAATTGGTCCAAGCGGTAGTGGTGCTGGCGGCGGTCTTGCTGGGCCATTACAACTCGCTCCGCCACGTGCTGGTGGTGGGAGAGTTGGCCGGCGCCGGACTGACTCGGGGCCGGGCGACCGGGCGGACGTTGGCCCAGTTCGGTGGGATTTTCGGACCCCTTCGGGACTGACGCTGGACTGCGGCCACAGTTCGTGTTGGTCTCGGGGTGCGGAGCGCGCTACTCCGGTCCATCAGGCAAAAGGAAGGGGCGGGGGCCTGCTGGCCACCCGCCCCAGTGTCGCTCCGGCCCTGCGGCCGGTCAGTTGCTCAGTACTCGGGCATCGCGGGAGCGGCGGCTCCCTTCTTCTCGGGGATGTCGGTGATCAGGGACTCGGTGGTCAGCAGCAGCCCCGCGATCGAGGCCGCGTTCTGGACCGCCGAACGGGTCACCTTGGTGGGATCGATGATGCCCGCCTTGACCATGTCCACGAATTTGCCCGTCGCCGCGTCGTAGCCCTGGCCGACGGGGAGGCTGCGGACACGTTCCACAATCACGGACCCCTCGGCTCCCGCGTTGTTGGCGATCTGCCGGGCGGGCTCCTCGAGGGCCCGACGAACGATGGTCACGCCGATCTGCTCGTCGCCTTCCAGCTTGACCTTGTCCAAGGCGGTCTGGGCCAGCAGAAGAACAGTGCCTCCACCGGGAACGATCCCTTCTTCCACCGCAGCGCGGGTGGCCGAGACGGCGTCCTCCATCCGGTGCTTGCGCTCCTTAAGTTCGGTTTCCGTGGCCGCCCCGACTTTGATCACGGCCACTCCACCGGCCAGCTTGGCGAGCCGCTCTTGGAGCTTCTCCTTGTCCCAGTCGCTGGTCGACTTGTCGATCTCTGCCTTGATCTGCTCGATCCGGCCCTTGATCGCCTCGCTGCTCCCAGCGCCCTCTACCAAGGTGGTGTCGTCCTTGGTCACCTTGACCCGACGCGCGTGTCCCAGCTGGTCCAACTGAACCGAGTCCAGCTTGAGCCCCAGCTCCTCGCTGATCACGGTGCCTCCGGTGAGCACCGAAATGTCCTGGAGCATCGCCTTGCGACGGTCACCGAAGCCGGGAGCCTTCACGGCTACCGCGGTGAAGATCCCCCGGATCTTGTTGACGATGAGGGTGGCCAACGCCTCGCCATCCACATCCTCGGCGATGATCAGGAGAGGCTTGCCGCTCTGGTGGATCTTCTCTACCACCGGCAAGAGGTCGGCGATGGCCGAGATCTTGCGGTCGGTGATCAGGATGTAGGGGTCCTCTAGGACCGCCTCCATCGCCTGGGCGTTGGTTACCAGGTAGGCGCTGATATAGCCCTTGTCGAACTGCATCCCCTCGACAAGGTCCAGCTCGGTCTCGATCCCCTTCGACTCCTCGACGGTGATCACTCCATCCTTGCCCACCTTCTCCATCGCGTCGGCGACCGTCTCCCCGATGGCGGGGTCTGCGGCCGAGATCGAAGCCACCTGGGCGATCTTTTCGCGCTCACTGATCGGCACCGAGTGCTTCTTGATCTCGGCCACTACGGCGTCGACAGCCTTCTGGATTCCAGCCTTGACCTGCACCGGGTTCGCACCGTGAGCCACGTGGCGGAGTCCCTCGTTGATCATGGCAGAAGCCAAGACGGTGGCAGTCGTCGTGCCGTCGCCGGCGATGTCGTTGGTCTTGCTGGCCACTTCCTTGACCAGCTGGGCGCCCATGTTCTCGAACGGATCCTCGAGCTCGATCTCCTTGGCGATGGTTACACCGTCGTTGGTGATCGTGGGGCTGCCAAATTTCTTGTCCAGCACCACGTTGCGGCCCTTGGGTCCAATGGTGATCCGGACCGCGTCTGCGACCTTGTCCACGCCCCGCTTTAGAGCCGACTGGGCTTCGGTGTCGAATAGCAGTTGTTTCGGCATTCGTCTCTCCTGTGATCCCCATCACGACAGCTGAGGTTGAGCGCTCATATTAGCACTCAAGACCATCGAGTGCTAGCCGCCGGAGACGGGCAGTGCCAGGCCATAGGACAACTTCGGGCCGCCTCCGCGATCATTGCCGGGTGGAGCACGAGAGAAGTTCGGTCGGCGGCGCCTTCCAGCCGGCCACGGACCCAATCGCTGTCGACCGGGTGCGCTCCTTCCTGTTGGCCCAGGGGTGGGCTGGCCTTTCCCTCGGGGACTACTTGACTCGGCTCGAAATGTCGGGAGTCGCGGCGAGCGAGGTGCTGTGGTGGATACCGGGCCGTGCTGCCGAGGCGCGGGCGGTGGCCTTGCTGCACCAGGGCGTGCTCGGCCTGCTGCTCTCCTCCAGCGACGACGGCCCGGCCGCCCTGGAGCTGATCCGAGCTTCCCGGGGGGGACTTCAGCGGATTTCGGTATTGGAAGGAGCAGTTCTCTACTCCGGCCTGGACGATTTCCATCTGTATCGGCGCGAACTGGCGGTGGCTCCGCAGCTGCAAATTCCGGCTTTCCCGCTTCCCGAGACCCGGCCGGCACGGCCAGAAGACGCGGAGCAGCTGTACCACGTCTATGAGTCAGTTAGCTGGATGCGCGAGGAGAGTCCGCGGGCCTGGCGAGAGCGGATTCGGGACCAACGGTGTTGGGTGGCGGAGTTGGAGGGACGGGTGGTGGCGGCTGCTCGCTGGACGATGTCGTTCGGACCGTGGGTCGAGGTGGGTGGAGTCGCCACCCGTCCCGAATTCCGTCGTCGCTCTGCCGGTTCAGCGGTGACCCTGGCCGCCTCCGCCGCGGCGCTCGCGGAGGGGCGGCAGGTGGCGCTCCGATACGGCGACCCCGCGCTGGCGGCCCTCTACCACACTTTGGGATTCGAGCATGTCGGGCGGGAGCTGGCGTTCCGCCGGAAGAGCTGACCGAAGGCGGACGTATGATCCCGGGGTGCCCGACCTAAAGTCAGTGCTGGCCTGGTCGGCGGTCGCGGCCGGGGTGGCCATCGCGGCGGAGCGGCGTCTCTCCAAGTCTCTGGCGGACGTGGAGTCGCCGGTCCTCGACTGGGAACTTGTGCGTCGGACCGCCTACTCCCGTAGCGGGGGAGACGGCATGGCCGAGGTCGAGGCGGCGGGGCTCGACTACGAACCCTTGGTTGCCGAACTAGTTCCCATGCTAGCCGAGGCCTGCAACACGAGCCAGCAGGAGGCCACCTTTGGTCGGGTCAGGGTGGTGGGGCGGCACGCGTTCATCGATCAGAACCTGGCGATGATGCGGCGGATGCTGCGCCCGATGGAGGAGCGGCAGGCCGGGGGGCTTTGGCGACCCAGCCCGTTGATGCGGGTCCCCAGCAGCCTGTACGTGGGCACTCTGCTCGGCTTCATGGCTCGTCGGGTGTTGGGCCAGTACGATCCTGTCCTCACGGTGCCGGGAGGACCCGCCGGCATGCCGGAGCAGCCGCTGCCCACGCCAGCCCTGATGATCGTGGAACCCAACGTGCGCCGATTCGCCGACGCCTCTCAGCTCCCGCTCAATTCACTTCGCCGCTGGCTGATGCTCCATGAGCTGACTCACGCCTGGCAGTTCGAGCTTCATCCCTGGCTCCGCGACCACCTGGGGTCGATGGTCGGAGAGCTGAGTCGGGTGCCCGGCGGCGGCAAGGGTCTAGGGCTGGACGAGTTGCTCCAGACTGCCCGGAGCATTCGACCCCAGCTGGTGCTGGTTGGGCGGGTCCAGGCGGTCATGACCGTCCTCGAAGGCCACGCCAATTACGTGATGCGTGAGGCCGGTCGACGCCATTTCCCCGATTTCGACACCTTGGACGACGCCTTCCGCCGGCGCCACGATCCTCCTCAGCCCGCTGAGAGGCTCATGCTCTGGATCTCGGGGGTCGCCTTCAAGCTCCAGCAGTACCAGCAGGGCGAGCGCTTTCTCCGGGCGATCCATGAAGCAACCGGCCAGGCGGGCCTCGATCGCATCTGGTCCGGAACCGACAGCCTTCCCGGATGGTCGGAGGTACGTCACCCCGAGCAGTGGCTCCGCCGCACCGGATTCAGCCCGGCCGGTCCTGACGGGGCTCCGGCCGATCCTCAACCGGCCTCGGCCTAACTCAGCTTCCTCAACCCGGGTCCGGATCGCCGCTACCGGAGAGCAAACGCGGCCCGGCGCGGCTACACTTCGCAAGTGAATCGTCTGGCGCGGACTCCTCTTAGTGCGAAGTGGTTTCTCGTCCCACCAGGCGCACCAGTGGGGAATGTGGCATGAAGTCTCCTCAGCGTCGGTTCAGCGCTTCATCACCGGCAGCCGCCTTGCGCTCCGAGCTGGAGAGGCTCCGGGAAGCTCTCCGCGCCCTGGGGGGAGCCAGTCGCCAGGATCTCCGGCCGGCGCTGGTTCCAATTCCAGTTTCGGTACCGTCGCATCCCCGTCGGGATCTGTCGCTGACCAGCCCAACCATCCAGCTGGCGTTCGGGCGGCGCAAGGACAGCAAAGGCGAAGGTGACGAGGATGGCGACGAAGTCGCGGCCGACGACGACTCCGACTCCGACTCCGACCTGGACCAGCTACCGCCAATTCCGTCCGCGCTGGGGGCTGGAGAGTTGGCCACCGAGCTGGAGAGCGATTCATCCAAAGAGGGCACCTCGGCAGCTTGGAGTCGGGCTGATTCGACCGTCGTGGAGGGCGCCGACCAGGATGACGTCGGCACCGACCTTGAGGCTGAGGCCCCGGCGGAAGACGCGTCTCGATCCTGGACCAGTCGGCCCTTCACGGCTTCGGCGACCAAATCCAGTTCAACTGACCTGGATGCTGGGGAGCCTACCCCTTGGGGAGCTTCGGTCACCGACGACGAGCCCACCACCTTCACGCCGGCGGTCGTGGACCCGGGGGAGAACCAGCCGGAGAACCTGGGCTGGCTCAGCTCCGGATCCTCCGAGCCGACCGCTCCCTGGGCAGTGTCATCCGATGCGCCGGCGGCCGAGGGCTCCGGAGCGATGGAGAGCTCCTCCGACCCGGTGGCCGAGCTCGACGAGATCGATGAGATTGACGAGATCGAGCCGGAAACGCCCCAGGAGGATGAGGAAACCGGTGCCGGCCCCGAGGGCTTGGACAGCTTCTCGGAGGTGCTCGCCGTCGCCGATGAACCGTGGTCCAGTTCCACTTTGGTGGTGGAGGAGGCGGTTGTCTATCAGCCCGTCCCCTCAGTCTCGACGGAGATGAGGCTGGACGATCCGGATCTCAGGACTCGATCCTTCCCACTTCCCGAGGGCGACGTGGTCTTCCGCAACCTGAGGGCCGGCTTCACCGATCCCTCCCGGCTGCTGCGACACCTGGCAGGAGAGGGACACACCGGGGTGCTCCACGTGCTCGGGGTGGACCAGAGCAACAGCTATGTGGTTCTGGTGGATGGCTACGTGGTCGCGGTCGCGACCGATCGCCAAGGGAATATCACCACCACCAAACGGATCTCCTTCCCCAACTTCCCGAACAGCCAGGACACCATCAACGTGATCACCTATCCAAGGCAGATCGCGCGGGGACTCGGTCTGCTGCTGCACGCTCCGGTCCGGTTTGCCGGTCTTGGGGCGATGTTCGTGAACTTGGAGGGGCTGCGCAGCTATCTGAGCAAATATTCGAGCAGCGGCGGTCTGATCGTGCACGCTCAGGACGGCATCGGGGTCGCCCTATTCGAGGAGGGTAAGCTGGTCGGTGCCTACGCCAACGGCAACGCACCCACCTCGGATTTGGGGCAGCTGCGCGACCTGGTCAAGGATCTGGAGGCGGAGATCGACGTGCGCTTCGGCGGTCCGCAGGAGCTGGAGCCGACTCCCCTGGACACGCTCCTATCCGGCTATCCCTTGTGACCCCTGGCCCGGGCCAACCTGAAGGCGCCGATCTCACCGACAGTCAGCGCCAGTTCTCCCAGGTAGCCGAGGCTTATCGCCAGAGTCCCACCCACGCCGACCCGGTCTCGCTGGCCCGCTTTCTAGCCGTCGCCGAGTTGCGGCCCAACCACCGGGTCCTGGACGTCGCCACCGGCACGGGCAACGTCGCTCTGGCGGCAGCGCCCCAGGTGGCGGAGGTGATCGGCCTGGACATCACCCAGGAGATGCTCGAGCAGGCCCGGCAGTTGGCCGCCGAGCGGGAGATCCGCAACGTCACTTTTGTACTCGGCAATGCTGAGCAGCTGCCCTTTCCCGCGTCCAGCTTTGACCGGGTGCTGGTCCGCTCGGCTCCCCACCACTTCAAGCAACTCATCACCGCCCTCAACGAGGCCTTTCGGGTGCTGCGCCCCGGAGGGGTGTTCGCCGTCAGTGACTGCTCGCCTCCCCCAGTGGTCCGGGATTGGCTGGAGGTGGTCGAGGTGGGTCGAGACCCATCTCACTTCCGGAGCCGGGCCCTAGAGGAGTGGCGCGCGCTACTGCAAGCGCTGGGATTCACCGTAGAGCACGCCGAGCGCATCGAGCAGGAGAAGGACATCCTGGCCTGGTTTGACCTCGTGAAGGTCTCGGACAAGCGCAAGCGGACCCTCCTCGACTACTACGAGACGGCGCCCCAGGCGGTGCGGGGCCAGCTGCTGGCTCAGTGGCGCGAGGGCCGCCTCTATCACCGCTACTGGCATGCCCAGATTCGGGCCCGCCGCCCGATCCAGCCGCCCTCCTGACGGAAGAGGTGGGATAGGCTTGGGAGGTGGCTGAACCTGTCGACCTGAGCGGTCTGCACCGGGAGCTGGACAACGTCAAGCGCGCCGTGTGCCATTGCCAGCTTCGGGGTGAGTGCCTCGGCTGCAAGGGCATCGAAATGGTCCGCCAGCAGATGGAGGCGGTGGTCGCCGCCGCCTCCCAGCCGGTGCTGCTGCAGGTGGCCCATGAGACCGCGGCCAAAGAGATGCTGACCCAGTTCTCGCAGATGCAAGAGCGGCTGATGGACGATCCGCAGATGCGCCAGGCGGCGGAGGCCGTCCGGCAGCGGCTGATGGATGATCCGGAGGCCCGCCGGATGATCGAGGACCTGATGCACCAGCTCGGCCAGGGCGAATTACCGGGGAAGGACGAGCCTGAGTGACCCGCTCCCGGCGGTCGGTTCTGGTGCTGCCCGGCAGCAGCCGGCGGATGGCCGAGAAAGCGACCTCGCTGGATGCTGCGGAGGTCATCTTGGATCTCGAGGACGCAGTCTCCGGAGATCCCTCTGAGAAGGAGCGTGCCCGAGCGATGGTGGTGGCTGCCCTGCGGGAGCTGGACTTCGGGGGTCGCACAGTCTCGGTACGGATCAACACCGTGCGCGGACCCCACGCCGTGCGCGACGTGCTGGCGCTGGTCCCTCAGGTAGCCGACCGGATCGCCTGCCTGGTCGTGCCCAAGGTCAGCTCGGCCGGGGAGGTCGCCTTTTTGGACCACCTCCTCAGCGCTTTGGAGATGGAGGGGCGGGTAACTCGCAAGTTGGGACTGGAACTGCAGATTGAGGATCCGGTAGGGCTGGAAGGGGTGGCGGAGATCGCCGCCGCCTCCCGCCGGACCGAGGCGTTGATCTTCGGCCCGGGCGACTTCGCGGCGGCGATGGGGATGCCGCAGCTGGTGATCGGTCAGGAGGTGGCTGGCTACCCCGGTGACATCTGGCATTACGCTCTCTTCCGGATCGCGGTCGCGGCCCGGGCGCACGGCCAGCAGGCGATCGATGGTCCCTGCTCCGACATCGCTGACCTGGCGCTCCTCGAGCGCTCCTCCCAACGGTCAGCCCAACTGGGTTACGACGGAAAGTGGGTGATTCACCCCTCCCAGTTGGCGGTGGTTAATCAGGTCTTTACCCCCACCTCGGAGCAGGTCCGGCGCGCCGAGCAGGTGCTCGAGGCGCTGGCCGCCCGGGGAGGAGCCTCGCGTCTGGGCGGAGAGATGCTCGACGAAGCCCACGGGCGGATGGCCCGCGAGGTGCTCATGCGGGCTCGGCAACCATCTTCCGAGTGAGCCTCTCCTGAGCGACGTGGCGCCTTTCCGAGGCCGGGACCGTCTGGCCACGCGGGTGGTTCACGCCGGGGCGGGCCAGTCCGGCGAGAGTGGAGCGCTGGTGCCTGCACTGCCGATGTCGATCGTGTTCCGGCACGACAATCCGCGCGGCTACGCCTACGGTCGTGACCACAACGAGAACTGGGAGCGGCTCGAGGGAGCACTCACCGAACTGGAGGAAGGTCGGGGCGCAGTCGTCTTCGGCTCGGGGATAGCGGCCATCTCGGCGCTGGTCGAGAGTTGGGGCGTAGGACACAAGATCGTCGTGGCTAAGGACGCCTACACGGGAAGCCGTGAGCTCCTCCGCCATCTCTCGGAGGGCGGCCGCTGCACCAGCGAACTGGTGGACGCGACCGACCTTGAGGCAGTCCGGCGTGCCTGTCGGGGATCGTCACTGCTTTTGATCGAATCGCTGGGCAATCCGCTGCTGACGGTCCCGGACCTGGCTCGCTGCGCGGAGGTAGCCCACCAGCTGGGCGCGACGGTGGTGGTCGACAATACCTTCGCCACCCCGCTGCTGGTCCAGCCCTTGCGCCTGGGAGCGGATGCGGTCGTGCACTCGGTATCCAAGTACATCGGCGGCCACAGCGACCTGATGCTCGGAGCGGTTGTCACTAATGACCTGGATTTGCTGCCCCAGCTGAGGTATCAGAGAAGCAATGCGGGGGCCATCCCGGGCCAGCTGGAAACCTGGTTGGCGCTTCGCGGGCTGCGCACCTTGGATGTGCGCCTGCGACGACAAACTGCCAGCGCGGCAGTGCTGGCGGAGCGTCTCCGATGCTTGCCGGAAGTGGTGCGCGTGCACTACCCCGGACTGGTGGACCATCCGCAGCATGAACTCGCCACGCGGCAGATGACCAATGGGTTCGGAGCCATGCTGGCGATCGAGCTGGACTGCGACGGGGAAACGGCGGAACGGGTCTGCCGGGGTACCCGGATCTGGACCAACTCCACCAGCCTGGGCTCAGTTGAGTCGCTTCTGGAGCGCCGGGCCCGATGGTCCGGCGAGGAGTACCTGTCGCCGGGATTGATCCGACTCTCGGTCGGAGTGGAGGATCCGGACGATCTCTTTCAGGATCTGATCCAGGCACTGGTCAAGGCCGGAGTCACTGGACCGGCGAGTCGGGAGTCTGCAGGGCGGCCCCCAACAGGCTGACGATGGCGTCGCGGACCGCCGCCAGGTCCAGTTGTGGTCCCGAGACTGCCCACGCGGCTACCACCCCATCCAATATCAGGGCGATCGCTTCGGTGAATTCCGCGACCGGGGTCGTCGCGGGCACCTCTCCCGCCTTGACGCCGTCTTCCAGGTAGCTTCTGATGAAATCGCGGATGGTGGTGGCCCGGAGGCGCACTACCTCGCGCACCTCGTCGTTGGACCTAGCCTCGGCCAGAGCTCCCAGGATCACCCCGGCACCCTGCTCTTGCTGCATCCGGCGCAGATAGAACTCCACTCCCTGGCGAAGTCGTTCGGTGGGGTTGGCCACCTCCGAGAGCTGCCGCGTGAGCGCTGCCATCTCGGACTCCATCTCCGACATGCAGATCGCGGTGAAGAGATCCGACTTGCTCGGGAAATAGCGGTACAGCAGTCCCACCGATACCCCCACCTCGCCGGCGATGTCCGGCACGCTGGTGCCCTGGTATCCCGATACCGCGAAGGCGCGCGCCGCACCCTCCAGGATGCGCCGACGCACCTCGTCCGCGTGGGTCGTCGCGATGGTTGCCGTGCTGCCTCCAAAGACCCCCATCCTCGGTGATCGGCGACTTTGACAAGGCCGCCCTCATCCTCCCCATAATTTAGCTGAATGAACATTCATTCAGCAGCCGCGAGCTAACCCGGAGGTCGCCGCTAGGTGTTCGGCCGCCTGGGCGACTTCGCTTTTCGCTTTCGCAAATTCATCGTGGTGGTGGCGGTATCCCTGGCGGTGATCTTGGTCGGGCTGTCCGGACCGTTGGGAGGCCAATTCACCTCGGGTGGCTTCTCGGTTCCCGGCTCCCAGAGCCAGGACGCGAGCAATCTCCTCTCTCGCTACTTCGGGAACTCCGCGACTCAGCTGCTCCTGGTTTTCCACAGTTCCCGGGCCAACGCCGCCTCCGCGGCAGTGCAGGCGGAGGTTGACGGCACTTTCCGGCGGCTGGCGCGGCAGCCGGTCACCTCGAGCGTGCTCGACTACTCCAACACCCGCGAGAGCATTTTCATCGGGGACCACGGCCACGACACCTTTGCCGTCGTCAATCTCAAACTGAGCGAGACGGCGGCGACCAGCCAGCTGTCCCACCTCACTTCGTTCATCGATCGACCGTCCGGGCTGCGGCTCTACGTCAGCGGCTCCGCCCCGATCGACGCGCTTTACAACACCGCCCTGGAGAAGCAGCTCCAGCATGCCGAGCTGATCGCGCTACCGGTCTCCCTGATCCTGCTGTTCTTGGTCTTCGGCTCGGTCATGGCCGCCCTGCTTCCGCTAGCGATTGCGGGGCTGGCCGTGCCGACGTCCCTGGCGGTGATCCGGATCCTGGCGGCGCACTTCGGGATGTCCATCTTCGTGACCAATGTGGCGACCATCATCGGCCTCGGGCTCGCCATCGATTACTCGCTGTTTTTCGTGAAGCGATTCCGCGAGGAGATCCCCACGCACGAGTCGGCCGAGGCGGTCCGGATCGCCACCGCCAGCGCGGGCAAGGCGGTCGCGGTCTCGGGCACCGCGGTGGCGATCGGGCTGCTGTCGCTCGTCCTATTTCCGGCTTCGGCGCTCGGAAGCATGGGGGTAGGAGGGGTGTTGGTGGTTGGTTTCACGCTTCTCTTCGCCCTGACCGCCTTGCCGGCCTTGCTGGGCCTGCTGGGGCCAAGGGTCAATTGGCTCACCCTGCGGCCCAGCCTCCGCGGTTCCCACCTCCGTCCGGTCCGGTCCTCGTCGTTCTGGGGCTGGGTGGCCCGCAGGGTGATGCGGCGACCGGTTCTCATCGCCCTGCCGACAGTCGCCGTGCTGCTGCTGCTGGGGACTCCGTTCCTCAATCTCAAACTTTCCACCGGCAGCGACGTGGCTGACATTCCCCCAGGAGGGGCGCGCACCGGCTATGCGCTGCTCAATTACGACTTTCCTCAGGCCGGCGGCGTCGACGACCTCAACCTGGTTCTGAAATACGCTGGCTCGCTCAATCACCGCCTGACTTTGCCCGAGCAGCGGCAGCTTGCCGCCTACCTGCGCCAGGTCCGGGCGGTCCCGGGAGTGCAGGGGGTGACCGGGGCCCTGACCCCACCGCCCGGGGTCAGCCGGGCTACCTACCTCAAGCAGCTGGCGCTGCCGGCGAACCGGCGAACCGCCGGTCTCAACCCGTACATCTCCGGCAACCTGGCCGGTCCGATCGTCCAGTTCGAGGTCGCCAATGACTACTCCCCGGATTCGAAACAGGCGGCCGCCCTGGTCCACCGATTGCGGAGTCTCCCCGGTCCGCCGGGAGCGCGAGCCCTCATCTCCGGCGGGGGGCTCTATCGGTGGACTTTCTGCAGGCCTTCGGCGCCACCATCCCGTGGGCCGTGCTGCTGGTCGTGGCCGTGACCATGGTGGTGCTTTTTCTCACCTTCGGGTCTGTCCTGCTGCCGCTCAAGGCGGTGCTGATGAGTCTGATTTCCATCTCCGCCGCCTTTGGGGCGATGGTCTGGATTTTTCAGCAAGGGCACCTCGCCAACGTGCTCAAGTTCACCCCGGCGGGCAACATCACCGCCACCACCCCGGTGCTGATGTTCGCCATCCTCTTTGGCCTTTCGATGGACTACGAGGTCTTCCTCTTGTCACGGATCCGTGAGCGCTACTGCCAGGTTGGGGATAACCAGGACGCCGTGGCCCACGGCCTGACGGTCACCGGAGGGGTGATCACCTCGGCAGCTTTGATCATGATCACCGTCTTCAGCTCCTTCGCTGCCGGAGACGTACTCGAGATCCAGACTCTGGGGGTGGGGATGGCGGTGGCGGTAGCGGTGGATGCCACCTTGGTGCGCGGGATCATGGTCCCGGCGCTGATGCGGCTTTTGGGGAGGGCCAACTGGTGGGCACCTCGGGCGGTTCAGGGTTTGATTGCCAAGCTGGGGCTCTACGAACGGGAGACAGGGCCGGAGGCGCCGGTGATCGCCTAAATGCCAGGGCAGCGGCATCGAATCCGCCCGTCTCTGTGCGTTACGCGGATAATCCACCCATGATCTCGGCATCGCCGGAGGCCTCCGAGCGCCGCTCGGTCCTGCGCCGGCTCGACGACCTCTTGGAAGCCCTCGAACAGCTGAACCTGCACGAGAGTTCCCAACTCAGCGAGCGGATTCGGCAGTCGTTGGCTTCCCACGGCATCCCCTTTGAGGATGGCGTCGAGATCAGGGTGATCATTGAGCGGGTCTGGCGCAAGCAGGAGGGTCACATGGCGCCGGTCCGCTCCGACCGACGCCAGACACCGTCTCGGCGGAGGATGGCCCATCGGCCGCCCGGTCACGACGTGATCGAGAACATCATCCGGCAATCTCACCAGGGTTCCGACTGAACCACCAGGGCGATGGCTCGGAAGCTCGCCGGGGCCAGGCGAGGCTGCCGGGATAGCGGTCGAATCGAATATGTTCAGCCGCGCGCCTTCGACCGCAACCAGGTGACCGCCCGGCGGCGAGTAATCGTGGTCGGGCTGGGAGCCATCGGCTCGGCGGCGGCCTTCCATCTCGCCCGCCGCGGCGCCCGCGTCATCGGCATGGAAGCCTTCGGACCGGCCCACGACCGGGGGTCCTCCCACGGGGAGTCGCGGATCATTCGACAGGCCTATTACGAGGGCACGGGCTATGTGCCGCTGGTGCTCCGTGCCTACCAACTCTGGCGGGAGCTGGAGTCGCTGACCAAAGAGCGGCTGCTCGAGACGACCGCTGCGGTGATGATTGGAGCTCCTGACGGAGAGGTTGTGGTGGGATCGCTGCGGAGCGCCCAGCAATGGGGAATACCCCATCGCCTGCTGACCGCCAGCGAGGTGGTCCGGGAGTTTCCCGCGCTCCACCCGGGTCCGGCCCAGGTCGGGCTGGTGGAATTGGAAGCTGGAGTATTGGCCCCCGAGTCTTCGGTGTTGGCTCACCTTCGCCTGGCGGCCGATCTGGGCGCCGAGCTTCACTTCGGCGAAAAGGTGCTGGGCTGGGAGGCTTCTGGCTCCGGAGTGGTGGTCCGAAGCGTCGGTCGTCGGTATCGTGCCGATCGGCTGGTGCTGGCAGCCGGGGCCTGGAGCGACCAGCTGCTGCAACTCCCCAACCTGAAACTTCAGGTGGAGCGCCAGGTCATGGTGTGGTTCGCGCCGCACGAGATCGGGCCCTTCACTCCCCCGCGGGGGCCGGTCTACCTGTTCGAGGCAGCCGAGGGCGGGTTGTTCTATGGAGTGCCCACCAGAGACGGCCGGACCGCCAAGGCGGCTCGCCATTATGGCGGCGAAATCACGACTGCGGACAGGGTTCGTCGCGAGGTCACCGAGGGTGATATCCAGGCCGTTCGCGACGGCCTCCGGGAGACGGTACCGCTGTTGGCCCAGGCACGGCTGGCCCGGAGCGCCACCTGCCTGTACACGAACAGTCTGGACAAGCACTTTGTCGTAGGAGTCCACCCCAACTTCCCCGGGGTCTCGATCGCGGCCGGCTTCTCCGGTCATGGCTTCAAGTTCGCCCCGGTGCTGGGCGAGGCGCTGGCCGATCTCGCCCAGAACGGCTCGACCGTTCACCCGATTGGGGACTTCGACCCCGCCCGGTTCGAGGATCACCACAGGGGGGGGAAAGGGATCTCCGGATCGGGTGGTACCCCGACTCCCAAGGTCGCCATCACTTCCCCGATCACATAAATCGAACCTAGCGACAGCACCAAGCCCTCGGCACCGGCCAGCACCCGGGCCCGCTCGAGTGCTTTTGGGACCGGCTCGACCAGCTCAAAAGGAGCTTGCCAGTTCGCCGACAGGTCCGAAGGCGGCGCCGCCCGGCCGGAGATCGACCGGGTGAAGACGGTCGACCTAAATTCCAAGGATCCCAACAGCTGCAGCATGGCCTGGTGGTGGTGGTCCCTCATCGACCCGAAGAGCAGAACTCCCGGTCGTCCCGGGAGCCGGCGGCGGATCTCCGGGAGCACGGCTTGGACCGCGGCCGGATTGTGGGCCGCGTCGATCAGCACCTCGGGCCGGGAGCTGAGCGACTCCATCCGACCCGGCCAACGCACCCCGGCGAGTCCAGCGCGAATGGCTTCCTCCGAGATCGGGAAACCTGACTGGATGAGGCAGTCGGCGACTCCCACTGCCAGGCCCGCATTATCAGACTGCACAGGACCGCTCAGTCCTATTGCGAGCGCCCGGTGCACGGCCCTGGGGGTGGAGACGCTTACCTGCCCGCCCCGCTCCGCCACTGGCTCCACGATGATCTCTCGGCCCAACTGCCAGAGTCGCGCCGATGCCGCCGCGGTCGCCGCCATCACCGCTGGCTGGGCAGCCGGCGGGGCTCCCGAAACGACCAAGTTGCCCGCCTTGACGATCGCCGCCTTCTCGGCGGCGATCTCCGGCACGGTGTTGCCGAGCTGGGCCTGATGGTCCAGGTCGACCGAGGTCACCACCGCAACCCCCCCATCCCAGACGTTGGTGGCGTCCAGCCGTCCCCCCAACCCGACCTCGCAGACGACCAGCTCGGCAGACCAGCGCCGGGCGGCGACGAATCCCATGGCGGTGAGCAGCTCGTGGTGGGTGGGCCGACCGCCGGTTCCAGCCATCCGGTCCGCGGCATCGCTCACCGCGTCCGCGATCTCCGTAAATAAGGCTTCCTTCACCGGCGCCCCGTTCAGTCGGATCCGCTCTCGATAGCTGGTGAGGTGAGGTTTGGTCAGCAGCGCCACCCGGATCCCGGCTCGCTGGGCGATCTCGGCGACCATCGCGCACACCGACCCCTTGCCGTTGGTCCCCGCCACCAAGACTCCCCTGAGCCCGATCTGGGGGTCGCCCAAATCTGCGAGCAGACGCCGGGTCGAGTCCAGACCGAGCCGCATTCCTGGCGAGCTGGCTCCGACCAAACGGATCAGCGCCTCTCGATAGGAGCCTGAGCCGGCGCACGCTGCACTGGAGCCTGTTCCCACGGAGGCGGCCCTAGGGTCCAGTCGGTAGCGGCTGGATTGGCTGAGGCGAGCCGGGACCACAGCTGTGTCGGGAGGTCCGAATGGCGGCCCGTCGCCTCGTCCCTCCCGTTCCGACGCTACCGGTCGTCATCCTCGCGGTCAGACCCGATCCCTCACTCATGGCATTCTGCACAGGTGACCGTTCCCCGGAGGATTCTTGCACCCCTGACCTTTATCACCCTGCTCACCCTGCTGGCAGCGGGCTGCGGGGGCATCTCGCCAAAGCCGGCAACTACCCCGTCCGCCACCCCGACAGCCGCCCTGCCCGGTCTGCTGGGGCTAGCCGGAGAAGCCGCCAGCCCTCTCGCCATCGCGGGTCCCTATTACGTCGAGAACTCGCTCGCCGAACTGCCGCTGAAAGTTAGGGCGGCTAAGGTGCCGGACACGGCAATCGCGGCGGTCACCGCTCTGGCGCAGGCGCTCAATGTGCCTGGGCTTCCGATCAGCACGGCTACCGGGCTGGGTTACAACCTCGGCTCGACCAGCGGCTATCAGCTCACCACCGACCCCACGCTCACCAGCTTCAACTACCACCCCAACACCCCTACCAACGAGATCGGCACCACTCCCACCATCGCTGGGGCGGACCAGTTCGCCGAGAACTTTCTGAGCGCGGCTCACGTCCCGGCCGAGGGCGGCGTGGCCCCGCTCCCCGGGCTCAGTTTTACCCATGGCTCCGACCGCACCGTCTATTTCCAATGGACCCTGAATGGGCTGCCGGTGGTCAACATCCTGGGCCAGCCACAGGAGATCGACATCGATGTTGCCACCGACCAGAGCCAGGTCACCCAGTTGGTGGGTATCACCGGCGCGGTACCCTACGGCGCGATCGGAGCTTCGGTTGTTTACCCGGCTATGACCCTCGCGCAGGTGGTCAGTTACCTCAACTCGGGAGTGGTCAACCCCGAACGCTATCTGCTTGGGCCGAGCGGCGCGCCGTTCCCCCCGCTCTCGCCCGCCCCTTCAGGACCAGCGATCATCACGGGCGAGTCTCAGGCCGTAGTGGACAGCTACGGGACCGCGGTTCCGGTCGACCTCTTCACCGTGGCGGGGAATCCCGCGGTCAGCCAGTTCGTAACCTGTGCGGTTCCGCCCGCCGGTTGCGTGCCGCTCCGGTTCCGAAGTGGACCGCCTTCGCCCAGCCCGATTCCGAGCGGCTGATCGAGCGAGGGCCCCGCCCGCGGGGCCAGCCGGGCGTATCTCCGCTCTTCGACCTGCTCCCCTCTGATCGGGCACCACGTCGTTTGCCAGAACTCGGGAAGCGGCACGGCAGCGCGGCGACCCGCCAGTTCCTGCTCGCTTGGGGCAGAGAACTCGGGGCTGAGTTGGTGGTCACCTCACGAATCGCCGGCGATCCGAACCGTCCCGACCGGTTCTGCGCCAGGAGAGCTTGGTCAGCTCCCTGTCCTGAGAAAGCATCCTGGACCTTCCGGGGATCTGTCGACGGGCAGGGAGCCAGAACCGAGCTGCCGATCAGCCTCCGGCAGGCCGGGACCAGTCGGGGGAGCTCCCTTCGGACGATGGCCCGAGCAGAGTGCTCGGTGCCCGCGGCTGAACTCCACTCGGAGGTAGTGACCCCGGGGACAGCGGATCGTCTCAACCCGGTGTTCCGGGACGAAGCTGGGTGAGGCTCGCAGGCCCGCCCCTCTCGCCGCGCGCGGCGGAGCCGGTCCCGTCGCGGCAATAGGGAGAATCCCGTTCCGACCTACGGTCCGTCATCCTACCCAGGTGCCGGGGATAGAACCGTATCTGCGAAGAATGCTGCAAGGCTGGCAGCCCATCGTGGTGGCCAACCGGCCGCCAGTGGAGAGTCACCTCGGAGCTCCCGGTGGCGCGGAGAGAATCACCAGGGGCGGGGGCGGGCTGGTGACCGCGATGTCGGCCCTGGCCCAGGCAAGCGATGCCACCTGGGTCGCCGTGGCTGGGGGAGACTCGGATGCCCGTCTCGCCTCCCGGGCCGATGAGGACGGAGTGGTGCAAGTAGCCTCCGAAGACGGTAACAAGTTCCGGATCGCCTACATTCATCCGGACGAGGAGGCCTACGACCTTTACTACAACGAGATCAGCAACCCCTTGCTGTGGTTCATCCAGCATTACCTGTGGGACCTGGGCCGGGAGCCGATCCTGGACTCGCGCACGGAGCGGGCCTGGCGCGACGGGTATGTCAAGGTCAATACCCAATTCGCCGACCGGGTCGTCGCGCTGGCGGAGAAGGCCTCGGGCCGACCGCTGATCCTGAGCCAGGACTACCACCTCTATTTGCTCCCGGGGCTGGTCCGCCGCCGACTTCCCCAGGCTCATCTCCAGCATTTCATCCACATCCCCTGGCCGACGCCCCAGTACTGGAAGGTGCTGCCGCGCCACATGCGGGACGCCATTCTCACGGGCCTCCTAGGCAGCGACGTGGTCGGACTCCAGACCTCCTTGGACGTGCGCAACTTCCTGCTCACCTGTGAGGAGAACCTGGGGCTCGCGGTTGACCACCGCCAATCCACGGTGTTCTTCGAGGGCCGCAGCGTCTGGATCCGCCCCTATCCGATCTCGATCGACGTGCGCGCGATGGCGGACCTGACCAACCACGAGCAGGTTTTGCGGGAGGAGCAGCTGATCGCCGCGTGGCGCCCGGAGTTGCTGATCTTGCGGGTGGACCGAACCGACCTGAGCAAGAACATCGTCAGAGGCTTCCTCGCCTATGAGCGCCTCCTGGAGAGCCACCCGGAGCTGCGGGGCCGTGTGGTCTTCTGGGCCTTACTCCAGCGCAGCCGGCAGAGCGTGGATGCCTATCGCTCCTACCTGGGGGCTTTGGTGAGCGCGGCCGCGCATGTGAACCGACGCTTCCAGACCGGTACCTGGATGCCGATCCGACTCGAAGTGGAGGAGAACCTCTTCAAAGCGGTCGCCGCCTACAAGTCCTACGACGCCCTCCTGGTCAACCCCATCTACGACGGGATGAACCTGGTGGCCAAGGAGGGGGTGATCTGCAACACCAACGACGGGGTGCTGGTGCTGAGCGAGAACGCTGGGAGCCATGAAGAGCTGGGCACCGAGGCGCTGACCATCAACCCCTTCGACATCGACCAGACTGCTGAGGCGCTGCACTCGGCCTTGACCATGCCCAAACGGGACCGCTCGACCAGGGCGCGCCACATGCGCCAGACGGTCCGCAAACATGACATCGTGCGCTGGATCACAGCTCAGCTCCAGGACCTCAACGAGCTGGTCGCTCGCTGACCGGCCCCTTCCCGTAGGTCAGGCAGCCGTGGCCAGCTCTTGCAGAACTCCCGCCAGCAGCCTGGCCCAATCCTCCGGCCCGCCCAGGCAGATGTCGGCCTCCGCGCGCACCTGGTCGGGGGTTTCCGGGCTGAGCACTCCCAGTGCCAGGGCCAGCTCCAAGTCGGCGGTCCGCCGGTGCAACTGGACCATGGCGGGTAGATCGCCGAGGTCGTCACCGGCATAGACGCAGCCTCTCGGTGAGATGCGGTCGAGCAGCTGGGCCAGGGCCGTTCCCTTGTCACCAGCATGGCGGTCCCGGAGCTCCAGAACGCGCCTTCCTCGCAGGAGCTCCAGCTCCTCGCGATCAGCGACCTCGACGAGGAGTTGGCGGAGTTTCAAGCTGGCCGCGAGGCGATCAGGAGCGTTGCGGTAGTGGACCGCCACCCCGAGCGTCTTGATCTCCACTTCGACCCCGACGAGCTCGCTGAGAGAATCCCGCAACTCGGCGGCGATTCGCCTCAAGCGGGCTGAGGGATTGGACGGGGGCAGCTGACGGGGGAGCGTCCCCGCCTCTCGCCAGGGCTCGAGACCGTAACTGCCGAGGAGCAGCACTCCCGGCAGAGGGCACTGGACGAAGAGGTTGGCCAGGTCTCGCCCGCTGATCACGGCGACCGGAGTTCGCAGGGCCAGCGCGGTAAGCGCCTTCGCCGCCTCCGGCAGAGGTCTAGCCCGCCGAGGGTCCCGGACAACTGGGGCTAGGGTCCCATCGAAATCAGTCGCCACCAACAGGCTGCCGGAGCGGGCTAGGCGCACGAGGGGGGCGGCCAGTTCAGCGAGAGACTGGAGCTGAGGGCCGGGCACGACTTGATCATAGGCGGCGCGGAAGCACGACCCCGATCCGCTACCCTGCGGAGATGGTCAGCCCTGGAGCACCGGAGCAGAGCGTCGTGGAGCTGGTCCACGACCTCACCGACGATGTCCGGCAGTTGGTGACCGACGAGGTGGCTCTCGCCAAGGCGGAGTTGAAGGCGGCCGTCCGGCGGGGCATCCGAGTAGCTGTGGGAGCCGTGGTGGTGACGCTGGGGGCGGGACTTTTCCTGATCTTCGCGCTCGTGACTCTGGTGGAATGGCAGCCCAATCACACCCTGGTCGCGGGAGTGGTTGGATTGGGGGGGCTGACCCTCCTGCTGCTCGGGGCGGCGCTGATCTGGGCCAACCGCCGACTGTGGCCGTTCAGGGAAACGAGGGCCAGCCTTGAAGAGGATCTTGAGTGGGCACGTCGACTGAGCAAGCGCGTCAAGCCGTAGCTGCCACCCGGGGGCGGGTGCAAGCCACCACGGACCGTCTCGAGGCACGCCTTCGCTACGACCTCGACCCCCGGCAACGACTTCGTCGGGACGGGCCCAAGCTGGCCGCCGGATTGGGGGTGGTGGTGCTGGTCGGCGCGGTCTACGTGATTCGGTCCCGACGGCGTCACCGTGCGGCGGTACCCTCCCAGGTTGACTGGATCGGCCAGATGCCCAAGCAGTGGCAGGAGCGGTTGCAGGATCTGCTGGCCGAGGCGGCTGCCGAGGGACCGCTGCCCCGGGAGCATCGTCGGGTGGCAAAGCTGGGCCATCGGAGTCTGGCGGAAAGCTTGGCGCTGCGGGCGGCCCGGATGATGGCCCCGGTCGTCGTCTCGGCGGTGGCCGAGCGGATCGGTCGCCGGCAGGCTGGAGTCACACCGAGCCGGGCGGCCAAGAGCTAACGCGCCCTGCTGGTCGTCGGGCTGAACTTCGCGGTGGTGGTCTCGGACGAGGTCGGCTCCAGGCGCCCAGCTGAGCTGGCGGCGGTGCTCAGCGACGGCGCTGGAGGAAGGCGCTGATGATGAGCAGGAGGTAGGCGCCGACCAGCAGACCAATCCAAATTGAAGATGTGGTTCTGGTGAACTGTCCGCGGTCGGCAAAAGCCAGGACTGTCTCGCCGGCGATTCCGGCAGCTAGGGCAGACACCACCAAGCGCCGGCCGGTGCGACGGTTGAAGAGCATGAGCCCGCCGCCGACAACGGCCACGCCAGCAGCACCTACGTCGAGTGCCAATCCGATCAGCCCCAGGACCACCGGCCAGAAGTAGATATCCCCGTTGGCGAGCAGGGCGGAGGCCGCCTGTAGTGCCAGGTACAGCTCCGATCCGGTCAGGATTCCAGCGGCGGCCGCCAAGCCCACGGCGGCCAGCCCGAGGGTTCGCGTTCCGAAGAGAACTCGGGTGAGGGAAACCTCGAGAAACGGGATGTTCACGGTGCCTCAGCTCGGTTGGACTGTCCGCTTTGGGATTCGGCGCGAGCATCCATCGACCGGTCATACACGACGGGCTCCCAGCCGTCAAGATTCGAAGCCCTATCCGCCGGGAGGAGGTTTCTTCCGGGGTGTCTCGGTTGTGATCCGCGGAAGCCTGATCTGCGAGCGGCTCGCAGCCGAGAGCGCTCACGACCCGACCGATACGGCACAGCGTTTTCAGCGACTGTTCAACGCCGATGGTCCGGTCCTGGTGACCCTGATGGCGGTTCCCGACGCCGGTCAGCAGTTGCTCTTCGACGAGTGGGAGTGGACCTCGGGCAAGAGGCGGGGGCGAGGGATCTGCCGGCTCCGCGCTTACGCGCGACGAAAGCACTCGGATGGATGGCCCGCTGGCCCTCTCACTCGGTCCGGCGCCAAGGTTGGGGGCGTGGCTCGGGCTGCTGTTCGAGGCTCGCGCGTATCGGCGCCTGGGCTATGGGACCGAGGCAATCCAGGCGCTGAACCGACGTCTGGTGTCCCGAGGTTGCAACTTCAGCGGAGCTGCGGTTGAGCCGAGGGCTCCAACAACGGCACCGTTTTAGCATGCGCTCGGTCACGGGCAGCCGCACCGGGTACGCGGTGACGGGGGAGGCGAGATTGAGTTTGTGGAGAAATCGCGGATCTGAGCACCGCTGGGCATCCCGGGGATGAGCACACGGCGAGGGCGGGTCAACGGCCTGGTGGTTGTTCGATAACCCGATCTGCATATGGAGAATCCACCAGGGCAGGGCGCCTTCCCAACCCGTCTACTCGTAGCGCAGTACCTCCAGCGGACGGACCCGCACCGGACGCCACGCGACCAGTGCCGCCGTGCCCACGGCAACCAGAATGGCGCCGAGCACGATGGCCAAAGCCAGGGGAGTGGGAATTCCCAGTGCCACCTTGAGCACCAGCCGGCCCAGCGGAACCAAGACCAGGGCGATCGCTGCCATCCCGAAGGTCGCGCCCAGCCCAGCCACGGTGGCGGTCTCGGTCAGCACCTGAGCGTAGACCGCCCGGTTGCTGAGGCCCACCGCTTTCTGGACCCCGATCTCGCGTCGGCGTTCCATCAGGGAGAGGGCCACCGAGTTGGCCACGATCACGATTCCCGCCAAGAGGGCCAAGGAGGCGATGGCGGTGAGGAAGAGGATGGCGTTGTTGAGGAACTGGTCGATGATCAGCGTGAAGTCGGCCAGATTGACCACCAGGGCCGAGGGATCGACCTTGCGCAGCTGGGTGGCCGCCGCTCCGGCGCGGTTCGGGGGGAACTTGAGCTCCACCACCTCGTCGACGGCGCTTCCCCCCACCGCGGCCGCCGTCGCCGTCATCCCCAGGATGGGGGCCTCGGTGGTGCTGAAAGCCACTCCTTTGCCCTTGGCCACGATGGGGATATAAAAGCCGACCACCTTGAGCGTGACCGTGGTCGGATGGCTCGCAAACGGGTTGGTCACGGCGACGGTGTCGCCCGGCTTGAGGTGGTAGGGGGCCTGACGGAGGGCGGAACTGAGCAGCACCCCGTTGCTGGCGCCGTCGCTGACCCTCAGCTGCCGGCCGCTGGTGACATTCACTTGGGGCAGGACACCGTTCTGAACAGGAAACCCCTGGATCCCGCTCAGCAGGAAGAGCGCTTCCTGGGCCCGCCCCCGGTGGGTGGATTCGGTGCCCACCTGGACGAACGGGCGGCCGTTGATGGCGACCGGTGCGGTCAGGGCGGCCAGGGTCGAGAGCTCCTGCTTGCTGTGCAGACTGGCCGCCGCCTTCAGCAACGGGGCCGCGCTCTGGCCCGGGGCCACCGCGATCACGTTGTAGGTGGTCGCCTTGGTGATGAAGCTGTCCAGGTCGCCCCGGATATCGGTGCCCAAGACCAAGATCAGGCCCACGGCGAACACCCCGACGAACATCGCGACCGCGGTGGCGGCGGTTCGAGTGCGTTCCCGGGCCGAGTTACGCAGGGCGAGCCGGATCACCGAGCGGGCTGACCGGGGCAGGTAGACCACGATGAAGCCGAGTAGTGACGCGGCGATGAACAAAGCCCCGACCGCGCGCAGGCTGGGTAGCTGACTGATCCCGATCGAGATCAGCAACGCCAGTCCCACCAGCACCACGTAGCGCGGACTCAGTCGTTCCGGGACCGGCAGGCGGCCAACTACGAAAAGAGCCAGGCTGAAGACGAGGGTGAGCAGCCCCAGTGCCGCCGCGGTACCTACAACCAACCAGAACGCCAGCCAGGGCGAGCCGAGGATCGCTGAGGCGAGGAGCCAGAAGAGCGCCCCCACCAAAGCCATGAGGGCCAGGCTCGAGCCCACCACGCCCGCCGTGGGACCACCGGGCATATCCCGCAGCACGGCCACCGGCCGCACCCGACTCAGTCGGACGATCGGCAGGATGGCAAAGACGCAGGTGGTGGCGACCCCGATCCCCACCCCGGCCAAGATCACCTCCGGGCTGAGCACGAAGTTGATCTGCACGTTGGCGACGTTCTGGACCAAAACCCGCACCGCATCTGAGAGAGCGATCCCAGCGAGCGCGCCCGCGACTCCTCCCAGCAGCCCCAACATGGCGGCCTCCAGGCCGAAAAGCAGGTACAGGTCACGCCGGCGGTAGCCCGTCGTCTTGAGCATGGCGATCTCGAGGCGGCGCCTGGCCAGGCTCACCTGCATGGCGTTGATAATTCCGATCCCACCGATCAGAAGCGCCGCCAACCCGGCCACCGAGAGGAATTGGGTCAGGTTCTGGCTGGCCTGCTTGTCCGAGTTGAGCGCCTGTTTGACCGTGGAGACGGTGGCCAGGGGCATCTGGTCACGCAACGTAGTCGCCACCTTTTCCGCATCGGCGGCGGTTTTGGTGGTCACGTAAACCGCGGCGTACTGGGCCTTGCTGCCGGGACCGAGGACAGCGTCGAGCTGGGCGTTGGCAACCAGGATGTTGTTCGTGAGTCCGGCCGGAGGAGAGCCGGAGAGGGAGCCTCCCACCGTCCAGTACACCGCCCCCTTGGCTTGTGGGACGTTCACTCGTACCCGCTGTCCTGCCCGCACTCCGAGCAGGCTTTCGACGGATCCGGACAGCACCATCGTCTGGGGGCGGCGGATCAGCTGGTGGAAGGTGCCCAGAGCGCCTGGCCGCAGCGGCAGGTCGCCGACTAGGGGGAAGTGCGCGGGGTCCACCGAGTCGATGGTCACCGAGACGCCCTCCCCGTTGGGCCGGATCAGGGTGGCCGCGATCTCTTGAACTGCGGTATATCCGGTGATCCGGCCCTCCTGGCGCAGCTTCTGGAAGAGGCTGAGCTGGCTGGACGGGAAGGGCACCGCCACCGATACCACGGACACGTCGCCGCCGTTAGCCGAGCGGACGTTGGCAGTGAGGGAGTCCGTCACCATGGCGGCAGCCAGCTGGAGGCCGACGATCGCCATCACCCCGACCCCGACGCAGAACCCTGCCAGCACCGTCCGGTTGCCACCGCGCAGAAGCGAGCGGGTCGCGTAGCGGAAGTAGAGCCCGGACTTCACCGGAGATCGGCGCGGGGGCCGGGGCTGTCGCTGATCAAGGCTCCATCCGCGAGCTGGAGCCAGCGGGTGGCGTACTCCCCCACCGAACGGTCGTGGGTGGCGATCACCAACGTCGTGCCCAGCCGCTCGCGCAGGTCCCAGAGCAGGTCCAGCAACTCCTTGCCTTGGGCCGCGGCCAGATTCCCCGTGGGCTCATCCGCCACCAGCAGTGGGGGCTGGGTGGCCAGCGCGCGGGCGATCGCCACCCGCTGCTGCTCCCCGCCAGAGAGCTGGCTGGGCCGGTGTTCCAGGCGGTGGCTCAGTCCGACTAGCCCCAGGAGCTCCTCGGCCCGATCCGAGGGTGAGCCATGCCAGTGGCCCGCGTAAAGGGGGACCTCCACGTTCTCCCGCGCGGTGAGCGTGGGGATCAGGTTGAAGGCCTGGAAGACCATGCCGACGGTGCGATTGCGGATTCCAGCTAGCTGGGACTCCCGCATGGACGAGATGTCCGTGCCGTTGAGCAGCACCTGGCCGGTAGAGGGGCTGTCCAATCCGGTGATACAGCCGAGGAGGGTGCTCTTGCCGCTTCCGGACGGACCGGCCAAGGTGACGAACTCCCCCCTTTGGACAGTGAAGTTGACGTCGCGCAGGATCTGCAGGAGCTCACCGCCGAGGGGGAGGGATCGGCCCAGGTGGCGGACCTCAAGCACGGGGGTGACCGGGTCGCTAGGTGCGGGGATGGCGGTCGGTGCGGCCCCGACCTCAGCCATGAGCGGCGTCGACACAAACCGCCCTGGGCGGAAGACCGAACCCAGCTCCGCGACTGGTCTTAGCCGCCTTCCGGTTGTGCACCTCCCATATATTGACGTGATCTTGCTCGCGACCGCCCATCGATCCGCTGAACTCTCGATGCCCCGGGGCGCCAACCTGGTGCTGGTCCACCGCGCCCTGACCCATCTCAACGGAGCGGTCAACTTGGTGGGCCTCACCGACAACCACATGGGTCGAGCCCGGCTCTCTCCCTTGGCGGCCATCCCCGACTGCCTGCGGTTCGGGCTGCGGCCCGTGGTTCATCTCTCGTGTCGAGATCGCAACCAGCTGGGACTCCAGCAGCAGGTCGCCGGAGCATCGGCGCTAGGGGCCGCCGGGGTGCTCGTCGTGCAGGGGGATCGCCGGGGCGGACTTGCCGTCGACTCCGCCATGCGGGCGACCGAAGTACTTCGATTGGTCCCCGAGTGGGCGGCTCCCAACCAGCTGATGCGGGGGGCCGTGGTCAATCCCTTCGCCGATCGCCGCCGCGAGCTGGCCTTGCTGGAGCGCAAGATCGCGTCGGGGGTGGACTTCATTCAGACCCAGATGGTCTTCGACCTGTCCCTCTTTGATGACTTCCTGAGGGAAGCGAGCGCCGTGCTCCCGGCGCAGGTCGGCATCTTCGTCAGCGTGGGGATTCTCCGCGCCGCGCGCAATCTGGAGTTCGTGCTCCGGGCGATCCCCAACTGCCCGGTACCCGAACCGCTCGCCGAGCGGATTCGCCTCGGCGAAGGGGTCAAGGTGGCCAGCGAGCTCGCCGCGGAGATCGGCAGCCGACCGGGGATGCGTCTCCACGTAATCCCGCTCGGAGCTGAGCGCTATGCCCGGGAGGTCGTCGATGCCTTCGACGGCGCGCGCGCCCGAGCCCGCGCCTGAGCCAGGCCCGGTGCCCGCCCAACCTGTCGAACCGGCTTCCGACAGCCAGGAGTTTGCCCTCCCGGCTGAGGCGGGCTTCCTCGGCGACCTGGAGCCGGCCGAGTTCCGGACTCTGGCCCACGCCACGGTGGATCAGATAGCCGACTACCTGGAACGGCTTCCCAGCCTGCCTCCGCTCTCACCGGTCCAGCCGGGAGAGCTGGTCAGATCTCTTCCCGGGGAAGCTCCCCTCCAGGGCGAGCCGATGGACCAGATCTTGCGGGATGTCGACCGGCTACTTCTACCCGGGATCACCCACTGGGCCCATCCTCGATTCTTCGCCTACTTCAGTAGCTCCGGATCTGCCGCCGGAATATTGGGTGAGATGCTCACCGCCGGGCTGAACGTCAACGCCATGCTCTGGCGCACCTCGCCGGCGGCGACCGAGCTTGAAGTTGTCGTCTGCCGGTGGCTGGCCCAGATGATGGGACTGCCGGACCGCTGCGACGGGCACATCAACGACACGGCCTCAACTTCGACGCTGATCGCGCTGGCGGCCGCTCGGGAGGGGCTCGACCAGGACATCCGAAAACGAGGACTCGCGGGGCGCGGGGACCTTCCCCAGATCGTTGTCTACGCCTCCGAGCAGGCTCACTCCTCGGTTGAGAAGGCGGTGATCACCCTGGGGCTCGGTCAGGACGGACTACGCCGTGTCCCGGTCGATTCCGAATACCGGATGGACAGCGTCGCCCTCCGTCGACTGGTGGCCGACGACCTGAGTCGGGGAGTGCTGCCTATGGCGATCGTAGCCACCGTGGGCACCACCGCCACCACCAGCATCGACCCACTCCCGGAGATCGCCGAAGTGAGCAGAGAGTACAAGCTCTGGCTCCATGTCGACGCTGCCTATGGTGGGGCGATGGCGGTGGTGCCGGAATGGCGGGGAGTCCTGGCGGGAGCGGAGCTGGCCGACTCGCTCGTGGTCAACCCTCACAAGTGGCTCTTCACCCAGTTGGACTGCTCGGTCCTCTACACCGCCCGCCCCGAGGTGCTAAAGCGGGCGTTCTCCCTGGTTCCCGAGTACCTGACCACTCCGGAGGCGGGCCGAGAGAGCGGCATCGGGGCTCGCAACCTGATGGACTACGGCGTCTCGCTGGGGCGGAGGATGCGGGCGCTCAAGCTCTGGTTTGTGCTCCGCCACTACGGCCAGGAAGGGCTCGCAGAGCGGATTCGCCAGCACGTCCAGATGGCAAACTGGCTGGCAGACCGGATCAGGCGCACCTCGGGTTGGGAGTTGAGTGCCCCTGTCCCCATGGCCACGGTGTGCTTCCGCCACCTTCAGCCGGGCCGCACCAGCGAGGCTGAGCTGACGGAGCACAATCGCCGGATCATGGCCCGGGTGAACGGGAACGGCGAGGCGTTTATCTCGCACGCGCAGCTGGGCGACCGCCTTGTGCTCCGGGTGGCCGTGGGCAGCATCCGGACCAAACCCTCGGACCTGGCGGCGCTCTGGGATGCGCTGCAGCAGTCGGCCACCGACTAGCCGCTCCCCTCTCCCGCCGCTCAGACCGCGAAGAGACCGTCCAGTCTCCGGTAGCGCTCCCGCCGACGGGCAGGGTTCACTCCCTGACTCACGAGCTGTTCCAGCTTGGCCTCCAGCCGGGGACGGAGCAAGGCGGCGGTGGCGTCCCAATCGGTGTGAGCACCTCCCGGGGGTTCGGGGACGATCTCGTCGGCGATACCCCATTCCAAGAGATTCCCGGCCTCGAGGCGCAGCGCAGCCGCGGCGCTCTGCTTGCGTCCAGCGTCGCGAAAGAGGATCGCCGCCGCTGCCTCCGGGGAGGCCACGGAGAGAAAGGCGTGCTCCAGGATCAGGACCGAGTCCGCCAGCAGGGTGGCCAGCGCACCTCCGCTGCCCCCCTCGCCGATCACCACCGCCAGGTAGGGGGTGGGCAGCGCCAGCTGCGCCTCGAGGGTCTGAGCGATCGCCCAAGCCTGCCCGCGCTCCTCGGCCGCCACTCCAGGATAGGCACCCGGCGTATCGATGAAGCTGAGCACCGGTAGTTGGAGCCGGCCGGCGAGGGCGAATAGTCGCTGCGCTTTCCGGTATCCCTCAGGGTGGGCCATCCCAAAGTTGCGCCTGCCCCGCTCCTCCAGGGTGCGACCCTTCTGATTGGCGACTACCCCGACCCGACGGCCGTTCAGCCGAGCGAGCCCAATCACCATCGCCGCGTCGTCGCCGCCCTGTCGGTCCCCGTGGAGTTCGATGAACTCGTCGAGGCAGCGCTGGATCAGATCCAGGGAGTACGGGCGATCAGGGTGGCGGGCCCCCTCCACCTGAGCCCACGCCGAAGCCTGCTCCTCGACAGTCGCACTGCCATCGCCCTCCAGAGAGCTCATGCGGCGGACTGGGGGACATCTCCAGGTGGAGCTGCCAGCACCCGGAGCAGCCGGGAGAGCACATCACGCATCTGGCGGCGGTCCACCACCTGGTCGATCAGTCCCCGCGCGTGATGGAACTCGCTGGTCTGAAAGCCGGCGGGCAGCTGCTCATAGGTTGCCTGGGTAATCACCCTCGCCCCGGTGAATCCGATCATCGCCTTGGGCTCGGCCAGGATGACGTCGCCCAAGGCGGCGAAACTGGCAATGCTGCCGCCCATGGTCGGGTCGACCAGGATCGAGATGAACGGAAGGTGGCGTTCCGCCAAGTCATGGAGGGCGGAAACGCTCTTGGCCATCTGCATCAGGGAGAAGACTCCCTCCTGCATGCGCGCACCCCCCGACGAGGTGACGCAGATGAAGGGCATCCTGGCTTCGGCACTCGCCTCGATGGCTCGCGCAAGGCGCTCGCCCACGGCCGTGGACAGGCTGCCCCCCAAAAAGCCGAAGTCGAAGGCGGCCAGCCCTACCGGAACAGAACTGATCTCCGCGGAGCCGCTGAGGATGGCGTCAGGCAAGTGCTGCCGTAGCCGAGCCTCGTCCAGCCGGTCCACGTAGGCCCGGGTGTCGAAGAAGCCCAAGCGGTCACGCCCCTCCAGCCCCTCATCCCACACCTTGAAGGTGCCGGGATCGGCGAGCTGGCGGATCCTTTCGTGGGCGCTGATGCGGGCATGGGCACCACAGGCTGGGCAGACATAGAGATTCGCGGCCGCCTCATCCGCTGTCTGCTTGGAGCTGCAGACGGCGCAGACTACCGCCCCGCTCTGCTGGGCCGCTGCTGCCGGGGGCGGAGAGTGGGTGGGGCTCGCCGACATCGATTCCTCCCTCACGAGCTCAGCGCTCCAGCACACCTCCGAAGTCACTCCTGACTCAAGCAGAGTCCCGCAGCACCCCGCAAGGTTACGGCTCGGAGCAGGTTTGCGAGATGAGGCCGTAACCAGACGGACGGTTCGGGCATTGAAGGCGTGTGGGGTTGCCCTGGTACGGCGAGGCTGGCGCCACGGGCGGCAACGGCCGCCAGCCGGGCCCGTCAGGCTGTCGGGTGCTGGGGATCGGCACCGCTGTGCCCGGCTCCCGAGTTTCAAATTCTGAGATCGAGACCTTCCTCGACACCTCCGATGAATGGATCCGGTCCCGTACCGGAATCCGCGAGCGGAGGGTGGCGGAACCAGAACTAACTCTCCTCGAACTTGCCGTCCGCGCCGCCCGAGCGGCGATGAAGGCCGGAGGTGTCGCGCCCGAAGCAATCGATACGGTGATTTGCTCCAGCAGTTCCCCGGACGCCACCTTCCCCTCCCTGGCCTGCCGCCTGCAAGCGGAGCTCGGGTGTCCTCACGGACCTGCCTTCGATCTGCAGGCAGCCTGCTCCGGCGCACTGTATGGGGTCGCCGTGGCTCAGTCGATGATCCAGAGCAGGTTGAGCGGCACGGTCTTGGTAGTGGCCGCGGAGATCTTCAGCCGGGTGCTGGACTGGAACGAACGATCAACGGCCGTCCTCTTCGGAGACGGCGCAGGCGCCTTCGTGATCGGCGACCACGAACAGAAAGGCGCCGAGATCGTCGCCCTCGACCTAGGCGCCGACGGTGGCGGAGCCTGGGCGCTGGACACCGTCCGCTACAACCCGCCCCCGGAGACCACCACCCACCCACTTCCCGAGTACGCCTCCTCCGCCCGAGCTCTCGACCGGGTGGTCCACATGGATGGCCGCGAGGTGTTCCGATTCAGCACCAAGATCTTGGAGAAGACCGTGGTTCGACTAACCGATGCGGCCGGTGTCGAACCGACTCAGATCGCCCTCATCGTTCCCCACCAAGCCAATTCCCGGATCCTGGCCACCGCCGCGGGCCGGCTCGGGATACCCTTTGAGCGCTTCGCCTCCAATGTCGACCGGCTGGGCAACACCTCCTCCGCTTCAATTCCCCTGGCGCTGGCCGAGGCTGATGGACTTGGTCGCTGCCGCGACGGCGACCTGGTTTGTTTGGTAGCCTTCGGAGCCGGCCTGACTTGGGCTGGAGCCCTGTTGCGCTGGCACCCCACCGGGGTGGTCATCGATGACCCCGGCGAACTCGAGCCCAACCGGCAGGAAATGGGAGTGCAAGAGCCCCCCGCGCAGCAGCACACGGAGGTCCCCGGTTGAGCACACCAATGCCGTCCGATCGGCGCCGGGTGGTGGTGACGGGCATGGGGGCGATAACCCCCTTGGCGGTGGGGGTGGTGCCCACCTGGGACGGGCTTCTGGCGGGACGCAACGGTATCGCCAGGGTCCAGAGCTTTGACCCCGAGCCGTACGCCTCCCAGATGGCCGGTGAAGTGCGGGACTTCGACCCGGTCGACTTCATCGACCGCAAGCAGGCCAACCGCACCGCCCGCTTCACGCAATTCGCCCTGGCCGCCACCCAGGAGGCGATTGATCAATCGGGACTGGTGGTAGATGACTCCAACCGGTACGAGGTGGGAGTCATCGTCGGATCGGGCATCGGCGGGCTCAAGGTCACTGAAGAGGCGAGCTACACACTCCGAGATCGGGGACCTAGAAGGCTCAGCCCCTTCACGGTTCCGATGATCCTCGCTGACATCGCAGCGGGCGAGATTGCGATGAAGCTGCAGGCCTGCGGCCCCAACTTTGCCTTGATCTCCGCCTGCGCCACCGGGGCCCATGCCATCGGCGAGGCTGCCGAAATCATTCGCCGGGGCGATGCGGTCGCCTGCGTGGCCGGAGCCAGCGAGGCATCGGTCACCCCGCTGGCGCTAGGGGCATTCGCGGCGATGCGGGCACTTTCCCAGCGCAACGACGACCCCGAGCACGCCAGCCGTCCCTTCGACAAGGGGCGCGATGGATTTGTGGTCGCCGAATCGTGCGGGATTGTGATCCTGGAGGAACTCGACCACGCCCGCCGTCGGGGGGCCCGCATCCTCGCCGAGGTGGTCGGTTATGGGGCCACGGCCGACGCCCACCACCTGACCGCACCTGATCCCAGTGGGCGGGGAGCGCGCTACGCCATGAGGCGGGCACTTGAGAAAGCTGGGGCTGGTCCCGAGGATGTCGACTACATCAATGCTCACGGAACTTCTACCGAGCTCAACGACGCCTCCGAGACCTCGGCCATCAAGCAGGCGCTGGGCGAGCAGCGAGCCCGGCAGATTCCAATCTCATCCACCAAGTCCATGACCGGCCACAGCCTGGGGGGTGCGGGCGCCATCGAGTCGATCTTCTCGGTAATGGCCATTGTTGACGGCCGGGTCCCGCCGACCATCAACTACCAGGATCCCGATCCCGAGTGTGACCTGGACTATGTGATTGAAGGGGCCCGGAGGGTTGACCCTGAGCTGGTGCTGAACAACTCGTTTGGCTTCGGCGGCCACAACGCCTGCCTCGCCTTTCGGCGCTACTCCGACTGAGCCGGGATGTAGCGGACCGCTGACCATGTGCCGACCCCGCTAGGCCCGACGAATGGCCGTCGCGGACGAGCGGAAACCGCCATCCTCGGGTGGCGTGCGCCCGCCCACCCGCCTTGCCCGCGGCCTCGGAGTTGGCGCCGTGGTCACGCTTTCCGGTCTCCTGCTGATTGGCTGCGGAGGCCCCCGTCCGGCTCCGGTCCCATCTCCGAGCCGCTCCGCCGCCCCCTCGCCGAGCCCCTCTCCCAAGGGACCCACCTGCTCCAACCAGACCGTTATGGCCGGGTGGACCATTAAGCAGCTGGCCGAGCAGGTGGTCGCGGTGCCGGTGCAAGAGACGGATGTGAGCGCCGTTCAGGCAGAGGTCGCCCAGGGAGTTGGAGGCATCCTTCTCTTCGGCAGCAACGCCCCGGCGGATCTGGGTTCCCAGTTGAAGAGCGTGGAGGCCAGCGCTCCGGGCGGGATCATCCCACTGGTGATGACCGATGAGGAGGGAGGCGGAGTGCAGCGGATGGCCAATCTGGTCGGGTCACTGCCCTGGGCGCGCCAGATGGGGAGCACCATGACTTCGGCGGAGATCCAGTCCGCGGCAGCGTCCATCGGTCGGGTAATGCTTCAACAGGGGGTCACCATGGACCTCGCTCCGGTAGTTGATATCGATGGCGGGGTCGGTCCCAACGCCACTAACCCCGACGGTTTCCGGTCCTTCAGCTCAAATTCGACCGTGGCCACCAACGACGGACTCGCATTTGCCGAGGGATTGGCAGCTGCCGGCGTGATCCCGGTCGTGAAGCACTTTCCCGGCTTGGGGGAGGCCAGCGGGAATACGGATGACGGTCCCGCCGCCACCCTGCCCGACGCGACGCTGCAGACGGGCGGATTGCTCCCCTTCGAGGCGGCGGTGAACGCGGGACTTCCTGCCGTGATGGTCTCCAATGCCTCCATACCGGGAGTTACCACCCTGCCGGCCAGCCTCTCCCCGGCAGCGATCCAGGGGTTGTTGGTGGGCCAGCTTCACTTCCAGGGGCTGATCCTGACCGACTCGCTGACCGCCCTGGCGATTGCCGACTTGGGACTCAGCGTGGCTCAGGCGACCGTGGAATCAATCGCCGCCGGCGCGGACATGGTGCTGTTCAGTTCGGGCGATCCGGGACAGGTGACCGCGGCGATCGACGCGGCGATGGTGGCTGCCGTGGCGGACGGGCAGATAGCCACGTCCCGGTTGGTGGAGGCAGCGGGTCAGGTCCTCGCGGCCAAGGGGGTCAACCTCTGCTCCCCATCGGGGCCGCGGTGAACGCCGATCCGAGGTCGTCCGAAGCGTCGGCCCCGACTAAGCTGGCGGCACTTGATTGACCGAAGGACCTTCGACACAAAAATCGCCGACCGGGGATGAGTATCGGTCGGTCAATTTGGCGAATTGGGATGAGCGCGCTCCGGCGCATGCGAAATCCGCTGATTACGCGGTAGCCCGATTCTTGGCCGACCCGACTTACCTCAGTGAGGTGGTGCGCTTCGATCGGCCTCGGCTCGGCGATATTCGCGGCCTGCGCGGCGTACACCTGCAGTGCCACATCGGTACCGACACCATCTCACTGGCCCGGCTGGGGGCTCAAATGACCGGCCTGGACTTCTCTCCCGCCGCCATCCGCGAGGCGGGCCGATTGGCCGTGGCGACCGGCGCCGAAGTGGAATTTGTCGAGGCTGATCTCTATGACGCGGTAACCGCTCTAGGCAGGGAGCGATTCGACCTCGTCTACACAGGGATCGGTGCGCTGTGTTGGCTGCCAGCCATCGAGCGCTGGGCTGAGGTGGTTTCGGAGCTGCTCGCCCCGGGCGGCCGACTTTTCCTGCGCGATGGCCATCCGATGCTGTGGGCCGTAGGCACCGCCCGCCCAGATGGGCTCCTGGCGATCGAGCTTCCCTATTTTGAGATACCCGAGCCGATCCTCGACTCCGACCCAGGCACTTACGTGGCTACCGACGTGGTATTCGAGCACGAGGCGGCGTACCAGTGGAACCACGGCCTCGGGGAGATCGTATCCGCGCTTCTGGCTCGAGGTCTGAGGATCACTGGCCTGGCCGAGCACGACAGCGTGCCCTGGGATGCGCTGCCGGGCCAGATGGAGCAGTTGGAAGGCGGGGAATACCGTCTCGCCGACCGCCCCTGGCGGTTGGCCCACAGTTTCACCCTCCAGGCGGAGAAGCACGGGACCGCTTGAGTGGGGCCGGGCGATCAGCGCCCGGTGACGGCCGTTCGATTTAGGGTCCGGCTGGACCGGCCGATTAGGAACTGATCGAAGCGCTGGTTCCCGATCCGCCCCGCCCCGATTGGCGCTAAGACCCAGTCGCACTCGGCGGTCGCCGGGAAGTACATCAGACTCCAAGGCCGGGCGCCAACAGGTCGATCGCGGCTGGGATCGGCGCCCGGGCTGGTCGCCGGAGCTGGAAAGTACCCGGGACGCTGGTCGGGCGACCGGGGCCGACGACCGAACTCCACCAGACCGGGTCCCCGGTGGCGAGTTCGATGAGGTGAATTCAACTCCGGCCCGAACCGACTTTTCCCTGTGCGATCAGGGGCGAATTCCTTCTCTGCTATCCGGGAGTCGCGCACCGGAGGTTGTTTCAGCCTTCGCCGAGGTAGCCACGCGGTCAACGCCGTTCGATTCGGCACGCCTTATCAGCTGAGCGAGAATTCCTTCCATGGCTAGCCCCGTAGTCTTTTCGTGGAGTGCCGGGAAGGATTCCGCATTCGGCCTCTGGACCATGGAACGTGATCCCGAATTCGAGGTCTGTGCTCTGCTCACTACGCTCACCGAGGGCTATTCCCGGGTCAGCATGTCCGGGGTCAGAGAGGAACTCCTGGACCGCCAGGCCCGAGCGCTCGGACTCCCGCTGGTCAAGGTGTGGATACCGCCGAACTGTCCCAACCCGGTGTACGAGGAACGGATGGCCCAGGCGCTGGCCTCCGAGCCCCTCGTCAGCATCCGCCACATCGCCTTCGCCGACCTGTACCTCGAGGACGTGCGGGCCTATCGGGTGGAGCGGCTAGCGGTAGCGGGCAAGGTGGGCCTGTTCCCGCTCTGGGGTCGAGACACCGCAGCCTTGGCCCGGGAGATGATCTCGTCCGGGTTTAGAGCCACCGTCGTGTGCGTCGACTCCCGCGTCTTGCATGCGTCATTCGCCGGCCGGGAGTTCGACGAGAGCCTCCTCGCCGAACTGCCCGCTGGCATCGACCCGTGCGGGGAGCAGGGAGAGTTCCACACTTTCGTTTGGTCCGCTCCCATGTTCTCAAGCTCAGTTCCCTGCCAAAGGGGCGAACTCGTTTCCCGGGACGGTTTTGAATTCTGTGACCTGGTGCCTGTCGACGCCGGGTTTTCGGAGTGACCACTCCCCTCCACCAGGTGGGAGTGTCGGCCCGATATCCCGACGCTTGACCCGGAATCTCGGTTCGAGAATCTCAAGGCTGGTTTTCGCGCCGTCGCCAAATGCTGAGCGTCGCCGGAGCCTCGGGGCACGGGTCCAGCGCGCGCGCGGGGTAAGCGGTAATCGGCTGGAACTTCTCTTCCAAGCCCGCCAAGAGGGCGGTTCGAACTCCAGAATCGCCTAGCCAGGCCACCGTTTTCCCTGAATAAAACCTGAGGCACTCGCCGAGTGACGAGTAGAGTGGCGGCCAGCAGACGAACAGGGTCCGCGCGCGATGGGCCGCGAGCACTGAATGGTCACCCTCCAAGACCTCGGTCCACCGCGGCGCGCCGGGGTGGTACCGGTTGGCTCGAGCACCGCCGGGCGGAGACTGATCGAAGGCGATGATGTCGGTCTTCATCTGACGGAGGAGGTAAGCCCAGTAGCCGGTGCCGGCTCCCATCTCGACTAGGGGCGCCAGGCTTTGCAGTACCTGAAGGAGATGCCTCTCCGGCAGCACGTACGAGTACCCGACCGCCAGCGAAGTGATGTCCGCGCCGTCGCCGATCAGCCGCGCGAGCGTGTCTCGGGAACGAGTCAAGCGGCCCCCCGTCGCCACGTCATCGTTCTCGGCCACGCCCTTGGCGATTCTCATCGTCCGCCTTTCCCGCTGAGAAACTGCATCCGGGCTCGACTCAACTCAGCGCGGGGGGGCGGTGAAGCACCGTGACCAGAACTGCAGCCGAGTAGTCCCCACAGTCCCGAGACGGAGGGACTGGTGCCGTTTAGCCTAAGCAAAGAACTCCCCGCTGAACTGCCCGTCCTTGTGCACGGCCGCGCGCGACCGGTGGAGCGCAGGACCAGTCCGATCCACCATGTCCGGCATCGAAACCTGAGTTGGGGCGGCGATCTCAGCTCCAGACGCGGATCGGAGGCCGATGGCTGGCCAATGAATGAGGGATCAGCGCAGGGGAGGCATCACCTTTCACGGTCACCTCGGAGGTTGACTCAAGCGCTGAGCGGGCCCGCGGACCCCGCCTCGAAAGGCGGTGTGCGGAGGGGTTCCATTAGTTGAACTCCCGCTCGCGGCGGTCGTCCGCTACGAGTTCGAAGGTGGTTCGGAAGTGGCCCTTGGGCGAAGATCTCCCGAGAATCATCAATTCCTTTCGGTACCCCTTAGCGCGGCTGGTCGGGGTCAACTCGAGTTGGGCGCGACCTCCCGGAATGCCACGTCCACAACAGGAGCGCGGAGCCGACCACTAGGCACACCAAGCCAATGCCGAGCCACAGCCCTTGCCCGCTCATGAAGGATCCACCGATCAGGTTCGCGCCCTGGCCTATCCAGACGATTCCCACGAGGCAAAGGACGATGCCGATTAGCCGCCGAGCCCACACAGCCATCCGCTAGCCTCTGCCCCTGTCTGGGCGATTCGAGTTCAGGTGCTGGCGATGCCCAGTGCCTCGGGGAACTGACGCTACCAACCGAATTTACACCAAGAACGAGGCTTGGCTGGGCGCCGATCGGCTTTTGTGGTGCCCGCAGCAGGACTCGAACCTGCAACCTTGGGATTAAGAGTCCCCTGTAGATGAGATCAGCAAACGTGTTGTCTGAACTCGCTTGACCACTTAGTTGACCACTTATGGGAGATGGAGCGAGAGCGGGGCGCGGGTACGGGGGCGTGCCGCAAGGGGACAGGCTGGGGCCCGACACCTGTGGGATTTCACGCCCCACGGTGCCACCTAGCATGAACTTATGGCCTCTGACTTCCCCGGCGAGCCTACCCGCCTCCTGGTCGCCGGCGACACCCACGGCAACCACCTGCACTGGGAGCACGTCCTGCTCCCGGCCGCCCGCAAGCACCAGGTGGACGGAATCGTCCAGCTCGGGGACTTCGGGTACTGGCCCCTGACTGGGGAGGGCCTGGACTACCTGGCGTGGCTCAGCGCTGAACTCGACGACGACTTGAGGATCATCTTCGTGGATGGGAACCACGAGGACCATAAGGCCTTGCGCCAGCTCCCAACCCGCCCGGACGGCTTCGTGGAGGTCACGGACCGCATCCTCTGGGCTCCGAGGGGCCATCGGTGGACCTGGCAGGGCGTCCGCTTCCTCGCCCTGGGAGGGGCCTTCTCCATCGACCGGCAGTACCGGAAGCTCGACTCTGGGCGCTGGGGGTGGTTCAAGGAAGAGGTGATCACCCCCAGAGCAGGCGAAGCGGGCCATAGCCGGCGGGCCGATCGGACCCAGGAGGCGGACTATCGAGCCCCGAACGAGCGGCGGCTTCCAAAACACATATCCGATTGCCCCGGGGCGCAGTAAGCGCTATGGTTCGGGCGCTGAAACGGGTGCTCTGGCGCGTGTCCCGAGGCCCGTTAGCTCCGAGGGCACGAGATGAGAAAGGGGATCGCCGCCATAGGGGCCGCCCTGCTGGCCATCGGCATCAGCGCGTGCGGCGGCACCGGCACGCCTAGCCCCACTGCCTCAACCCAGGCTCACGTGAGCCCGAGCCCGAGCCGAAGTCCGAGCGGTCCCAAGGTCTATCTCGTCGGGCAGACCATGACCAACGGAGCACATCAGACGGTCACGGTGACCGCCTTCGCTCAGGGGGTGGCCGCTTCGCAGTTTTCGAGTCCAACCCCTGGCGATCAGTGCGTCAGCGTGCAGCTGGAGCTGTTCAACGGAGATTCCTCGCCATGGGATCTCCCGGTGGATGAACTGACGGCGGTGGACGCCAGCGGGCAGTCGTATGACACCTACAGCTCCTTTGACTGCCCATCCTCGGACTCGATCGACAGCCTCGTGCCCGGCGGCCGTGCCCCGGCCACGTTGTACTTCGAGGTGCCATTGTCCGGCAAGCTCCTCTTGCAGTGGACGCCAAGCGCGCTGAACGCCACCAGCGTTTACAACACCGAACTCAAGGCGTCGTGAGAAAGACCACCACCAACTAGGAGGTCCAGCGTAATGCGCCATTGGCGGAAGATGACTTGGGCGATCTGGGGCTGGACCATCCTGTGCGCAATCT
>DATKSI010000019.1:0-3049 GCA_035531715.1 Candidatus Micrarchaeaceae archaeon
TCCTGGAAGTGCACGTAGGTCACCCCCAGCTCGTTAGCCGAGATCGCGCTCCCGGCCCTGATTGCCTTGGTCGCCCTCAGCACTGCCACCAGGCTCTCCCTGTGGCTGGCGGGGCCGGCCAGGATCAAGGCCGCGGCAGCCAGGGCCAAAAAGAAGAGGACCCCGAGCAGCACCGCCGCCCGCCGCCGCCGGCCTGCCACAGTCGCGGTCAAGACCCGCAGCCGACCGCTGCTCTCGGCCCCTGTGCTCATTGCGAACCCACCGCCTGGGGCTGAAGCTGGTTTACCGCATAGGATCGCGAGTAGGCCTTGGACTTGGTCCCCAGATCCAGCCAGGGGCCGCCGTTGACCGAGTACTTGACCGAGAAGGTAAGGCTCGCCGACAGGAGGTATCCGGCCGGCCGGCCATAGGTGTCGGTCTGGTAGACGTGCTGGACATCACTCTGGGCCGGATAGGCCTGGCCGAGGTCAGTCCCGGAATCGAATCGGCTACCGTCGCCGAAGTCCCAGGCGACATCGATCAAGGTGGCGCGGACCGTGACCGTGAGCCCGCCGGCACTAGCGGTCGCGTCCGCCATCTTGGGGCTCCCGCCGCCCAGCCAGAACCACGACGCCAGCCCGGTCAGGCCGGTGCCGGGGTTGACGCCCAGGAGCAGGTTGGGCCAGGGCTGCTGGGAGCTGGCCTGCTGAGCCAGCTGCGATGGCGGAGGGGATGCCGCCGGCACCTGGTTGGCAACGCAGACCATGCCCACCGGGTTGCCGTTCTGGTCATAGACGTCGTAGCCGGTCTGCCCGCTCGGACAGGCGCTCTGCCAGCCAACCGGGGAGATCACGATCACCCCGTTGTTGTCGATGTAATAAGGAGCCGGCGCCGAAACCACGCCATAGGGCACCGGGCGGTATTGGTAGCTGGACCCGCCGTCTCCCGGACTGGAGTTGCCCGCGGCCGTCGTGCTGCTGGTGGCCGCGGCCTGGATGCCAGACGATCCGTAACCGGCAGAGCCCTCGCTGATGGTCGGTCCCGACGAGGTCGGGCCCACGCCGACGGTGTACTGCCCGGGGTCGGCCGGTTCGGCCAGTACAACAGTCGGGAATGCCAGCGCGGCGAGGAGGGCGACCAGCAGTCCACCAAGCTTTTTCATGCCCTACCCTGCGGTAGACCGAGCCTGGCCACCGACGTCAGTAATGAGGTAATGGGTGCCTGACCTGACCAGCCAATACTTGTTGTCGAAGCGCAGGGATTGGGTCCGGACCACTTGGCCGGTTGCCTTCGAGACGTACGCGATCGTGCCTGATCCACGCTCCTCCACACACCACGAGGCGGAAGGATCGTTGGGATCGGACAGCCGACCCACGATGACCGAATCGAGGTGGATCTGTTCCAGCTCGACGATCCCGTTTGAATTGTTCTGCAAGATGAGCTGACGAAGCTTGGTCAGCGCTCCGCCCGTCGTGGACTGGTTGAGGAGGGCGGCATCACCTGCCTTAAGAGCACTCAGCTCGATCTGGCCGTCGCGGAGGAGATCGGCTTTCACCTTGTCGGCTTCGGACGCGCTGATGAGGCTTGGTTTCGAGCCAAACGGGTTCTGAACCTGGCCCGGAGGCGGGTACGGGTGGATGCCCGGGATGTTCCAGGTGTCGGAGTTGGCGAAGCTGCCGCTGATCGCTGCCCAGGCCACGGCGGCGAAGACCAGCAGGGCAAGCAGCAGGACGGCGATGGTGCGGGGCCAACTCCCGAAGAGCAGGTCGCCCGCCCTGCGGTAGGCGTTCGTCTGGCTCACCGATCCAATACCACCTTTCCAGGAAGGTCTGATAGCCCTGGCGGCATCGTAGCCCGTCGCGGATTGGAACGGGACTCCTGATGCCAACATGTCTTCGCCCACGCTAGCCAGGACCTGTCCTCGGGCTGTCCTCTGGCTATCCTCAGGAGCGGGCACCGTGAGTTCGAGGCCCGCTACCGCTTGTCCTTTGTTTGTCCTTCACACCGCAGTTGGAGGGACAGGCCATGCCTTCCGGTGCGTCAGGGCTCTCGGCCGGCTCGGTACCCGTCAGTCGACCAGTGGATGCCGTGAAAGTTGTCCTTGCAGCGGATCGCGTCCAGGGCGCCCTTCTGATCCAGTAGCGCGATCCATCTGGCTCCGGCGGCCTTGACGTGGGTGATTAGCTTGCAGCGCTCCTCCATCAGTTCGAAAAGGAGGCGAATGAGGGTCACCTCCTCGGCATCGACTCCACTCTTCGCCGCCGCGTCACCTAGCTTGTCCTCTCCGCGCAGTGCGAGCTTGAGGTCGTGACGCCTTGGCCAAAACCTCCCGCCGACTGACCGCCGCTTGTTCGCTTGAGTTCCATGGGGGCACCTCTCCTGCGGAAAGCGGCCGCCAGCGTCACGGGGACACGGAATGTTTCGTGTTCCGCCACGGCCGTTGCGGCCGAGAGATCCAGCCAGTAAGCTACAACCAAATGGTTGTGGCTTACTGCGCGAACGCTGAATCCGCTGAGCAGCGGACGGATCGCGTGTTCAACGCGCTCGCGGACCGGACTCGCCGGGACATTCTCAGACGAGCGATGGATGGCGAGCATTCCGTCTCGGACCTCGCTCGCTCCTATCCGATGAGCTTTGCCGCCGTGCAAAAGCACGTCGCGGTGCTCGAACGGGCGGGACTGGTCGTGAAGCACCCACGCGGGCGGGAGCAGCTCGTGCTCACCGATGTCGACGCCGGCCGCACCGCACTCCGCTTGCTCGACCAACTCGAAGTCCTCTGGCGCAGCCGGATCGATCGTTTCGCCGAAGTGCTCGCCGAACCCACCAAAGGAGCTGATCAATGACCGTGACCAACGTCGAGAAGGTCGCTGCGACCCTGACCATGACGATCACCGCCGAACTCGACGCCCCAGTAGCCCGCGCCTGGCAACTGTGGGAGGACCCCCGACAGCTCGAACGGTGGTGGGGCCCTCCGATGTATCCGGCAACCTTCGTCGAGCACGATCTCGCGCCAGGCGCCACGATCACCTACTTCATGACCGGTCCCGGGGGCGACCAGCCCCGCGGCTGG
>DATKSI010000020.1:0-46434 GCA_035531715.1 Candidatus Micrarchaeaceae archaeon
GAATCAGAGCGGGCCGTCGTGGTATTGCCAGTGGCTCACGACATAGGGCCGCCAGGATTCAGAACCATGGAAGGCTACACAAGAGATGTCGTGGCCGAACTGGGCCGTCCCCTGGGAGACCGCGTCCTCGTGGATGTTGACGCTAGCCCCGTCGCAGTACTCGGCACCTAGTCACACGGCTCCGGAAAGGCGGGACCTCACTCGGCAAGTGAGGGATTGGCCAGGTGGCTTGCCGCGTAGGCAGACGACTTTGTCCACAACGATTTCCTTTGGGACCGCTGCCTCAACCGGCCGGTTCGATCTCGCCAGCGCCGGGCCCGGGAGCACCCCCATTGCGGACCGCTTGCGCCATCGCAGGCACCCGAGTCCGGGACGGCCGGGTCCGAGAGGAGGACGGGCCGGCCCGATGGTGCAGCGCCGGTTGGCGCCTAACTGTGACGGGGGAATGTGCAACAGAGCGCTCGCGGGGCCGGGGGCAGCCCCCTTTGGCGCCCACAACGACTTGAGTTGGCCCGGCGCGAGTCCGATCTTGGTCCGTAGCGCCGTTGGGCACACCCAAACGGGCCCAGCTCGCGCGGCGGCCTGACTCAGACGCGCCCCAGTAGCGCCGTTCCGCGGAGCATGTAGCGCCGTGGAGCGCCCCCAACGCGCCACCGCGCACACTGGGGGCATGACCCTCTTCGATCCGGCCACCATTGCAGTCGCCCACGGGTCGGGAGCGGGCTACAGGCGCGGCTGCCGGTGCCCCAAGTGCCAGGTGGCCCACTCCCAGCGGGTCCGAGCCCAGCGACGTCGGCGGCAGCTCGTGGGAGGCGCTCCTTTGGTCGGCGACACCGCGATGCGCCCACCGGGTCCGCCCATCCTCGGCGCGGCACAGGAGCCCCTACCCACGACTCCGGTTCGGACCGCCGCCGAGGTTGCCGAGCCGGGCGCTGGCTGGAGCGCTAGTGCAACCCTTTTGGTTGGTCTGGTCATCTTCCTGGCGGTAATTGCTCTGGTGCGCTGGAGGGGCGAGCAGGGACCCCAGCCACCCCCCCAAAGCCCGCCCTGGCGCCGCAGGTGGTAATGCCGGTTGGCACGCCCCGAGGAGGCACGGGCGCGTCGATCCTGCTCACCCAATGCTCACAGATTCCCGGAGATCGACCGGGACGCCCAGGGACTCGTGGGTAGGATTCTGGCTCGCCCGGTATTCGTCAGGGCACGGGGAGGGACCGCTGGGGACCGGGTGGGAGCCTGGCGACACGGCTGTTAACCGCAAGGTTCACGGTTCGAATCCGTGCTCCGGAGCCACGTGCCGAATTCGGCGCGGTCAGGTACGGCCTGCGCTCCAGAGTTCGGCTCAGGAAGTGCTCACAGTCTCCCGCCGGCCCCTGGCGGGGCACCCCCCGGATGGCTCCTTCGGTCGGCAGATCGGGGATAACCGGGTTGCGTCGGGCAACCGTGATCGCCACGCTCTCCCGCCGGAGTTGCGCCCGCACGAATTTCGCGCTGATCTCCCAGCCGAGGCGCGGCAGAAGGGCCCCGAAGATGGGGAAATCGAAATCTCGGTTCGCGCTTCCTCCTCAACTTCGTGGACGACGCTTTGAGCCGCAGCCTGGCAGCCCAGTTTTCGCGAGCAGCTGAGTCCACCACGACCCTGGGCCGCTACTCAATCGTCGCTCTGAGTCGCACATCCGTCATGAGGCCGGGACCTCTTAGCAGGGTTCGCCGACCCCCATCCGGAGGATACTGAGCGGCGACAGTTCCAAAAGGGGGCATCCTCAGCCCCAGCGCAGGACGACACATGGAAGCCTCATGATCGGCCGAAACCCTTTGACCCGTCCGCCAAGACTCTGGGCGGCGAGCACGAGTTCGGTGCCCGAGTTGCCGGGGGAAACACGTGCCCGAGGGGCGACCACATCCCCGATCCCGAAACGGCCGGTGGCCGGCGCCCTCCGGATCGAGCGGGCAATTCGCCAAGGCTTGGCTGAACTGAATGAGGCGGACGGAGTGGCTGGCGTGATCGCAGCTACCCAACACGCTGTCGGGCGCCTGGTCGCCGAGGTGCCCGGGTCGCTGGCGGCGCTCGTGGTTCTCGCCTCCGAGTCCCCGGCTCCAAGCGACCAGGCAGCGCCGGTCGCCGGCCGTACCGGAGCGGTGGTGGTGCCAGCCGACACTTCGAGCCGACTCCGCGACCGACTTACTCGGGGCGGAGTGGTGAAGTCCGGCCGGGATCAGGCTGCCCTGGCCGCACTGGTCGGCCTACCAACGAACGCTTCCCCGATCAGGCTGGTGCCCATCCGGGTGCTCGAAGACTGTCCCGTGGCGCTGGTGGTGGCGGGGAGAGCGGTCCGAACGGAATCGATGAGGACCGCGCTAGCGACCCTCGGAGCAGCGGCGGGTAAGGCCCTGCTGCGCGAGCGGCGTACCGGTGAGCTAAGGGTCGGCGAGGGTCGGATGCGGGCATTTCTCGAGAGCTCATCCGATCTCGTCCTGGCGGTCGACTCATTGGACAGGCTCATCTATGCCAGTCCGTCAGTAAAGCTCTTCTTGGGTAAAAAGATTCCTAACTTGGAGAGATTCAAATCCGCGCTGGTGATCCACCCGGAGGATATTGACGCACTGCGCACGATGATGGCCGAGAGTGCGCACCATCCTGGCCCCGGTAGTCCCGTGGACTGTCGGATTCAGGGGCGCGATCGGCACTGGCACATGTTTGATGTGGTCTGCACCAACCTGCTCGAGGACCCGAATGCGCGGGCCAGGGTGCTGACCATGCGCGATATCACCGACCGACTCGAGCTGGAGGATCAGCTCCGGGTTCAGGCCTTTCACGATCCCCTCACCGGACTCGCGAACCGGATCCTCTTCGAGGAGCGACTAGATCGGGCGCTGGTCAGGCGCGTGCGACGGAGGCGCCAAGTCCTGGTCCTGACCCTGGACCTGGACGACTTCAAGGGGGTCAATGACAACCTCGGCCACGCGGCTGGCGATCAGGTTCTGATCGAGTTCGCGCGACGTGTCCAGTCCTGCCTAAGACCCACCGACACCTTCGCTCGGATGGGCGGAGACGAGTTCGCGATTGTGGTCGAAGAGGCGCCCGACGCCACAACCGGCGAGGCTCTCGCCGAGCGCATCGGTGCAGTTCTGACCGAGCCGATTGTGCTGACCGACGGCACCCGGATAGACACCAGCACCAGCGTTGGTATCGCCGTAACCGGTCACCGTGCCCAGACCAGCGACGCGATCCTTCGCGAGGCCGACCTAGCCCTCTATGCGGCGAAGGCCCGAGGAAAGCGGCACCACGTCGTGTACCAGGACGCGCCTCGCGATTGACCGGGTTCGGCGCAGGTCGGGGGTCAGGTGGCTACTCCAGTAAGGGCCCAGACCGGTAACCGAACTTACAGGTGCGTGCCCGGTATTCCCAAAAGCAGCGGGCGACGATCGGGCGAGCGGGACGGCCAGCGGAGATGGGAGCCCCGGCGGAGATCTGCGGGGCGGCACGAGCCCAGGGTGAGCGGAAGACGTCACAACCCTTGCCGCGCCGAGGGGAGCAGACCGCGCTAGGATCGCGCCCACCAGGCGTCCACAATGTCCTCCATGCGAGTGTCAGCCAAGGCCGACTACGCCGTCCGGGCGGTGATCGAACTGGCGGCGGGCGGTGACTGCGGCCCGGTTACCGCCGAACACATCTCCAGCATCCAGGACGTCCCGCTCAAGTTCCTCCACAACATCCTGGCTGAGCTGAAGCGGGACGGCATCGTCAACAGCCACCGAGGCGCCGCTGGCGGCTTCGTGCTGGCGCGCGACCCGGCTTCGATCTCCCTCGGGGACATCATCCGGGTGGCGGACGGGGGGCCGCTGGCCCGGGTGGGGGACTTTCGTCCGGACGAGCTGGCCTACACCGGCCACACCGCGCCTCTGCGCGATGTCTGGGTGGCGGTGCGGGTCGGCATCCGTGATGTGCTCGACGAGGTCACGGTGGCTGACATCTGCGCCGGGCATTTGCCGGAGGTGGTGCAGCGGCTGCTCGCCCGTCCGGATGCGTGGTTGCCCAGGGTGAAGTTGATTCCGGGTAAAGCTCCCCGGATCGGGGTGCCAGGCCCGCGAGCCAAGTTCGGGGCGACTTCACCCAGCTGGGAGGCGACCGGCGCCGAAAAGAAGTGATCGAGGCTCGACCAGCGGAACCGTCCGGGCCGCTTCGGCCGCGGGGAGGCAGTCCCGGGCTGGATCGAGCTAGGACCCGGCCGCGGCCGGATCGAAGCTGAAGATTCGGGTCGCCAGCACCAGTACCGCTACTCCCAGCCCGATCAGCACCGCCAAGTCGGGAGTGATGGCGCGGAGACTCTGAGCCTGGGCCATCAACCCGCGGAGACCGTCGGCAAAGTACTTGAGAGGCATGATCACCGCAAGCTCGCGCAGCCAGGTCGGGGCGCCGGATAGCGGGTAGAAGATACCCGCGATGAAGAGCTGGGGCAGCGTCACCAGGTTCATCAGCACGATCGCCGACTGGTCCCGGTTGGCAATCCCCGCGATCAGGAATCCACCGCCCAGGAAGCACAGAGCTCCGACCAGCAGCAGCAGCACCACCAGCGCCGGCGAGGGGCCCAGTCCCACGCTGTACATGAGGTGACCGACCCCCAGCAGCACCACCACCTGGACCGCCACCAGGACCAGCTGGGACACCACGCTGCTGGCGAGAAATGCCCAGACCGGTATGGGGGTCGCGCGCACCCGGCGCAGAGTGCCGCGCTCGCGGTCGCCGACCAGCCGGATGCCGGCGCTGAGCCCGGCGGTGAGGACGGCGTAGGCGAGAATTCCGGGGGTCAGAAAGTCGATGTAGTTGGCGTTGGCCAGCGAGCCGGCACTGACCCCACCCTTGGGGTGCATCTCGGCCACGCTGGGAATCACTGCCGGGGGGGTGCCCAGCAGGGTTTGATTGAGGCTGGCCAGAGCTCCCTGGGCCGCCGCCGCGAAAGAAGCGTTCTCGGTGATATTCCCAGCGTTCTCTTCGATCTTTGCCAGCAGGGGTAGACGGCTCCCGGTGATCACGATCGCGAAGTCAGCGCTGTTGTTGAGCACCTGCTGGTGGGCAGTGGCGGCCGAGACGTCGTGAACCGTGAACGAGCTCCGGGGTAAGGCCTGTCTGAGGATCGCCACCTGGGCGGGGGAGGCGACGATATCGACCCGGGTCCTGCCGCCCTGAAAGAGACCGCCGAAGATCACGATGAGGAGCAGAGGAACCAGGATGTTGAAAACCACCACCTGTCGATTCCGCATCAAGAGCATCAGATTGGCCCGGGTCAGGGCCACCAGCGGCAGCCAGGGAGAGTTGCTCCGAAAGGTGGCCAGGGGTCGGGAAGTCGGCGGTCGGAGCTGGCTCACGACTGCGTCTCGGCCGCGATGTGGTGACCGGTCCGCGCCAAGAAGACATCCTCCAGGCTGGGTGGACGCACGGAGACGTCACGCAGAGCGCCCTCGCCGAGCTGCTGGTTGAGCGCGGCGAGGATCACCCCCAGCTCCTGGCCCTGGAGCTCCCAGCGGCCCTCGGAATAAGCAGCGCGCTGCACTCCCGGCAGCGCCTCCAGCTGAGCGCGGGAGTCCGCGGCGACGCTGATCGTCGCGGCCGCGCCCAGCTCGGCGATCAGAGTGGCCGGCGCGCCCTCGGCCACCACCTGGCCACCATCGATGATGTACACCCGCTCCGCCAGCTGTTCCGCCTCCTCGATGTAGTGGGTGGTCAGCAGGACCGTACGTCCTTGGTGGTGGAGGTCCTTGATCATCGCCCAGGTCTGACGGCGGCTCAGGGGATCGAGTCCGGTGGTCGGCTCGTCCAAGATCACCAGCTCCGGCTCATTGCAGAGGGTGAGGGCCAGCTGGAGCCGCCGCTTCTGGCCTCCGGACAGCTGTTCCGTGCGCCGCGCGGCGACATCCGCGAGGTCCACCAGCGCCAACAGGGCCGCGGCGTCAGCCTCCCAGCCATACAGCCGCCCGAAGAGGGTCAGGGTCTCAGCACAGGTCAGGTCGGCATACAGAGCCCCCTCCTGGAGCTGTACCCCCACCCGGCTCCTGGCCTGTTCGGGCAGCTGGCCGAGGACTCGAACCTCTCCGGCGTCAGGCCGGCGCAACCCCTCGATGATCTCCATGGTGGTGGTCTTGCCAGCGCCGTTCGGTCCCAGCAGGGCTACGATCTGGCCCCGCTGGATCTCCAGATCGATGCCCCGCACCGCCGCCACCGCCCCGTAGCTCTTGCGCAGGCCACGCACCGAAACGGCTGGTCCCGTGGCCGCCGCGGCCGGCTCGCTTCGACCACCTCGAATTTTCCAGATCCTCCTGCTGCGCTTGGCGTCCCGGCACCGCGGCGCGCTCAGCCTAGCAGTCGAAGCGCGCGGACCATTTCCCGCTCCCCGGGGCCAACCGAAGATGGGATCAACCCCGGCCGCAGGCGCTGGGTTACCTTCACCATCATGAGAGCGGTCCTTCATCGGCTGCGGCGGTGGTTCCCGGTGCGGGTCACGGCCCGGTATCTCAATCGGAGTGGTCCCAATCTCGCCACCCTGGTCGCCTGGAACATGCTCTTCTCGTTCTTTCCGATCCTGGTTCTGGCGGCCACTCTGGCCAGCCTGGTGCCGCTCCACGGCGCCGCCGTTGGGAAGGGACTCACCCAGGCGATTGCCACCGCTCTACCGGGAGGGAAGGGGGCAGCGGTGGCCCGGGCGCTGACCGCCTTCCATCACCACTCGGGGCTGCTGGCGATCGTTGGCGCGGTGGGTCTGCTCTGGGGTGGTTCCGCGCTCTTCGGCGCCATGGACCAGGCCTTCGCCAGCCTGAGTGACACCAAGGCGAGATCCTTCTTCCCGCAGAAGCTCATGTCCTTCGGGATGATCGTCCTGTTCGCCTGTCTGGTGGTGCCGGTGGTGCTCAGCTCCAGTCTGCTGGCGGTGCTCACATCGGTGCCGGGAGTTCCCACTGTGTTGAGCCACGGCCCGGCCAGTCTGATTCTCCAGATTTGCCTCTCGGTGGTGGTGGGAACCATCCTCTTCAGCGCCATCTATTTCCTGGTCCCCAGAACCCGCCGGGCACCGCGGGCCGTGCTGCCTGGGGCGGTCGCGGCGGCGGTGCTCTTCGAGGCTTTGAGCCTGCTGTTTCCCCTCTACTTCAAACTGGCTCACGGCTTCAGCACCTACGGAACCACCTTCAGCCTTTTCTTCCTGATTCTGGCCTACGTCTTCCTGTTGGCCCAGATCACCGTGGTGGGATTCGCGGTGGTCATGGAGAGGGAGCCGCAGCAGCGGGTCCGAGGCGAGTCGGCTAACGCCGGTCCCGCCGAGCACCCCCAGCTGGGGGCGGGCGTGGCGAGCTAGCTCCTGCGGCCAGCTGGGAATTGGCGGTCGATCGGATGCCTTCTAGCCGAGCCTCGTCGGCGCCCAGATCCCGGCCCGGTAGAGTCGCCCCGGAAGCTCCCGGCCGAGCATCTGCTCCAAGCGCTGCGCCAAGGCACAGAGCTGCTCCAGATCCACCGCGACTGAAGCGCCCACCCGCTGCAACAGATAGAGCAGGTCCTCACTGCAGACATTGCCGGTGGCGCGGGGAGCAAAGGGGCAGCCGCCGATTCCCCCCACCGAGCCCTCGAACCGACGCACCCCGGAGTTGAAGCCGGCCAGGGCATTGGCGAGCCCCATGCCCCGCGTGTCGTGCAGGTGTAGAGCGATCTCGGCGATCGGGATGGAGTTCGCCACCAGAGCAACCAGCTGGACAACCTGGCCCGGGTCAGCCACTCCGATGGTGTCGGCGAGGCTGATCTCGGCCGCGCCTAGCCCGGACAGCTCCTGGGCCAATTCCACGACTTCCTGGGGATCCACCCGCCCCTGGTAGGGACAGCCGAAGGCAACGCTGAGACTGGCGTCCCAGGTACAACCGGCGCTGGCCGCCTCCTGGGCCAGCTCGCCGATCTCGGCCAGGGTTTCCCGCACCGATCGGTTGAGGTTGCGCTGATTGAAGGAGTTGGTCACTCCGACATTGACCAGAACCCGCCGCGCGTTCGCCCGGAGGGCCCGCTCCAGTCCACGGCGATTGGGCACCAGGACCCTGATCCGGCCCATCACCTGAACTCCCCGCTCGGCTTGGAGTTGGGCCAGCACCTCCTCCGCGTCCGCCAGCTGAGGAACCCACTTGGGGGACACGAAGGAGGTCGCCTCGACCAGCTCCACTCCGCTATCCAGGGCTCCGCGGATCAGCTCCAGCTTGCGCTCCGTGGCGAGCTCCTGGGCCAGGTTCTGGAGGCCATCCCGGGGGCCCACCTCGGTGAAGAGGAGGCGCCCCGCCGGCGCCACGTCAGGGCTCATTTGGCCCGGAGTGTATTCCCCCGCGGGGGCGAGTTCAGCCGAGTCAGTGAAGGGAGGTCGGCGGGACCGATGGCCGGCCCCACGCCGAGCAAGGGCGCGCGGAGCTCCGACCGGCGGGTCCGGAAAGCGGCGACCTTGGTGCGGCTCAAACAGGCGGAGGAGCAGAAGCGACGAGAACCGTTCTTGGAAGTGTCGATGAACGCCCGATCGCAGTTCGCCGAGTCGCACAGTCCCAACCGGGCTCCGCCGGGCGAGCCGATCACCACCGCCAGAGCGATCACACACATCGCGCCGCGAGCGATCGCCCGGCCGGCCTCCTTGTCCTGGCTGTGGAAATGGAGGTGCCACGACTCCCCGTCGTGCCGGGCGAGCTGAGGCGCAGCCTGATAGCGGGCGAGGAGGGAGTTGACCAATGCCGCCGCTTGATCCGGTCGGGCCGCCGCCAACAGCTCGAAGACCGCCCGCAGTTCGGCCGCCAGCTGGATCATCTCCTCGGCGGCGTGGCCTCCTAAGGTCACGGATCTCCCGGAGATCTTCGCCTCGACCTCCTGGGCCAGCCCTCGGCGGGCCGCCGAAGCTGTGGGCAACTCCCAGCGGCGGCCCCGGGACCAACCCGGGCTCAAGCGGTTGACCAGCTCAACCGCCGACTCCACCCCGCGATCCGCGTAACTCTCGAACTTCATTTTGACCGATACCCAGCTCATGGTATCCTGTTATTGGCATCAACGCAATCACTGGTTACATAAAGGAGGCAGAGCATGTTTGGGGGATCCCTACACCTCCTCGTCAAGGATCATGAGCGCGAACTCCAGGAGGCCGCGCTCCGGGACCTACCCGGGCGGCGCTGGGCCCGCCAGTCCGAGGAGATTCGCCAGCGCCGGACGGAAGCCCAACGGCGGCTGCTCCAGGGTCGCAACCACCGGTCCTGAGCCGAGCCCGCCGGGTTGGCTTCGACCCCGGAGCGATGGGCCCCGGGTGATCGGACGGCCCCGCCGGCACGATCAATTGACCGTGCCGGCGGGGCCCGGACCGGGGAGCCATCGAGCAGCGCGAAGGGAGAGAATCACGCGCTGGTGCGGCTGACCCTGCAATCATGGCCCCAGTGCAACACCCCGGGAGACTGCTCCAGGTCCGCCATCGACACCGTGCGACCGGTCGGTATGATGCTCGCCACGCTGCCCTCCCAGCTTCGGAGACGGTGGTTTGACCGCCGCATATAATTCAAGCCGGATGGACGACAAGGTCATGGTCGACCTGCTCGAGCGGGTCGGCAATCTTTTTACGTCCAGCCTGGACCTCAAGGTGAACATCGACTTCACCCTGCGAGCCCTTTCGCAGCTGGTCGCCTGCGATGGGGCCACGGTCTTCCTGCTCGACGAGGATGAGACTCGGCTCACCGCCATGGTCACCTTTCCCTACACCGAGCAGGTGAGCAGCGTCGCCTCCTTCGGGTTGGGTGAGGGAATCGTGGGTTGGTCGGTGGCCGAGCGCAAGGCGGTCCGGGTCGACGACGCCACCGTCGACCCGCGCTTCAAGGCGTTGGCAGCCTCACGCGCGCCGCGCAGCTCGTTGGTGATGCCCCTGGAATCGCCCAACCGAGTGGTCGGCGCCCTGACCCTCACCCGCAAGCGGGTCAAGCCCTTCACCGAGCTGGAGCAGGCGCTGGTGCGGGTGATATCCAACCAGGCGGCGATCAGCATCGACAACGCCGCCCTGCACGCCGCGGTGCAGCGCCAGCTCCAGGAGATCGCGCTCCAGAAGCACGAGCTGGAGGTGGCCAACGCCCAGATCCGCGAGAACAGCCGACTCAAGAGCGAATTCTTGGCCAACATGAGCCACGAGCTGCGCACCCCGCTGAACGCCATCCTGGGCTTCAGTGAAATCCTGAAGGACAACCTAGCCGGCAAGATGAGCGCGGCCCAGCAGCACGAGTGTCTGGAGAACATTCACACCAGCGGCCGGCACCTGCTCAACCTGGTCAACGATGTGCTCGACCTGAGCAAGATCGAGGCCGGTCGACTGGAGCTGCAGTACGAAGAATTCGCGCTTGGCTCCTGCATTTCCGAGGTGCTCACCGTGGTCCGTCCGCTCGCCGAGCGGGGCGGCGTCACCCTCGAGGTGGAGATTGACAACGACACCGTGCTGCTCCGGGCGGACAAGGGCAAGTTCAAGCAGATTCTCTACAACCTGCTCAGCAACTCGATCAAATTCACCTCGGAAGGGGGCACGGCGACGGTCAAGACTAAGGCCCGACCGCGGGCAGGCCAGCTGGTGTTGCAGGTCAAGGACAGCGGGATCGGAATCGATCCGCAGCACCACGACCAGATCTTCAGCGAGTTCTTTCAGGTCCAGGCGGCCGACAACCGCCAATTTGAAGGCACCGGGCTGGGGCTGGCCTTGGTGCGTCGGCTGGTGGGGCTGCACGGCGGCACCATCAAGGTTGACAGCCAACTGGATCGAGGCACCACCATGACGGTCACCCTGCCCCTGCACGGACTGCGCCCCGACGGCCAGATGCGCAATCGGATCCTGGTGATCGAGGACAATCCCAGCAGCCTGGAACTTTCCACTTTGGTACTTCGCGGCCAAGGCTTCAAGGTGGACACTGCCACGGATGGACAACAGGGGCTGCAGAAAGCCAAGTCACATACCTATGACCTGATCCTGATGGATATTCAATTGCCGGGCATCGACGGCCTGACGGTCACCCGCCTGCTCAAGGCCGATCCGCGGACCGCCCAGACTCCCATCGTGGCCCTCAGCGCGCGCGCCATGGTCGGGGACGAGAAGGAGGCCCTGGAGGCGGGATGCTCCGGTTACATCACCAAACCGATCGAGGTGAAGAATTTCGTTTCCACGGTCACCGAATACCTGGAGGCACAGGGTGCATGAGCGGGGGTAACAAGACGATCCTGCTGGTAGAGGACGATCAGTCCACTCGGGATATCGTCAGGCTCGCCTGCGAGCCGCAGCACTACACCGTGGTGGAGACGGGGACCGGCCTGGAAGGGTTGGAAATGGCCCAGCAGACCTCGCCCGACCTGATCATCCTGGACATCAACCTGCCCGGGATGAGCGGGCTCGACGTCTGCCGCCGGCTGCGGGCCGACGGTTACAAGGTGCCGATCATCATGCTCACCGCCAAGAGCGACACCATCGACGTGGTGGTGGGGCTGGAGCTGGGCGCCGACGACTATGTGGTCAAGCCCTTCGAGGTCCGCGAACTGGTGGCCCGGGTGGGCGCGCATCTCCGCCGCTCGGACGTCGCTCCCACGGACCAGTTGAAGGAACGCTTTGAGTTTCCCGGACTGACCATCGACCTCCGCCGCCGCCAGGTCTACCGGGACGGGGAGGAGGTCCAGCTGACGCTGACCGAGTTCAACCTGTTGGCGCTTCTGGCCAGCCGCCCCGGCCAGGTGATGAGCCGGGCGGAGCTGCTGCGGCGGGTCTGGGGTTACGAGGTGGAGATCGAGACCCGCACCGTGGATGCCCACGTGTACCGGCTCAGGCGCAAGATCGAGCCCTCGGCGGACCGACCCTCCTACATCCACTCGGTGCCCGGTATCGGTTACCGCTTCGCGGGTTAGCCCGGGGCTCCGACGGGAGCGGCCGGCTCAGTAGATGAAGCCGACGAAATAGCCCAGACTGGGGCTGATCATCCGGGTGTCCTCGACCCCCAATCCGTCCACGTTCATCTCCGACTGCTCCCAGCTGCCGTTGGGAAAGACCTTGGTCACGAAGCCGACGTGGCCGAAGTAGCCGTTGTCGAAGACCGCGATCGCGCCGACCACCGGAACCTGCCCTTCAGGGGCCCCGTAAGCCCGGGCGTTGGCCCACCAGTTGATCGCGTTACCCGACCAGGGGACGTAGGCCTTGCTGGCCACCCAGTAGGTGCACTGGCCCCAGGGAAAGGGGTCGACTGCCATAGGGGTGGTGGGGGTCACCTCGGGAACACCGACCTGAACCGGCACGAAGTCCTGAGCCGGCAGCGAGGTCGGGGAAGCGGCGCTGGGCATGAGCAGGAAGCTGTTGGCCGCGAGCGTCGTGCCCGAGGTCAAGGCGTTGTAGTTGAGCACCACCCCCGGGGCGACCCGGAATCGAGCGGCGAACGAGCTGAGGGTCTCCCCGGGCAGGACTCGCACCAGCACGGTTGGACCGGGGGGCGGGATCAGCAGGTCCTGGCCCACCTGGACGGTGGAGCCCGCGGTGAGGCGATTGCTCCAGGCTAGTTCCTCGGTGGTGGTCTGGTCCTTGGCGGCCAGGCTGGTCAGAGTGGCTCCCAGAGGCACGCTCACCACCGGCGCAGGGGCCACCTGAATGGTCCCGGGGATCGCCGCCGGCTTGTCGTAGTACTGCCCCGCCTGGGCGGAGGACGGGTTGGGCCAGTAGGACGCCGAGGTGGAGACAGTCTCAATCCCGTTGCGCGACGCAGAAATCCAGCCAGCGAGCAACAGGCCGCAGGCAACCAGGATGACGGCGACATGGGTAAGACGACGATCAGGACCCGGCAGGAGCTTCTCCCCAGCTGCCTTCGACGGACGAAGACCGATCGGCGGCGCCCTCACTCCCTCAAGCAGCGCGCCCGACCTCCGACCCTACCAGAGCGCGCGACGGGGTGTCAAAGTACTCTGATCGGGGCCGACTGCGAGACGGCACTCTCCCCGGTGGACCGGCTTACCGAGGTGGGAACCAGCCCACTGGCTCCGCTCACCGGTCGCCCTGGCGCCACCAGATCGGGGCGCTGACTATCCTGGGGGTCGCGATGGTCTTCCACCTCGACTGCGCGGGCCGGCGATACACGGCGGCGGCTGAGATTCTAGATCGAGTCCGTCATCAGGCCTACGCGGAGGCGGTCGGCGCATCCGCTCGATCCTCAGCTGGCTTCACCAGGCCGCTCGCCTGCTTTGCCGCTGTCTACTTGCTTTGGCCGATCGTCCCGCAGCTGTTCCAGGATCCGGAGGTCGGCCTCGACGTGGAGCATCTGCTCCACGGTGAGCAGGAGTTCTCCTTCGAGCGGCCGCTCGCCTTCGATGAGCTGATCACCCCGGAGGGAGAGATCACCCAGGTGGACCAGCGCCGGAGCATGGTCTTCCTGGACTTCCGCTGCCAGGGGCGCGACCGGGCCAACCAGGTGGTGGCCCGGTCGCGCAGCCTCTTTGTGGTGAAGGAGGCGAAATGAGGGAGAGCGACTCTCGGGAAGGCGTCCCGCCGGCGCTTGGAACACGGCTGCCAGAGCGGCGGCGGGTGCTCAGTCCCCAGGTGATCACCGCCTACGCCGAGGCCTCCGGAGACCGCAATCCAATTCATCTGGACCAGGAGTACGCGAGGAGGGCGGGGCTGCCCGCCACCATCGCCCACGGGATGCTGACCCTGGGAGTGGCGTGCGCTGAGGTGGAGGCTTGGGCCGGGGAGGAGCCCTGGGTCGGCCGCGTCGCCTGCCGCTTCTCGACCCCGGTAGTGGCGGGTGAGACGATCGCCATCAGCGGCGTGGTCGTCGGCTCGGATGAGGCTGCGGCCACGGTCGAGCTTTCGGTACTCATCTCCCCGGGAGAGCGCGCCCTGACCAAAGCCCGGGTCGATCTGCGGGCCGCCGGAGCTCCGTCTTCGCCATGACCCTGGACTTCTCGATCACCGATGAGCAGGAGGAGATTCGGGCGCTGGCCCACCAGTTCGCCGAGCAGGAGATCCGCCCGGTTGCGGCCGATTACGACGAGCGCGAGGAGACTCCCTGGGAGGTCATCCGCAAGGCCCAAGAGGTGGGCCTTGGGGCGGCCTCGAGCCTGCCCACCCGATACGGTGGCGGCGGGCTGGACCCGCTGACCCAGCTGCTGGTGAGCGAGGAACTCGCCTGGGGAGATGCCGGCATTGCGGTGAGCATCTCGGCCAGCTCTCTGGCGGGGGCCGGAATCTTGGCCATGGGAACTGAGGATCAGAAGGCGCGCTACCTGGGGAGGCTGTGCGACCCCGGGGAGGTCCGTCTCGGGGCGATGGGCCTCACTGAGCCGGAATCGGGATCGGACTCGCTGGCGCTGCGAACCACCGCCCAGCGGGTGGACGGGGGCTTCCTGCTCAATGGGACCAAGCAGTTCTGCACCAATGGAGGCATCGCCGACATCCAGGTGATCTTCGCGACCCTGGACCGCAGCCTCGGCCCGGCAGGGGTCACCGCGTTCGTGGTGGAGAAGGGAAATCCGGGCATGCGCCAGGGGCGCAAGGAACGCAAGCTGGGGGTGAGGGCCTCCCACACGGCCCAGGTGATCCTTGAGGACTGTTTCGTGGCCGAGGACGCCCGGCTCGGCTTCGATGCCACAGGCGACAGCCAGGGGCCGGGCGCAGCGGGCGCCATGGCGATGCTGGAGGCGACCAGACCCGGGGTGGCCGCGGGGGCGCTGGGGATCGCTCGGGCTGCCTTTGAATTCGCCCGGGACTACTCGCTGCAGCGCCAGCAATTTGGCAAGGCGATTGCCGGCCACCAGGCGATCGCGTTCAAGCTGGCCGACATGGCCACTGAGATCGACGCCACCCGGCTGATGATCTGGCGGGCAGGGTGGCTAGCGGCGGCCGGTCGCGGCTTCCCACGGGCGGAGGGCAGTATGGCCAAGCTGATGGCGGGCGATGTCGCGATGCGGGTCACGGTGGATGCGGTTCAGATCCTGGGCGGCTATGGCTACATGAAGGACTACCCGGTGGAACGCTGGATGCGCGACGCCAAGATCTATCAGATCTGGGAGGGGACGGCGGAGATCCAACGGTTGGTGATCTCACGAGCCATCCTCGGAGCTCGAATCTAACTCCGATAGATCTCGACTCGGTAGACCGTCGGCGGCCCAGCGGGGGGCTTGAACCGATGAGATGGAGTCGGCGCAGCGCACCAGACCGGGTGTGCCGACGCCACTTCGGACCTGCGCGGTGAGGGGATCAGCTGACCTCCTCGCCGCCAACCGACAGGTCCAGCACTACCAAGATCAACTCCGACGACGGATGCGATCCAGATGCCAAGCCGTGGCGAGGGGCGCTACCAGCGCCACCAAGAGGAGCACGATTCCCAGCGGGAAGGGCAGGCTGAACCCGCTGCTGACGCAAGTGCTCGTCCCCGAGCACTCACCTACCGACGTGGGGAATCCGCCCAGCACTACCAGACCGAGCAAGCCTCCCGGCAGCACGAATGTTCCAAGGAGCTTGTCGCGTAGTCCCCAGGCGTGAGAGGTCCACAGCAGCAAGACTCCGGCGAACCAGCCCACGACCAGGAGAAATCCACCTACGAGCAGTAGCCAGGGAACCCAAGCATCTGACCCGCGCGGCGGCTCTGCCGATGCGCCTGCCTCCTCTGCGATCAGCTCGGGATCGCCCACTCGGTCGAGCAGCGCGCGAACGCCGGCCTCGTCGTCGCCGTCGAGTTCTGCCCGTCCTTCGGCGATGTGAGCCGAGATCTCCTCCATGATCTGGCGCCGCCTCGGGGCGGCCAGGCTCCGGAGCGCTCGATCGAGATCGGCAAGGTAACGGCTGACCAGCGTCTCTGCCGGGGTGCGGGTGGTCATATTGAGGGGACCTCGTCAAGAATCTTGTCCACCGCCTCGCGGAACTGTTGCCACTGTGGGATGAAGTCGGAGAGAGCCCTTTCGCCGGCTTTGGTGAGCCGGTAGTAGCGCCGCGGGGGTCCTTCCACCGACTCACGCCAGGTGGTGGCCACCAGTCCGTTCCGCCGGAGGCGCGCCAGTAACGGATAAATGGTGCCCTCGCTCGCGATCAACCCAGCACCATCCGTCAGGGTCCGAGCCAAGTCAAAGCCGTACTTCTCGCCGTGTCGCAGGAGGGCTAAGACGCAGTGCTCAGCGGAGCCCCGGCGGAGCTGCGCCAACCAGATGGCATCATCACCAGGAACCATGCATAGCACGCTACCACTTCCGAGTGCTCTGGACCCTGGGCGCAGCTATCTGGTCCGATCGTTCGCCTGGTAGTGCCGGGTGACTGACCTGGCGACCGAGGTCGAGGCAACCATCAGATCTGGGAGGAGACGGTGCCGGTGCCACGGTTGGGGATCGCCCGGGCGCTGCTCGGCATCCGAATTTAGTTCTGGTGAGGATCGATGCGGGCAACCTGCCGTGAAGCGCTGACCGGACCGTCCGCGAGCTGTCGGATCCAGTCAGCCCAGCTGTTCCAGCCGGGCAACCGTCGACTCCGGCCCCGGCAGGGAGTTGATCTCGTCGCGGATGCGCTCGGCGGAGCGGCGGTAGCCCGGGTCGGCCAGCACGGCCAATACCGTCGACTCCAGCTCGGAGGCGGTAACCGTGCACGGGTCGAGGACCCGCGCGGTACCGAGTTCGAGGCAGCGCCGCGCGTTGTGCGGCTGGTCGGCGCCCAGCGGGATCAGGACCGAGGGCAGCCCGTGAGCCAGTGCTCCCATGACGCTGCCCGAGCCCCCATGCGAGATGACCAGATCGCAGTCCGGCAGGATCAGCTCCTGGGGGATGAACCGCTCCATCCGAACCTGGGCCGGCAGTGGCCCGAACTCCGCCGGATCGATCTGCTCGCCCACCGTCACGATCAGGTTCGCGGGAAGCTCCCGGAGTCCGACGAGGAGCTGGGAGAACAGATCTGCGTGGTTGAACTCGGTGCCCAGAGTTAGATACACCGTCGGAATTGTGGACGAAGTGAGAGCTGGCGTGGCCGCGGTCGGCCGGAACGAGAAGGCGGTTGCCGGCAGGGGGGAATCCGGGCTCCTAAAGCTGGGCGGGAAAGGTGACAGGACCAGGATCCGGTCGAGCATGGCAAGGTCTGGATCGGCTGGCAGTCCATATTCGGCGCGCAGTTCATGCAGCGGCCCGGCCACAATCTCCTTGCGCAAGAAGCCGCCCGCTGCCAGCACCAGCACGGTCGCGCAGGGAACGGCGAGCCTCTCGGCAGCGATGGCGGCGCCAAAGTCGACTTCGTCGCGCACCAGGATGTCGGGTTTCCAATCGCGGACGAGCTCCAGAATCGCCGCCGCCTGCCGTCTCGCCCCACGCCGCGCGAAGTTCTCGCGGAGATCCCGATCCTCCCGCTCCGGATCAGGCTTCAGTGGTGCGGTTCGCTGAGGCGGCTCCCGGCGCGGCGGGCTGGTCGCAAAAGCCGTCAACCCGACCGCGTTGATCGATGCCCCCAGGCTGGCCGCGCCGGCTACGGCGACCGTGTGCCCGGCGCCCGCCGCGGCTTGGGCCACCGGGACGAGCGGGAGGAAGTGACCACTGCCGCCGATGAAGGTGAAGAGGATCCGCACCAGGGAACGGTAGCGAAGTCCCCCAACCTCGGCGGGGCTCCCGAGCCTCGACAGCCGGGAGTCAGGGCGACGTCGTGGGGATGCCTGAGGTCAGGCCGCGCTGCTCGCGAGGATCGCCAGGGGGCCGCTCCTTTCGCGGCGATGGGCTGGGTCGTCTAGGAGGAGCTGACGCGGGCGCTGGCGCCGCAATCACCAGCAGGACGATCGCCCCGAAGGCGAGGCGGCAGACCAGGGCCATCGGGATGGGTGGAAAAGATCAGCCCGCCAGAATGGCCGCCAGATTCAGCGGCTTTTGGGGCACCCGGAAACGAAACCGCTGGCCGAAGTCTCGGAGGGTAACCGAGCCCACCCCGGGCCGAACCCAGCCCAGGGGATACGCCGGGCCGGTGGTGGCCACGTAGAGCACCCCCCCGGGAGGTTCGTTGACGGCCACAGCGGGCTGGCCGTCGAACACTCCCCCCCTGCCTCTGACCGCGGTCGGGGCCGGCTTGGTCAGTTCGAGGGCCAGCTGCTTGGGGGAGGTCAGGCTGGTAAATGCCTGGGTGAGCTCTGCGGCAGTGGAGCTGCTGGCGGCTATGTAGACCCAGCGGTTCCCCAGGTCCGCCTGCAGACTGGCTCCCCCGAACTGACTCCAGAGGGTCGTGCTGCGGAAATAGTCGATTCCATTCATCTCCTCGGCCTGAAAGGAGATCGCAGCTGAGGTGAATTTGCCCTCCCCTTGGTGCTGGCCCGCGACGTCGAAGGTGATCGATCCGGGGTTGCCCGCGACGGTCGAGGTGGCCTCGATCCGGTAGCTCCCAGCCGAACTCAGCGCCCGGGCGGCTGCGGACACGATCTCCGGGCCGCTCAATTTCTGGACGTCGTTGGGCCCCGCCGCGCAAGCGGCCAGGGTGAGGACGGCCATCGCCACGGCGCCCAGGGCCAGCCGGCGGCGGGCTGCGGCGCCGGCCCGGTGGGCGAAGAGGAGGCGATGGTTCACTTGAGTTCCTAGCGCGGTGCGGGAACGCGCCACCGCAATCGCGGGTCAGGCCGCGAGGCTGTCTCCGTCGCGTTTCCCCGCTGCTGCCGACGCGCGCATCGTATCCGAGTAAGCCAGCTGGCGATCTCAGCGAAAGTGAGCCCCTCCGGGGGTTGAACGCGCCGCGAAACCTTTCCCTCAAGATGGCTACACTCGACCGGTGGTGATGTTCGGCCTCTCCGGCAAGGTGGCGCTGGTCACCGGGGGATCCCGAGGACTGGGCCGGGCCGATTGCCTGGCGCTGGCCCAAGCCGGTGCCGACGTGGTCGTGACCGACATCCTGCTCGAGTCCGACCCCGACCTGATGAACGTCGCCCAACGCTCGTCCAGCGTCCTGGCCCAGGTGATGGCGGCCGACCACGTGGTCTATGCCGAGCAGACCGCCGAAGAGATCCGTCAGTTGGGTCGAAGATCCCAGGCGTACCAGATGGATGTGACCAACCGCGAGCAGGTGAACGCGGTGATGGAGCAGGTCGCCCAGGAGTTCGGCGGAATCGACATCCTGGTGAACAACGCCGGGACTCTCGACCACCTGGCCCAGCTGACGGATCAGCTTCCTGAGCTCTGGGAACGTGATCTCAAGGTCAACCTGAGCGGGGCTTTCAACTGCACCCAGGCGGCCTGGCCGTACCTCCGGGAGGGCGGCTTCGGACGGCTGATCTACATGTCTTCCGTGGCCGGCACCCTGGGCGGTTTCGGGCAGGCGAGTTACAGCGCGACCAAAGCCGGGCTCCTGGGGCTGATGCGCTCAGCGGCGCTGGAGGGGGCGCGCCACGGAATCACCAGCAACGCCATCGTGCCGGGGGTGATTGCCACGGAAGCCTTCAACACCGGCACGCCCGGCATGCGCGAGCGGATGGTGTTGCGCACCGCCATGCGGGCCGCCGGCAAGCCCGAGGACGTCGCCCACGCCATCTGCTTTCTGGCCAGCCCGGAGGCGGGATACATCACCGGGGTGACCCTTCCGGTGGCCGGAGGCATCGACCTCTTCACATTCTGAGCTGCGCTGGCGACCCCAATTGGGCCCCAATTCGCTGCTCCCCTGCTATAGTTGCGGCCGCCAGACGAAGTCCCGGGCGGCGAATCAAGGCACGACCGAGCAGTCCTGGCCAGTACGCGATTTGGAGGATGCTCGGTTGAGCCTCGACGACGTTACCCTGACCTGCCGCGAGTGCGGCTCGGAGTTCGTTTTTACCGCCGGAGAGCAGCAGTTCTACCAGTCCAAGGGACTGGTCAATCAGCCCACCAGGTGTCAGCCGTGCCGGCAGCTGGCCAAGGCCTCGCGCCAGGGGTCGAACGGATACGCCTCAGCTGGGCCCCGGCCTCCGCGACAGATGTTCGATGTGGTCTGTGCCGACTGTGGGAATATGACCCAGGTGCCGTTCCAGCCGAAGTACGATCGGCCGGTTTACTGCAGCAACTGCTTCGAGAATCACCGCGCCGCGCGTTGATTCCTGAGCGGCTGCGGCGCTCGCCGCTGGAGCACCTCGAACCCCTCCCCTAACGCCTGCGGATCGAGTGCGCTGGCCCGAATCACCACGCCCCCCTGGGCTTGCGGGTAGGAGCCGAAACTGACCTGAGGAAAGCTCTGTTCCAGTTCGGACAGGAGCGGGAAGAAGGTCGACTCGGCGACGCCCGGAAAGAACATCTCGCGGTAGTGCCTGCCGCCCTGCCCACTCAGATAGGCAGGCTCGATCTCCTCCTGGAAGATCGCCGTCAGCTCAGCGGGCACTCCCGGCAGCACGAAGAGCCAGCCCGGGGCCCCCGCCTCGGGAAAGGCGATCGCCAAAGGGGGCGCCCCCCCAACCGGATTGCGGAGCACCGTCGCACCCTCCGGGACGAGGGCCATTTTCAAAGTGCCCGGGTTGGGCTCGGGGCTGGCCACCCGCCCCTCCCGAAAGCGCCGGGCGACCCGCTCCCGAACGCCGGCCAGGACCAGCTGATCCTCCACCAGCCGAACCCTGAGCATCTGGGCCACCCCCGCCATGGTGCGGTCGTCCGGGGTCGGACCCAGTCCACCGCAGCAGAAGACCCGATCAGCGCGGGCGGCGGCCGCGGCCAGCAGCTCCGCCGCGATGGCGTTCACCTGATCGGGGACGACCACGATCCGGCCGACCGGGTAGGGGCTCTCGCTGAGCCGCTTGGCGAGCCAGGCCGAGTTGGAGTCGACCGTGTGACCCGAGAGCAGCTCATCGCCAACCGCCACGATCCAGCTGACCAAGATGCCTCCTCCACTGCCCCGGACCGACCCGACCCCGCTCGATGGGCAGCCCAATCATGACCTGCCGGGGGAGGTCCCGGCCGGCCCCGAATCACCCCCGGAGGCTCCGGCGCCGATATAATTCGTCGGCTCCGGCCAGCGTCGCCCCGGGGTGCAGGACGGGGCGGAGTACCTCTCTCTACTGCCCACATGCCGCCGCGCGCGGTCGGAGGATCACATCGCAATGACTCGAACCGTACTGATTCCGGTGCTGGTCGCCGGTCTGCTCGCCCTCGCTTACGGGGCCTATCTGGCCCTCGGCGTGATGCGTCAGTCGCCCGGTAACGAGCGGATGCAGGAGATCGGTCAGGCGATTCGGGAAGGCGCCTCCGCCTACCTCAACCGGCAGTACACGATCATCGCCATCATTGGGCTGTCGCTGGCCCTGGTGCTCTTCCTGGGCGGGCTGATCAGCCCCGCGCTGGGCTGGAAAACCTCCCTTCTCTTCCTCTTTGGGGCGACCCTCTCGGCCAGCGCCGGCTACGTCGGGATGAATGTCTCGGTCAGGAGCAACTACCGGACCGCCGAGGCGGCCCGCCGGGGCCTAGGCCCGGCCCTCAAAGTAGCCTTCAACGGCGGCGCGGTGACCGGCTTCTTCGTGGTCGGCTTCGGCCTTCTGGGAGTCACCATCGCCTTCTGGATCCTCAATCAGCCCTCGGCGATCGTCGGGCTGGCCTTCGGGGCCTCGCTGATCTCCGTCTTCGCCCGTTTGGGCGGCGGCATCTATACCAAGGCGGCTGACGTCGGCGCGGACCTGGTGGGGAAGATCGAGGCCGGCATCCCCGAGGACGACCCGCGCAATCCGGCGGTGATCGCGGACAACGTGGGCGACAACGTCGGCGACTGTGCCGGGATGGCCGCCGACCTCTTCGAAACCTACGCGGTGACGGCGGTGGCGGCGATGCTGCTGGGCGGCCTGGAGTTCCACAACTTCGGCCTCACCATCTATCCGCTGCTGTTGGGGGCAATCGGCATCCTGGCCTCGATCTTCGGCACCTTTTTCGTCAAGATCGGCAAGGGCGGCTGGATCATGGGGGCCCTCTACCGCGGGCTGGTCGCGGCGGGGGTGTTCGCGATCGTCGGCTTCCTCATCGTGACCCTGGTGCTCCGGGGCAACGGTGGACTTTCGGCCAAGGTCCTGGGCCACCCTGTCCTCAACCTGGTCTGGGCCGGGGTGATCGGGGTGGTCATCACGATCCTGATCGTGGCCATCACCGAATACTTCACCGGGGGCCAGTTCAACCCCGTCAAGAGCGTGGCTCGGGCCTCGCAGACCGGGCACGCGACCAACATCATCGCCGGGCTGGCGGTGGGGCTGGAGGCGGCGGCGCTCCCGGTCTTGGTGATCGGCATCGGGATTCTGGGCGCCTTCGCCCTGGCCGGGCTGTACGGGATCGCCATCGCCGCCATGAGCCTGCTCAGCATGGTGGGCATCGTGGTCGCCATCGACGCCTACGGGCCGATCACCGACAACGCCGGGGGCATTGCCGAGATGGCCAACCTGCCCGAGTCGGTGCGGGCCATCACCGACCCCCTGGATGCGGTGGGGAATACCACCAAGGCGGTCACCAAGGGCTACGCGATCGGCTCCGCGGCGCTGGCCGCCCTGGTGCTCTTCGCCGGCTACACCCAGACCCTCGGCCACCACCACTTCAACTTCAGCCTGGACAACCCCCGGGTGATCGTCGGGCTCCTCTTCGGCGGCATCCTCCCGGTGCTCTTCGCCTCGCTCTCCATGCAGGCGGTGGGGCGCGCGGCGGGCGAGGTGGTGCAGGAGGTGCGCCGACAGTTTCGGGAAATCCCCGGGATCATGGAGGGGACCGGACGGCCCCTTTATGGCCGCTGTGTCGCGATCGTGACCAGAGCCGCCCAGCGGGAGATGATCCTGCCGGGGCTGATCCCGGTGGCCGCACCCCTGATCGTGGGATTCGTGCTGGGCCCGGTGGCCCTGGGCGGCCTGCTGATCGGAACCATCGTGGTGGGACTCTTTCTGGCGCTCCAGATGACCTCTGGGGGAGGCGCCTGGGACAACGCCAAGAAGTTCATCGAGGAGGGTAATTTCGGCGGCAAAGGGTCGGAGACCCACGCCGCCGCGGTGACCGGGGACACGGTGGGCGATCCCTACAAGGACACGGCGGGTCCGGCGATCAACCCGATGATCAAGGTGGTCAACATCATCGCCATCCTGATCGCCCCCCTCATCGCCACCCATTTCCTGATCCACTGAGGCCTGAAGGAGCTCTGCCACCCCCGAGGGCGGCCGGGCGGGCCAGTTCTGGAAGCCAGATGCCAGATGCGCAGCATGCGGAGTACCAGGCGGAGATCGCGGAGCTCCAGCGCAAGCTGGTTGAACTCCAGGAGAACGAGGCCTCCCCGACCCTGATCGAGGAGTACTCCACCGAGGTCAAGATCCTGACCGCCCTGCTCGAGGCGGCCCAGCTGCTCGAGGATCAGATCGCGCTCCGGCCCGAGCTGGCCGACCACCTCTTGGCCGGCGGCTTCCAGGCCGATCGCTTCAGTGACCTCTACGCCTTCGTCTACGAACGAGCCCTGGAGATCGACCAGGCCGGTTCCGAATTCGCCCAGGCAGTCCGCGCGACCGACTTCGCCAGCCTGCTCGCGGGATAGGGGTGGCCGGGCCCGGGCCGACTCGCCAGCCGTCGCCGGCCGAGAGCTAGGCCAGGGTCGCGGCGCAGCCGGCGCAGGTCCCGTGGCCGAGCAGTTCGACCCGCTCGAGGTCGAAGCCGAGCGGTTGCGCGGCGCTTTCGACCCACTCGGGCACCTCGGGACAGCTGACGTCGAAGGTGCCGCCGCAGCGGTCGCAGACCAGGTGTTGGTGAGACTCGCTGCCGGCCATCACCGCCTCGTAGGTGTTGGCGTGACCGAGCTGCACCTTGCGGGCCAGCCCGATCTCCACCAGGAGGTCGAGGGTGCGGTAGACGGTGGTGCGCTGGAAACCGGGAAGCTTGCGGCCGATGCTGTTGCAGAGTTCGTCCGCGGTGGCGTGGCCGGGATGCTCGAGCAGCGCGCCATAGACCAGCCGCCGTTGGGGGGTGAGCCGCTTGCCCTGCTGCCGGAGGGTCTCAAGTCCGTTCAAGGTGCCCTAAATATACCTGTTGCACGCTATTGCAACACGGCGGCGCCGAGCTTCCGGCTGACCGCTCCGCCGTCCCAGCTATGATCGAGTCCAAGTGAACGCGATCCCCAAGACCAACACCCTGGCGGCGCTCGAGGATGCCCTCGCCAGGGTCGAGGATCCCGAGCTGCATCGTCCCCTGATGCATCTCGGAATGTTGAAGAACCTGCGCGTCGAGGGCACCGCCGTCAAGCTGCGGGTGGTCCTCACCACCCCCGCCTGCCCGCTCAAGGACCGGATTCAGTCCGAGATAGAGGCGGCCGTGCTCGGGGTCGTTCCCGGCATCGACCGGGTTGAGCTGGAGTGGGACGCCGATGTCACCCGGACCCGGGGGGTTATCGGTCGACAGGAGATCCCGGGGGTGCGCAACATCATTGCGGTGAGCGCCAGCAAGGGCGGGGTGGGCAAGACCACGGTCGCCGTCAACCTGGCCTTCGCGCTGCTCCGATCCGGAGCCAGAGTGGGGCTCCTCGACGCCGACATCTACGGACCCAACGTCCCCATCATGCTCGGGCTCACCGAGCGTCCCTCGGCGATCGACGGGCGGATGGTTCCGCTGCAAAAGGGCGATCTCAAGGTGGTCTCGATGGGCACCTTGATCGACCCCGGGCGTCCGGTGGTCTGGCGCGGGCCGATGCTGGCGGGGGCCGTCAAGCAGTTCCTCTTCGAGGTCAACTGGGGCGAGCTCGACTACCTCGTCTGTGACCTACCGCCGGGGACAGGAGACGTCCAGCTGACTCTGGCCCAGTCCATCCCGCTCACCGGAGCCGTGATTGTGACCACCCCGCAGGACGTGTCCCTGGCGGATGTCGGGCGGGGGATCGCTATGTTTCAGCAGCTGCGGGTGCCGATCCTGGGGATAATCGAGAACATGAGCGGTTTCGCCTGTCCCCACTGCCAAGAGGTGACGGACATCTTCGGCCGGGGCGGGGGCCAAGAGCTGGCCCGGGAAGGGGAGATTCCCTTCCTGGGGGAGATCCCGCTCGATCTCCTGATTCGGACCGGCGGTGGCGAGGGCCAGCCCTTGGTGATGGCCCGAGCGGACTCCCCCCAGGCGCAGATCTTCGTCCGGGTGGCCGCCGCCCTGGCGGGCCAGGTCAGCCAGGTCAACTTCCAGTCGATCTCCTCCCCCGAGATGCCGGCCGCCCCCAGGATCGCCCTCAGTTGACCAATACCGGACGGCCCGGCGGCAGCTAATGGGTTTGCTGGAATCGGCGATCCTGCTGCTCTTGGTGCTAGGGCTCGGGGTGATGCTGCTGCAGCGCTACCGCAAAGTGCGCCGGCGTCGGCGCTAGCGGGTCCAGAACTCGGCTCCCAACCGGTCCCGACTGCGCCCAGCGGCAGCTTGCCCGTCCAGCCGGCGGGCTCGATCACGAAAGCGCCCCGGGCATGGTCTGGGCGGCCGCCTCCCGAATCGCCTGCCGCGCCTCGGCGCTGTCGCTGTAGACCCTAAGCCAGACCGTCCGTACCGGCAGCAGCCGGGCCAGCAGCTCTCGCGCCGCCTCGGCCTCGACCCGGCCCGAGATGGGGTCGAAGATCCGCAACATCTGGTCGTCGCTGGCCGGGTTATCCGGCCTGGGCGCGGTGCTGGCCAGGTCCACCTCCAGACCCACCTCCCGAAACTGGACCGGCAGTGCCGAACGGATCAATTGCTCGATCTGACGCGAGCTGTTGAGCCCGGCAGGTGCTGGTAACTGATTCAACTCGCGATACGCCTCGAAGGCCAGCCGCCAGGGAAGCCGCCTGGTGGTGACCGCCTCCCAGTGCCGGCCCAGTTCGCGCTCCTCCGAATCGCGCGGCTCGCGCTGTAGCCGCTCCACCTCGGTCATGAGCGACCAGTCGGTGAGCAAGAGGTACTGGTCCAAATGGTCGAGCGGGTTGCCCGGGGGCAAAAGGGCCGCACAGGTCTGGGCGAAGACCGGACGCAGGTGGAGATCGATCCGGCGGACGGTCCGGTGGAAGTAGACGTGGTTGTACATGTAGAGCCGCGCCAAGAGGAACATTTCCAGCGCGGGCGCCCCGTGCTGATGCAGCACCAGGTTGCCGTCCTTGATGAACATGTAGTGGCGCAGGCGGGCCAGGTCCACCGGTCCCACCGCGACGCCGCACATGTAGGCGTCCCGCGGGACGTAGTCCATGTTGTCGGTGCTCGCCGGTCCGCAGAGCACCGGCTTGAGCGCCCGCAGCCAGCGCGGCGGGGCGAATCCATCCAACTCCCGGGGCGCCATCACCCAGGCAACCCACTCGGGCACGATCACCTCTCCCTGGTCGAAGTCGCCGCCTGGGCTCCGGCGAATCGAGGCGATCAGCTCCGCCAGCGGACCGAGCACCAGACGGCGGCCGATGTCCTCGTGGTCGAGGCCGTACTGGGCCAGCACCTCAACATCGAAGAAGTGGCCGAAGGGCCCGTGGCCGACGTCATGGAGCAGGCCAGCGATCCGCATCGTCTCGACCACCAGCTGGCGTGAGGGAGCTTCCGGGAAACTCTCGATCAGGCTCGGGTAGAGGTGCTCCGTGAAGGTGCCGGTGAGATGCATCGCGCCCACCGCATGCTGAAAGCGCGAGTGCTCGGCGGTGTGGAAGACCCACCAGGCCGACTGGAGTTGGTGGATGCGCCGTTGGCGCTGCAGCCAGGGGTGGTCGAGGAGGGCCTCTTCCGAGCCGGCCCCATCCTCCCGCTGCTTGGTGATGCTGCAGTACTGATAGAGCGGATCAGCCAGGAGATTGACCGCCTCGAACCGACGCTCGGGCTCATTCAACTTGCCCGCCATGTTAGGTGGGCGCCCGATCCCCATGGGTATCGGTCGGACGGGCAGGGCACGGGCACGACCGGCTCGGGTTTCCAGCGGTCAAAGTATTTGGTAAGCTCAAACCAAGCATCCCGATCAACGGCAGGAGCCCCCGCTTGAGCATCAACGGCAGGCTGACGGCCGCCCGGCATTCCCCTCGCCCGGTCGGGCCCCACTACAAGTGGGTAGCCCTCTCCAACACGACGATCGGCATGCTGATGGCGACCATCAACCAGTCGATCGTGCTGATCGCCCTGCCCGACATCTTCCGGGGGATCCACCTCAACCCCCTGGCTCCGGGCAATACCCCCTACTTTCTCTGGCTTTTGATGGGCTACATGGTGGTGACCGCGGTGCTGGTGGTCACCTTGGGCCGGATCGGGGATATGTACGGCCGGGTGCGCATGTACAACCTGGGCTTCCTGGTTTTCACCATCTTCTCGATCATGCTGTCGCTGAGCTGGCTGAGCGGATCCGAGGCCGCTCTCTACCTGATCGTGATGCGGGTGCTCCAGGGGGTCGGGGGAGCGATGCTCTGGGCCAACTCCAGCGCCATCCTCACCGATGCCTTCCCCACCCATCAGCGGGGCCTGGCGCTGGGCACCAACATGATGGCGGCCATCGCCGGGTCCTTCATCGGCCTGGTCCTGGGGGGAGTGCTGGGACCGATCGCCTGGCAACTGGTCTTCCTGGTCTCGGTCCCGGTCGGGATCTTCGGCACCGTCTGGGCCTATCTGATGCTGCGGGACACGGGGGTCCGGCAGCCGGCCCGGATCGACTGGTGGGGCAATCTCTTCTTCGCGGTTGGGTTGGTCTCGCTCCTGGTCGGCATCACCTACGGCATCCTCCCTTACGAAAAGGCCAGCATGGGCTGGGGCAACCCGCTGGTGCTCATGGCGATGTTCGGCGGACTCGCCTGCCTCGCCTTCTTCACCTACCTGGAGACCAAGGTGAAAGCACCCATGTTCCACATCGAACTGTTCCGCATCCGGGCCTTCGCCGCGGGCAATGTGGCCGCCCTGCTCTCCGCCCTGGCCCGGGGGGGCCTGATGTTCATCTTGATCATCTGGCTGCAGGGGATCTGGCTCCCCCAGCACGGCTACAGCTTCAGCGAGACCCCCCTCTGGGCGGGGATTTACATGCTGCCCCTGACCGCCGGTTTCCTGGTCGCCGGACCGCTGGCGGGGATTCTCTCGGACCGCCACGGCTCCCGCGTTTTCGCCACGGTTGGGGTCTCGGTCTCGGCGGTGATCTTCGCCCTCTTCCAGCTCCTGCCGGCCAACTTCAACTACCTTTGGTTCGCCGCCCTGCTGGCGGTCTATGGGCTCTCCAGCGGACTCTTCGCCTCGCCCAATCAGGCGGGCATCATGAACAGCCTCCCCGCCCGGCAGCGGGGCGCCGGAGCGGGGATGTCGGCAACCTTCCAGAACTCGGCCCAGGTGCTCTCGATCGGGATCTTCTTCACCCTGATCATCCTGGGACTCTCGGCCACCCTGCCCCACACCCTGTTCCATGGACTGGTTGTCGAGGGTGTCCCCGCCGCCACCGCTTCCCGGATCTCCCACCTGCCGGCGGTCGGAAGCCTTTTCGCCTCCTTCTTGGGCTTCAATCCGATCGGCTCGTTGTTGGGCCCCGTCCTGGCTCACCTGACCCACGCCCAGCAGGCCTACCTGACCGGGCGGGCCTTCTTCCCCCACCTCATCTCCGGGCCCTTCCTGAGCGGCCTGCACGAGGCCTTCGACTTCGCCTTCGCCGCCTGCGCCCTGGCGGCGGTGGCCAGCTGGCTGCGGGGGGGCAAGTACATCCATCAGGAATCGGCGCCCAGCGCGGCGCTGGCGGTCAATTCGCCCCCGACGGGCCCTGGTGAGACCGGGCCGGAGCGGCAGCCGGCGGCCGGAAGCACCACTTGGCCGGGGCCGGGAGCTGGGTCCGACAAGTCGGCGCAGGTCCCTGAGGGCCTTCGCGCGGGCGACGGGTCGGTCCCTTGACCGGGTCACCGGTGCTGGAGCGGACCGAGCCCCGACCGGCTCGCCGACCGGATGACCCGGGCCCGATCGCGCAGCTGGAACGGGCGGTGACCGTCATCGTGCGCTGGTCCAACAGCCGTGAGGTCCAGCTGGAGACCATGCTTCGGGCCCGCTGCAATCTGCCGGTGGGCTCTGTCTCCATGCTCCAGCGGATCGCCGCCTGCGGGCCGGTCCACCCGTCCGAACTGGCGGCGTACTACGGGGTCGACAACTCCACCATCACGCCCCGGTTGCAGCGGCTCGCCCGGGCCGGGCTCCTGAGCCGGGAGCCCGATCCCCGCGACGGGCGGGCGGCTCTGGTCCGGATCACCCCGGCCGGGCAGCGGCTGCGCAAGCGGCTGCACCTTGCGCGGAGAACCATCCTGGAGGAGCTGCTGCAGGACTGGCCGGCCCCCCAGCAGGCGCTGGTGGCCGCGGCAACCTGGCAGCTGGCGGAGCGGCTCGAGCTGCCCCGGGAGGCGGCCGCCCCCCACGGCTAGATGGGCCGGGAAAACTGCCTGATCGCGACCCCGAGCATGACCGCAGCTGCCAGCGCGACCAGTCCAACCTCGACCGAGACCGGCAGGGTCCAGCTGCCCCAGCTGACCCCGGGGTCAAAGGTATGGCGCAGCGCGACCGGAATCGAGAGGTAGGTGAAGACCTCCTTGCGGAGCGGGTCGACGGCGTAGGAGAGCGGGTCGATCTTGCTGAGAATCCCCAGCCACGCTGGCAGTTTCGTGACCGGGAACACCGCCCCCGAGAGAAAGAACATCGGCAGCACCAAGAGCTGCGTGACCACTTGGAACGACTGCACATCGGAGATCCGCGCCGCCACCATCACCCCAAAGGCGGTCAGGGCGAAGGCGGTGAGGGTCATTTCAGCGAGCAGCACCAGCAGCATCACCGGGTCGTAGGGCACCCCCACCAGGCCGGCCAGGGCCAGCATGATGGTGCCCTGGATCGTCGCCACGGTGGCCCCGCCCAGGCACTTGCCCAAGACCAAGGTCCAGCGGTGCACCGGAGCGACCAGCATCTCGCGCAGAAAGCCGAATTCTCGGTCCCAGACGATGGAGATCGCCGAGAAGATCGAGGTGAAGAGAACCGTCATGCCCAGCACGCCCGGGAACATGAAGGTCCGGAAGTTGAAATGGTCAGCGGTCGGGATGACGGTGGAAAGCCCGGTGCCGAGGACAAAGAGGAAAATCGCCGGTTGGGCCAGGGAGGTGACGATCCGCATTCGGTTGCGCCGGAACCGGATCAACTCCCGCTTCCAGACCACCCACAAAGCGCGCAGGTCGTCGCTGGCGCGGCCCCCGGCGACCCGCACTTCGGGGACCCTCAGGCTGGTCGCCACGGCTACCTTCTCCCCCGGTATCGCATCCATGGATCGGCGCGCAGTCGGTCGGAGCCGGAAGCCTCAGCGTCGCGGATCGTGCGTCCGGTGTAGTTCATGAAGACGTCGTCCAGCGTCGGCCGAGCGACCCGGATCGAACGAATCGGTACCTCCAATTCAGCAAACAGCTTGGGGACGAACTGCTCACCCCCAGGTACGTGGAAAGTGACGGCTCCTTCGCTGATTTGGGCATGGACGCGAAAGTGCTGCGCCAGCTGTTCGATCGCTCGCTGGTCATCGGCCGTGCGCAGCTCGACGCGGTCTTCGCCGATGCTTCCCTTGAGCGCCTCGGGAGTATCGACCGCCACCAGGACCCCGTTATCGATGATCGCGAGCCGGTCGCAGTACTCGGCCTCGTCCATGTAGTGGGTAGTCAGAAAAATCGTGATCTGCTCGCGCCGGCGGAGCTCCTGGATGTAGCTCCAAATGTGCGAGCGCGTTTGCGGGTCGAGTCCCACCGTCGGCTCGTCGAGAAAGAGGACAGAGGGGGCGTGCAGCAAGCCGCGAGCAATCTCCAGCCGCCGCTTCATGCCCCCCGAGAAGGTCTGCACCAGTCCATCCCGGCGCTCCCAGAGGTCGACCATCTGCAGCACCTGGCGCAGACGTCCCGCCACCACGTCACGGGGAACGCCGTACAGCTCGGCATGGAAGCGAAGGTTCTCGGTGGCGGTCAGGTAGTCGTCGAGGGTGGTCTCCTGGAAAACGAGACCAATCCGCTGGCGAACCCTCGCCTGATCGGCCACCACGTCGAAGCCGGCCACTCGGGCACTGCCCTCGGTTGGACTGACCAAGGTGCAGAGCATGGAGATGGTGGTTGATTTGCCAGCACCGTTGGGGCCGAGGAAGCCGAAGATCTCCCCAGTCTTGACCTCGAAGCTCACCCCCCGGACTGCCTCCACCTCCTTGTAGATCTTCTTGAGGTTGAGAGCAACAATCGCCGACCCCTCCTCGCGTCCTTCACTGAGCCGGAGGTGGGTCTCAATTTGGGTCACGGCCCAAGCTTGCCACAGCCGGTGTCCCCGCCGACCCGGCAGCGCCGCCAGTTGGCCGCCGCCAGCCAGATCGGCTGGGGCGTCGGGTGTCAGCACCGGTGGCTAGCTCCGAATTGGTAGCGCAAGGCACCGCCCAGGCGAAGGTGCGCCACGCAGATTGCCCCGGGCAGAATCACCCCGAACCCGTGGTCCTGAAGTTTCGGTCCGCTACCCGGCCAGCCTCGAAGCGGGCCTTGAATCCCCTGCAACTGAGGGGAACCGCGGCGTGGTTGGTTGTCTACTCCGCGATCCTGAGTTGCCCGACCCGGGCCAGCGGCCACCACCAAGCCCGACCGCCGGTGCCGGCGGCGGCCCAGTTCTCCTATCCGGGAAACCGGCGCTGCGGATCGGAGCAGAGCTCAAATTCATTGCCGTCGGGGGCACGGAAGCGCTGCCACTGGTGCCTACCAGCCTTGCCCTCGATGCCGCCGATCAGCTCCACTCCCTGGTTGACCAGCTCGGCCACCGCCGACCCGATGTCATCTACCCAGAAACCGGCGACGATCGAGCCCTGGCGAGATTGGGTCTCGGAATCAGGGCCCTGGGGACCGAAGATCTCGAGCTTGTCACCATCAGGTAGCTCCATCACCGCGAACTCGGCAGCCTGGTAGGTGACTTGGAGTCCGATCACTTCGGTAAAAAAATCCCGGCTGGTCGCGAACGTCGGGGTCTTCACGCCGAGCCAATTGATCCCCAGAACCTTCATCGGTGGGCTGCCTCAACCGCGCAGGGCAGCGAGGAGGTGGTCCCCCTGAGGACTCCCCCACCCCGTGCACGGGTCCCACCCGGGGCCGGCCGAGTAGGCGCCGTTGTTGCCCGCGGTGATATCCCTGGTCGCATCCTCGCTCGCCAACCTCTGGTAGAGCAGCGGGTTGAGGTAACCGGGGCCGTGACCCAACGCCTGGGCACAGCGAATCAGCAAGGCTGCCCAGAGTGGCGCGACCGCGCTGGTACCCCCAAATACCGCCCGCTGGCCGTCTACCAGGACCTGATACCCGGTCTCGGGGTCCGCATTTCCGGCTACGTCCGGGACGCCCCGACCGGTCTGGTGGCCGGGGTCGGCAGCGGGTGGGACGTGGGCTCCCGCTTGCCAGGCGGGAACTCCGAAGACCGAGCTCACGCCGCCACCGGTGGCGCCCCCCTGAGACCCGTCGTTCCAGGTCACTTCGGCCTCGATGACGCCGGCGGCGGAGGTCAGGCGCGTGCCGCCACAGGCCAGCACGTGTGGGCTGGAGGCGGGAAAGTCGACGTGCGCCTCGCCGTCCGTCAGCCCATCACCTGAGCCGTTGTCGCCGGCCGCCACGCAGACCGTCACGCCCAGCAGCGCCGCGTCTTGGAAGGCCTGATCGAAGGCGGTCATGGTGGCCGGCGCCCAGTTCGCCTCCGGCCCACCCCAGCTGATCGAGATCACCGAGGGCCGGTTGGTCTGGTCGTGGATGGCGGCGTTGATAGCGGCCAGAAATCCCTGGTCCGTGTTGGGGCCGAAGTAGACCGCGAGTCGAACCCCCGGGGCCGTGGCCCCGACCACTTCAATGTCCAGCACCACCTCGCCGTCGGGACCGTTCTCCACCCCGGTGGGCTGGTTGTCGCCTCCCGCAACGGGGATCGCCACCAGGTCGGGGGCCGGCACGCCCAGACCGCCGAAGTAGGTAGTGATGTCGGCGGATCGGTAGCCTCCCCCCAACTCGATCAGCCCGACGCACTCCCCGGCGCCGCTGGTCCCGGCCGGGAATCCGTACAGCTCGGCCACCTGGGAGGGGAGGTAGCTGAACGGAGCGGCGGTGGCCAGGGATACCACCGGTTGGGGCAAGGGAAGCGGGCGAAACTGCGGTCGGGCGGCCGGTAGCGTGGCCAGTCCCAGGACCGCAACTACCTGTTCCGCGATCTCACCAGGCAAGGCCCCAGATCCCCTGGTAGCTCTGAATTCCACTCCGTCGACCTGGTGCCGCCGGAACTCGACCGCGAAGATCTCCGCCAGCCGCTCCAAGCGAGCTCGGATCTCAACCGTCCGCCGGTCGGGCTCTGCCGAGAGCAGCTCCACCCCCGCAGAGTTGCTCCAGGCCCGCAGCGCCTCGATATCGTCCGGATGAGCGCCCCGAACGTCGGCCAACTGCTCTCGCGACAGATGCGCCCGAAGCCTCGGGAGGAGCGACCCCATGTCTGAGGCGACCGGGCTGGGGGTGTCCGACCGAGGCCGGAGCACCAACGTCACCACGGCATCTTCCTGGGGGTCCGCCGGTCCCAGGTCGATCCTGGATGGCTCGGCGAATGCCTCGCTCGGCGTGGCTCGCGAGGGGTCCAGCGCGGCGTGTTCCACGCGGCTAAGTATCGCGACGCCCGGTGGCCATTGCCCGCTCGCAGGACCCGGAGAAGAGCGCTGTGGGCCACGGCGCGAACCCGATCGGGGGATTCCGGCTCCGCTCGGCCGGTGAGTCTGGACTTTGGCCGGGCGGCCTTGGCCCTGGTCCTACGTCTTGGTGACCAGGTCGAGCTCAGCCCAATCGTCCTGGGTCGCCTGCCAGGAGACCGCCTCCACGTTGGCGACCACCTGCTCGGGCCGCGTGGCGCCCGCGATCACGGAGGCCACCTGGGGCCGCTCCAGGAGGGCACCAAAGGCGAGCTGCAACAAGGTCAGACCACGTTGCTCGGCGAAGCTCTCGAGAGCCTCGACTTTGTCGAAAGGGGTCTGGTCGTCGAGCATGTTCGCGTTGGATGGGTGGCTGGTCCGAGTCCCGGGAGGGGCAGGCTGACCCCTTCGGTATTTACCGGTCAGCAGGCCTTGAGCCAAGGGATAGTAGGACAGCAGCCGCATGCCCAGGTGCTCCAGCGCGGGCAAAAGCTCGCGCTCGGCCTCGCGGTTGAGGAGGCTGTATTCGTCCTGAGCGCAGACGAAGGCGGAGATGCCCAGCGACCGCGCGGTCCAACTGGCCTCCACCACTTGCCAGCTCGGGAGATTCGAGCAGCCGATCCAGCGAACCTTGCCCTCCACGATCAGCTCATGCATCGCCCCGAGGGTCTCCGCGATGGGGGTGAAGGGGTCGGGCTCGTGCAGCTGGTAAATATCGATCACCTCGACCGCTAGCCGGGTGAGACTGGCCTCCGCCGAGCCGCGGATGTATGCCGGGGATCCCCGATGAATTGTCGTGTCCTCCCCGGCGCGCCTCATGCCGAATTTGGTCGCGATCAGGGCCTGGTCGCGGCGGCCTCGAAGAGCCTCTCCGAGAAGCCGCTCGCTCTCACCTCGCCCATAGATGTCCGCCGTATCGAACAGGTTGACGCCGAGGTCAAGGGCCGTGTTGACCACCTGGCCCACCGCCTCCTCCGGCATGCGGGTGCCAAAGCTGTTGGTGCCCACACCGACCACGGAGACCAGCGGGCCATCCAGACCCAACCGCCGCCTCGCGAGCTCGTTCGCCTTGCTCACCTGTGGGTTCTCCTCCTGAGAAAGTCCCAGCCCCGATTCGAAGGTTTCAGCACTTCCTCATCGACGGCGATTAGCCGTTCAGGTCGAGGTGGTCTCGGGCTGGCGCCCGCCCGCTGGCCCTGCGCTCCACACCACCTAGTTCCCGCGACATTACTGACCGCGCTGCGTGAACGCTGAGGTCCGCGACCCGGGCGCGGCGCCAGGAATCGTTTCGGATCGATGATGATCCGTCCCCCGCCCGAGCCTCAGTGCAGCAACAGAATAGCCACAAAGACCGCTACCAGGTAGAGCAGATACAAGTTTACGTGGCCCGACTGGAGCCGGCCGACCGCGGCGGAGACGCGACGGGCGCCGCCGATAAGTGGGTGGTAGAGGTAGGTTGCTACCGGCTCCACGACTCGACGCCGGTAGCGAATGGAATGGGCGAAGAACGGCGCTTGATGGTAGTCGCGCTCGATGGCGCGCTGGTCGCGGAACACACCGCCAAACGTGGAGCGGAACAGGTTGGTGAAGGAGGTCGAGGTGTACTGCATCGCGGCTCGATACTCCATCCCCGCGCCCACCCACACATCGCTCGCGCGACGGGTTCGCCGACCCAATAGGCGGAGTCCTCCTGCGGTCAAGGCAATGATGCTGACCAGGCTCAGGAAGATGTAGGTGGGCGAGATGAAGGCGTAGCTGAAGCTGGTCGGCACGATCACCATCCCGTTGTTGTGGAGAATCTGGCTGAGAAAGGTTCCCCCCACTTGGATGGGCAGCGCGAACTGGGTCGGGTGCAAAGAGAATGGCGGCAACAGCGCGTCGAGCAGGCCCGGCGCGTACGCCGCACCCTCCGCGGACGCCACCGCCCCGCCGAGTCCGAGCGGAGGCAATAGCGCGGTGACAACCGCGACGCCGGCAGGCACCAACATGCCCAGGCGCATGGTGATCGGAACCTCGATCGCATGCGCTGCTCGTGGGCTGCGCGGAGCCCCCAGGAAGGCTCCCCCGAACACTCTGATGTAGGCCGTCGCAGCCAGGGCGAAGGTTAGCGTGAGCAGCATTCCCGCAGCGGCCAGGTAGACGCGACTCTCCGGAGTGTCCAGCACCCGAGCGCGGATCAGCATTTGCAATCCCAACCACTCGGTCTGGAACCCATTCAAGGGGGGGATTCCGGCCAGACCCATCGCACCGATGAAGAACAGCAGGGTGGTCCAGCGCATGCGGAGCGCTAAGCCTCCGAGTCGGTCCATATCGAGACCGCGGGCGCCGACATCGACGCAGCCGGCGCCCATGAACAAGGTGCTCTTGAGGAGGGCGTGGTAGAGGGCATGGAGTATGACCACCACCAGAGCCGCGGCAGCCAACAGATGGTGGTGGCTGCTGGAGAACACGAGAGCGACTCCGAGCATGGCCACCATGAACCCCAGGTTCTCCACGGTGCTGTAGGCGAGCATCCGCTTCAGATTCGGCACCAGGAGAGAGAACAGAACGCCGTAAGCGGCGGTGACCACGCCCACTCCCAGCGCGAGGTAGCCCCACCAGCCGGCGGGAGCGGGGAGCAGAGTGACCTCGGTCACTACCAGGCCATAGATGCCCATGGAGACAACGATGCCCGAGAGAGCGGCGGAGACATTGGCCGGCGCGGCGGGATGGGCCTCTGGCAGCCAGCCCTGCAGAGGTACCACCCCGGCCTTCACCCCGAAACCGACCAGGAAAAGCACAAACGCAGCTGAGGCGAGAGCCCCACTCACCACCGGGTGATGGGCCAGCATGGCAAATGACGCTCCGGCTCGCAGAGCGCCCACCGCGATGAATCCGACGGCCATGCTGACGAAGCCGAGCTTGGCCAGGGCCAGCATAAGAAACGCCGCCTGGGGCCGACCAGCGCGATCGAATTCCACCGTCACCAGGGCGTAGGTGGTGATCACCATCGTCTCCCAGGCCAGGAGGAAGGTGAAGGCGTTGGCGGCGGCCAGGATCAGCGGGATGGCGGCGAAACTCAGGTTGAGTAGGCTGTGCAGGCTCGCCTGCCGAAGCGGGCCCCCGATATGGGGAGCGTACCCGGCCGTGTACACGGAGATCCCCGAGCCGACCACGCCGCTCAGCAGGAGAAAGGTGCCCGCCAGCCGTGTGGCTCGAAACGCCAGGCCCCCGATCGGCGTGCTGACCGGAAGGGTCAGGCTGGCCCGGGCGCCGCCTAGCCAGAAGGCGGCGGTCACCACCAGAAGCAACCCGGCGACGATGGCCGCCGCCGCCGACAGGTCCGCCAGGAAACGCCAGCGCAGCAGTCCCAGCCCGAGCAGCGCGGCCAAGAGGTAGCAGACCACCGCCGCGCCCAGCAGTTCAAGGGCCATGGGTACCATCCGGGGCCGCCTGGTTCCGCTCGGTGGCGCGCTCCACGGCCAGCAACAGCCCGTGCAGTAGTGCTTGCGGGGTCGGGGGGCAACCGGGGACGTACGCATCGACCCGTAGCAGCTGATCCAACGGGCCGGCGCTCATCGAGCTGCTCGAGAAACTGCCGCAGCTGATGGCACAGGCGCCAGCCGCGATCACCAGCTTGGGCGCTGGCATGGCGGCGTAAGTCTCCAGCAGGGCCGCCTTCATGTTCTGGGTCACGATTCCGGTGACCAGCAGCGCATCAGCATGCCGCGGGGTCGGGGTGAAGAACAGCCCCAGGCGGTGCAGGTCCAGGTAGGGTGAAGTCATCATCTGCAGTTCGGATTCGCAGCCGTTGCAGGAACCCGCGTCCACATGTCGAATGTGGAGCGAGCGGCGGAACAGGTGAAACGCCCGCTGCTGAACCTGGTCCGCCGCCTCGCGGAGCGAAGCCGGGGCCAGTGGCTGACCGTCGCCCCACTTCACGGTGGTCCGAAGATGGTCACGGTTTCGGACGGCCACCCGGGGATCGGCGACGCGGGTGAAGCCGGCCGGGAACTCCCGAGTGCAACGCCCGCAGAGAATGCAGGCGCCGGCGTCGAACCGAAGCTCTCCCTTGGATTGGGTGCCGCTGGCCTCGAGCGCGGCGGTCGGGCATAGGTCCGCGGCAGCCAGGGCCTGGACTGGGGTGAGGCTCTGCCAGACTGGCCGAATTGCCGAGGCCGCCCCCTCCTCGCCCAAGGACTGAGCGTCCGGGAAGCTGGTGGTGCGGACCCCGGTCGCGATCCCCTTGCCAATCCAGCGGCTCATCGATCGAACTCAGCGGGAGAAATCGAGAAGCTCGCCTCGATCACCGGGAAGTCAGTCAAGTTGTTGCCGCTACCGCAGGCATGGGCGAATGGATGCCAGTTCACCGCCGCCGGAGTTCGGGCCCGCCAACGCAGCAGACTGCCCTCCTGATCAAGCTCCACCCAGTGCAGGGTCTCGCCGCCGGGAGCCTCAGCCCAGCCGAGCGCCGATCCTGCTCTCCCGGCAGGAGGAGCTGAGCGCTCCCTGCCGGCCGGCCAGCTGTCGAGCAGCTGCAGCATGATCCGCAGCGACTGCACCAACTCATTGGCGTGCAGTTGGAAGCGCGCCTCGGCGTCTCCGTCGGCCTGGGTGGGAACGGCGAACTCCACCGTGTGGTAGGCGCAGTACGGGTGGTCGCGACGAGCGTCGCGGTCGATTGCCGAGGCACGCCCCACAGGACCGATTACGTGGTGTGCCGCAGCGTAGTCCGGCAGCAAGATGGCGGTCGTGTCGAGCCGATCGGTGAACGTTGTGGTCTGTTCGAGCAGCCGCTTCAATCCGGCGGATCGTTCCACCCACCCAGCCACTTGGGTTTTCAGCTCGTCGCGCGGACCTGCCTCAAGTTCGATCTCCATACCGCCGACGCACAGGACTCCTCGAAGGTACCGATGCCCGGTGAGCCGACCCGCGGCACGCAACGCTTCCTCTTTGAGCAATCCGTATTGGGACGCCGCCACCAACAACCCGGTCGCCTCGGCCAGCCGACCAATGGTCCCGAAGTGGCTGTGGACCCGCTCGAGTTCAGCGAGCAAGGTCCGGGTATGCTCGTCGACCGTACTGACGGAGCTCCCGATCGCCCGCTCCACCGCCCGGGTGAAGGCCAGTCCGTTGGCAAACGCGGAAGTCCCCGCTAGGCGCTCGGCGAGCTGGATCGCCCGATCCGCCGGCTGCCCCTCGGCGAGCCGCTCGATGGCCCGGTACTTGAACCCGAGTCGAAGATCCACCTCCACGATGTCCTCGCCTCCGGAGAAGAACAGGAACTCGGCGGATTCCTGGGGTCCACTGCGAACCGGACCGAGGGGAAGCTGGAATACTCCCTGACCAGTCACGGCCGGCCCGGGGTTGGAGCGCGGCAGTTGGCTAAGGCTGCCGACATCGAACGGCAGGTCCCGCATCGGATAGTGGTCTGCCGGCCAGTTGTGCAGCCGCAGCCGGCCCGGAGCTGGGTGACCCAGCGGTTCGAGGCCGTGCATTTCAAGGATTTCGCGCTCGTACCAGCTGGCCGCATGTAGCTTCGGGGTCAAGGAGGGGAACGCCTTCGTCGCCAACTCGGTGGAGAGCAGCAACCAGGCCGGGTCGCCGACCATCTGCATGACTGCGGTTAGCCTGGGAGGAGCTGGTGGGACCGTGGCGACAAACAGGTCCGACAGCGTCGCGCTGCGCGCCAGCGCGCTGACCTGATCGGCGAACTCCCGCTGCCGGCATTGAGCGTAGGCTTCGTCCTGCCTTCTCCACGCCACCTGCAGTCCCCCGCTCGCCACCAACTGCTCGAGCTGACGGGTCATCGGCTGATCACCCGACTGGCCCCCAGAAGCAGGGCATGCAGGGGACCTGGAATCCAGACGCCGAGAAGCAGCACCGCCCCCAGCAGGACGTACCCCGGTGCCAGCACTGTCCAGCTGAGTTCAGCTCGCAGTTGGGTTGGCTGGGCCTCGCCATCACCGAAGGTCATGCGACTGAATGGGGCCACCAAGGCTAAGAATCCCACCAGCAACAGGGCGGCGATCAGCGCACCCACACCCCAGTTGGGTTGCCCCAGGGCGCCGCGCACGATGGAGAATTCGGATACGAAGAGCCCAAACGGCGGCGCTCCTCCCAGCGCGATGGCCCCCACGATCACCGGCACCGCAGTTAGCGGGGCCACACGCACCAAACCGCGGACCTCCGCAATGTTGGTGGTCCGAAAACGCAGCAGAAGATTGCCCGAATTGACGAACATGAGCGTTTTCGCCAGGCTGTGAGTGAGCATCTGGAGCAGGCTGCCGACGACCGCCAGCGGGGCGGCGATCCCGAAGCCGGCGGCAATCAGGCCCATCTGCTCGACCGACGAGTATGCGAGCAGCCGCTTGAAATTACGCTGGGTGATCAGGAACACCGCACCGACGGTCATGGAAAGCAGCCCGAAGCCGAGCATCGCCGCGTGCAGCTCCCCTACTCCCCTGCCCGCCGACGGCGTGGCCAGGGAGAGCACCCGAACAATCGCCAGCATGGCGCAGTTCAGTTCCGCGCCGGAGAGCATCGCGCACACCGGGGCAGGTGCCTGGCTGTGGGCATCCGGCAGCCAGGTATGCATGGGGGCCAGCCCCGCCTTGGTTCCGAACCCGACCAGTACCAGCAGAAAACCGATCCCTGCCAGTGAGGGAGAAAGACTGGCTCCGGCTGCGCCTAGGACCGGGATGGAGAAGTTGTAGGTGGAGCCGAGCGCCGCGATAGCTGACGTATACAGCAGCAGGAAGCCGAGCAGTGCGACCAGTTCGCCGGCCACCGCCAGGATGAGAAACTTCCAGGCGGCCTCCAGGGGCTCGCGCGAGCCGTAGAAATCGACCAGGGGCGCTGCGGCGAAGGTAGTGGCCGTCACCGCCGTCCAGAGCAGGGCCAGATTCCCTGAGACGCAGGCCAGGATCATCGTGAAGGTGAAAAGGTGGAAGAGCGAGAAATACTTGCGCAGCTCCCCGGACCGGAGCACATGGCCCTGCTCGGACGAGCGAAAGTAGGCGATCGAGTAGAACCCAGCCAGAGCTGAGACGAACATCACCAGGAGCAGCACGATGGCGCTGAAGTCGTCCAGGTAAAGCCAGTCGCCCAGGGCTCGTACGGCACCCCCGCTGAGCAAGCGCGCAATCAGGACGAGGGCCAGGGCGAAAGTTATCAGCGAACTCGGCACCACAAGCGCATAGCGGACTCGGTCTTGGCGGCCCAGGGCACTGGCCACGGCCGTCAGCAGCGGCACCGCCAACAGGCAGACCAGCAGCACGGAATTGCTCACCCCCGCAACCGGGTGAGCTCGGAGGTATCCGTACTGGACACTTCGTCGTGCATGCGCGCGACCAGAAAACCCATGACCAGCACGGCAATGAGGATGTCCAGCACAATCGCGAACTCGATCAGCAGGCTGAGTCCCGGCGCCAGCACCAGGCCGACCAGGAGAAGTCCGTTCTCCGCCGCCAGCAGTCCGGCGACCTGGAGGACGGCGTCGCGTCGCGCCATGGTGGTGAACAGACCCAGCAGCAGAACGGCAAGGGCGATCCCCAGCACGGATTCCGGGAGGAATTGCCGGCTGAAGGGAATACGGGTCGCGGCGATGAAGCCGATCAAGGTGAAAGCGGCTCCGATTAGCAACGCGGAAGGAAAGCGGATGTAGTAGACGGTTTCCCGGTGTCCTGCGATGGCGAATGCCGCCCGGCGTCGCAGGATCTGCGGAATGACCACGCCCTTGACCGCGACGGTGAGCAGGCCGAAGAGCAGCAGGTCGAGCAGCCCAGACTCCGCGAACAACGCGAAGGCCAGTCCGCCCAGCAACCACGACTGGACGGAATAGGCTGCGACGGCGACCCGCAGCTGGCGGGCCACGATGAAGGCGAAGGTGACGAGGAGGATCATGGTGGCGAGGATCCCTTCAGATAGCAAGGAGCACTCCTGCCGAACCGATTCGCCGACCCATCATCGGCCCACGGTGAAGAGCACCAGCCCCAGGAACGCCAGGACGAAACTGCCGCCTAGATATTCGGGAACACGCAGAATCCGGATCTTGGCCAGAGCCGACTCGACGCCAACCAGGAGTACCGCCGCGCCCAGCATTTTTAGAGCCAGCGTGGCGATCGCCACAATGAAGGCAAGAAAGGTGATCGAACCGGCCAAGCCGAGCGGCAGCACCAACACGTTTAGCCAGACGATCAGGAGCACGAACAGCTTCATGTATCCGCCCCACTCCATCAGGGCCTGATCCGGGCCGGAGAACTCGAAGAGGCGGGAGGACTCGATCAGCGACAGTTCCTGGGAGCTGTTGGGATTGTCAATCGGCAGACGCCCAGCTTCGGCCAGCACCACCATCAAAAATGCGGCGGCCACCAGCGCGTGGCTGGGGACGATGTGCGCGGCACTGGTGAATAGCGCTCCGTTGACGACGAAGGGAACCGTGCCTCCCGAGATGAACCCGACAGCGAAGAAAACCGCGATAAACGTGGGCTCGGCTAGCGAGGAGACAAAGCGGGACCGGCTGGCGCCGAGGCCACCATAGGGGCTGCCGCTGTCCATCGCCGCCAGGTTGGTGAAGAATCCGCCGATGCCGATGACGAACCCGCTTCCCACCATGTCCGCCATGAGCGCCCAGCTCAGGGGCATCGCGGTGAGCACCGGGATCAGCATGGCGAAGGCGATGGGAGCGGCAAAAACCACGTATGGGGCGATCCGGAATAGAAAGGAGGCGTGGGGAGTGGACGTGCGCTCCTTGCCCAGCAGCTTGATCAGGTCGTAGTAGGGCTGCAGCGGCGAGGGTCCGCGGCGCGACTGCACCCTGGCCTTGAGTGTTTCGATCACTCCCTTCAGCAGCGGCGAAAGCGCGACCACGGTGAAGATCGCGATCACCTGCCCGATCGCGGACGCTAGCATCGCGCGCTCGATCGGCTGAGGAAGGGGCGAGGGCCGCGACCGCCGGGCCGGAATGCCTGATGACCTTCGGGCTTAGAACCGGCCGGGACCGCCCAGTCCCCGGGAGTGAGTGGGAGACCAAGGGCGCGCCTCCACCACGGGGGCGGGATCGCCCCCGCGATCGGCCCTGCAGACCGGTGAGCATCGGTAATTCGCGCGCGAGACGGCAGGGAATGCAGCAGGTCAAACAAGGCGGGGCTCCTAACGCGGCATCTATCCAACAGGGGGTAGAAGCCATCACCCAGTCGGTCTGGGTTACGCGGGCCTCATCGCGCTGCGAGTACCGTTTGTAACGGGCCGCGAGGCCACATGTCAAGCTGTACCCGCCCGCCGGCGGAATGGACGTCAGGTCTGAGCGGCGGTCTGAGCCTCAGGACGGGAACTAACGTGGTCGGCTCCCCCGTGGAGCCGATCACCAAACCAGATTAGGAGTGAGCCCAGCAGGAATGGAAATCAAGGAACTGGGGCACCTGGTGCTCTACGTGCACGACATCAAGCGCTCGGCGGAGTTCTACGGCGAGGTGCTCGGCTGGAAACGGATCTCTCCCGAAGGAATGCCGGTGGCCGCCTTTTCCAGTGGGCGCACCCATCACGAGCTACTGCTGATCGAGGTGGGGCCGGACGCTCAGGAGCTCCCCCAGGGGCGACATGTCGGGCTCTACCACTTCGGACTGAAGGTGGCCGACTCCGACGACGAGTTGAAGCAGGTCCTCGACCACATCCGGGAGCACCGGGTGAAGCTGGTGGGAACCGCCGACCACACGGTTACCCACAGCCTGTACATCGAGGACCCGGACGGCAATGAGATCGAGCTGTATTCCGATGTTGCCGAAGTTGACTGGCGGAGCGATCCCCACCTCCTGCTGTCTCCCATCCGGCCCCTGACCCTCTGATTCGGCCGGTTCGAGCCCGGGAGCCCATCCGGGAGCTCAAGACCTCGCGGTACCAGGGACCAGTCTCGACCGGGACGACGACAGTTTTGGCGGGTGATGCAGTGAAGGCGGGGGAGCCCTACTTCATGCCCCGACTCCACTCCCGGGGCAAAAATCCCGGGTTGGCCCCGGGATTTCGGTGAACCTCAGCTGTGCAGACCGCACTCGGTCTGGTCGCTCTCCGACCAGCGCCCGGCTCGGGGATCCTCTCCGGGCATAACCCGGCGGGTGGTAGGGGCGCACCCGATCGAGAGGTACCCCTGAGCAAAGAGCGGATGGATGGGCAGGTCGTGAGCGGCAATGTACGCCGCGATATCGTCGTCGGTCCAGGCCGCCAGCGGATTGACCTTGATCATCTGGCGCGCCTCGTCCCACGCGACGACCCGGGTGTGGGACCTGGTAGCCGCATCGCTGCGCTTGAGCCCGGTCAGCCAGGCTGACTTACCCTCGAGCGCCCGGAAGAGAGGCTCCACCTTGCGCCGCTGGCAGCATTGGACGCTTCCGCACGGCCAGGGGTCGGCGGAACCGTCGGGGTGCGTCACGGTCAGGTTGAGCCGGTACCGTTCTCGAACTGCCTCGACAAAGGCCAAGGTCTCGGGGAAGTGGAACTCGGTGTCCAAGAAGACCACCTCCAGCCCCGGATCAATGGCGACTGCCAGGTCGACGATCACGCAGTCCTGGAAGGAGCAGGCGAGAGCAACCCCCGCGCCGAACTTGGCCACGGTCCAGCGGATGGTCTCGACGGCGCCGGCCGCCTCGAGGGTCCGGGAGACCTCCGCCATCTCGGCCAGGCTCATCCCCATCTCCCTGATCGAATTCATCCGCTCCTCCCGGCTGGTGGCTGATCGCGGACAGCTGGTCCGGATACACCATTATTCTAGTAGACTTAGCCTCGGAACCTCAGCCGCCCGTTCGCCCACCGGCCCTCGACTCGCGCCAGAGTCCGGCGAAATCGACGGGCGGCTCACCCTTGGAGCGCAATTTGGCCCAGTTGATGCGGACCCCTGCGGCGCAGCCCCGACTCGGACTCCGCCTCGAGCCGGCCGGGCCGGACTACCTCGACGTGCTGGAGAGTCACGCTGCCTTCGTGCTCCGCGAGATTGCGGCTGAATGCCGGCGTCCGGCGCTCCTGTTCAGCGGAGGCAAGGACTCGGCCGTACTGCTGCGATTGGCCGAGAAGGCCTTCCGCCCCGGTCCGATCCCATTCCCGCTGCTCCACGTCGATACCGGACACAACTTCTCCGAGACCATCGAGTTCCGAGACCGGCGGGTGGCCGAGCTGGGGGCCGAGCTCAAGGTGGGATTGGTTCAGGAATCGATCGATTCGAGGCGAGTCGTGGACCCCGGCGAGGGTCAGTCGCGCAACCGGATCCAGAGCGTGACCCTGATGGACGCCATCAGCCGCCACGGCTTTGACGCCTGCATCGGTGGGGCCCGTCGCGACGAGGACAAGGCGAGAGCCAAGGAGCGAATCGTTTCGGTGCGGGATCGCCAGGGCCGCTGGCAGCCGGATCGCCAGCGGCCGGAGCTCTGGAACCTCTACCACGGTGGGGTCGGAGAGGGGGAACACCTACGGGTCTTCCCCCTCTCCGACTGGACCGAGATGGACATCTGGAGCTACATCCGTCGTGAGCGGATGGATCTCCCCTCGATCTACTTCGCGCATGAGCGGGAGGTGGTCGATCGGGGCGGGATGCTGCTGGCGGTGTCCGATTGGGTTGTGCCAGTTGGCGACGAGGTGGGCCAGCGGCTCAGCGTTCGCTATCGGACAGTCGGGGACGCCACCCTGACCGGCGCGGTGCGCTCCAATGCCGCCACCATCGACCAGGTGATCTTGGAGATAGCCGGGTCGAGGGTCAGCGAGCGGGGGGCGACCAGGGGCGACGACCGGTTCTCCGAGAGCTCGATGGAGGACCGCAAGCGGGAGGGGTACTTTTGAGCGCCGCAATCGCCATCCCGGCCCGGCTCCCCCTCTCCATGGGGACCACGTTGCTCCGGCTGGCGGCGGTGGGAGCGGTCGACGACGGCAAGTCCACCCTGATCGGGCGGCTGCTCCACGACGCTGATCAGCTCACCGACGACCAGCTGGCGGCGATGCAGGACGCCAGCCGCGCCCGGGGACAGTCCGAGCTGAATCTCTCCTTCGCCACCGACGGCCTGAGAGCCGAGCGTGAGCAGGGAATCACGATCGATGTCGCCTACCGGTACGCCGTGACACCCCGACGCAAGCTGGTCATCGCCGACTGCCCCGGCCATCTGGAATACACCCGCAACATGGCCAGCGGCGCCTCCACCGCCGACCTCGCCCTGGTGGTGGTCGACGTCAGCCGGGGACTCCGCCAGCAGACCCGGCGCCACACCGCCCTGGCTCTGCTCTTCGGGGCGCGCCACCTGATCGCGGCGGTCAACAAGATGGATCTGGTCCAGTGGGACGAGCGGAAGTACTTCGCCATCACCGCGCAGATGCAGGATCTGGCCGATCGGCTGGGCGGGGCCGAGGTCGTGGCCGTGCCGGTCTCCGCGCTGCACGGGGACAACGTGGTCGAGCGATCGCCCAGCGTCGACTGGTACCGGGGACCAACGGTGCTGGAGGCGCTGGAGCGGGTGCCCACCGCGACCTTCGCCGCTCACGGCAGCAAGGGAGCGCGGCTCCCGGTCCAAGCGGTGAGCCGCCAGTTTGATGGATCAGACCGAATCACCGGACTGCTGACCGGAGCCGGCCTGCAGGTCGGGGACGAGGTAGTGGTGCTGCCGGAAGGCCGCCACAGCTCCGTCGAGCGCTTGGAAAGTCTGAGCGGGGGCGTCGATTCAGCCCCGGCGCAGCTCGCCATTGCGCTCACCCTGACGGACCGCGTTCCGGTCCGGCGCGGCGATCTGATCGCCGCTGCCGCCAACCCCCCACCGGTCAGCCGCGACCAGCTCACTACCGTCTGCTGGTTCGCCGAGCGGCGGCTGGAGCAGGGCCAGCACTGGGTGATCAAGCACACCACTCGACTGACTTCGGCCGAGGT
>DATKSI010000021.1:0-6828 GCA_035531715.1 Candidatus Micrarchaeaceae archaeon
ATGAGGGATAGGACTCTGAGGGCCGCCATCTACGCCCGCTGTTCGACTCGGGACCGCGACCAGAACCCCCAAACCCAGCTCTTGCCGCTTCGGGACTACGTTTTGGCCCAGGGCTGGGAGGCGGGCGGGGAGTATGTGGACCTGGCCCCCGCCGGAGACCTTGCTGCTCGGTCCCAGTGGCGAGCGCTGATCGATCAGGCCGCCCGCCGCAAGGTGGACGTGATCCTGGTCTTCCGCATCGACCGGGCCTTCCGCTCTGTGCTGCACGCGGCCCAGACCTTGGAGCGGCTGCAAGGCTGGGGGGTGGGTCTGCGCTCCTATTCGGAGCCCTGGCTGGATACCACCTCTCCCTTCGGAGAAGCCCTCTTCCACATCACCGCCGCCTACGCCCAGCTCGAGCGCGCGGTGCTTGCAGAGCGGGTGAGGGCGGGCATGGACAGGGTCCGGCGCGAGGGCAAGCCCATAGGGCGCCCGAGGGTGGAGACGAGGCCCGGATTCCGCCGGCGGTGGGCCGAGGTCAGCGCCCGGGTGGTGCGGGGCGAACTGTCGCGCCGCAGGGCGGCCAAGGAGCTGGGGGTCGGTATAGCGACCGTGGCCAGGCTCCTCGCGGCGGAGGGTGGCCCTGGGCCGTTCGAGGCAGCAGGAGGGCCCATTCTGGGGGACGGAGGCGACGCCGCGGCATGACCGAAAGTCGCCGCCACCTCCTCCAATCTCGCCGGATTCGATCTAGGATCGCCCGTCCTATGGCGCCCCACGTCCGTCCGAGTCCGCCCCTGGCCGTGAGCTGCCGTAGTGGCTCTTGGTGGTTCGGCCCGGGGGCCCGGCGGTGAGCCGAAGAGGCAACGGCGAGGGCAGCGTCTTCCAGATCAAGAGTGGGCGCAAGGAGGGAGCCTGGGCGGGTGCTCTGAGCCTGCCCGGTGGGCGCCGCAAGATCCTCTACGGCAAGACCCGCGAGGAGGTTGGACGTAAGCTCGCCGCTATGCTGCGGGAGCACCACCTGGGAGTCCTGCCCAAAGCCGGCAACCTCAGCGTTCGTGAGTACCTCAGCTCGTGGCTGGAGGCCAAGGAGGACACCGTCCGGCCCTCCACCTTCCAGCGCTACCGCCAGATCGTGGTCAACGACCTGATCCCGATCCTGGGCAAGATCCGCCTGGAGCGCCTGAGCGCGGGTGAGGTCGAGTACCTGCTTCGCGCCAAGCGGGCGGCCGGGCAGTCCCCGAGGACGGTCCACCATTTGCGAGCGGTACTGCGCACCGCCCTGAACCACGCCCGGCGTCAGGAGCTGATCTTCAAGAACGCGGCCGAGCTGGCCCAGCCGCCCAGGGTGCCTCACGTCCCGGTACGGCCCCTGGACCCCGAGCAGGCGGGCCGCTTATTGGCGGCAGTACGGGATGACCGGCTGGCCGCGCTCTACTCGGTCGCCCTGTCCTTGGGCCTGCGCCAGGGCGAGATCCTGGGCCTCAAATGGGAGGAGGTCGACCTCGCCTCGGGGACCATGCACATGGTCCACGAACTCCAGCGCATCGGCGGGGAGCTACGCCTGGTCGAGGTCAAGACCCGCGGCTCCCATCGCACCTTGCACCTGCCCGCCAGCATCCTCGCCGAGCTTCGCGACCACCGCCAGAGGCAGATCAAAGAGCAGCTCGCCGCCGAGTACTGGGAGGAGAGCGGGTTCGTCTTCACCACCGGGCATGGCTTGCCGTTGGATGGCGACCGCCTGCGCCGCCATTTCCTGGTGCTGCTGGCAAAGGCCGGGTTACCCCACATGCGCTTCTATGACTTGCGCCACTCTTGCGCCAGTCTGCTCCTGGCCCAGGGAGTACCGCTGCGCTCGATCATGGAGCTGCTGGGCCACTCCAGCATCGCTCTCACGGCCAACACCTACACCCACCTGCTGCCAGCCCTCCAAAGGGAAACAGCGGACGCCTGGGATCGCCTCGCCGCAGGCCTCATCTCCAGGTTAACGCTCCCCTCCGGCTGACGTGAAACGACGACAGACGGGGCCGACCCTGCGCGCCTGTTGCTGAGATTGTTCCGGGGCGGGGACCACGCTTCGCGTCTTGACGCTCAACATCCCGGGCCGGACCGTGGCCGACAACTCACCGGAGGAGAGCGAAGGGTTCCTTCGCAAGATCCTCGACAGCATGCCGATCGTGATCTTCGCGTGCGACCTGAACGGCAGGGTGACGATGTGCGAGGGTGGGGGCGTCGGGGGTAGCGGGGTGAAGGGAATTCCCCTCCTCGGCCATCCCTTCTGGGAAGGCGGAGAGGACTTGAGTCTGCTCCGCCGGCACTTTGCGCAAGCCCTGGCCGGAAGGTCCTCGAGCTTCGAGGCCAGCTTTTCGGACCGTACCTTTCACTTCCACTACGCCCCGATCTTGGATGACTCGGGAGCCGCAATCGGCGTGAGCGTGGTGGGCCTCGACATCTCCATGCAGCAGGTCGCCGAGGATGAGAACCGTCAGCTATCCGCATTCATCGCCTCTTTGAGCCACGAGCTGCGAACGCCTCTCAGCACGGTCATCGGTTTCGCCGATCTGCTCGCCGCCAAGAAGGCGGGCCCGCTCAACGCGAAGCAGGAGCACTACGTCAACTACATCGGTCGCGGCGGGCAGCAGCTGTTGAACATGGTCAACCACGTGCTCGATCTCTCCAAGGTGAAGGCTGGCCGGATGACGATCGAGTCAGAACCCCTTGACGCGGTGACCGCGACTCGAAGCGCCCTGCTCCAGGTCGCACCCATGGCAACCGCCAAGGGCCTTGAACTGTTTGTCGACGACGGCGAGCCGACGATCCGGATGGTGGTGGATCCTCAGCGCCTGCAGCAGATCCTTCTGAACCTGCTCTCGAACGCCATCAAGTTCACTCCGGCGGGCGGCCTGGTGACCATCGGGGTGGCTCAGGAGGATCCCGAAACCACCACGTTCGCCGTCGGTGACACCGGTTGCGGGATCTCGGCGGACAACCTCGATTACATCTTCGACGAGTATCGCCAGCTGGGCTCCGGCGCCGCCCGCTCCTCAGAGGGGGCGGGTCTTGGACTGGCGCTGAGCCGCCAGATTGCCGGACTGATGGGAGGCGACGTCACCGTTCAGAGCACGGTTGGCCAGGGAAGCTGCTTCACGCTCCGCCTGCCCAGCATCTTTCTTGCGGGGCAGGCGCGAAGGGAGCCCGCGAGAAGCCGTGGGGGATGGGGAAGACCTGTGCGGCGGTCCAGCGCAGCGTCAGGCTAGGTCCGGTTGAGGGGCCGGTTGCGCGCCCTCCGCGGCGGGTTGCCTATCCCGGTTGCTATCCAAGCCCGCGAAGGGGCCCCGTTCTTGCCCTCCATGGCACCGGGAGGATGCCCTATCTGAGTTCAAAAGACGGCTTGCTGGAGGCAGGCCCCCAGAGACAGAACCCCGCCAGTCACGATAGTCGCGCCGCCGCCTCTACTGGACATGTCAGCGTCGCCGTCTGGCCAGGTCGGTAAGGATGCGCTGGTATACGGCCGTCACCTCCTCCGGACACTCGACGGAACTTGCAAAGTGATGGCCCTGCCGAATCTTGCTCTTGTGATACATCGCTTGGGCCTCCGCCCACCGGTGGGGGTTCACTCTTTCGAACAGGGCCTCGATCTCACCGCTCTTGTCCTTCGATTCCTTCTCGATGCCACCGAAGGTAATTGCCAGTGTGTGGACCCTGTGTTGCCGCCAGAACTGCGCCCAATCGTTGAAACTGGCATCGAGCGCGGGAGTCGGCTCGTTCGCTTCGATCAGGCCGAACGAGCGCAGCTGCTCCAGCAGCGCTGTGCCGTTGGCATACTTGGGCGAAAGCACTGGGCCATCGGCAAGGACTACCCATGGGATACCGCAGGTGTGAAGGTACGCGGCGTACGGGCCGAACAGCCCATCGCCCCCGACGGACAGCAACAAGAGATTTGATGACTCGGGCGACGGAAGGTCCTTGCCCGCCCTCTTTGCCTTAGTGAACCATTGGTCCAATGCACCGGTCTCGGTTTCACCCTCGACCAAGACGACTCCGGCGGCAAAGAGGGCGCTTCGCACGTCCGCCCTTCCGGCCAGCAGCTGCCTCAGTTGGGCTCCGAACCCCTCGGCGACGCCCTTACTGCCCACATCACTCACGAGTCGGCGAACACGTGAGCCTCCGGAGCCATCTGATGCAAGCCGAGCAATCCGACGCAGGTCATCAACCTGCCGGATCGGAACGAGATAAGGAGAGTGCGTGATCAAGAGCACTTGTGTGCCGGCGCGCTCCACCAATTGATCCGATAGACGTCTCTGCAGCGTCGGCCCAAGGTTCACCGCGGGCTCGTCGAGCATAGCCACCATCCCTGGCTCGCCGACTAGCACGGTGGCCAGGATCAGCGCTTCCCAAATGCCCGCTCCTGCAAGCGTCACCGGTACTTCCCATCCACCCTTCTCAGCCACGGTCGGTTCGATGGCGAAGTTCTGCCCGGCCTGATCCAGCTGCCGGACCCTTAATTCGGTCCGTTTCCCCGACAGTGCGTGAAACAGCTTCTGAACCTCTCGGTAGCGCTGCCGCTCTCCGACACCGCCGTTCTTCAGCCTGTAGAGTTCGAGCGGCACGTCGGCACCGTTCACGAGACCGGGTCTCAGTCCCAGCTCTGTGACCCCGTATTCGGTCCGTGCGGGTAACCGCTGGTCGCTGATCAGAGCCAAGCTCCGCTTCACGATCTGGTTCAGCACCGGGCCGAAGTAGTAATCGCGGCCGGCGTTGGATGTACCGCCGACCATGGTCACGAAGTCGCCGACGATAGGAGATCGGTGGCCGGCGTTGCCTTTGACCTGAATGGGCACGGCCTGCGCCCCTTCAGGAAGCAACACTTCGAGAGTGAAGGGAGCCGATTGTCCCATAAGCGCCACGAGCTTCGATGGCAGGTCGGCGGACTGCCACCCGGTCGACTGCTGCATCGGCATCGGCCCCAAAAACAGCTGGCCGCTGGGCCCACCTTGGAGAGATGCGTGGTAGGTGCGCCCGCCGCTTTCGAACTCGTAGCCCAATAGCCAGGTTGGTGACGGGCTCGCCAGGTATGCGCCGACCATGGTGCCCTTCGCCAATGGCATGACCGACTCTCTCGTGATGGTCGACACCAGCTGGTCGAGGACGCTCGCGTCTTCGGGAGGATTGCGCTCAAGAACGGTCGAGACGACCGTTGCCTTGATGAAGGCGACAAGCAGATTCCACTCCCAATCTTCGGTCAGCTCGATTCCAACACGCACACGGAACCGCTTGGTCTTGCTGCCGTGCCGCGTAGCGGCTGCGTATACCTGAAGACTGTTGTAGGCATCTGACGACGCGTCCATCAGCGAGGACCAGGTGAGCATGAGGTCGACCATCGCCAACGCCTGGAAGAGTGTTGACTTACCTTCGCCGTTGGGTCCAACGACGACCGTCAGGCCGGGATCGATCGGATCCAGTTTCAGGTCCTCGAACCTGCGAAAGTCCTCGAGCCGCAAGCTCGTCAAGCGCATCGCCGGCGCCTCTTTGCGAGTGTCGAGAGCAGAGGGCGCACGGCGTTATCGTTACTCAGCGCCGGAGTGAGACTCCGACTTGTGGGCAATTCTCGGCGGCGCTGGGGCGGTGACGAATAACGACACCCGATCACAGCATTTTTTCGAATCCGGCAGGCGAGTTCCACACCTCTCGGTAACCGTTCCGAAAACCAAGTAGCGTGTCGCGCCATTCCTCCCAGAGTTGCCCAAGCGCTGCTTCAAGGGGCTGCGAAATGGTACGGCCATGCCAATCCCGGCCGTCCTTCGCAAGGCGGTCCCTCAACTCTGCCAGCCGTGGCAGCATCGACGCGGCCTCTTCGACACAGGGTGCCGCCAGGGGCGCCGACTCGGCAACCCTGCGGTTCGGGCTCATGGATGCGGCCGCCTCCCACTGCCGGAATCGGGCAACGAGCTGGTGAGCAGATGGCAACCGATCCAGTCGTGTTCCACAGAAGATCGTCCATGCATGACCATCCGGTCGTGCAATACCCACCTCTTGAGGGCTCACGAACCATAGCCCGCCGCAGACAGAGCATCTGAATTGACGATAGGCAGGACCTTCGGCAGATCCGGTGTCGGACTCGATGGCATGCCCCGCGCCCTGTGCTTGCTGGATGAATTCGTGCACGCGCATGTCGAATTGGCCCCGCTCTGGAGTGAGCAGCTCATCCAAGTCTTGACGCCGAAAGCGACGCCCGCCACCCGAAACGAGTTGATGAGCCAGCAAGCGTCTTTCGTCCACCCAGCGATGGATGGTGCGCTCGCTCACGCCTACGTATTGCGCCGCATCTTCGATCGTGAACCACGCGATCGCCTTATTCGCGCTCATGGACGGCATTATAGTGATCCCTAGCGCTCAATGGCGCTCTGTGGCGCCCTGTGCCGGTGGTTCGACTGGCGTTCACCCTCCAAGGCTCAGCGCTGGATCACCAAGGGGATGGCCGCTGGCTGCGAAGAAGGTGAGGTCGACGCCGTCAAGGAGGTCCCGGTATCTCGCCATCGCGTTATTGGCCGCCGTGGTCAACTCAGTCAGGCTTTGGCGCAAGGCGATGTTGCTCCAGCCGCGGTTCAGCGAGCCGTGTCACCAACGCGTCTTGCCTCGCCTACCCGATGTCGGGTGACGATTGCGACGCTGGTCGAGAAGGCACTGGTGTGGCTCCCGCGGCAATGCGAGACGTTGATCGACGCGAATTGAGGCGTCGGGGCAGAAGACCAAGCCGCTGAGAGCCACCAGGAGACGCGGAACCTGGGTCCCGTGACTCCCGGGGTCCAAGGGCGCTGGGCGCTGCCGGCGGCTCAGGCCACGGCGGTGGCG
>DATKSI010000022.1:0-6238 GCA_035531715.1 Candidatus Micrarchaeaceae archaeon
GGGTGCCGGTTCCGGGGCGGGTGTCGGCGATGCGCTGCGGCGGCAGGGCGTTGAAGAGTCCGGCGCCGCTGGCCGGCGAGGTGCTGTCGTACCAGCCCTCGACATCCACGATCACCTGGGTCCACCCGGTCAGGTTGTAGATGGAGATCTGCCCGCCTCGGCCGACGGCGACCTCGGCGAGGTTGGCATCCGTCTGGCCGGCGCTGAAGTCGATCGTGGAGCTGTTGGGAACTGCCAGTCCGGTCGGAAAGGCGGTGACGAATCCCTGTGCGCTGGGCTCGGTCACGGTCAGGTTAACCACGACCGCGGCGACCCCGGTGGCGGGCACCCCGGCGAGCCCGGTGACCGAAACGTCCAGAAGCTGGCCGGGACCGGGGGCCTGGCCGGAGTAGGGCAGGCCGGAGCCGGCCCGGGTATCGGCGACCCTGGTCGGAGTGACCGGATGGTAGGCGCCGTCCGCCTCGTAGAGGAACCCGTCGGGCCCCTGCGCCTGGCTGGAGCCGGAGGTGGTCGTCACCGTGACGTCGGCGAAACCGGCCGTTCCGGCGGGCGTGGTGGCGGTGACACTGGTTGAACTGTTGAGGGTCACCCCGGTGGCGGCGACTCCGCCGACGTAGACGGTCAGCCCACTGGTGAAGTTAGCTCCAGTGATGGCGATCTGGGTGCCGCCCCCAGTTGGGCCACTGGCCGGTGAGATCGAGTCCACCACCGGTGCCGAAACCGGGGTTGCCGCCCCGAACCAGCCGCTCAGGTCGATGATCAGGTCAACGCTCCCCTGGGATTGGTCTTGAAACTCCACGCTCCCGTCGGCACCCAGCCCCAGCACCGCCAAGTTGGCCACGATCTGCCCTGGGCTCCAGTTGAGCTCGGAGGTGATCGGCCCGGCGCCATCGGCGGGCCAAGCCGCGAGGTCTCCCCCTGAGGTGGAGTTGGCCACGGTAACGTTGGTCACCACCGCGGTGACCCCGCCGGTGGGAATCCCGCCCAGACCCTCAAAGTTCACCCGGAGGGTCTGGCCGGAGGGCAAGGTGTCCCCCGAGTACCCGCCCCCGCTGGAGGGGCGGGTGTCGACCGCCCGGGTGGGGACCAAAACGTTGAAGGGCGAGCCGGTTGTCACACCCCCCGATCCCCCGGTGTACCAGCCCTCGACGTCAACCAAAACATCCACCGACCCGGAGCTGTTGGAGATGGTCACAGCGCCATTGGTGCCGAGGAGTGCCACCACCTGGTTGGCGATCGCCTGGCCGGGGACGAAGTTGAGGGTGGAGATGGTGCTGGCAGAGGCACCCGTCGGGAATACCCGGAGGTCGCCGACTGACGTCTCGTCGACCGCGGTCAGGTTGAGCACCGCCGCCTCGGGCCCGACGCTCGGGATGCCGCCCGCACCGGCGACCGTCACCTGAAGCGACTGGCCCGGGCCCAGGGTCTGCCCCGAGTAGGGGGTGGGGTTGCCGGAGTAGCTCCGCGTGTCGACGATCCGCGCGGGCGCGACGGGGTTGTAGAGGCCCGGGCCGCTGCTGGGGGCAGCGGTGTCATACCAACCCTCGACATCCACCAGCAGCTGGGTGGTGCCGACTGAGTTGTTGTACAGGGAGACCTGTCCGCCCCGTCCCAGAGCAACCTCCACTCCCGCCGCCTTGGTTTGCCCGGCCGCGAAGTTGATGTTGGAGGCAATCGGTACGGCCGTTCCGGTCGGGAAGACCGAGATCAGCCCGTTGTCGGCCGCCGGGGCCACCGTCACATTGAGAACTACCGCCGAAACTCCCGTGGAGGGGATCCCGCCGGCCCCGGTCACCTGAAGGCTCAGCACCTGGTCCGCCCCGGGTGCCTGGCCGGCGCCCGGCAGGCCGGACCCCGGCCGGGTGTCCTCGATCCGCACCGGCACCACCGGGTGATATCCGGCGGGAGCGGTGTAGATGAAGCCATCCCCGCCACTCGGCGCGCTGGTGCCCACCGCGGTCTGCACGGTCACGTCGACGAAGCCGACGCTGCCGGCCGGTGCCGTCGCCGAGATGGAGCCGGAATTGTTGACCGTGTAGCTGGCGGCGGGGGTGCTGCCAAAGTCCACCGCCTCGGCGCCGGAGAGATCAACGCCGGTGACCGTCACCGGGGTCCCGCCGGCGATCGGACCCTGCTCAGGAGACACCGAGCTCACCACCGGCAGGTTCTGGATCGTCCAGGAGATGGTGGTCACCGAGGGTATCGGCGGGGACTGAGCTGAATCGCTCTCGAGGTCCCCCCAGGCGGCGTTGGGGCTGAGGGTACCCGACTCGATCTCGGTCATCACCCCGGAAAAGCTGATCGCGCCACCCGCGTTCTGGGCTCCCCATTGGCTCAGCGCCTGCCACTCGGTCGCCATGGTGGCGTAGTAGATCTCCGGCTCGGCACATGACCCCGGATTGCCCCAGGCGACGTCGTATATCTCCTGCACCGTCCAGCCGTCGGCGCTCCCGCTCCCCCCCAGGATGTCATCGCCGTAGTCAGCGAGGTAACCACTCTGGCCCAAAGGACAGGCGGAGCGGGCCGGGGAAGCGCCGTCGAACCCTTGAACCCAGGCCACCGTGGGCGGTCCGGAGTACCAATTGTTGTCCGAAGATTGCTCCATGTCGTCGGCGCCCCAGATCGTGAGCGGGGCGGCGAGCCCCGAGGTGGAGATGGCTCCGACCAAGTTCTGGTACCACGACTGGCCCGAGGACGTCATCTCCGCACTGGTCAGGTAGTAGGGCGAGTCGACGCCGTTGAAGCTGTTGCTGGTGCCGATCCCGAGCGTGAGGTTGACCGTGCTGGTCTGATTCTGCGATTCGTAGCCGGCGATCCAGTTCTCCACCAGGGGCACGAGCGAGGCCGCCGGGATGCAGGTGGGTTGAAAGAACATCTCGACACCGAATACCAAGGGGCTGCTGCTCGGCACATAGCAGGGTGCTCCGAAGTCAAGGACCACCAGGCCGTTTTGGGGAGGCGTGTGAGTTGAGGCGCCCTGGGCGTAGAGGGGACAGCTTCCGGTGATGCCGGAATCACACTGGGAGTAGTAGGAGTAGTACTCGTAGTAGGACGGCGTGACTGAGGGCGGCACCGCGGCTGTGCTGTTGCTGATCCCGGGTTGAGCGGTCGACCCGCTGCTAGCTGTCGGCGAGCTGGGCGCGGTGAGCGCGGGCGCCGTCACGGCGCCACTCGGGGCTGAGAGTGCGCACTGACTGGACCAGGCTGAGGAGACCACCCCCGTGACCAGGTCCACTGATCGGAATTCCTGTTGGGAGTCCGCCACGCAGCCACTCTGCCCATTCGCCGCGGTCACCTGGAGCGGTCCCGATCCTGGGAGTTGAACCAGCTGCTGCCGCTGCCCAGTGACGATCGCGATCTCGCCGACGCTGCCGCTCCCCGGCTCCGTCCCGACGATCAGCGCCGAGGTTGGACCGGTCCGCCAGCAGCTCTCCGGGTAGAGCAATGCACTGCTGATCGGGAGGTCGAAGCAGGCGATCGCCGAGGCACTGTTCGATTGGGCCAGCAGCCGGGCCTGCACCGGGACCCTCGCCGGTCGGTGGCCGGAGGCGCTGCCAGCGCCCACGAGACCGATCGAGGCTGAAACGAAGCTGCCGGTCCCGACCAGGACCAGCGCCGCCACGGCGATCACACAGACTCGACGCTGGGGTTCCAAGTGCTCCAAAAGGAAGGGTAGGGTATGACGCCGGACGTTTCGATTCCGGTTGACGCTGGAGTTCGCCCGTTCCTTCTCCGACTTGGCGTCGATGGTACCCGAGATCCGCTGCCGGGCGCGTGACCTGATATGGAAGCTGAGTCACAACTTGCTGAGCGCGGGAATGGGGCCCGCACTTGGCGACCGGTGTTCGGGACGGTCGCGATCGCGAGGAGACGGTAATCCTGAGCGAAACCGGAGCCGGGGACTAACCTGTTCTAGAGCGCCTGCCAGAACTCCATGAAGTACCGGCGCCGAGAGCGCGCGGCGGGGATGGCGGTGCCGCGAACCGTGCCGTGCCGGGCAGCGTCACCGGCTCAAGAGTGAGATCAAACAGCCCGTCGCGGGCTGGGGCCGGTTCCGGACCGAGCCGGTATACTCGCGACTTACTCGCGATCCTGCCATCAACATCGCACTCGTCGACCGCATTGAGGGAAGGGCCAGCCACCATGCTCCATCGTAGGGCGGGTACGGCGCCCAGCGACCTCAGTGCCGGGGGCATCCGATCGGTCGACGGCCTTCAGCGACCACCTTTCGGCTGGGTCTCGCGAGGTGCGGCAACCCTGGCCGGGATCGCTGCCGCTGCGCTCAACCAACTCCTGATGGGTGGCCGGCCCAGCCCGCTGCACGGTCAGTGGATCCGGTTCAGTCAATCGGTACCAACCGAGCACGGTGAGGGTGCCCGGGACCGGCAGTCGCGCGAGCGAATCGGTTCGGACTCGGAGGTAGGGCGATGAAGGCCGGCGGGCTTCGCTCGGGGGGCCGTGCCCTCGGCCTCTGGTTGCTGGTGGCGCTCAGCTACGCGCCACTTGCGGCGATCGCCTACATGCCCTCGTGGCTCAACTGGTCCGCGCAGATGAATGGCACCAACACCTGGGACCGCAACTTGGAGGAGTGGTTCATCGCGTGGGTTCCGTTCGCCGTCTCCCACGGGCATGACCTCTTCATCACCGGCTGGCAGTTTGTGCCGGGCGGAGTGAACCTCATGTGGAATGCGTCAGAGATCTTGATCGCCCTGGTGGGCGCTCCGCTCACGATGGCCGTCGGAGTTGCCGACTCCTACAGCATCCTGGCCACTCTGGCCCTGGCTGTATCGGGTGCTTCGATGTTCATGCTGCTCCGGCGTTGGGTGTCGTGGACGCCAGCCGCCTGGATCGGCGGACTTCTCTATGGCTTCTCGCCGTACCTGGTAGCTGAGGGTCTGGGGGGTCGGCTGCATCTGCTCACAGTTGCCGCCCCTCCGCTCATCGTCCTCCTGGTTGACCGGCTGTGGTCCGACCGCGAGTGCTCGGGTCGGCGCGCGGGGCTGGGCCTGGGGCTCCTGGCTGCCGCCGAATTCTTCACCGCCGAGGAGACCATTGCGATCGCGGCGGTATTCATCGCCATCGGGCTGGTGATTGCCACCTTGGCCAACCGCGAGCAGGCTCGGAGCGCACTCCCGCGACTGCTCGCCGCCGGCGCCTGGGCGGCGGGGACTTTCGCGGTGATCGCGGGCTATCCCGTGTTCGTGCAATTCTTCGGTCCCTACGTGGTGCATGGGTCAGTGCAGGCACCGACTCAACTGGCCCTCTTCAGTGCCGACCTGACCAGTCCCTTGATCCCCGGGGTGAACCAACTCCTGGGCACCGCTGGTCTCGATCAGATCTCCAACCATTTCGCCTTCAATAACCCACCTGAGGTCACCACCTACGTCGGAATTCCCCTGCTCGTCCTGCTGCTGATCGGCGGGGTGGTCCTGCGCCGCGAGCGGCGCATCCTGTTGCTGCTCGCGATCGCCGGGATCGGTTTCGTGCTGGCCCTGGGTCCCCACCTGATCGTGCTCAACAAGGTCTACTTTCTGGTGCACATGCCCGAGGCCGTCCTGGCTCACATGCCCCTGTTCGGCAACGCCATCCCCTCCCGGTACGCGCTCGGGATGTGGCTGTCCCTGGCTGGCGCGCTCGCTCTGGTCATCGACCGGCTCCATGGCGCGCTGCTAGCTGGACGGGGACGGCCGCTGGCTGTCGTGGCGGGTCTGGGGGTTGCCCTGGTGGCGCTGGTGCCGCTGATCCCGAACTGGCCCTACCCGGAGGTGAGCGCCCAGGTGCCGGCGTTCTTCACCACCCGGGCTGTCGATGTCGTGCCTGCCAATTCGGTGGCCGTGGTCTACCCGGTCCCGCGGGCTCCCTACGACCAGGCTCTGCTCTGGCAATCCGACGCCAACATGCGCTTCAAGCAGCCCGGCGGGTACGCGACCGCGCCCACCTCGACCGGTGCCGCGACCGCGTTCGCGTTCCCCGACGACGTGCAGAATTGCCTCGACCAACTCTATGCGACCGGCAAGGTGCCGGCCGGACTGTGCCAGGCGGCGGCCTTGATCCCGAGTCTGCGCGCGCTTTCGGCGCGCACCATCGTGATCCCTCGCGATCAGCTTTACGCGGCGATCGCCAAGGAGGCGATTACGCGTGCCCTGCAGGAGCGACCCCGTCTGGACCGGGGAGTCTGGTTGTGGTCCTGCTCCGCCCAGAGCAATGCATCTTGGTGCCGGACCAGCGCCGCCACCGC
>DATKSI010000023.1:0-11408 GCA_035531715.1 Candidatus Micrarchaeaceae archaeon
TGTTCTGTCTCGGTATTTCTGGGACAGACGAACCCTCATAGGGTAGTTTGTCGGATCGGCTGGTAGTCGGTGGTGGGGTCGAGGGTGAGGTGGCGCAGTAGGCTGCCGTCTTCGGCAAGCACGCGGACATCGAGATCTGCCATCAGGATCAGGACGCGAGTTTCCTTGTGGGCCCGGCCGACGCCGACATGGTGGAGCTTGGAGCGGTAGCGCAGGGTGACGGTGCCGGAGGGGTCGATGATGTCGTGGCGGACCTTGGTCGCCACCGTCAGTGCCTGGCCGTCGAGGAGGGGAGCTGCTTTGTCCTTGGCCCGCCAGGCGACCATGGGCGGGCAGCCGCGTGCTTGGTGGGGTCGCTCCTCGTTGTAGATGGCGACGAAGCGGTCGATCTGGGCCTGGAGTGTGGGGAGGTCGACAGCTGGGGGGCGGCGCCGGAGGTATGCCTTCAGGGTGCGGTGGTATCGCTCGACCTTTCCCTGGGTCTGGGGGTGGTAGGGCTTGCCGTGCTTGAAGGCGATCCCGAGACAGGCGAGTTCGATCTCGAGGCCGGCGTGAGAGCCGCGGTAGGCGGCGGTGTAGATGGCGCCGTTGTCGCTCAACACACTGGTCGGGAAGCCGTAGTTCGAAGCGGCGGCCAGGAAGATCCGGACCACGTCGGCTGCGGTGGCCACCGGGGTGGCCACAGAGGCCATCACGCCTCGGGTGTGGTCGTCGATGAAGTTGACGATCTCGGCATGTCCGGCGGCGAGCTGCCAGTGGGTCATGTCGCTCTGCCAGCACTCGTTGGGGAGGTCGGCCTCGAAGCGCTGCCAGGAGGTGCGGGGCCGCTTCTGGGGCTGGGCGGTGACTAACCCCCGGCGGACCAGGATGCGGTGGATGGTGGCCCGGGCCGGCACGTGCAGTCCAGACCGGGCCAGGTGAAACGCGATCGTGGAGGCACCGGAGTCCAGTCCTTGCTCGACCAGCTGCTCGCGCAGGGCCACGACGGCATCCTCTTCCTCGGCCGTGGTCTGGTTGGGAGCGGTTTTTGGGCCACGCTTGCGGGGGTCGAGCGCTGCCTCACCTCCGGATCGGAAGAGCTCGACGTGGCGCTGCACCCAGGACTTCGAGCGACCGGTGGCCGCCGCGACCTCCCGCACTGACCTGCCCTCGACCAGGACCGCAGACACGGCATAGAGCGCAAGATCCATGGGGGCACCTCATCACCAGCTGTCCCAGAAATGGTGAGACATGGTGTCCCAGAAACCCTGGGACCTAAGACTCGTCGCCGAAGCAGAGCGAGAACTCGTGGCCTTACTTCCCACTGTGGCTCTAACGGTCCTCCCCCGGCTCTCCGGAGATCGTTTGGGTCGGACTCGTGTACCTCAGCCGATCCTCGGAGTCGGAGGCCGCTCTGATCGTACGGGCCGCGATCTCCTCAACCCAAGGCCGCCGGGGCCTGGCTAATCCGATCGGGCCCGACGATCCCTACGGACAGGGCCCGGTGCCACGCAGACAGTCCTCTCCCAGGCGGAGACCCGCCTGGGAGCCGCGACGAAATCTTCGCGCAGGTGGCCATATCCTTAAGACGATGCCTCTCGCCCCCGCCCCACCAACCCTACATCCCTCTAGCCGGGCACTCGAAGTTGGCCGATGAGCTCTGGCGTGATTTGCTGCCCCTCCTACGTGCTCGCGATCCGCTTGCCTGGAACCAGGTCATCGATGAGTACTTCACGAGGGTCCACGGTTGGCTCCTCCATTCGGTGCGCCGCCGCAACAGCTCCCTAGGAGCGCGAGTGCCCGATGACGAGGTTCGAGACCTGACGGCAGCTCTGACCGATGAGGCCTTTCTGCAAGCACGACAGGATATCGAGAGTTTCGACCCCGAGCGATCGGCGTTCCCGACCTGGGTCCAGTGGAAAGGCATGAATCGTCTGAAGGGAACGTTGGACCGTGAGTTACGCGGTTGGGCAGACCACGATAGTCTTGACCGTCCGCCGCGTCGACGCCCCGATGCGCGAGACCACCTCCGGACCCCACTGCCTTCCGCTAGGAGTGCTGAGGACGATGCCATCGACGGCGAAAGCGCCACCGCAACTCGTGATCGCATCGATGCCATACTGACCGCAATGCCAGTGGACTGGGCGAAGGCGCTGATTCAGGTGTGGATTCCCCGGCTTGATGGGATGCCGTTCCCGGTCAAGTCGGCAGCCTCGGAGGCTGGACTGTCGCCTGCTGCTATGGACTCCCTATACCGTCGTGCGATCAGGGACTTCCTTCGCCGCTGGCACGCGCAGGACGGTGACAATGCCGAAACTCAGCAGGCCTAATGCCCGAGTTTGACGAAATGGAGCAGACTGTCCTCGAATTCCTCGACAAGGCGTATGGGAGTTCACCCGAGCCGCCACCGTATCTCGCCACGGCTATCGAGGAATCGGCGCCTACTGGAATGGCGCCAGAGCAACTAGACACGTTGCGCCGGAAGTTGCAGGCTCGGATCACAAAGGGGTGCACATTAGGTGTCCTCGTGAGCCGCCGTCGCCAAGCAATGGCAATCGAGGTCGAGGAACTAGCCCTACGCTCTCGATGGACTCCAGATCAAGTCGAGAGCCTTGAGACCGACACCCTCGATCTGAGCGGTGTCGAGCCAGAGGCTCTCGCGAGACTCCTACGCGCCCTGGCGATAAAGAGAATTGGACCGGTCGACGCGCCGCTCAGGTTGCTAGCCCAAGAGCATCTCGCAGTCTATGAAAGCTTCGAGGGACCTCTGTACGGACGAAGCCGACGGGACGTGAGTCCAGCCGATCGCCGTCGGGATCTAACAAATGGAATAGCGCCGCTCGACCGCGAGGCCACGGCCAGGGCGGCCGACCGGTACCTCCGTGAAGTGCAGGCGGCTCTTGAGCGCTCGCGAGCTAATCGAAGCTAGTCAGCTTCAGTAGCAAGCCGTGCTCATTCAATTTGATCTGCAGGGCCTCCTTGGAAACGTCGAAAGTTCTGGCCAGTTCGCCAAGGCGCGTCTGTCGCCGTAGCGCCGACTTCACTTGTGCTAGGGGCATGAGCAGCTCTGCCGCGAAGACATTTGCCGCCCGCTCGTCCGCAGGATCCAGTCCACAACCTTCGTGACCAAGGGACAGGTGTCCAAGCTCATGAGCGACGCTGAAGCGCTGCGCCGTGTGGGCGAACGCTCGGTTCAGCTCGAGTACCCAAATGCCTTCCTTCTGATACAGCCGCGCGTCGACTGATCCGAGATCAGCTTCACTCAAGCGCAGCCCCTCCTTCACCGCAATTGCTTCTACATCGATGGGCGGCACGGTCACCCGATGCCGTCTCGCGACGGAACGGGCCACTTCCCGGCAATAGGCTATGTGAACGTCAGCCATTGAGTAGGGCAGGTGAAGCGCGTCACATCAACAGATTACAGCGGGCGAAGGGGACTTAAGCCGATTTTGACCACTACTAAGGGAGGTATCGAATGGAAACCCAGCGTGCAACCACCTACTACGTCAATGGCGAGCGCCAGGAGACTGACGAGGACAAGCTAACAGTCCGACAAATCCTCGAGCGGGCCGGGTTTAAACCCGCCGAGGAATACGAGTTGGTGCGTGACCATCCTCACCACGTCTTCACCAATCCTGACGAGATCGTCGAAATCCACCGAGACGAGCGTTTCACCGCTGTCTTCCGTGGGCCGACACCTACCTCCTGAGGATCGCGAGGATGACCAACGAGGAACTCGCCACGTACCTCCAGACCGTGGGCTTCACGGTCGAGACGTTGGAGGCCACGGGCCCGCCGGGGGCGGCTTCATTCTTAGTGATCCGCAACTTCGAGGTCCGCGTTGGGACTAAAGGGGGTCAGAAATTTGAGATCGCAATCCAGAGGAGCACCGCTGTTCCATACGTCCTGCCACCCGCCATCCATGTGCGTCCACACGCTGTCTCCATGGGGTCCGCAGCTAGCCAGGGTAGCCCGCTCGGTCCTGACTGGCAGTACCTTAGCCGTGTTCTCCGGGTCGCGCCTACTCCCGCGAAGGTGGTGAGTCACCTCCATTCGATCTTTGGTGAACTGTGACTGCTGCCGGCTACACGCCCTTGTCCGAATTCTCGGTGGCCATGACCGACGATCTCCATGCTTTGCTTCTTCGGCACCTCCGGCAGAATGGCGAAGACCAAGAAGATCTGACGTTCGCGGTCTGGCGGCCGAGCCGCGGTAAGAGACGGATGACGGCGATCCTGCAGCGGTTGCTGCTGCCGACCGCAACGGAGCGAGTTCTCCACGGAAACGTTGCATTCACGGCGGACTACCTACTTCGTGCGCTAGCCGCACTAGGCCCGAACGAGGGCCTGGCGCTCGCGCACAATCACTTTGGCCCGGGCTGGCAGGATATGAGCCGCGACGACGTCGTAGCTGAGGAGGACCGACTCGCTGGACCTGCCTTCGGCCGTACTGGTCTCCCTGTGGTCGGCCTCACATCGGGCTCGGACGGCTCGTGGAGCGCTCGCGCGTGGAACCGAGTGGGCCCCGGCCGATTTGAACGCCAGGCGGCAAAGAGTGTACGCGTAGTCGGCCTCGGGATCGGTTACACGTTCCACCCCAGACTTCACCCGACTCCAGCTCCGCAGGCTAGCCAGATCGCAACAATAAGTGTCTGGGGTGATCGCGCCCAAGCCGACTTGGCGAGAACTCGCATTGGGATAGTCGGGCTCGGAAGCGTAGGTAGTCTGGTATGCGAGTCTCTGGCGCGAGTGGGCGCCCGCGACCTCATCCTGATCGACCACGATCGGATAGAGCTGAGAAACCTAGACCGCACTGCTGGCGCAGTCGTGGCCGACGCCGCTCACCAAAGGAAGAAGACTTCTGTCGCTGCCCGGACCGCGCGAGCTGCTGCAACGGCGCCTGATATCACCGTTAGTGGCCAGGCGCTTCGCGTCGATACGTCTGCAGGACTCGCCCATGCGCTCGATTGCGATCTCTTGTTCTGCTGCGTGGACCGTCCTTCGCCCCGCCACCTCCTAAACTCCATCGCTTACGCCCACCTCATCCCGGTTGTTGACGGAGGCATTTTGGCCGCAGTGGAGGGCGATCGTTTGCTACACGCCGACTGGCGGATCCATACGGTCGGTCACGGCCGCGCATGCATGGTTTGCCTAGGCTCCTTGCAGCGGGAGGACATCGCTCTGGATATGGCAGGCAAGTTCGACGAGCCCGACTACATCCGCAATCTGCCGCCCGAGCGTCTCGCTGTGATTTCCCGTCGCAATGTATTCCCCTTTAGCATGAGCGTTGCCGCTCATGAGGTTATCCAAGGCATTGGCTGCATCACGTCTACGCCCCGGCTGGGCGCCAGCTCGCCCCAGTTCTATCACTGCTATCCCGGGATCATGGAGACCTTGGACATCTCTGAGTGTCGTCCAGACTGCCCCTACTTGGAGCTGACCGCCTCAGCTGCCGACCTCAGCGGCAACCTCCTCCTTGATGCTCGCCCGAGGCGGGATGCAGGTGCATCTGTACCACGGCGCGCTTGACTCCATCTCAGGGGAGGGTAGCGACCACTCCGGTGAGTGGTTTGAAGCTCAAGACGCGGCTATAGCTGATCACGTGGCCGACATGTAGGTGACCTCGAATCGGTCGTGAGCGCATAACCTCACCGCCTTCCTCACCCGCCGCAACTCCCTATATCCGGTATTGGGGGGGATTTGAATTGGGCCCTAGCCCAGCGCCCGGGCCGCGCTGAGGAAGGTCTCTTCCTGGGGGTCCAGGTGGGAAAGCCCCAAAACCCCAGCGAAGGCCCGATCCGCCGAGGCCAGGGCCCAGCCGCGATGCAACGCGGTGGCGGCCAGCACCGCGTCGAAGGGCGAGAGCGGGGCCGAGTCCGCAAAGAGCTCCAGCCCTAAGGTCAGCTCAGGCTCCTCCACCAAGAGCAGCGGCGCCAGTCCTTTGGCGTATTCGAGGGCCCTCGCCGCGGCCTCGCCCCGCGGTCTCCGCCGGGCCCGCACGTGGCAGAACTCCTGGATCACCTCGATGGTGGTGCTGGCCCGCACCACCCCATCCCGAATCAGCTCCAGCAGGTGGCGCGACGGCTCCCGGAGTCGGTGCTCATCCCCCAAGGCATAGACCAGGATGGTGGTGTCGAGGAGGATCACCCAGGGCCCCGGATCTGGTCCAGCTCCTCGCGAAGTGGCCCCGGCTCGGGCACCGCCATCGGCTCCGCGTCCAGGATCGCCTGCAGGGCCGAGCGCCGCTCCTCGCCATCCTGGGGGAGCTGCTGGTCGATCGCCTCGCGCACCAGCACCGCCACCGCCACCCCGCGCCGCGAGGCCTCCCGCTCCAGGCGATCCCAGCGGGCGTCATCGATCAGGACCTGCAACCGCCGATCAAACATGCTCATACATTAGCATGTCCGGTCTGGAGCCCAGATCGGGTCCGCTGTACCTATAGCGGGGGCTCGGCGGGCTGAAACCCTGGGATCAGAACCTGCCGAATGGTCTGACCCTCGGCGACGAGCAGGGTCGGCCGGCGCACCTAGGCGGGGGAGGCTGGCTCGGCGCTCGGGCTTGAACTTGCTCTAAATTTTTTAGAGTAAGACGCCACCAGAGTCGGCCTCGACGCTCCGGCCCGGGTGTCTGCGCCTTCTCGTCCTACCTACCTGCCGGCTCCACCTTCCGACTCACCCTCTCGGCCCCTGCCCCAAAGCGCCGCAACTACCTACCTATATCCGGGGCCCCGTGAAAGGGCCTACCTGGAGCGGTACCAGCCGGCCCGGGCGACCGTCTTACCTCGATAGCACAAAGAGTGCTACAATATCCGAGTGACCAGGATCGGAGTTCGGGAGCTGCGTCAGCACGCCAGCCGCTACCTCGATGAGGTGAAGCGGGGTGGCAGGATCGAGGTCACCGAGCGGGGCCAGCTGGTGGCGCTGCTGGTTTCACCCTCGCCGGCACAGACCGCCCGAGACCGTCTCCTGGAGCTGGGCGGCCTGCTTCCCGCCAGCCAGCCCTTCTCGCTGCCGCAGCCGCGATCGCTGGCGCCAGACGGGCTGACGGCGTCCCAGGCTCTGCAGGAGTTGCGGGCCGAGCGCCGACCTTGATCTACCTTGACTCCTCAGCTTTGCTCAAGCTGCTGTTCTCGGAACCCGAGAGTGAGGCGCTCTCGAGCTGGCTCTCGGCCCGCGCCCAGCAACCGAAGCTGACCAGTCAGGTCTCGGTGGTCGAGGTGGTTCGGACTTGCCGTCGCGTCGATGCCGAGGTCGAGCCCGCGGCTTGGAGATTGCTGGCCGGTCTCGACCTGGTGCCAATCAGCAGCACCGTGGTGGAGCGGGCCAGCCACGTCGGCGGCACCACCCTTCGCAGCCTGGACGCGATCCAGCTGGCGACGGCGCTGACGGTTGCGGAGGATCTCGAGGCCACCATCGCCTACGACCGGCGGCTGCTGGAGGCGGCCGAGTCGGAGCGACTCCCGGTGACCAGTCCAGCCTGACGCCGATCGCCCGCGGCTGGGCCGGGAAAGCATCTTGGGAGCAGACACGTGTTGGGTTCCACTTATTTTGCCGAGAACGCGGCAAATTCACCCGGCCCCCGGGCCCGCAAACCCAGGGCCCGCCCCACCCCGATCTGTCCCCGGGGGCCGCCTCTCGGGGACCTCATATGAGGCAGGTAGGGAGCCGGAGCCGATTCCGGGAGCCGTGCCGGCTGGATTCAGCTCTGCTCCGGTGTGATGTACGCTACGTAATGTATATGGCGGTGAGAACCCAGATCTACCTGACCGAGGGGCAGCGGGCCCGGCTCAGAGAGCGTGGACAAAAGCAGGGGGCGACCATGGCCCAGCTGATTCGGGAGGCGATAGATCAGCTCCTGGCAGACGAGGACGACCTGGACGCCACCTTCGGATCGGCACCGGGGATCGGGGAGCGGGTGCCATCACGCTCCGAGTGGCAGGATCGTGGCTGAGCTGCTGATCGATACCGACGTCTGCGTCGACCATCTGGCCGGGGTGCGGCGGCTACCCGCCGGGCCCGGGCGCCTGGCCTACTCGGTGATAACTCGCGCCGAGCTGCTGGCCGGGGCCGGCGAGCTTGATGCCAATGTCCGCCGGCTCCTGGCGGGGATGGAGGAGATCCCGGTCGACCGCCGGATCGCCGACCGAGCGGGTCTGCTGCGCCGCCAGCGTTTGGGACTGCGCCTTCCCGACGCCCTGATCGCCGCCACCGCCCTGGTCCAGGGCCTGGCTCTGGCGACCAAGAACCAGCGCGACTTCAAGCAGGTGGAGGGGCTGCGACTGCATCGCCGCTGATCCCCAGCCCCCGGCGCCACGACAACCTCCGCTCTAGCCCACCCGCCGCAACTTCTCGCATGTGATGGCTGGGAATGGGGAAGCGCACGATTCCGAGCGGGCAGCCGGCAGATGAGGCGATCGACCCCGCCATCAATTCGGGCAGGGAGGAGGGCGATTCGTTGGCGCAAGGCTGGGCGCCCGGGGAGCCGTCGGCAGAACCGCATCCGGGCCTGCAACGTGGCCCGCTGACTAACCGCCGAGCGCCGGATTGGCGCTTGCCAAGCGGGAGCGTACCCCCCTATTATATACCAACGGGTATATAACTTGACCGGGAGGGGACCGCGATCGTCAGGACCACGGTGGGGGCCGAGCTACTGATCCCCGGCGGCCAGGGCGCCGCCCTGAGCGTCGCCGCCGGCCAGCTGCTGGAGATCGTCGACGTGGACGGGCAGCAGGTGGCCGACTTCGTCGCCTTCGCCGCCGGCGGTGACACCGAGTGGCTGTCCACCACCCACACCCGGTCGGCAACCATGCGGCTCGATCTCAGAGTCGGCGACATCCTCCAGAGCAACTGGCGGACGCCCATGTTTGAGCTGGTCCACGACGACGTCGGCACCCACGATGTCATCACCTCGATGTGCGACGCTCGCCGCTACCTGCTCGACTACGGGGTCAGCGACCACCGCAGCTGCCGGACCAACCTGACCCAGGCCCTGGAGCCCTGGGGGATCAGCGAAGAGCGCATCCCCGACCCCTTCAACTTCTTCCAGAATGCGCCCATCCTCCCCGACCGTTCCTTTGGCAACCAGCTGCCGATCGGCCGGCCCGGGGACCGCTTGACCCTGCGAGTTCTCGCCGACGCGGTGGTGGGGGTCTCCGCCTGCCCCCAGGACCTCAATCCCTGCAACGGCTTTCGCCCCAGTCCGATCTGCCTGCGGGTGCAGGACCCGAATTCTTAGGAGGGGACTTGAACAAGACCAGGATTCGCCGCCCGGACGTGCTGCCCGAGCCGATCAGCCACTACACCGACGCGGTGGCGGCCGGCGGTCTGCTCTGGATCTCGGGAATGCTGCCCCTCGACCCCCAGGGCAACCTGGTGGGCGGCGACGACGTGGTGCGCCAAGCGGAGCAGATCTTCCACAACATCGGCTTGCTGCTGGAGGGCGCCGGCGCCGATTTCGACGACGTGGTCAAGGTCAGCCTGTTCCTGCTGCGGATGCAGGACCGGGAGGCCGTGAACAGCGTGCGCCAGCGGGTGTTTGGCGCTTCGCGTCCGGCCAGCACGCTGTTCGAGGTCAGCGCTCTGGCCATCCCCGGTGCCCTGCTGGAGGTGGAGACCCTGGCGGTGGTGGACGACTCCGAGGGCGGGAACGGTGGGCGCGCCGCGGGTGGCCGCCCTCAGCCAATGGGAGGAAAGTAGTGAACCGGACTGGCATCTGTCTGATCCTGCTGGGTGGCCTGGTGGTCGCCAGCGGCGGCACCGCGATCCAGGCCTCCGCCGCCGGCAGCGGCCCCTTGACCATCGGCGAGTTCACTCCCTTCTCGGGGCCGGACGGTTCGTTCGGGCCGGAGCTGGCGGCGGGCTGCATCCCCGCGACCGAGCTGATTAACAAGCAGGGCGGCGTCCTCGGTCATCACCTGAACTGCGTCGAAGAGGACACCCGTGGCGACCCCGCCGACGCGGTCCCGGCGGCCAACAAGATGATCGCCTCGGTCTCCAATCTGATCGGTGCCCTGGGACCCAGCTCGGACGAGGCCCTGGCCACAGTGCCGATCCTCAACCAGGCCAAGGTGCCGATGTTCGTCGAGACCGGCCAGGCCGCCTTCGACCACACCAGCGACAAGTACTTTTGGCGCGTCACCCCCGCCGATGATGTCAAGGGCTTCGCCCTGGCCCTCTGGGCCCACCGCGCCGGCTACACCCGCGCCGCGGCGGTGTTCGGCAGCGACGTGGGCTCCCAGTCGGACGTGCCTACCCTGCTCACCGCCTGGAAGCGCCTGGGGGGCAAGATGGTGGTCAATCAGCGCATCGCTCTGGACTCCAGCTCGTACGAGACCGAGGTCGAGCAGCTGGTCCAGGCCCGTCCGCAGGTGATCTTCACCGAGGTCGACCCGCAGACCGGCGCGACCTACTTGAGCGAACTGCAGCAGCTCCACGGCCTGATCCCGGTCATCGGCACGGAGGTCAGCCTGGAGGCCCCCTGGCTGCGAGCGGTGACCGGCGCCCTCGGGGCTGGTCCCACGGCCAAGTACATCGAAGGCATGCAGCCCTACGCGCCGCCCAGCGGACCCGCCTGGAAGGTCTTCAACAAGGCCCTGCTGGCGGCGCGGGCCAGTGTCCCCAGTCCGAAACAGTGGTCAGCCGACCCTTACACCATGACTTTCTATGACGCCGTCAACGTGATCGGGCTGGCCATCCTGGAGGCCCACTCCACCTCGCGCTCGGCCTACAACCAGGACGTCACCAAGGTCACCGCCCCCGGTGCGGGCAAGACGGTGGTCTACTCCTTCGCCGCCGGCAAGGCGGCGCTGGCGGCGGGCAAGAAGATCCAGTACATCGGCGCCGGCGGCCCCATCGTCTTCAACCGCTGGCACAACTCGACCGGCGCCTTCGAGGCGGCCAAGTACGTGCACCACCGGCTCGATCTGGTGGGGTCGGTGTCGGCGCTGCAGATCGCCAAACTCAGCCATTAGCGACCCGGTGAGCCAGCGGCCGCCTCGGGGGCAGCAGGTGGGCCGGTGAATCTGCTGCTGCCGGCCATCGGCTTCGGCGTCGTCACCGCCTCCATCCTGGCCCTGGCCGGGGTGGGCTTCACCCTGCAGTTCGGCGTCACCAACATCCTCAACTTGGCCTACGGCTCGATCATGACCGGCGCTGCCTTCGCGGCCCTGCTGGTCAGCCAGCGCGGCGTCAATCTCTGGATCGCCGTGGCCGCCGGCGGCGCCTTCGGCGCCGTCTTCTCGGTGGCCCTGAACCGGGTCGTCTACACGCCCTTCATCCGGCGGGGCACCAGGCTCTTCGGCATGATCATCGTCACCATCTCGGTGGCGCTGGTCGTCCAGTACGGCATCCAGGCGATTTGGGGAGCCAGCTTCTTCAGCCTGGAGGGACTCCACGCCAGCGCCATCCAGCTGGGGGCGTTCGCCTTCACGAC
>DATKSI010000024.1:0-54795 GCA_035531715.1 Candidatus Micrarchaeaceae archaeon
TCTTCGGCCCGATGGGCGAATTGGGACGCTCTCCTTCCAACCGTCCGAGCACAGACTCACTAAGCACTCCCTCAACGTCCTAGCAAAAGACTGTGTTTGTCCGTCCCATCAAATGGTCTGCACCTGCGCCCATCGGGCCACCCTTTCCTTGCTCACGCGACGCTCCGTCAAGCCCACGCCGGAAGAGGTTGCGCGCAACCCCAGGGCTCGCTCCGCCCAGCTCCGGGTGGCGGTGCGGTTGCCCTCCTCTAGCCCCTAGGGCGACTCGCTAGACCGAACTCTCAGCTCCCCTTCGTCTTCGAATTACGTCCCTTTTCACGTCCCACAACAGAACCAATCCAGATGACCACTATTGCTGCCGACCCCCGTCTCTGGGCTCCCTTTTTGCCCTTTGACGAGGAGGAAGCCGCGGGAGCCACGACTCGCCGACACGGTCTGCCCCGCTCGTTGGTCGCCTGGCTCCTGCTGCCAGCTCTGGCCGCGCTGGTGGCCGTGGGCGTGATGTACGCCTCGCAGACCGCTCAAGCTACCGCCCTCACCTACCAGATCGCTTCGGTTAAATCCAGCAACGCCCAGCTGCAGAACATCCAGGCGAACCAGGCTCAGCGGCTGCAGCAGCTTCAGAGCGCCGGTCAGGTGGCCCAGTCGGCTGGCCACCTGGGTCTGGCCCCGCCCTCGAACTGGGCGGTGGTGAACCCGCCGGCCTCATCCGCGTCCGATCCCCTCACCCCGGTCATCATCGCCCTCCGGGGCGGCTGAGCGGTGTCGCTCCGATCCCACCCCCGTGATCAGACCATTCGGCAGCCGCGGCGGCGCCCGGCCGACCTCGCTGGGTCGCTAGGCCCCCAGAGCTCGACGCCACCGGTCAGCCGGCGACTGCTGGGGCTGTCACTCTTTCTGATCCTGGCTCTGCTGGGAATGGCCGGCCGGCTGGTAGATCTGCAGGTCCGTCAGGGTGCCCAGTTGGCCGCGGCGGCGGTGGCGCAGCAGGAACAGTCGGTGAGCATACCGGCGACCCGCGGACTGATTCTGGACAGCAACGGTCAGGTGTTGGCCGGGAACGCCCTCGCCTACGACATCTTCGCCGATCCGCGGGAGATTCCCCAACAGTCACGGGTCCGCGAGGCGGTCCTGCTGGCTCCGGTCTTGGGCAGCTCGGCGACTGCCCTGGCCACCCTGTTCTCCAAACCCGTCCAGTTCGTCTATCTGGCTCGGGACCAGGCTCCGGCGGTGGAAGCCAGCCTGCTCAAGCTGAATCTGACCGGGATCGGGAGCCTGCCGCTGCAGGTGCGCACCTACGGTCCGGGTGCCGTACCCGGGACCACTCTCGCCTCCAACCTGCTGGGCTTCGTTAACTCCAGCGGTGTGGGGCAGTACGGTCTCGAGGGCTATTACAACCAGGTGCTGGCGGGCCACCCGGGTACCGAGTCGGTGATCCACGACCTGCAGGGCAATGCGGTCGTCCTCAACAATCAACCGCAGAACCCAGCCGTCAACGGACGCAACCTCAACACGGCGATCGACGCCACCATCCAGGCCACGGTGGAGCGCGACCTCGCCAACGAGGTCGCGGCGGACAAGGCCTACTCCGGGACCATGATCGTGATGGACGTCCATACCGGGGCGATCGTCGCCTGGGCGGATGCTCCGTCCTACAACGCCAACAACTACGCGACTGCGAGCGAGTCCCTCTTCCAGGACGCCGGGCTGGCCAACCTCTACGAGCCCGGCTCGGTGATGAAGGTGGTGACCTTTGCCGGAGCTCTGCAGAACAACGTCATCACCCCCACCGCCACATTCGACGAGACCCCCGCCGCCGCCACGGTCGATGGAGTGCAGATCCACGACTGGGACAACGTCTACCACGGGGTCATCTCCTACCAATACGTGCTGGACAACTCCCTCAACGTCGGTGCCCTGCACGTGGAGCAGTTGGTGGGGGCGAAAACCTTCTACAACACCATGCAAAACTTTGGGATCGGCCAAGCCACCGGGATTGACCTGGCGGGCGAGGAGAGCGTGCCGCTGCCCCCGCTCTCTCAGGAAACCGCCCTGACGCTGGCCACCTCGAGCTTTGGCCAAGGGGTGGTGGTCACCCCCATCGAGATGCTGGCAGCGGTCAACGCCATCGCCAACGGGGGCGTCTGGGTGCAGCCCCACGTGGTGACATCCATCTCTGGAGGCGGCCAGCCAACCACGGTGATCAAGCCCAAGACTCGGCGGGTGGTCTCCGCCCAGACCGCCGCCACCCTGGCCAAGATGATGGTCGGGGTGGTGGACGACCCAGGGGCCGACGCCTCCGAGGCTCGCATCTGGCCCGCCTGGAAAGGCGAGCTGGCCGGCAAGACGGGCACCGCGGAGGTGGCTCAGAACGGGGTTTACACCAACAACACCATCGATTCCTTTGCCGAGTTCCTGCCCGCCAGCGATCCCCAGTATTCGGTGATCTGCATCCTTCGTGAGCCCCAGGTGCCACCCTCCCTGCGGTACTCCTTCTACGATGCCGTACCCACCGTCAAGAAGGTCACTCAGGTGCTCATCGACCGTTTCAAGCTCCAACCATAAGATGCCTCGGGTGAATTGGCTGGCAGCGGCAGGAACTTTCGTCGGAGCACTTGCGGTCTATCCGTTGGCGATCGCCGGACTGGACCGGATCGGCCTGCACCAGGTGGCCCGCGCCTACGTGCCTCACTCCCACCTGGGGAAAAGCGGTACGCCCACCTCGGGGGGGATCGTCTTCGTGGCGGCGGTGCTGGTGGCCTGGGTTGTGGTGGCCCGTGACCCGGCTGGGGGACTTGTGGTCGGGGCCGCTGCCCTGGGCTGCGTCGTGGGGCTCGTCGACGACCTGACCAAGCTGCGCCGCGGCGACGGGATGCGCTTCCGACCCAAGCTGCTCCTCCTGGCTGGGTGCGCTGGCCTGCTGGCGCTGGGAATCTTCGCCGTCTCCGCGACCACCCAAACCGTCCCCGGACTGGGACCCCGCGACCTGGGCCTGTTCGGTCTGGCCCTGGCCGCCTTTGCCATCCTGGCCACCGCCAACGCGGCCAACCTGACCGACGGCGTGGATGGCTTGGCCGCTGGCTGTGCGATTCCCGGGTTCGGAGCCTGTGCCGCGCTGGCCATGATGGAACATCGGTCCCAGCTGGCTGTGGCCTGCGTCTGTCTGGCGGCCGCACTGCTGGCCTTCCTGTTTTTCAACCGCCCCCGGGCCGCGGTCTTCATGGGCGACGCCGGATCGCTGGCGGTGGGCCTGGCCCTGGCCGTCGCCGCCATCGAGGTGGGCGCGCTCCTGCTGCTGCCGCTGGTGGCGCTGATCTTTCTGGCTGAGGCCGGCTCGGTAATCGTGCAGCTCAGCCATTTCCGGATCACCCATGGCCGCCGGATCTTCCGCTCCAGCCCGATCCATCACCACTTTGAGGAGGGCGGCATGAGTGAGTGGGGGATCGACCTCAGGTTCTGGGCAATATCCGCCCTGGCCGCGGCGCTGGCCGCCTATTGGGCGGTTTCGGCAGGGCTGCCCGGGGGCGCGCGTTGATCGCCCACGTCGAACGCTGGCTGCCCGTCGGCCAGACTCGGCGGAACGGCACTGGGATCCGTCGCCTGCCCCTGCCGGAGCTGGATGTCTGGCTCCTGCTCCTGACCCTCGCGCTCTGCGGCCTGGGACTGGTCATGGTCTACTCGGCGAGCGAGGCGCTGGCCTACACCGTCTACGGCAATCCGGCCTACTTCTTCGACCGGCAGCTGATCTGGCTGGCGCTGGGGCTGGTCGGGCTCACGATCTGCGCCAAGATCGACTACCACCGCTGGGTCCAGCTCGCGCCGGTACTCTCCGCCGGCACCCTGGTGCTTTTGGTGGCCGTCCTCGTGCCCCATATCGGACACGAGGTGCAGGGTGCCCGGCGCTGGATCTACCTGGGCCCGCTCGACCTCCAGCCCAGCGTGCTGGCGCAGTTCATGGTGGTGGTGGCGGGGGCAGTCTGGCTGGACCGACTCGGCTCCCGGATCACCGATCTCCGCGACGGGGTTGTGAACTACAGCTGGAAGATCTTGGTGGTGGCCCTCCTGGTGGTGATGGAGAAGGACCTGGGCTCGACGGTGGTCCTCTCGGTGACCGCGCTCGGGCTCCTCTGGCTAGCCGGGGTCAGACTTCGGCATCTGGCCGGAGTGGGGGCGATCAGTCTGGTTGGGGTGTTGTTGCTGATCCGGGCCGAGCCGTACCGGGTCGCTCGTCTGCTCAGCTACCTCAACCCCTTTGCCCACCGGCTGGGCAGTGGATTCCAGGCCGTCCAGGCGCTCTACTCGTTGGGGGTCGGCGGGATATTCGGCACCGGCCTGAATGGGGCGGTATCCCCCTCCCAGCTCCTGCCGGAGGGCCACACCGACTTCATCTTCGCCATCATCGGCGAAGAGCTGGGGCTGCTTGGCACGTTGTTGGTGCTGCTGCTCTTCCTGGGCTTCGCCTGGCGCGGGATTCGGGCTGCTAGAAACGCCCCGGACCGCTTGGGCGTTCTCCTGGCTGGCGGGGTCACCATCTGGATTGTCGGCCAGGCCCTGATCAACATCGGTGGAGTGACCGACACTATTCCCTCCACGGGAGTACCCCTCACCTTCATCAGCTACGGCGGGACATCGCTGGCGCTCTCTCTGGCGGCCACCGGCGTCCTGCTCAACATCTCGGCCCGGCAGCGTCGAGTGGGGATCGGTAATGCGCGTGCTAATCACCGGGGGAGGAACGGGCGGACACTGCACCCCGGCCATCGCGGTGGCGGAGGCGCTGCGGCAGACTGATCCCCAGGTAGTGGTCACCTACGTCGGGCGCACCGATGGTCCGGAGTCGCGGCTGGTGCCATCGGCGGGGATCGACTTTGCCGGCCTCCGCCTCGGCAGCATGGGGTCGAGCACGGTCAGCTCGGCGCCCCGGCTCGCCCTGCGCCTGCCCCTGGTCTATCGGGAGGCGGCCCGACTGGTCCGTCGCTTTCGGCCCCAGGTGGTGCTGGCGACCGGGGGCTACGTGTGCGTGCCCGTGGTGCTGGCCGCCCGCCGTCACCGGATTCCCGTGCTGTTACTGGAGCAGAACATGCTGCCCGGGAAGGCGGTCCGCTGGCTGGCCAGCCGAGTGCAGGTGGTGGCCAGCTCCTTCCCGGGAACCGCTGCTTACCTGCCTCGGGCCAAAGTCATCTGCACCGGCAACCCGGTTCGACTCGCCTTCGCCCAACTGGCTGAACGCCCGCAGCGTCCCGAGGTGCCGCCGACACTGCTGGTGATGGGCGGATCCCAGGGCGCCAGGCACCTGAATGAGGTGCTTCTCGAGCTGCTGCCCGTGCTGCTCCAGCGCCTCCCCCAACTGAGCGTGGTCCACCTCACCGGACCAGTCGACCACCAGCCGGTGCTGGCGGCCGCGCAGGCGGCCGGCCTCCCGGTCGGGGAGCGCTATCAGGTGCAGCCGTTCGTGGCCGACGTGGCCAAGCCGCTGGCGGCCGCAAACCTGGTGGTTATGCGGGCCGGAGGCAGCTCGCTGGCCGAGGCAGCCTGCCTGGGACGTCCCATGGTGCTCGTCCCATATCCCCATGCTGGCGAGCACCAGACCGCCAATGCGCGACCGTTCGAGGAGTCCGGTGCGGCGCTGGTGATCGCCGATCACGAGCTGACCGCGGAGCGGCTGCAGGCGGCGGTGCTCAAGGTCCTCGATGATCCCGAACAATGGCGGCTGATGGCTCGGGCCAGCGCCTCGATGGCGCGGCCCTGGGCCGCCGCCGAGGTCGCGGCGCAGCTCCGTCAGCTGGTGGGGTCGAGAGGGTGACTTTGGCTGAGACCGCGCCTTCGGGCTGGCCGGAGCCGCCCGCGCATCTGCATTTCCTCGGCATCTGCGGCTACGCAGTCTCCGGCCTGGCACTCTGCTGCCTGGAGCTGGGCTACCGGGTAACCGGATCGGATGAGGACGCCTACCCGCCCACCACCGAAACCCTGGCGGCGGCGGGAATCCCCTTCAGCCTGGAACATGAGCCCGCCAACCTCGCGCGCTGGGGGGTGCCCGACCTGGTCGTGCTGGGAAATCAGGTCCAGGCCCTAAACCGGGAGCTGGCCGCGGCCCAGGCCCGGGAGCTGCCCCTGCTGAGCGAGGCCGCAGCTTATCGCGGACTGACCCGGGGCCGGCTGAGGGCGGTCGTCTGCGGAACGCATGGCAAGACCACCACCTCAACCCTGGCCGCGTTCATGCTCGAGGCCTCCGGCTGCGCCCCGGGCTTCCGGCTGGGCGCCACCTCCCGGGACTTCGCCACCACAGCCCGGCTGGGTGACCCCCGCGAGGGCGGGCCCTTCGTTTTCGAGGGTGACGAGTACACCACCTCAGCGCTAGATCAGCGAGCCAAGTTTCTCCACTGGCAGCCTCAGGTAGTGACCCTGCTCAACCTGGAGCTCGACCATCCCGATCTCTATCCCGACCTGGATGCCTACGTCGCCCCCTACCGCGAACTGCTGGGGGGTCTGGGGACCGAGGGACAGCTGATCTACAACGCGGCTGACCCCCAGGCCCGCAGGCTAGCCGCCGACTGCCCCGCCGAGGTGCAGAGCTTCGGCTTGTCCGGGGGCGACTGGAGTCTCACCAGACCGCCGGCCAATGTGGCTGGCCGGCTCCAGCTCCGGGTCCTCTCGCCCGACGGACGAGAGCTCACGATGGCGCTCCCGGGCTTCGGGGCGCACAACGCCGCCAATGGTCTGGCAGCGCTGGCGACCGCGGTCCGACTGGGCGCTGACCCGCAGGCGGCGGCCGAGTCGGCCGGCCGCTATCGGGGACCGGCGCGGCGGTTCGAGGTTCTGGGCACCGCCGGTGGGGTGACGGTGGTCGACGACTATGCCCACCACCCGACCAAGATCCGGGCCACCATCGCCGGCGCCCGCCAACAGTTCGGGGAGCAGGTGCAGCTAGTCATGGTCCACGTCCCCCACACCTACTCCCGGACCAAGGCCCTGCTCCAGGAGTACCGCGGTGCATTCGCCGGACTCGATGTGCTGGTGCTCGGGGAGATCGAGCCCGCCCGGGAGCGCCACCTGGCGGGGACGGTCAGCTCGGCGGACGTGGCGGCCCTGGTGTCCGGACCCGAGCTGGTGCTGGTGGAGACGGCAGAGGCGGCCATCCGGGAGGTGGTGACCCGGCTGGAGGATTCTGCAGTCGTCATCTGCAGCTCGGTGCGCGGCTTCGACGACGTGGCGAACCGGCTCCTTCGCACGCTGACCGAGAGCCAACCGTGAGCCTCGACGGCCTGCCCGACCCACTCCAAAAGCTGCTCGCTGGCCCTCTCGCCGGCGGCGACCTGAGGCCCGGCGAGCCGCTCGCCAGGCACAGCCAGTTCGGGGTTGGGGGACCGGCCGACTGGTACTGGGAGCCTGCCTCCGCCGACCTGTTGCCGGATCTGCTCGAGCTCTGCCGGGAGCTGGAATTTCCCTGCACCGTGCTGGGGGCGGGCAGCAACTCCCTGATCCTCGATGGCGGCGTCCGGGGGCTGGTGATCAAGTTCCCGGCCTCCCGGGTAGTCCACCAGGGAGAGGGATTGGTCTGCCTCCAGGCGGGTGCCATGCTGCCTCGGGCCGCCTTCGATACCGCCTACCTGGGGCTGCTGGGGCTGGCCTTCGGGGTCGGGATCCCGGGCACCGCCGGGGCCGCCGCCGCTGGCAACGCCGGCGCCTTCGGAGGCGAGATCGGCGAGATCCTGGAGAGCGTGGAGGCGGTGCTCCCGGGGGGAGACGTGCTACGGCTCGCCCGCGCCGATCTGCGACCGCGCTACCGGCGCACCTCGCTCCAGGAGGGTCCCCTGGAGGGGGCGGTGGTGACCCAGGTCTGGCTCCGACTGCGGGAGGGCGACGCGCTGGCCGCGCGCCAGGAGGTCCGGCGGGTGATGACTGAGCGTAAGGCGAGCCAGCCGACCGGGGTGCGCAGTCTGGGCAGCACCTTCAAGAACCCGGTCCAGGAGACCGCGGGTCGGCTCATCGAGAGCTGCGGCCTGAAGGGAATGCAGGTCGGGGCGGCCCAGGTCTCGCCGCAGCACGCGAACTTCATCTGCAATTTGGGAGGGGCCCGGGCCAGGGAAGTGCTTGCATTGACGGACGTAATCCGTCAACGTGTAGTGGAGCGCTTCGGGGTTGAGCTCGAACTGGAGATCATCCCCGTCGGCAGTCCCGATTTTCACTTACGTTCCAGCTGAGGGGCAGCCATGAGGCCGGCCGCGCACCAGGAGTCCTCCCCGGGGTGGTCGTTTGGCGCGGTCGTGCCCGACCAGTTCGAGGCCTGGCGGCCCGTGGAGCGCTCCCTCTCCCAGCGGTCCACCGTGCGGCGGCGTTCCCCTCGGCAGGCTCGGGTCAATGCGCGGCCCGTATGGGGCCGTATCCCCGATACTGAGATCGAGGAGGTCGCCCGCCAGGCGGCGGAGCGGCGGGCGGCCCGATTCGCGACACGACACCGCTTCCTGGGCCGGCATCGGGTGTCTGGCCCGCGCAAGCCGGTGGCCCTGACCACCCTCCAGGAGTTGGGCTGGGTGCCCAAGGCCGGGGCGCTGGCGATGGTGGTGACGACGATGGCGGCGGGCGTGCTGTTCGCCCTGCCCTGGCTCAAGGTGCAGCGAGTCGAGGTGGAGGGGTCGTCGGCCGTCTCCCGACAGCAGTTGCTGGCGGACGCGGGAGCGCGGTTGGGCGAGAGCACGATTCTGCTCAATGCGCCCGCCATCTCCCGCAACCTGCTGGCCCTGCCCTGGATCAAGGAGGCCTCGGTGCAAATCCGCTGGCCAGGGACCCTGGTGCTGGCGGTGACGCCCCTGCCGCCGGTGATGATCTACCAGCAGGGTTCCGAGCAGCAGTGGCTCACCGCCAGCGGGGCTTCGCTGGGCCGAGTGGGGGGGCTTCCCACCGGTCGGCTGCCGCTGTTCCTTGACCAGCGGGCGCTCAGCGTGGCCCACCCCGGGGCGGTGGTGCTGCCTGGTCGGCTGACCCAGGCCCTGGCGACTCTCAGTCGCGTGTTCCCCGCCACCTACGACGGGGTCTCGGTCAGCCGCTTTGTGATGGCCGCCTCCGGGGCGCTGGAGATAGTCAGCGGCGCGGGCTGGACCGCCGACCTGGGTTTGGCCGTGACCAGTTCGCAGATCTCCGCTCTGGGACCGAAGCTGGAGGCGCTCCGAGCACTGGGGGAGCAGGTGAACCTCCAGACCGCGGGCATCAAGCAGATCTACTTGGAGGACCCCGCGCAGGTGGCGCTCAGCTACTGAGCCGGGCCTGATCAGGGGAGGGGGTCAGACGCAAAATTGAGGGTGTCCGCGACCTCTCAGGCACAACATGCTGTGGTTTTGAGCCAATTTAGGGCTTGTGCTGCTCTGAGTTTGCTACTACACTGCGAGATGGCCCCGGCCGAGCCGCGCACCGGGGCGGACGGCGCCCCACATCCCGATTTTGACCACAACCACACGTTGCAAAAAATCTCAGCACCACACTTGGGGATTCTTGTGATGACCGAGCGTGCTGGCACCCCGGCGGGGCCATCCCCCCGCCCGCTTTCGCCGGCTCCGAATTGAGCAGCCGCCGCCTGGTCGCTCTGGATCTGGGCAGTGCCAAGGTGTGCTGCGCGGTGGCCGAGGACGACGGCTCCAAGCTCCGGGTGATCGGAGTCGGGGAGGCCCCTTCTGCGGGAGTACGCAAGGGCGTGATCACCGATCCGGATGCCGCCACCCAGGCTGTCTCCCAAGCCCTCGACTCCGCCGAGCGTTCCAGTGGCGTGGAGATCGACTCCGCGCTCCTGACGCTGAGCGGTCGGCACGTTCAGAGCCAGGGCAGCGGGGCGGTGGTCTCGGTCACCTCGCGGGGCGGGGTGGTCGGTTCCGGTGATCTCAACCGCGTCCTGGAAGGGGCCCGATCGCTGCCCGGCATCGAGGGCCAGGAGGTGGTCCACCTCATTCCTCGCCAATATCAGGTTGACGGCCACCCGGGGGTGCGGGATCCCCGGGGGACGCAGGGCACCCGTCTATCGGTCGATGCCGAGTTGGTGCTGGCGTCCAGCGCGCACCTGGCGGCGCTGGTGAACTGCGTCCACGCCGCCGGCCTGCGTATCGACGACGTGGTGGTGCAGCCGCTGGCGTCGGCGGAGGGGGTCCTGCGCGACCAGGAGCTGGAGGCGGGGGTGGCGGTGATCGACATCGGAGCTGGGACGACCAACATCGCCATCTTCCGCGGGGGCACGATCCGCCGCGTCCTGGTGCTCCCGATCGGCGGCCAGAACGTGACCACCGACCTGGCCACCGGGCTGCGCTGTGACCAGGATGAGGCGGAGACCCTCAAGTGCCGCCACGGCCACTGCGACCCCGCCCAGATACTCCCCGAGGAGATGGTCACCCTGGTGGGCAGCTCCCACCTGGGGGCGGAGGAGGTGCCCCGCCGCTGGCTGGCCGAGATCATCGAGCCTCGGGCTCGGGAGATGGCCCGGTTGGTGGGGCAGGCGTTGGACGAGGAGAGTCACGGCCTCTCCAAGCTGGTGGTCACCGGCGGCGGCTTTCGACTCCGTGGCTTCGCCGCCGCGGTCCACCAGATTCTGGAGATGCCGGTCCGGCTCGCCGTCCCCGAGGGACTCAGCGGGCTGGCTGATCAGCTCGGCATGCCCGAGCACGCGGCGGCGGCCGGACTACTCCGTTGGGGCCAGCGATCTGGCGCTCGGAAGGACGGCGGCAACCTGAGAACCATCCGCAGTGCGGGCCGGCTAAATCGCTGGTTCCACGAGCTGTTCTGACCCTGAAGGAGACGCGATGCCTCAAGACGACCTAGACCGCACCATCCAGGGCAACGCTCGGATCAAGGTCATCGGAGTCGGCGGGGGCGGCAGCAATGCCGTCAACCGCATGATCCGGGCCAAGCTTCGGGGGGTCGACTTCATCGCGGTCAACACTGACCGCCAGGCGCTGGAGACCTCGGAGGCTCCCTCCAAGATCCACATCGGCCGCAAGGTGACCCGAGGACTGGGGTGCGGGGGCGACCCCGAGGTGGGGGAGTTGGCCGCGGAGGAGTCGCGCGAGGAGCTCTCCAGCGTCCTCCACGACGCGGACATGGTCTTCGTGACCTCCGGGATGGGCGGCGGCACCGGCACCGGGGCGGCGCCGATCATCGCGGAGATCGCCCGCTCCAGCGGCGCGCTGACCATCGGGGTGGTCACCAAGCCCTTCACCTTCGAGGGACGGAAGCGAATGGAGGCGGCCGAGCGAGGGGTCGACCAGCTCTCCGGCCGGGTGGACACCCTGATCACCATTCCCAACGACCGACTGATCGCGGTCACCGACAAGCGGACCACCATGATCGAGGCCTTCAAGAAGGCAGATGACGTGCTGCGCCAGGGGGTTCAGGGGATCAGCGACCTGATCGTCTTCCCGGGGCTGATCAACCTGGACTTCGCCGACGTCAAGGCGATCATGATGGGCCAGGGAGCGGCGCTGATGGGGATCGGGTATGGGAGCGGGGACAACCGGGCTCAGGACGCCGCCCGGGATGCAGTTTCGAGCCAACTCCTCGAGACCTCGATCGCCGGCGCCCACGGCATCCTGCTCAACATCACCGCCAGCCCTGATCTCACCCTCTTCGAGGTCAATGAGGCCTGCGACCTGATCCGGCAGAGCGCTGATCCCAATGTGAACATCATCTTTGGTGCGGTGGTCGACGACCGCATGGGAGGGGACGTCAAGATCACCGTGATCGCTACCGGATTCAGCCCCGGAGCCCAGCTCAATCCTTCTCTGGCTGAGAAATACAAGGCGACCCGGCCGCAGGAGCTCCAGGAGCCGCTCCCGGAGCGCACCCGGCAGCCTCGGCTGGACAATCCCGACGTCTTCGAAGACGTGGACATCCCGGCCTTTCTCCGCGAGCCTCGCTGAACTGAGCTCGAACTCCGGCTGAGCCCCCGCGCGGGAGCCGCCCCGGCCTAGCCGGCGAGTCCGATCAGGGCGGCGCCCCGACTCCCCCCTTTCGCCCTGCCTCGGCTAGGCGCCTCGCCGGACCGCGGTTTCGGGCAGCTTTTCGTCCCATCAAGCTCGGTAGGAGTATGTGTGTATAGTGTGTGTATATGCCAAGGATAAACGTGTATCTCCCAGAGAAACTGGCGAGCTCCGTCAAGCCGCTCGGACTCAATCTCTCCCAAGTGCTGCAGGCAGCTTTGCGAGCGGAGCTCGCTGCGGATCGCCTGAGCGGCTGGCTCCGACAGCTCGACGATGGGACCGATCGGAGCGGTGCCCATGCCGCTCTCCGGGGCGCCCTGGAGTCGCTCGACCCGGACCAGCCTCGTGGCTGAGCAGTTGGTGCTCGAGACCGCAGCGTTTCTCGATCTCCTTCTTGGAACCGGGGAGGGGCGGGCGGTGCAGGACGCCCTGGTCGGACAGCGGGTTCACATCTCCGACCACCAGGGGGTCGCCGTCGCAGCCGCGCTGCGGACGCTGGTAAGAGGAAAGCTGCTCTCCGCGGGCGCCTCCCAGGAGAAGATCCGACTCCTCCTCGTCGCCCCTTTTCAGGCTCATCCCGCCCGGGAACTGCTGGCCGGGGCCGCGGTCCGGACCGAACTACGGCTGGGCGATGCGCTCTGCGTCGAGCTGAGCCACCAGCTGGGAGCACCCCTGGTCACCACCGATTCGCGGCTAGCCGCTGCCTGGCCGCGCTCCTGGTTGGTCACCGCGGGACGAGGTCCTGCTTCGCCTTCGACTTGAGTCGCCCACAGCCGTCCCCGGGTACAAACTCGAGAGGCTGAGTGGGACAACCGGTTTTTAGGACGCCTCCTGAAGATGGTCCACGGCTTTCCGCGCCACCTCTCCAATGGTGCAGTTGATCTGAGCCTCGTCGGCGTACTGCTGCCAGGCCATGGTGAATACCGCCACCGCATAACGTCTTCCGTCCGGCGGCACCACCACGCCAACCTCATTTCGAACGTAGCCCAAGAGACTGCCCGACTTGGCGGAGACCTGCACCGATTGATCGAACGCGCCGGCAAGTCGGTTTCGGGCAAGTTGGTGTCGCATCAGCCGTTGGACCTCAGCGCATGCCGCCGGGGGAGCCGTCGTCTGCCTCCAGATTGCGCTGAGCAGACTGGTCGCCTCCCGGGCCGTGGTGCAGGTGGTCCGCTCGGGTTCGAGCGCTCTCCTCAGCAGCTCCGGGTCGGGAGAGCGGGCGCGGGACAGGGCGTTCCACCCCGCGAAGCCCGCACTCTTGGCGAGCGAGTCGAGGAGCTCCTGCGTGTCTCCCCGAAGGCAGGTACGGGTCAGGCCGAGGGAAATCCCAAGTGCCTGCACGTTGTCAAGGCCGACCCGCGCCATGAGGGCATCGGTGGCCGCGTTGTCACTGATCGTGAGCATGAGGACATTCAGGTCCTGGAGGCTGACCTGAACGTCGTTGCGGAAAAGAGAGATTCCGGTCGGGCCGGGAGTTCGCCGGGCCGGAGTGATGGTGATCAGCTCATCGGCCGCGAGTCGCCCATTGGCGACCTGGCGGAAAAACTCGAGAGCCACCTGCACTTTAAAGACCGAAGCGGCCGCGACGAGGGTGTCGGCATTCACGGCGACCTGGTCACCGCGATCGATGTCGATGACGTGCAGGTACCCGTCGCAATGCGCGTCCAGGAAGAGCTGCCGGACTTGGTCGGACAGCGGTCTTATCGGCATCGACGACTCATCCCGGACACCGGCAGTTCCTGATCGCTTTGCCACCGTGATCGGGAATGTTCCCACGCGGGCGAGAGGTGCGGCACTCGGCGCCGTCTGATTCGGTCGGGTACCCGTCGCGCTCCGGTGGTTGCGGTGCGCCGCCGGCAAGGTGGGGCTCGTTGTTGGTGGTCGCGGGAGACTTTACGTGATGGCTCGGCGCTCCGGTCCGGTCTCCGACCCGAACGCGACCCGCGTCATCTAAGGCAGTCCGCACGGAGCTGCTCCGGAATTGGCGGGCGGTCAAAACTTGGGGTCCGAAACCGATCCTCGGCGGTCACAAATCGCGGTGATGCGATGGCCCATATCTCGGACCACGGTCACCCGGACCAGCCGTCTTTCCCGCACCGCGGCAGACACCATGAGCGCCGAACTGAATCGCACCGCTCATCCGCCCGTATCGCCCGGGGTGAGTGGAAGTGATCAGTTGGCCGTCAGGACCACGCTGCAGACCCTTGCGCGCAAGGCCCACGACGATCTCTGGGGCCGGCTGGTTGACTCCCGTTACGTCCATCTCTGCAACGGTTTTCTCCTGCCCAGTGACCGACACCGTGGCCCCGGCGCGACCCCCTCGGCTCGGATCGCCGACCACGGAGTTTCCAGCCGCCTCGGTCAGGCGCCAGCTGACCTCGTGGTCGTTGCCGATGACCTCAACTGGTCTTCCGAAAAGGCGCTCACACCAGGTCGCCGCGGCAGCCGAAAGGAGGACTTCGGTGCTGGCGAAGGGGATTGCGGCAGGCACTGATCCAACCCGCCCGATCGCCTCCGCCGCCGGACCCGCTGGGCAACCATCCGGGTGCCGAGAGCCGCTGCGGTCACTTGGTAGGAACCGCCGGGACCGGTGCTCCACCCGTCCTGGCGGGGGCGGAAGTGAGGCTGCCCCGAGCTCGCCACGCGGCGACCGCCGCGGCCAAGAGGACGATCGGAACCAGCGGCACGGGGAAGGTCACCCGGGGGGTGTCGTCCAGGAGGCTCGCCAGGTTGAACAGGATGATCCAAAAGGCCAGCCAGCGGAGGTCTCGACCGGCACCTCTGAGCGCGCTCGCCGTCCAGACCACTGGCCCCGCCAGCAGGACGAAGTCGTGGTTGAGGGCGTGGGGCGCCACCAGTTCGGAGAGACAGACGATGGCGGTGAGAGCCAGTTTCCAGTCGGCTGTCGTCCGGGGCGGGTTACGCCACCAGGCCCAGGAGAGCACCACCAGGGCCACGCCGATCGACAGGAAGGCCAGGTCCACGCTGAGGTGGCCGTGTCCGATGAGCCGCCACAAGAAGCCCAGCACGGTCTCATCGAGGGTCGGCGGAAAGCGGGTGAAGAGGGTGTAGGACTCGATCTTCGGCAGGAGGAGCAGCCCGGGAATACTCACCACCGCCACCGTGATCACCGCCAGCACCACCAGGCAGGCGGCCGCCACCTGGACTACCCGTCGGCGCCACGCCGCCACCGCCGGGACCACCAGAAGGAGGACCAGGTCGGGCTTGAAGGTGAAGATGAGGGCGGCTCCGGCGGTGCGCGCCCACCTTTGGAAGGTTGAGCTGCAGGTCCATGCGGACGTGAACAGCGCCAGGCAGAGGGGCCACAGCAAGTCGTATTCGCCAGCTCCCAACGCCGTGTAGATGGGGTACGAGGCGAGGATCGCCAGGGCCACCGGCAGGGTGTCCGATCCGAGCTTCTCCTGCCGAGCGAGCCAAAAAGTGCCGCCGACGCAGAGCACCAGGCAGACCCCGTCCCAGATCGCGAACGCTGGCCAGAGGGAGAAGATCGTAAAGGGGATCACCACCCACGCCGCCGGCGCCAGGGCCACGAACGGTTCGACGTAGGCATGACCTAGACCGGAGTCCAGGAAGCTCCCCGCCCGGAGCTGGAAAGCCAGCGAGTACATGTGGTGCGAGGCGGTCAGCCCACCCGCTCCCAGCGCCTTGGCCACGGTATAGAAGGCGGTGAAGTCGGGCACGGTCTGCTGATCGATGTGGGCCGCGACCAAGAACAGATAGCTGAGCAAGAAGGCCCCGCAGAGGAGCACCACCAGCCGCCGGGTCCTGTACCGCATTGGCTGCAGTTGTACCTTTCCCATCCGCCTCAGTGGGTTGCTGCCGCCGATCGCGGGCGAACCGAGGCCGGGGCGTGACCGGCCAGGCCGGATCTGGTCCAGCGCCAGTCGCCGCGCCAATCCACCTGGCCTGGGAACTGCTCAGCCCACCAGACGCTGGAGCTCTCGCCCTGGCGATCCACGGCTCGGGTCCAGGCACCTCGGACTCGGACTGGGGGGCAGACCAGGGTCCAGGCCGGATCCAGGCTGGCTCCGCGGAGCGTCTTGGCCTGCCAGGTCGCCATCCCCAGCTCGATTCGGTCTGACCGTTCGTCCAGAGCCAGCTGGATGGGGAGATAGAAGGCGAGATTGAAGTAGGCGTCGCTGCCGGAGGCGGCGGCGTAGTCGAAGCCCGCCAGCCGGGCATACAGGGATCCGCGCCAGCGGTAGAGGAGGGAGAATCCCACCAGCTGGCTCTGCCTACGGCAGAGGATCACCCGGCTCTCCGAGTTGAGGTGCCGGGCCTGAGCCTGGAGCTGCCCGGCGATCTCCCGGGAGCTGGTCTGGTGACCGTACTTGCGCTGCAGCTGGGCCGCCAGAGGTGCCACCTCGTCGATGCAGGAGCTCAGCTCCACCATCTCCACCCGCAGCCCACTGCGCCGGAACCGATCCCGCTCCCGGCGGACGGACCGACGCCTCGACCAGCTCAGCTGAGCCAGGTAGCCCTCGAACGAGTCCCACTCCACCTCGATCGCGCAGTTGGGAGCGGCCAGCACCAGGTACTCCGGCCGAAGGATGCAGCCGAGCGCCTCCCGAGCAGCGGCTGAGGTCAGCCACATCACCCCCAGGCTAGCGGCGCCGGAGACCTCGGCCAGTCGGGCCGCGCTCCGAAGCAGCTGGGCGATGATCTCGGCCCGTTGATTTCCCTCCCGGGCTCGGACCGCGAATTCGGTCGCATAGCCGGCTCTGGTGCCGGCCAACAGGGTGGGCAACCAGGGCTCGGGCCGGGCTCTCGGACCCAATATCCACCGAGCTCCGGCCTGGAAGGGCTCGTAGTGATCGAGCCCTGGGTCGCGGGACCCGTTCCATCGGTAGATGGGGAGACCGGCGACCAGCACTCCATCCGGGTCCCGCAGCAGGAGGTAGGAACAGGGGGTAGGCGAGGATTCCTCCACGGAAGCGAGGAAGGGATAGGAGAGGAAGAGGCTGCACTGCGCGCTGACCGCATCCCACTCCGCCCGGCCCACCTGAGCCAGGCTGTCGGCCAGCTCCTCGTGCAGCTCGACGTACCCCGGAGTTGCTGCCCGAAAGAGTTGCTGAAACACCGGACCGGCTGAGATCAGCTGGGAGGGGATAAGGGGCGGCGCGCGAACAGCCCCCAGGCGCTCACCTGCAACTTGACCACGCCGGTCTGGTCGGTCAGTTCGCCCCGGAGTAGAACCAGGCCCCGATCCGGTCGGCTCAGAGACGGGCGGGTGGAGATTACCTCCAGCGACCCCTGAAGGTCGTCACCCGGGCGCACGGGAGCCAGCCATTTGAGGTCCTCCACCCCAGGCGAACCAAGACTGGCCGCCCGAGAGAGCATGCCGTCCCAGTAGAGCCTCATCCAGATCGAAGCCGAGTGCCAGCCGCTGGCGACCAGGCCGTGAAACGCCGATTGTTGGGCCCGCTCCGGGTCGACGTGAAAGGGCTGGGGATCGAATCGGCGACCGAAGTCGATGATCTCCTCGGTACTGATCAGGTGCGATCCCAGCTGCTCGACCTGACCCACCTGGAAGTCCTCCCAGAAGAGATGGATCTCCGGGCCCCAAGGGGCGAGCTCGGTCTGTGATGGTCGGGCCGGCAAGGGGGTCTCCTGGTGCCGCTCGGGAGATCGTCATCGGTCATGCTACGCTGGCTGCACCTCTCTTCGAAGCGGGAGGTAGAGCTCTCATTGGAGATCGCACCGCGCCCTGATGTCGGCATTTGAGCCGGTCGCCACCCCGGTCAGCTTCCCCGAGCTTGAGGAGCGCGTCCTCGAGTTCTGGCAAGCCGAACATATCTTCGAGCGCGGTCTGGAGCAGCGCCGGGGCGCTGAGCGATTCGTCTTCTACGAGGGGCCCCCCACCGCCAATGGCATGCCGGGAGTTCACCACGTGCTGGCTCGGTCCTTCAAGGACTGCTTTCTGCGCTATCAGCAGATGCGGGGCCGGCTGGTGGAGCGCCGCGGAGGCTGGGACACCCACGGGCTGCCGGTCGAGCTCGAGATCGAGCGAAGCCTCGAGATCGGTTCCAAGCAGGAGATCGAGCGCATGGGGGTCGAGGAGTTCAATCGCCTCTGCCGGTCCAGCGTCATGGAGTACATCGACGAGTGGGAGAGGCTGACCAACCGAATCGGGTTCTGGCTGGATCTGAAGAGCGCCTACCGCACCTATGACACCGAGTACATCGAGTCGGTGTGGTGGAGCCTGAAGCAGATCCACGACCGAGGTTGGCTCTTCAGCGGCTATCGAGTCGCCCCGTACTGTCCTCGCTGTCAGACCTCATTGAGCAGCCACGAGCTGGCCCAGCCAGGCGCCTACAAGGACGATACCCCCGACCCCGGTGTCACCGTCCGCTTCCGGCTGCGGGAGTCTCCCCACACCAGTCTCCTCGCCTGGACCACCACCCCCTGGACCCTGCCGGGCAATCTGGGATTGGCGGTGGGGGAGGAGATCACCTACGTCGAGGTCAGCCAGGGTACCGAGCGGCTGATATTGGCCCAGGACCGGGTCGGAGTGCTGGAGGGCCCTTATCAGGTGGAGCGGGAGCTCAAGGGGCGGGAGCTGCTGGGATTGCGCTACCAGCCGCTCTTCGGGTACCTCCCCGAGCAGCCGCAGGCATTCCAGGTGCTGGCGGCCGACTTTGTCAAGACGGACGAGGGGACCGGAATCGTGCACACGGCGGGCGCCTACGGCGAGGACGACCTCAAGCTCTGTCAGGAGGCCGGGATCGAGGTTCGCCACACCGTCGGGCTGGACGGACGCTTCTTGCCCTTCGTGGGCGAGTTCCAGGGGATGTTCGTCAAGGACGCTGATCCCCTGATCACCCGGAACCTGCAGGCTCGGGGCCTCCTCTACCAAGAGGAGCAGATCCGCCACAGCTATCCCTTCTGCTGGCGCTGCGATACCCCGCTGCTCTACTACGCACTCGATTCGTGGTTCATTCGAACCACCGCGGTCAAGGAGCGGCTGCTGCATCACAACCGCTCGGTGGAGTGGGTGCCGGCGCACATCCGGGACGGGCGCATGGGCAACTGGCTGGAGTCGATCCAGGACTGGAACCTCTCCCGGGCCCGCTACTGGGGGACCCCCTTGCCGATTTGGATCTGCGCCACCTGCGCGGCCGAGCGCTGTGTCGGCAGCCTGGCTGAGCTGGGACTCAAACCGGGCACCGATGTCCACAAGCCGTTCATCGATGAGGTCACCCTGCGCTGCGAGTGCGGGGGGGAGATGCGGCGGGTCCCGGAGGTCATCGATGCCTGGTATGACAGCGGCGCCATGCCCTTCGCCCAATGGCACTATCCCTTCGAAAACCAGGAGTTATTCGCCGCCAACCATCCCGCCGACTTCATCAGCGAGGCGCTCGACCAGACCCGGGGCTGGTTCTACACCCTGTTGGCGGAGTCAGTGATGCTCTTTGATCAGCCGGCCTACCGCCACGTGGTGGTGCCGAGCCTGGTGGTCGACGACCGGGGCCGCAAGATGTCCAAAACCCGCGGCAATGTGGTCGATCCGTTCGAGTTGATCGCCAAAACGGGGGCCGACGCGGTGCGCTGGTGGTTCTACACGACGGTGTCGGTGGGATTGGAGTACCGGGTGTCGGTGCAGCGGGTCGCGGACACGGCGCTGCGCTTTCTGAACGTGCTCTGGAACGCCCAGAGCTTCCTGATCACCTACGCCAACCTGGCGGACTGGGATCCGTCCGCGCCGACTCCGCCGCTGGCCGAGCGCCATCCGCTCGACCGCTGGATTCTGGCTCGGCTCCAGGAGACCGTGGCCGAGGCCGTCCCGGCCCTGGATCGCTTCGATGCCAACACCGCCTGCCGAGCGATCGCCAGCTTGGTCGATGACACCAGTACCTGGTACCTCAGGCGGTCCCGGCCACGCTTCCGGGGCACCCCCCAGGAGATCGCCTCCAGCTGCGCCACGCTGTACCACGTGCTCCGCGAGACGGCGCGGCTGATGGCCCCCTTCACCCCGTTTGTCTCCGACGCCATCTTCCGGAACCTCAGCGCCGGTCAAAAAGGGGCCGGACTCTCGGTCCACCTGGAGAGCTACCCGGATCCGGAGAGCGATGAGCTCGACCACGAACTACTGCACGAGATGGCGCTGGTGCGCCGGCTGGCGGAGGACGCTCGCTCGCTGCGGGAGCAGCGCGGAGTTCCGATCCGGCAGCCGCTGTCCAGTGCCGAGGTGCAAGGGGCGGAGCTGACCCCGGAGCTGGCCCTGGTGCTGGCCGAGGAGTTGAACGTCGGCGAAGTTCGCTCGCGCCCGGGCTCCGATCCAGGGCCCGCCACTGTGTCGCTGGACTTCGAGCTGACCCCCGCCCTGCGCCAGGAAGGGTTGGTGCGGTCGTTCACCCGGCAGCTTCAGGATCTGCGGCGCAAGAGCGGGCTCCGGGCCGGAGAGCCGATCGAGCTGAGCTACCACACCGATGGGGAGCTGGCGGCGGCGATCGAAGGGGGGAGGGACCAGATCCAGGCGCAGTGCTTCGTGTCCGAGCTCCTGGCGGTGGCGCCGGCCACCGAGCTCCCCTTCGGTTACTCCGGCTGGTCTGAGCTCAAGGTCGCACCGCACCCGATCCGAGTCGCGGTGCGTCGGATCGGCCCCGACCGCAGTTGATCCCAAATGGGGTATTCCCCCGCTAGCTCATGTAGGCCCATAATGCACCCGCCCCCTGGCCGCGGCGATATCCGCCCTGCCGGTCGGGTCAGCGGCCCCGGGCACTTTGAATCGAGGAATTTCCACTATGAGCGAGATCGCCACCACGACGCGCGAGGAAGACCTGGCCGAGATTCGCCGCCAGGTGGAGTCGGAGAAGGCGCGCCTGGACCAGGAGCTGACCAACCTGACCGACGTCGGCGCCAGCGGCGCCGGACGGGAGGCGCCCTTTCACGAGCACCCGACCGAGCATGCTGGCGAGATGGAGGAGCACGAGCGGCTGCTGGCGATTCGCGAGAATCTGCACCAGATGTACGCTCAGTGCGACGATGCCTTGGGGCGGTTGGCCCGGGGGGAATACGGACTGTGCCGCAGCTGCGGCAAGGAGATCGCCATCGAGCGGCTCCGTGCCTTGCCCTACGCGACCAGGTGCGTCCCCTGCAAAGAGGCCAAGCGCGACTGAACCCGACCAGGCATCCCCGAGGTCCCTGGAAGGATTTGTCTAGAACTGGGTCCTGGCCCTTCTGGACCGCGCTGGCGGGAATTGCCGTTTTTATTCTCGACCGGGTCACCAAATATTGGGTGAGCCACTCCCTCAATCTCGGCCAGGAGCTCTGGTCCCACTGGCCGGTGCACATCCTCTACACCATCAACCGCGGGGCCGCCTTCAGCATCCTGCCCGACGCCGACTGGCTCTTCCTGGTGGTGGCGCTCGGGGTGGTGCTGGCCATCGGCTGGAGGTGGCGGCTGCTGGCTCGGCAGCCGGCCTGGACTCAGGCTGGGGTTGGCCTGCTCCTGGGCGGGGCCGTGGCCAACGCGGTGGACCGCTTCACTCAGGGGTATGTGGTGGACTTCATTCAACTTCCCCACTGGCCGGTCTTCAACGTGGCCGACTCCGGCATCACCATCGGGGTGGTCGCCCTGGTGATCCGGATCGTGATCGCCGGCCGAACCAGTGGCTGACGCCATCCCTGAGCCGGCCGCAACCGAACTCCCCGGCGCCCTCCCGGCCGAGGTCGGCCTGCGGCTGGACCTCTTTCTCTCGGGCCGATTGAATACGACCCGAGCCCACACCCAGCGGCTGCTCCGCGAGGGGCTGGTGTCGGTGGGCGGGCGCCTCGTCCTTCGGCCCTCCCGACTGATTCGCCTCGGTGAGGTGACGACGGTGGTCAGCGCGCCGCGCCCTGACCGCCCCCTCGTGCCAAATCAGGAAGCGCGGCGGGTCTACGAGGATGAACTGCTGGTGGTGGTGGACAAGCCGGCGGGGATGGTGGTGCACCCGGGGCCGGGGCACCGTGAGGGAACCCTGGCCCAGCTGGTGCAGGGATGGGGCGGCCCCTGGTCCACCGTGGGGGGGGACGAGCGGGCCGGGATCGTCCACCGGCTCGACCGGGGTACCAGCGGACTCATGGTGCTGGCCCGGACCGAGGAGGCTCACCGGGGGCTGGCCAGCCAGCTTCGAGCCAGAACCATGGGCCGGGAGTACTGGGCGCTGGCCGAGGGGGAGTTCCGAGAGGACCGGGGAAGGATCGAGGCCGCCATCGGGCGCGACCCTAAGCGGCCCCGGCGGATGGCGGTGGGGCCGGGGGGCCGCGCGGCGGCGACCGAATTCACCGTGCTGGAGCGCTGGCCGCGGCACACCGCCCTGCGGCTGCGCCTGCTCACCGGGCGCACCCACCAGATCCGGGTCCATCTGGCCTACATCGGCCGGCCACTGGTCGGCGACGGGCTGTATGGGAGCAGTTCGGAAAAGGACTCCAGCCGACCGGCGCTGCACGCGGCCATGCTCCACTTTCGCCACCCGGGCAACGGTCGCGAGATGACCTTCGCCAGCCTGCTCCCAGCCGACCTGGAAGCCCTCCGCATCTCGGTGGGCGCCTCGCCCGGAAGTCGGGCCATGTGGCCGTGGCAGGCTCTGAGCTCGAGCTCGACATGACTCAGAGTTTGGGTCGCGGACGGCTCATCGTGATCTCCGGACCGAGTGGAGTGGGCAAGGACACGGTGATCCAGGCGCTGATGCCACTCCGACCGTCCCTGCGTCGCCCTCCCGCCTATACCACGAGGGCGCCCCGACCAGGCGAGGTCGACGGCCGTGACTATTCCTTCGTCGACCTGGCCACCTTCGATGCCATGGAGTCGCGGGGTGAATTTCTGGAGACAGCGTCGGTCCACGGCAACCGGTACGGCACCTCCCGGGCGCGGGTCGCGGAGCTGCTCGACCAGGGGTCCGACGTGCTGCTGAAGCTGGATGTCCAGGGCGCCTCCCTGCTGCGGGAGGCCGGGGCCGATGCCACCTTCGTGTTCCTCGCCCCGCCTTCCCGGGATGTATTGCTGCAACGGCTCCGGCGGCGGGAGACCGAGAGTCCCGACGAGCTGGCGCTGCGCACCAGCGACGCCGACCGGGAGCTGGCTGAGGCCAGCTGGTATCACCACGTGGTGGTGAATGACGAGGTTGCCCGGGCTGCTCGCCGGGTGGCGGCCATCCTGGCCGCCCCGGGCTCGGCCGCCGGCTAGACCCCGACCGGCGCCTGCCACAATGGCCAGGGATGGCTGACGCAATCGGGCAGGATCTGGCCGGACGGCACATCGCGGTCCACGTCTGCGGCGGGGTGGCCGTGGTCAAAGTTCCGGAACTGATCACCTCCCTCCGCCGACGGGGAGCTGAGGTACGAGTGGCGATGACCTCCTCGGCCACCTCGTTCATCTCGCCCACCACCCTCCGCGCCCTATCCGGGAACCCGGTCGTATGGCGTCTCTTCCCGGCCAAGGCCGGATCCCAGGCGGACGACGACCAAACCGGTCATGGAATGGCCCACATCGACCTCTCCAGCTGGGCCGAGTGCCACCTTGTCGTGCCCGCGACCGCCTCCACTTTGGCCCGGCTGGCGACCGGGCTGGCCGACGACGTGGTCAGCTCATCCCTGCTGGCCACGGCGGCGCCGATAGTGCTGGCTCCCGCCATGGAGACGGGGATGTGGCGCCATCCCGCCACCCAGCAGAACCTGGCCACCCTGGTCGCCAGAGGTGCCCTGGTGGTGGGGCCGGTCAGCGGCCGGCTGGCTTCCGGTCGGAAGGGGGAGGGTCGGCTGGCGGAGCCCGAGGAGATCCTGGCCGTGGCCACGCGCCTGTTCCAAGAGGCAGGTCCGATGCGCGGCTGGGAGGTGCTGGTCACGGCCGGGGGAACCCGGGAACCGATCGATCCGGTCCGCTACTTGGGCAACCGTAGCAGTGGCCGGATGGGCCAGCAGCTCGCGGTGGAGGCGGCGGCGCGGGGGGCCACCGTCCACCTGGTGACCGCTGCCGAAGCGGTTCCGCGGCTGCCCGGGGTGGAGGCTCTGCAAGTGGAGACGGCCGATGAAATGCTGCGGGCCTGCCTCGAACTCCTGCCCTCGGTCCGGCTGGTCCTGATGGCGGCGGCCGTGGCTGACTTCCGGGTGGAGCATCCGGCCTTGAGCAAGCTTCACCGTCGCGAACACCCCGAGCTGGAGCTTCGACTGGTTCCCAACGTCGACATCCTGACCCAGCTCACCGCGCGGCGAAGGCCCGGGTGCCTGGTCGTCGGCTTCGCCGCCGAGACGGAGCAGGTGGTTGCACGGGGGCGCGCCAAGCTGGAGCAGAAGGGCTGCGACATGATCGTGGCGAATTCCGTCAGCGGGGAGCACTCAGCCATGGGCGGGGAAATGGCCGCGGCGACCTTGTTGATTCGGGGCGGCCGAACCGTCGAGTTGGCCTGGCAGCCCAAGTCCGGGATCGCCGGCGCCGTTCTCGACGAGGCGGTGCGGATGGACCAGGAATCGTCGACCGACCCGCCCCTCGCTTGAACAATTCCGAGCCCCGAATCGCCCGCGTCTCCCCCGACCTCCGGGCCGGGCCGCCGGCCGGCCTCTACGACTACCTCATCCCGACCGAGCTCGTGGGCCAGGTCCGCCTGGGCCAGCGGGTGGTGGTGCCCTTCGGCAGGCGCCGAGTATTCGCCTTCGTGGTCGAGCTGCTGGACGATTCTCCGATCGAGGATCTCCGCCCGCTGGAGCGGATCCGGGACGAGGAGCCGCTGCTGCTGCCCCACCAGATCAGCCTGGCCCAGTGGATCGCCGGCCACTATCTCTGCCCGCTGCCCGAGGTCCTGCGGGCCATGATCCCCCCGGCGTTGCGGACGGGACGGGCCACGGCGCGGCCGCGGGCGCCCTCTAAACGGACAGCTCCATCCCCGACCGACCCGGTGCCCAGCCTTGCGCCGCTGGAGCTCACGTTGGCGCAGGAGGAGGTGTTCGTTCCGATCCGGAATGCGATCACCTGGTCCAGGTCGGAGGAATTCCTCCTCCTCGGGGTGACCGGTTCGGGCAAGACCGAGGTCTACCTCGCCGCCATCAAGGCGGCCCTGGCGCTCGGCAAAGGGGCCATCGTTTTGGTGCCTGAGATCTCCCTTACCCCGCAGACCGAGAGGCGCTTCGCAGTCCACTTCCCGGGAATCGTGGCGGTGCTGCACTCGGGGCTCACGGTGGCTGAGCGGGGCCGGGAGTGGCGGCGGGTGCGGGCCGGCCAAGCCCGGGTGGTGGTGGGGTCGCGGAGCGCTGTCTTCGCGCCGATGGCCCTTCCGGGAGTGGTGATCGTCGACGAGGAGGACTCCTCCTCCTACAAGCAGTACGACGCCATGCCGCGCTACCACGCGACCGAGGTGGCCCGCCATCTGGGTCGAATCCTCTCGGTGCCGGTGGTGCTGGGCAGCGCCACCCCGCGATTGGAAGCCTATCGCCAGGCGTTGGACGCCAAGGGGCTCCGGCTACTTCGGATGCCCCACCGATTTGGCGGGCGGCCGCTGCCGCCGGTGGAGGTGGTCGACCTCCGGGAAGAGCTCGCCTGGGGCAACCGATCCCCTTTCTCAAGGCGGCTGGCCGAGCTAGTCAGCGAGACCCTCAGGGACGGCGGTCAGGGGATCCTCTTCCTCAACCGGAGGGGCACCTCGAGCGTGGTGCTGTGCCGCAGCTGCGGTGAGGCGCTGGGGTGCCCCAACTGTTCGGTCTCTCTGACCCTGCATGCCCAAGGACGGCTCTGTACCTGTCATTACTGCGAATACCAAATCGCTCTTCCCGAGGCGTGCCCGGGCTGTGGCAGTCGGCTCTTGCGCGCGCTGGGGGCCGGCACCGAGCGGATCGAGGCGGAGGCGAAGGAGCGCTGGCCCGACGCGCGGATCCTGCGGATGGACCGGGACACGGTGGGGCACCGCGACGCCCACCGCGAGATCTATGAGGCCTTTGTGCGGCGCGAGGCCGACCTCCTGATCGGCACCCAGATGGTGGCCAAGGGCTGGGACCTGCCCGGGGTTAGGCTGGTCGGGATAGTCAACGCGGACATCGCCCTCCACTTTCCCGACTTCCGGGCGGCGGAGAAGACCTTCTCCCTGCTCACCCAGGTGGCCGGCCGCGCGGGCCGCGGCGACGAACCGGCGCAGGTCATCCTCCAGACCTACAGCCCGGACCATCCGGTGGTCCAACTGGCCAGCGCTCATGACTATGAGGGATTCGCCACGACCGAGCTCGAGGCCCGCCGCCAGCTGCGCTTTCCCCCCTTCACCCGGCTCCTGGTTCTCACCCGCAGTGACCCCTCTGATCGCGATGCTCGAGAGCACGCCCGGTTGGAGTCGGTCCGGCTCCGCGGGCTGATGGCCGAAACTGGGGTCGAGGTGCTGGGGCCTAGCCCCGCCTTCATCCCCAGGCTGCGTTCCCTCTACCGATGGCAGCTGACCATCCGGGCGACCCGGTTGGAGTCGGTCCGGCCTCACCTGCCCGAGGGCAAGGGCTGGGCGATCGACGTGGACCCTGCCTGACCCCTATCCCCAGCCTCCCGAGCCGCACACCGTTGATCCGGGACTGGGAAACTGAACATCGTCTCCATCCACGGCAGGGCCGCGATGGCTCAGAGTGGCTGACTCAGGAGGTACCTTGGTGCGCGTCGTCTTCGCCGGATCGGCCGAGTTCTCGATCCCTGTACTGAGGGTTCTGGCGGCCTCCCCCCACGAGCTGGTTCAGGTGCTGACGGCGCCCGAGCGGGCGGGCAGCCGGGGATCGGCCGCGCCCAGGCCGGTCAAGGCCGAGGCGATCTCGCTGGGAATTCCGGTGGACCAGCCAGCCCGGCTCAGCGAGGACTTCTGGCAGGAGCTGGCCCGGGTGCGCGACCCGGAGATCCTGGTGGTGGCAGCCTATGGCCAGATGGTGCCGCGGCCAGTGCTGGAGTCGCTCCCCCAGGGCGGAATCGGAGTGCACCCCTCGCTGCTGCCCCGCCACCGGGGGGCCTCCCCGGTCGCGGCGGCAATCCTGGCGGGGGACAGCCGGACGGGGGTTACCGTATTTCGGATGGATCAGCAGATGGATGCTGGGCCTATCGTGGCCCAGGAGGCGATCCGTATTCCTGGGTCGGCGACCACACCTTCCTTGAGCGCCCAGCTGGCCCAGCTGGGCGCTCAGATGACGCTGCAGGTGCTCAACCAGCTGGAGGCGGGCGGGGCCCGAGACATTCCCCAGCTGAATTCAGGGGCAACCTACTCCCACCGGCTGGCTCGACAGGATGGGCAGCTGGAGTGGGACCTCGCCGCGGCAGAGATCGACCGGGCGCTGCGGGCGCTGGCGCCCTGGCCCGGGGTCACCGTGCCACTGGGCGGAGGGCGGGTCAAGTTGCTCCGGGGGGCTCCGGACCAGTCCACCGCGGTACCGGGCGGAACCACTCCGGGTGAAATCCTCGAGCGGGGATCGGAGTGGATCCTGGTGCGAGCTGGGGAAGACGCCTTTCGGGTCGAGCTGATCCAGCCGCCGGGAAGGCCACCCATGACCCCGGCAGCCTTTCTCAGGGGTCGAAAGCAGGACTCCGGGCAGTGGCGGCATGGCTGAGCCCAAGGAACCGAGGCTGCTGGCTCGCAACAAGCGAGCCCGCCACGAATACCACATCCTGGAACAGATCGAGGCCGGGATCGAGCTATGGGGGACGGAGGTACGCTCGCTGCGCCAAGGGGGGGCCCAAATCACCGAGGCCTACGTCCGAATCGAGCGGGGCGAGGCTTGGCTCTATGGCGCGCACATCCAGCCCTACGAGTTCGGGAACCGCCAGAACCACGACCCCGGGCGTTCGCGTCGATTGCTGCTACACCGGCGCCAGATCGATCACCTGGCAGGTGCGGTCAAGCAACCGGGACTAACTTTGGTGCCGTTGGATCTCCACCTGTTCCGCAATCGCGTGAAGGTGGAGCTGGCGCTAGGACGGGGCAAGCGCGAGTACGACAAGCGCTACGCCCTGGCCGAGCGGGAGGCCCGCCGGCAGATGGAGCGCGGGGTGCGTCGCAACTGGGATGGCGGGGTATAGTAGCGGGGCGACCTGCTCGTGGGGGCGTGTGGCTTCGACGGGGACGTGGGTTGCGGGATGGCGTGTCGAGCCCCGGGCTCGTAAAACTGGGAAAAGGCATTAACTGCCAACAATCAGAGCCAACCGGCTCTGGCCTACGCTGCCTGATCTGATCAAGCAGTAGCGCCAAAAGCTCGGGCTTAGGCCCGACGTCGACCGGACGAGTGCCCGTGGCGTCCGGACCCGACGTAAATACAGCGAGCTAGCTCGGTCGTGGCGTCTCAGCGCCGCCGGGGACTTTTTCTGAGACTGGCCCGCTTCGAGCCCGTCCGGGGGCGCACTGCGGGTGAGATCAATTCCCGGGCTACACACGTAGAGGTCTCGTGAGACGCGCTCTCGGACCCGGGTTCGATTCCCGGCGCCTCCACCAGGGGTGTTGCAGGGGGAGTTGCAAGGTTGGCTCAATCGGCCGATTTTGAGCTCATCTGCGCCGCTGAGGGCGGCGAACTTGATTGCCGCCGCCACTTTGACGGGTAAAGCTCGCTGCTGGAACCTGGGAGCCTCGCACTCTTGACCCGCCGGCCGAGACCAGGGGTTAGGGCCGGTGCCAAAAGTCTCGTGGATGCTTCCCGATGAGTCTGGCCACGGGGTCAAGTTGGTCTTGCCGGTCGGCTGCGTAGAGGGCGTGGGCTGGCCTCCGACCATCTCAGGCATGATCACAGCTCGCGTCCGGCCCGCGGGATTCTCGATGGCGGACTACGCAACCGACCCTGTGCGGGGACGTCCCACCTCGCTCCAGGCAGGTGCTACGCTATCGCACATGAAGATCGGCGTGCGAGAGCTTCGTAATCAGACGAGCCAGGTCATTGACGCTGTGCGGGCCGGTGAGCGGGTGGTCTTGACCGTGCATGGCGAGCCTGTCGCCGACATCGTCCCCCACGGTCCGCGGACTCGCTGGCTGCCAGGAGATCGTCTCCGCAGAGAGCTTGCCGAACGGGCGGCTGATCCGGCGCTCCGGGACGATCTTGCCAGCCTCGCCGGACAGACTCTCGAAGAGCTTTGAGCGAGCCGGCTGGACTCCTCGACACCTCGGTGTTCATCGCCCGCGAGGTCGAGCGACCACTCGGTGAGCTGCCGGCTCGAGTGATGGTCTCGGTGGTCACCATCGGCGAACTCCAACTGGGAGTACTCTGCGCTATCGATGCCACGTCTCGGGCTCTCCGGGGAGACACCCTGGTGCTCGCGAAGATGGCGGAACCTGTCCCAATCAGTGAGTCCGTCATGGCAGCTTGGGCTCGGCTCGTGGCCGATTGCCGCTCCGCCGGCATCCAGCGGACCGTCAAACTGACCGACGCGTTGATCGCCGCGACCGCGATCGACCTCGGCTTGCCGATCGTGACTCAGGACGACGATTATGACCAGATGGCGAGAGCGCACCCTGCCCTCCAGGTCCTTAAGGTGTAGAGGGACGATGCAAGGACGGACCTCGGCCCATGGGTAGGGGAGTGGCTAGGGCCCATTTCTGGTCCGGACTCACCTTAGGGCTGATCTCACCTTGAGATCAGGCGGGGCCGTGCAAAGTTTGACGCTCTCGGCGTGTACAAGCTTCGCCGGCAGGACGGGATTAGTCCGGTTGACTGACGCCGGAGGGGGTGCTTATTGGAACCTTGCAATAACCCCACCAACGCAAACAATTGTTAGCGTCCCCGTTCGTGGTGCACGAAGGCCCACAGCCGGGTCGGGGCAAGTCCACCAGACTTTCGGGGGGCCACAGGACCATTCAATGCCCACGCGGCGGCCATCCGCGGCGCGGAGAGCCGTACCACCGGGGTAACGGTTGGCCTTCGGTGGCCGAGAGCGTGCCTAGATTCTTGCGCTCCGGCACGTTTTCCAATGCACTGGGAATTCGTCCCGGCACTTTTCTAATGCACCGCCGAATTGCCGGGACAAGTAGCCAGCATCGGCTTGACGGATGTTGAAGCTGCAGCGTGTTCGTCGAGACCATGAGGCTGCCTTACTCGAATTTGAGCTAGCGAATCGGGCGTACTTCGCGTTGTCCCTCAGCGATCGTGGCGACGAGTTCTATGAGGAGTTTGCGGAGCGCCACCGCGCTCTCTTGGCCGAGCAGGAGGCTGGGGTCTGCGTTTTTCATGTGCTCGTCGATGAAGACCAAACGGTCGTGGGCCGCTTCAACCTCTACGGTCTGGTGGATGGGACCGCGGAGGTTGGCTATCGCGTTGCCCAGCGGGCCACGGGTGGGGGTGTGGCGACATCCGGATTGCGGGACCTGTGCCGGATTGCCGGTGAGGAGTACGGGCTTCGGACGCTCCGGGCGGTGACCACGGAGGAGAATGTCGCCTCGCAGCGGGTGCTGGCGAAGGCCGGGTTCGTTGTCGTTGGACCGGCTGAGGTCGGTGGTCGGCATGGCGTGCGCTACGAACTATCCCTGGCGACCACTGACCCGGGCCACGTGGTAGCTATTGCCGCTGCGGCGCGGACAGTGGGGGATGCTCCGATGCCTGACGATTTACGTGAGTAAATGAGTGAACTCGCTGCGCAGCGACCCGGTGCCCCTCGGCGAGGGGACGGCTCCGCTACGCGTCGTGGCCGAGCGCCCCACAGTCCACCACCCGCCTCCGGACGACCTGACCGTAGCCCGGTGCGCCGAGAAAGCTGAACACGTGCCCCAGCGCGGGACCGCCGCGTCAGCCACGATGATGACCGGCCAACAGTTAGATAGGCAAGATGCGAACCGACGACTACGGAAGGGGTGCCAGTCGTTGCCCACCGAGCCGGGAGCTTGCTCTGCGGCACGGTCCCGCGATGGGATCCGCTATCAAGACCGAGGTGAGTCCCCAACTCTCAAGTCGGCCTCTCTTCGTCCGGGGTAACGATTGGACGGAGTTTAGGCCGAGATCAGCTTCAGCCCTATACCGTTTCACGCTCTGGGCGGGTACAAGCGACGTCGGGACGGCCACCGTCGACGGCTGTCTGACGTCGGGGATTGGCTAAATTGGACCTCGCGACCACCCCACCAGGGTTGGTGCCGGAGAGTTGCAAGATTGGCCTGGATGGCCAGTTTTGATGCCTTGTGGTGCGGCCGGTGCTCGAAGTTGGCACGAATGAGCCCACCCTGCAACCAGACCCTTGCACAGACCGGAAGAACGCGAAGAACCGCTTTGACTGCCCGTTGACACATTGCCCGGCTATGTCTCGAACTCGGCCCAACTTCTCGACCTGCAGCACGAGACGCTGACACGCGCCAAATGGGACACGGTCTTCGACGCCACGTTCAGCGGGAGGGTCCCCGACCGGACCGGACCCCCTGTCAGGCTGGCGCGGGCACGGGCAAACGATCTTCGAGGAACTCCCTGATCAACGGCGCGGTGACGTCAGACCGCCAGAACGCCTGCAAGTGGCCGAAGCCGGGAAGGACCACCGCTCTTCCGTCTGGCAGTTCGCTAACCGCCTGCTCGGCCGAGCCGTCGGTATTCTCCAACTGTCCGCAGATGATCAGCGTCGGTGCTTCGATGCGCCGGAAGGCCTGGTATTCAGTGGAGGCGTCTGCCCAGCCCTCGCATTCGAGGGCAAACATCTCCGTGTCAGTCGCGGCTAGGTTCTCCAACAACCAAGCTGGCGCCGGGTCCGTCTCACCAGCCGCCACTGCTTCCAGCCAGTTGCGGAATCCGATCTCCCGCACCTTCTTGGCCAACTCGCGTCGCCAGTCGTTGGTATCAGTCCGATGGGCGACGCCTCCCAAGCCAACGACCGCAGTGACCCGCTCTGGGTGTTCGGCCGCCAGAGCGTAGGCCACGCAGCCACCATCGGAGTACCCGACCATCGCCGCCTTTTCAATGCCGGCGGCGTCCAGGACGGCGAGTACGTCGGCTTGATACTCCTCGAGGCGGTGTGCCGCCAATTCCTCCGGACGATCGCTGCGGCCGTGGCCGCGGTGATCGAAAAGCAGGTGACGCCGACCGGGCAGCTGGTCCAGGTAGCCCGCGGTCTGCCACATGGTTCCGTCCCCGCCCCCTCCGGTGTGCCAGAAGACCGGGGGGCCGCTACCCACGACGGAGTAGTGCAGCCTGACGCCGTTGCGAGTGACGATGGGCATATTCCAGTCCCTCAACAGTCGCCGCAACTCGGGAGTACATCCCGCATCGGTCGTCAATGGTGGCCCCGGCTGCGGCTCGGCGTCAATTCTTCCGGCCAGGGGACGGTACCTATTCACGATTAGAGAGCAGCCGCTCCCGGTCGCCGTCGACTATCCCAAGGGCTTCCGCGACTCGGTGTTGGCGCTTGGTCCCTGGCACCCTGATCTGCCGCATCGTACTGGCGATTGGCGCCCTAGCCACGAAGGCCACCCGCACGCGCTACGAGTGCGACCAGCCGCAACTGCCCTCCCAAACTCACCCTGGGAAGCGACGGAACCTCCAGTCGTTCGGGGCCCTCGGCGGGGCTCAGGGGCCGTCGACCGCCTGATTGCATCAGGTTGCCCCACTATTACGGCGGCTGATCCACAGGTTCATGTCACTCGGACTGCGCTCGGAGCCCGGAGCGTGCCGATGGTGTCACCTGGGAGCACCGACCCTCGCGGGGGCAGCGCCCCAAGGCTGAGCCATTTGCTCAGGACGCCTCCGTCCGGCACGCCGAGCCCGAAATCAGTTTGGGCTGTGGGCGATTGCCACCATCGCACGGGGCATGATCTGGCAGTTTCGGCGACCCGATCGGCGGCGGAAAGTGGCCCACGCCACCGATGCCGAAACCGGGAGTCGCATATCGCCCAGATGCCGGTCTCCTCACTCCTGCGACTTATCTCGGCCCGAGATCAGCTGGAGGCGGGTACCGAAGGCCGGTTGCAGGGGGTTCATGCCCTCGATGAGTTGGCCCTGGAGGGGTCCCATCGGAAGTTGCAGGAGGGCCGAATTGAAACCATGCAACCACCCCTGCGAAGCCGCTGCCACGGGTCTGGCAGGGTTTGCAAGAATCGCCCCTGACCGTCGGGGTCCAGCAGCCCGCCATCCGGATCAATCCTCTACCGAACATCGGCTCACGGACCGAGGAGCGCCGCGGGGATCACCGCCGCCCCATGAGGTCTACGGTACGCATCGGTGCCCGTCGTGATGACGACGGCGTCGAGGAGGTCGGTGCCGATCCGTGCCTCGAGCTACCGCAAGTGCCGCACATCACGGTCACCAACGGTGGCGGCGAGCTTGACCTCAATGGCGAGGATCCGGCGGTCGCCGCGTTCAACGATCAGGTCGACCTCATGCTCTCCAGCGTGAGTGCGGAGATTGCTCACCCGGGCCTCGGCCGCCTGGGCGTAAACGCGCACACTCCGGGTGATTAAGGACTCAAGTAGTTGGCCAGCGTCATCCAGGCCGGGCTTGGAGGATGGTGAGGTCTCGGTTGGCGTATCGACTGTGCTGCCACTCCTCGTCGAGGATCACGTGTAGGCAGTGGAGCACCGAGCGTGGCTCCTGGGGGTGGCCCGGAGCGTCCGGAGGGACACAGACGCGCGCCAGCTCCGCGGTCGTGAGGGCAGCGAACGTCTCCCGCACCATCTCCATGCGCGCACGACGCACCTCGAGCACATCGTCGAGCGCTGGCTTCGCCTCGGGATCGATTCCGAGGCTGGCAGGATCCGTCAACCACGACCCGGCGACTCCCCAGGGATGGTAGGGACGGGAGATCTGCCGGACCATGCGCAGGAGCCAGCAGTCGGTGGCGAAGACGAGATGGCGCAGCGTCTCAAGAAAACTCCACTCGTCGTCGACTCGCTCGAACAGCAGCGGCGGTGGTAGCGCTCGAGCGCGGGCGACGGTCGTCCGCCACACCTCCTCGATCATCGCCCAGCCCGCGGCCAAGCCGGGCGGGTCAACAGCGCGCAGTTGCGCTCGCTCGGGAAAGCGGCGATCCAGCTCCGCCTCCACCAGCGGAGCGACTTCGACGCCGTTCACGCGAAGCCCTTCGATGTCGCCCGAAATGTCGGCGTTGAAGAGCCAAGCGTCCGTGATTCGGGTGCCCTCGAAGTTGGGGCTGTGCAACCGAGCCCCGGAGAAATCGGCGTCCTCCAGCCTGGCTCCGGCAAATCCCCGGCCCGCTTCAGATGTCATTGGTCGCCTCCCTCCGGAGAGTTTCGCACGTCGATCTTGGGGCCGCGCGGTCGACCCCACCGCGCGTTTGGCGACGGCGGTCGCTAAGGGGATCCGAGCCGCTTGCCCGCCGGCGCGGGCGGTTGATGAACCGGTCAGGTAAGGACCGCCGCCGCCCGTCCGGCTCGCTCTCGCCGCTCCAGCCGACGGCGGTTACCCGGGCTGGCAGGAAACTACCCGTCTCGCCAGCGACGGGTGGCTGCAGCTAGGGGGTCTCGACCGGAGCTGGCCCGGAGACTCAGCGGTCTGGCTGATCGATTTCTGTCCGACGACAACCCCCGGTCGACTCACCAACGGTCAGTCGAGGTCGGCGACCTCGACCTCGAATCCTGGGGTGGAGCGATGGACCCGTCGGACACTAGTCCGCAGGGTGCGGGGATCGAAGGCGCAGCCGGGATCTTCGGCCAGGGGGTCGCCGGAGTTGGCAAATGCGCGGGCGCGGGAGCCACCACAGAGGTCACGGAAGTCGCAGACGCCGCAGCGCCCGTGGAATTGCGCCGAGCGGATCGCCCGGAGCAGGGGATGGGTGCGATAGGTCTCGATCAGGCTGCGCGTCCGAAGATCTCCCAGCCGAACCGGCAGAAATCCAGACGGGTGCGCCTGCCCGTCATGGGCGATGAAGAGCACCCCTTGGCCATCTCTGGTCGAGACGGTGTGCGCGGCTGCCCGCGAGCGCCCCGGACCGAGCAGCTCCTCGAGGCGGCGTCGCAGCCGCCCGTAGAGCTCGCCGAGGCCGAACCCTTCCCGAACTTCTTCCACTGACTCCGGTCGGCCCAACAGCGCCTCGCGTGCCCGCCGCCACTGGGATACCCGCCGGAAGAACGGCGCCTCAACGGTGCGCACGACAAAGCCATATCTCGAAGCATCGAAGAGGAAGTGACACACCTCTTCATTGGTCGCGGCGTCGAGTTCCCGAAGCTGGGCTCCGCGGCCCACCCCGATCAGGAAGAAGACCTCCCAAATCTTCGCGCCTAACCGGCCCACCAGCGCCGCCACCTCCGCGAGCTCCTCGACATTGCCCCGCATCACCGTGGTGTTGACCTGGACGCGCAGTTCGGCCGCGGCCAAAGCTCTGATGGTCTGCAGGGTGCCCTCGAAGTGACCATCGATGCCTCGGACTCGCTCATGCGTACGGGGGTCGGCTCCGTCAAGCGAGATCGACACAGCCCTGACCCCCAACCGCTTGATGCGCTCGACGGCGGCCAAAGTCAGCATCGGGGTCACCGACGGTGACAGGCAGGTGGGAATACCGAGGGAGACGGCATACCGGACCAGCTCGTAAGCGTCCGGCCGCATCAGCACATCGCCCCCGGTGAGGACCAGGATCGGGGTGGGCCGGCCAAACTCGGCAACCTGCCGGATCAGCGCCTTCCCCTCGGCCGGACTGAGCTGGCCGGGGAGAGACTCGGCGAGGGCCGAGGCCCGACAGTGCTGGCAAGCAAGCAAGCAGGCCCGGGTGGTTTCCCAGAAGACCAGTAGCGGGCGGGACTCAAAGTCGAGAGCGCCAGGTCGAGCTGGCCCGAGGTCGGTTGCCAGACTCATCCGGTGCCCGTCCGCAGCGCCGCTTCCGGACGATTACCCGCGGCACTATAGGAGCGGCCGATGACTTCCCCGCCCAACCAAGGCGATCGCCCCTTCACATGACTCCGAGCTGGCCCATCAGTCGCGAAAGATCGGACTGCACCTCGGGGTTGGTTTCCACGTTGACCACCGCCGGACCCCCGCAGCCTAAGGCCCGCTCCAGCGCCGGTCGGAGCTGGGCCACCTCGGTCACCTGCTCACCATGGGCGCCCATCGACTCGGCCAAGCGGTCGAACCGGACCGGCGCGAGTCGGCTGGCGAGCCGGTGGCCGGATCCAAAAAGCGCGTCTTGGTGGTGCGCCACGTCCCCCCAGGCGGCGTTATTGGACACCACCACCACGATCGGTAGCTGGTGGCGCACCGCCGTGTCCAGCTCCATCGCCGCCAAGCCGAAGGCGCCGTCCCCAGTGAGCAGTACGACGAGATCCTGGGGACGGGCTGCCTGGGCGGCGATGGCGAACGGGAGGCCCACACCGATGGTCCCGAGCGCGGTGGTGGTGGTCAGCAGCCGACCTGGTCCATCCGCCTGGAAGTAGGCCAGAGCCCAGGTCAAGGCATCACCGCCATCGGCCACCAGGGTGACCTCCCTCCCGTTCCGGGCGACCGCTGCCGCCAATTCCCGAGCGAGGAGGCCCGGGTGCACTGCGCCAGCTTCCGAATTATTGACCTGGCTGTCCCAGCTTTCCCGTGATAGGCGGCAGAGGTTGCGTGCCTCCGCCAGCCAGTGGTGCCGGTCGGTCGGCGCACCGGCCGCGGCCCAGGCGGCGCGGAGGCCGTCGACGATCTCGGCGACGTCACCCCGGAGCGCCAGCTGGGGCATGCGATTGCCTCCCAAGGATTCCTCCGCGATGTCCACCTGGACCACGAACTGGTCCACCCCGAAGAGGGGAGGAGCGCCATAGAGCAGGTTGGCGTTGAACCCGCTGCCGAGCACGATCACCAGATCGGAGCTCATCAGGGCGGCTCCGGCGTGGACCAGCGAGCCGAGGCACCAGGGGTGGGAGTCGGGGACCAGCCCACGGGCCGCACTGGTGGTCACGATGGGCAGCTGCGCCTCCTCGGCGAGGCGCTCGATCCCCTGGCCCGCTCCCGAAAAGAAGGCCCCACTTCCGGCCAGGATCAAGGGCCGCGTGCTGAGCCGAAGGGCGGAGACCAGTGCCCCCAGGTCCAACCGGTTGACAACCTGCGGCCCACGGCTGGTGGGGAGGTTCATCGGAGCCTCGTTGCCAAGGGGCCATCTGGCGTTGACCACGTCGGCGGAGATCTCGAGGTACACACTGCCTGGCCGGCCCTGGCGAGCGGCCCCGAAGGCTTCCGCCACCCGCTGGCGAATTTGCTCTGGCTGGCCGCATGAAACTGTGGCTTTGGCGATCGCTCCGGCCATCGCGCCTTGCTCGAAATCCGCCACCGCTCCTCGCCCCTGGTTCCAGCTGGCGGTTCGCCCGGCGAAGAGCACCAGCGGCACCGCGCCGACTTGGGCGTCGACCAGGGCGGTGAGCGCGTTGGTGAAGCCAGGCCCGGCCGTGACCGCGGCGAATCCGGGCTGGCCCGTGGCCAACGCCCAACCTTCAGCGGCTAGTGCGGCCGCCCCCTCGTGCCGGAAGTCGAGGACCCGAATCCCGGCCTCGGCGCACCCTTCAATTAGGCCCAGGATGTGTCCGCCAGGCAACGTGAAGACCGTCGAGACGCCCTCCTCGACCAGGGCTTGGGCCATCAGTTGGCCCCCGAGGGTCTCGCCCGCGCCGTGGCACTCCGACGTCCCCAGGGGAGTCCCTCGGAGGTAAGCCACCGATCCGGGGGTGGGCATCAAGAGTGCACCGTCAAGGCGCCCAACCTGTACCCGGGCGGGGCCATCACTCCACCTAAGCCCGGGGGTTCGCATCTGCAGGATAGACGCAGTGCCACCTGAACGTTCCCGCCGTCTGCCCGGGGGTGATGAGGGTGGGGGAGACGCCGAGAGAGGCCAGCTTGCGGGCGGTGCTCACCTCCTCGCCGGCTAGCTTGGTAGTCGATGCGCCCCGTGCCTGCCCCCTGGCCACGTTGCCGACTGTCCTGATCACGAGGGCGTGACGGGCGAGGGACTGCGAAGTGGGGTGTTGTGGTAGAGATTGGTCACCTTGAGGGTGACCAAAGTGCCGGTGGAATCGAAGAACTGCTGAGGACATAGGTGGGGCCAAGTCCCGCGCCGTGTCGCGCGCTCCCAACTCATGCACGGACATATCCTTGATTGAACAGTAGAACGTTTACTAGTTTACTAACCCTCTGGTGCGGGGGCAACAATTAGGTACGCTCCTAACAGAACGAGCTCCGGTTGGGCCTGACCATGGCCCGGCGCGGCGACCACCCCTTCCGCGCCGCCATCGGCCTTTTCGGCGGCTGGGACCCGGAAGTGATCAGCCGCAGGGTGCTCGAGATCGCCGCTGAGATGGGGTTGCCGCCCAGCTATGCTCCCTAATCGGTCGGCTGGTGCGTGCCGACCTGGTTGCCGCCAGGGCTGGGCCCAGCCCCGGCTACCAGGTCCCTCGAGATCCAGCTGAGACCCCCTGCTAGAGGTGGTGGGGGCGGGCGAGGGCGACCTCGCCCCTCGGCGCTGCACGTTCCGGGCGGATCCATGCCGGTGGGGCGATGAGTGTGCCGCGCATCTTGCATGGAGCCGGCTGACCCCGGTCTTCGGCGAAGACCCAAGAGCCCGTCCGCAGCAGCAGAAGTGGGTTCTTCCTGCACCGACTCCTTGACCCGCCCCTGCGGGACCATGATATCGGCTACCGGCTGGAGTCCATCGCTGGGGTGGGCCCGCAACCGAGGTCAACCTGATGCCCGAGATCGGCGACATCTGAGGATTCGATGACGCGGACCAGCTGCCTATGCCAGGTTCGCCCCTGTGCGGCCAGCAAAGGACAGAAGGGCACCGCCCCGGAATCCAGTTGGCACAGGGCCGAGATCGGCAAGGCCCACCTACGTACTCCGTTCCAACGCATCGCCGTGGTGGGCAGCCAACACGATCCCGTGATCTTCGCTCACTACCGACGCAAGAGCGAAGCGGACAAGTCCAGGATGAATGCGGTCGGGCATTGCCTGAGCAAGTCGCTTCGCTTGGTCTGAGGTGTCGGGCGCAATGGCCACCCCTTCGACCTCGCTACCGCGCCCTACAAGACCCTATGGGACCTCGGCATGCGGTCCGGCGGGGACGGCGACCCGCAGGACGTCTCCGGTGTGGTCCAGGAAATCCTTGATGGTCGCCTCAGCGACCCGGTGCATGGCGAAGCGATCAACGGTGTGGCCCACTACCTCACGCGGTGGGCGGTAGTTGACGCTGATCACCAGTTGGGTGCACTGGCTACCCAGGGCCGCTACCTCCAACTCGCCCTCGAACGCTGGGAACGGCGCCTGGGGCCCCGTTGCCAACCAGGTCATGGGTAGCACGGTGCGCCCAGGGGAGCGTAGCGGCGGGCGGAATCGCATCCGTGCCCGCCTGCCGACGCGGTATTGTCCCAGTTCGACGCCTACTTCCGTGAGCAGGAGCTCACCTCGGTGGTTGGCGCTGGTAGCCAGGCCGGGCAGCCACTTCTCCGGGTCATCGAGGAGCCGTGACTCTACCTTCTCGTAGGCATCTGGCAGTTCACAATAATACCGCAGGAACATTTCGATCCGCCTATCCTGGACCGGTGACATCGTGGGCGCCAACGGACCCCGGCACCACATCGGCATCGGCCGTGGGCGTGATCTCTACCGGGTCCAGCCCCATTGGCGTAGGACGGCCGACCGCGGTGGCGGGGACGGGATCGCCGATCGGTCGGCTCCGCTCCGCGACCGGCATCGTCAGGCGAACCGCGGTTCCGCGACCCGGTGACGACTCGACCTGCAGTCGGCCATTGGAGAGGGTGGCCCGCTCCCGCATACCGCTTAGGCCGAGTCCAGGCAGCGCCATCGCTGACGGGAAACCGCGCCCGTCGTCCTGAACCTTCACCCGTACTGCGCGCCTGGAAAAGGTCACGTCGACACCCACGTGACGGGCACCGGCGTGGCGCTCGACGTTACGCAGCGCCTCTTGGACGATCCGATACAGGTCAGTCGACCGGTCGGCCCTTAACTCTCGCGCCACGCCGTGCACCTGCAGGGCGACTTCCACGCAGGCGCGGCCCGCGAAACCAGCGACCAGCTGACGCAGCGCGACAACCAGCCCCAGGTCGTCGAGCACGGGGGGCAGGAGGCCATCGGCCAGCTGCCGCAGCTGGACGATCACACCGACCAGCACCTGTCGGGTCCCGTCTAGATCGATCCTCGTAGCTGAGGAGATGTCAGCAGCCTCGGAGATCGATTCCAGCCGCCGCAGCAGGTAGATCAGGGTCTGCAGCGGCTCGTCGTGGATGTCTTGGCCGATCCTCCGCCGCTCGTCCTCCTGAACGTGGACCACCTGGGTGGCGTAGGCCTCGGTGCGCCGCTGCCGCTCCCGCTCATCAGTGAGATCGTGGAAGATGATCTGCAACACAGCGTCGCCGCCGCGGTCTGTCACCAGAGCCGACAGTGGACGCAGCGCTCGGCTCGAGCCGTCGAGCGTTTTGACCGCGACCATCTTCGGCGGAGCCTGCGCCAGCAGCCGCCGGGCTGCCGCGTCACCGACAAGGTCCGCGAGCTGGCGCCGGCCGATGCGGGCGCCAAACAGTGCCTTGGCAGCGGGGTTTGCCTCACGCAAGGTGCCGGAGCCGTCCACGACTACCGTCGGCGCCGAGCTGGCCTCGAACAGGGCGCGGTAGCGGGCCTCCGCTGCGCTGTGGGCCAGGATCGCGGCCTCGGCACGGCGCCGAGCGATGGACTCGCGCTCCACCCGCTGCCCGACCGCCACCGCCACCACACAGATGAGCACCAGCAACGTTCCGTCAGCCCACATGTCGCTGCTGGAGTCGACGACCAGCAGGTCGGGCATCATCAGCATGGTCCCCCAGGTGGCGCTCGCAATTGATCCACCGATCCCAAAGTTGAGCGCGGCGTAGATAACCGGAATGAGGAAGAGCCCGACGGTCGCGAAGTCGGGGATCCCCAAGGGCAGCCCGCCACCGTGGATGTCGAGGAGCAGGTGCCCGACAGCGAGCACCAGGATTAGGGATTGGACGACCCAAAAGCGCCGGTCCCGCAGTGGTGGTCTAAGAACCCGGCCGACGATCTCGGCTCCGGTCGACCTGACCACACTCACTGCCCCCGCGCCTCATCGAGTCGGCCGGAGCCGGCTGCAACTCCTGCAGTTCACGAGCTGACTTCCAACCGACGCCGGTAGGTCCGGAGCACCGCTTGGGCCGCCTCCCGGCCCTGGGCCATCGCTCCTACCACGGTCGAAGGACCCACCAGCGCGTCCCCCGCGACCCAGAGCCGATCCGCCAGCGGAGACTGGGCCGCGTCGAGGCCGATCGCCGCCTGACGACGCCAGAGCCAGGTCCACCAGCCGGTCCGGAACATCGTCGGCCGAGTGCGCCGGCGACGCAGCAACCGCGCCGACCAGCCGCTCTTGGTAGGCGTCCCGGCCACCGCTAGGGTGACCTCTCTGGCAAGGGCCTCGGCCCCGACCGTGCTCTCTCCCGAAAGGATCCCGCTGGCCAGCCACCGGCGGCCGGGGATGGCCTGCCGCAGGTCGACCGGCGGTAGCGGCAGCTCGACCATCCCCGCCGCCACGTCTGCGGAGACGCGGTATCCGAGAGCGAAGACCACCCGGTTGATCGCCAGTTTCTCCGGTGTCCCGGGTAGCACCTTCGGCCGGTCGCCGACTCGACGCTGCCGGGTCCGCTGCAGCCAGGCCGCCGACACCCCGATCGAATCGCCCTCTAGGCGCTGGACGGTGTGCGAGAAGCGCACCTCTACCCCTTCCCGGCGGGCCTCCGCCAGTTCATCCGGGCGTACCCGCGTGAAGCGCTCATCCATCCACTCGATCGCGATTGCTTCGGCCCCCAGCCGGCACACGGTGCGGGCCACGTCCATAGCGGTATTGCCCCCGCCGATCACCAGCACCCGGGCTCCAGGCCCGATCTCCGGCAGAAGTTCACCGGCCAGCAGGGCCCGCTTGGCGCGGTCCAGAAAAACGGTGGCGTCCTCAGTTCCGAGCAGCTCGACCCCGGGGATCGGGGGCACGATGGGTCGGGACGCCCCGTGGGCGAGGATCACGGCGTCGTGGCGGGCGAGCAGCGTCTCCAGTGACACGTCTTCGCCCAACGTGGTTCCGGTCTGAAGATCCATCCCGGCCGCGACCAGCGCCTCGATCGGGCGCTCAGCAATCTCGGTCGGCAGGGTGAAGTCAGGAATCCCCCAGCGCAGCACTCCGCCTGGCGACGATCCCTTTTCCAGCATGCTGACGTTTGCTCCTGCCGCCAACAGCCACCAGGCGGCGGCACAGCCGGCTGGCCCCGACCCGACCACCGCCACCGAAAGTCCGACGCCTTCAGCCGAGGTCCGCTCGACGGCTGGTACCGCCGCTCGCTCGGTGATAAAGCGCTCCAACTGGCCGATCCCCACTGGCTGGCCACCCGCCAGCGCCCAAGAGCACGCTCCCTCGCATTGCACGCTCTGGTCGCAGACCCGGCTGCAGATGTCAGGCAGGACGCTGGTCTTTCGCAGGATAGCGTGAGCCTCGTCCAGGTCCCGTAGCCGCACTGCCGCGACGAAACCGGGAATGTCGTTGTGGGCGGGACAACCCTCAAGGCAGGTCGGGTCGGGACAATTGAGGCAGCGCTCCGCCTCCGCCACGGCCTCGCGCCAGCTGGAGAAGCCACGCCGGACCTCGCGGATGTTCCCCAGCAGGGCCCGGGGATGGACGGTGGCAGGCGCCTGCCGCGGACCGACCACAACTGGCCCGGTTACCGTTATCGCCGAGAACGGGCACACCCGCTGGCACTGGCGGCAGCCCACACAGAGCCGATCGTCGGCCTGCGCGATCCAGTTCTCGGCGTCCAGGCGCAGCGCCTCGGTGGGGCACCTGATCACACATTCCTGGCAGCCCACGCAGCGCTCGCTGTCGACATGGACGAAGGCGTGCTCCTCCGGCTGCGTCCCGGGAGATTTCTCCTCGTGGGTCAGAAGCTGGGTCGTCATTACACTAGCCTCCCGGCCCGACTCTGCTGCGGTCGGAGCGCCATCACTGCGCTCCACCCATGCTTACGTACAGCATCGCGATGCTGATCCCGCACAGGCACACCGTGACGGTGCTCACCGCGCGCAGCCGACCCAGATGGGTGGTCAGCGGCCGCAGATCACGCCCGCTGATGCGCCAGGTCGCGTACACCGCCGCCAGGGTCCCCACGGCGCTGACCGCTACCTGGCTGATGACCACCCCCTCCGGGGACAAGAGGTGGAAATTGTAGAGGGAGGAGTGGGCGGTCCCAAAAAGGTTCCAGCCAAACCCGAACGGGTCGGAGATGGCAGGCACGATGCGGGTAGCGTGATCCCAAAGGCGAGGCAGCTGGCGACAGAGGTAGTCGGCGGCCATCAGCGGGATGAAGCCGTAGGCCAAGGGAGCGAACCAGTTGGCGAACGAGCCGGCCCGGCCCGGCGCGCGCCCGACTGACTTGACCAGCGCCACGCTTCTCTTCGCCAGCGCGTCGCGGACACCCCAAGCGTAGGCCGCTACCAGCAAGGTCACCAGCGCGATGGTTGCGAGGTAGTCGATGGGGTTGGGGTAGCCCGGGAAGTGGGTGGTGCGGTTGAGCCAGGCGTCGAGCGGTCGGTAGAAGGGCAGCGCGTTCACCTGCTGGAACAGCACTAGGCCAAAGAGGATGGCCACCGCCCAGGCGACGTCGATGCGGCGCCGTACCGGGGCGATCACTGAGGTCAGCGGCTTCTGGAGGTAGATGCCCACGTTGTCGTAGGGGCAGTTCTTGATGCACTCGGTGCAGAGCCCGCACATCAGGTTGGAAGTGGCGCTGCCGGGCCACTCGTACCAGGGGCAAGGGTAGCCGCGCTCGCTGCCACGCATACAGTCCTTGGTGAGGCAGGTGAGGCAGCGCTCCCGGTCCCTGGTGCGCATCCCGGCCACCATTCCGGTCGACCCCACGGTGCCTATCAGAGCGGTCAGCGGGCAGAGGTATCGGCAGAACGTGCGCCGCTCAAAGATCAAAAAGGTCAGCAGCGCCGAGCCGATGACGAAGAAGACCAGAAAGCTGGTGAAGCGCGGATCGCCGGGTGCAGCGATGTTAAAGTACTCCTCGAACCAGGTGAGACCGAGGAACATGGCTACCGAGGGAAGTAGTCCCCACTTCGTCAGCGCCCGGGGCCAGCGCAGGTTGAGCCCGATGGAGATGGCGTGACGCTTCCAAAGGGTGTGGCGCTGAACCCACTCGCCAAACCCTCCGAAGGGGCACATGGCGCACCAGCCGCGGCCAATTCCCACCATGATCAGGAACACCGCGCAAAACCAGATGTACCAGGTGATGACGGTGGCGAAGTTTCGCGTCGGGGAGAGTATTCCGATCAGCCCGGTGAAGATCACCAGCCAGAAGATGATTTGGTTGGGCAGAATCAGCATGAACTGGAAAGGCCGACTCTTCAACGCCCGGCGCACCAGTGGTAGGCGCGAGATGTCGACTTGGGGGTCAGTGGGGCCGAAGTGCTCCTCCTGCCCTGCTCGGTAGGGAGGGCGGAGCCCGCTGGGCAGCTCCAGCATCGGCAGTTCCTTGAGCGGCAATGCCATGCCTATCGTCTCCTCCTCGTTGGTCCGGTCCTCGCGCCTCTCGTCACCTATGACCTTAGGCACCAGCACCTAGACGCGATAGTGCCGAAGGTCCCGTGTTTTTCAGGACCTTCGGGCCGCGACCAACGACAAGCCAATTGGAGTGGGAATCGGGATGGTAGATTGCTGGCCAGTGCAGGCGAATTCCACCACTCCCGATCCTCGCGACACGCTCCTAGAGGCGGGCCTGGTGCTGTCGTCCGAACTCTCGGTGCCGGTCGTCCTCCACCGGATCATCGTGGCTGCCTGCGAACTGACCTCAGCCCGCTACGGCGCGCTCGGAGTGCTGGGACCAGACGGCACGCTGTCCGACTTCATCACCCACGGCCTCTCGGAGGCCGGGCGGCGACGGATCGGAGCGCTGCCGTTGGGCCGCGGCATTCTGGGGATCCTGCTCAAGGACGCCGGCCCACTTCGCCTGGCCCACATCTCCCACGACCCGCGGTCGGTCGGGTTTCCCCCCCACCACCCGCCGATGACCTCCTTCCTGGGCGCACCGGTCGTGGCGCGCGGCCAAGTGTTTGGCAACATATACCTCACCGACAAGCGCGGTGCCTCAGAGTTCAGTCCCGAGGACGAGTACGCCCTCAGGGTGCTGGCCAGCCAGGCTGGCGTGGCCATCGCCAACGCCACCCTTTATGAGGCGGCGCTCGCGCGGGAGCGATGGCTGGCAGCCACCCACGCGATCACCAGCGCGACCATTGACGGAACCCCCCTTCAGCAGGTCCTGTCGCTGGTGGCTAGCCGGGCCCGAGAGCTCTTGGGCGGTGAGCGTGCTCTCATCGCCGTCCCCACCGGCGAGAGCGGCGGAAGTCAGCTCCGCATCGAGGCCGCCGCTGGACGCGGCACCGGCCGGCTTTGCGGACGGCCCCTAAAACCACCAGGCGGACCCGGGGAGGAGGCCATGCTGACGGGGCACCCGGTTGTCGTGGCCGCCGCGCCTCGACTCCGGCGCGGCGCGGTACCCCGGGGACCTCTGGCCCACACGGGCCCGATGGTATTTGTGCGGCTGGGCGGGCGCGACCAGAGCTTCGGCGTCCTGGCGGTGATCGGCTCACCGGGTCAGCCTCTACCCCAAGCGGAGGCAGTCCGGATGATGGATGGATTCGCCACCCAAGCCGCCATGGCGATTGAGTACACCAGAACTCAGCGAGAACTCCAGCGCGTCGTCCTGCTCGACGAGCGAGAGCGGATCGCCAAAGAACTCCACGATGGGATCATCCAGTCACTGTTCGCAGTGGGCATGGGCCTCCAGGCAATCACCAGCGGCGCCGATCCCGCGGAGATCGAACACCGCATTGAGGGAGCGGTCGGCGATCTTGACCAGGTCATAGGCGACCTGCGCAACTATATCTTCGCCCTGCGCCCCGGGATCCTGGCGGACCACCGGCTGGACGGGGCGCTTCGCCACCTGACGGCGGAGTTCGAGGCGCGATGCCGCGTCCCGACCTCAGTTCAAATCGACGGCCAAGTCGCGGCGCGGTTGGCCAACCGCGCCCTCGACCTGGTCCAACTGACCCGGGAGGCCCTGTCTAACGTCGGCCGCCACGCCCGCGCCAGCTCTTGTCGGATCCGCCTGAGTACCTTTCGAGGCAGAGCTGTCTTGACCATCGAGGACGACGGTGACGGCTTCGAGCCCCTGGCTGCTCACGACCGTGGCCAGGGGCTGCGCAACATGGAGGAGCGGGTGGCACGGCTGGGAGGGCGGATGACAATCCGCTCCGTCCCCCACCAGGGGACCCGCCTGCGGATGACCCTTCCCCTTGACTAACCTGAGGAGTCCGGAAGAGCCCAAGCTGCGGATCATGCTCGTTGACGACCACGAGCTGGTCCGTCACGGCCTCCGTGCGGTGCTCAGCGGCGTCGACGGGTTCGAGGTGGTGGCTGAGGCCGGCGACACGCCTGCGGCTATCCGCGAGGCGAAGCGGACCCGTCCAGACGTCGTCGTGATGGACGTCCGGCTCGCAGGCGGGAGCGGGATAGAGGCCACCCGGGAGATCCGAGCCCGCAGCCCTCAGACGCAGGTACTGATGTTGACCTCATTCGCCGATGACGAGGCTCTCTTCGCTTCAATCATGGCGGGCGCCGCCGGCTATCTCTTGAAGCAGATCCGCAGCGGCGATCTGGTGCAGGCGGTCCGCGCCATCGGGGCCGGTCAGAACCTGCTCGACCCGGCGGTTACCAAGGCAGTGCTCGACCAGTGGCGCACCGCCCGGCACTTGCTGCGGGACGAACGGCTGGCACGCCTCTCCTCCCGGGAAGAGCGCATCCTGGCTCTGATCGCCGAGGGACGCACTAACAAGGAGGTGGGAACCGAGTTGCACCTGGCCGAAAAGACGGTGAAGAACTACGTCTCCAGCATCCTGGCCAAGCTGGAGGTCGCACGTCGGGCGGAAGCGGCGGCGTACCTCGCCCGACACGGTGCCGTTCCTCAGGAAGAGACATAGCAGAGAGCTGGCCGAGGACAACGACCTTCACTTCAGTTTACTGAGTGAAGATGACAGCGTCGAGGCTGGTGGCGCATTCCCAGTCAGGAACCGGGCCACCACCCGCTGAAGTCAACAGAGTTGGCTTCGGGCTCGGTGGCTGCGTGGCGCACGCTTCTGACGATGGTCTGCAGCGCGTGCGAGGGTTCGAAGGCGCAGCCGGGATCTTCGGCCGATGGGTCGCCGGAGTTGGCCAACGGGCGGGCGCGGGAGCCACCCCAGAGGTCGCAGAAGTTGCAGCACCGCAACCACCCGGTGAATCGAGCGGAGCGGTTAGCCCGGGGCCGGGCATGGGTGCGACCCGTTTTGAGCAGGCTGCGCCTCCGCATAGCCCCCAGTGGAACCGGGAGAGATCCGGACGGGTTCACCTGCCCGTCATAGGCGCTGCAGAGCACCGGTGGCCCAGCGCCCCTTTGAGCGTCGTCCAGCGCGGTGAGGGCACTGGTCAAGGCGGGGCCGAGCCCTTCATTAGTCATACTGCTGAGGGAGCAGAGGTGCTCTGGCTCCGAACACTCTGACGCCATCGCCGCCCCCCGGGTGACGCGGAACCTGGGCATCCAGGTCAATTCGGCCACCACGATCAAGGTGGCCGCCAAAAGCTAACCCCCAGGTGAGCACCAGCCTCCACCAGCTCGGAATCCTATCGTTGGCTTCGAGCGCTCCCAGCTCAGCCAAGGATCAATTACTAACCCTGGCGCCTAACCTTTAGACGCTTACTAATCATAAATAAGGAATGCAATAATCGGCCTTCGCCTTGAAATAGGAGCTACGGTTGGACCTGACCCTCTCGCGGCGGGGCGATTACACCGTCCGCGCCGCCATCGGGCTCGCCAGCGGTTGGCGTCCGGCAGGGCCGAGCCGCAAGATGCGGGAGATCGCCGCGGAGATGGGGCTGCCACCAACCTATGCTCCGCAGATCTTCGGTCGGTTGGTGCGGGCAGAGCTAGTGAGCGCTCGAGCGGGTCCCAGCGGCGGCTATCGACTCACCCGTGATCCCGCGAAGATCACCCTGCTGGAGGTGGTTGAGGCAGGGGAGGGTAACCTCGCACCCCGGCGATGCACTCTCCGAGGCGGTCCCTGTCGGTGGGCTGACGTGTGCGCCGTGCACCCCTCCTGGACCCGTGCCACCAGCGCGGTGCGCGAGGCTCTGGCGGCTACCAGCTTGGCCGAGGTGGCGGAGACGGACCGCGCCATTGGTGCGGGCACCTTCCCGCTCCCTGGGGACAGCCACCGGACCACCGCCAGGGTGGTAACTGATAGGGACTCGGTCGGGAGTTAGTCTCGGCGCCCGGACTCCTGGGCCGGCCAGGATCTGGATCGAGGCGGCTGAATATGCGCTCGTCCCTACTCGGGGCCGTCGCCGGGGGCTCAGCCTGAGCTAGCCGGAACCTCCCCGATTCCTCTCACGCTGCAGTGAGTAGACGCCACACCGGAGTCGGCGAGGGTGGCACTTGGAATCGCCAGAGGGCACCGGTGGTCCTCTAGTCAATCCCCGCTAGAGTCAGTCCGGTGAGCTGGGAGCTCCCGGTGGTCAACCCCGAGGGCGCGACCGTCCAGATTCGGTTGCTGCATGTCTCCGACTGCCCGCTGGTCGACCAGCTTCGCATCACCCTCCGAGCGGCTCTCCTCAAGGCCGCGGTTCACGTCGCCATTGAAGAGATCGAGGGACCTTGTCCGTCGCCAACCCTGCTGATCGCAGGGGTCGACGTCACCGGCCGCGCGCCGGAACCGGGCGCGTATTGCCGGCTCGACCTACCCACCGAGGCTCAGATCCTTGCGGCTCTGAGCCGGTGAAAGGCTGAGCTCTCTCATGGATGAAGGAAGACCGACCTAAGCTGGCCCGATCACCCGGCTCGCCGTCGGGGTTCGCCCCGTGAAGAGGGCGAGTCCCTACCGGGCCGGATAGTCAAGACGGGTTGGGTCGGGGGCACGGCGACTGGGAGTACTGGCATCGCGACGCTGGTTGCCCTGCAGCACCGGGCCCAAAGTAGCGTCAGAGTCCGGCGCGGGGCCGGTTTGGTGCGGGTCTGAGCGCATGGCCGCGTGGCGCTCGGGCCAGCCGCGCTTCGGCAACTGCCAGCAGGCGACTTAGCCCCGAAGATCGCGCAGTCGAGGAGCTTCCGGGCGACAGGTAGAGCGCGCCCCTTCCCGAGCAGGTACGAGACGATCCGGTGCAACCCTCAGGAGAGCTGGCGTTACTTCGACGGGCGTCTCGGGCCGAGCCCGCCAGCCGGAGTCGAGGCCAGGGCCAGACGCGCCGATGTCCGGCGCTGCCGAGAACTCACTTTTTGGTAACAATTTGGTCGCGAGACTTTCAAAGTCACTTTCCGAGCCGTCACGGGCCTACCAGTGGTGTTACGATCTCGTCGCAATAGGGCGAGGGGTCGTGCGAGTTCCGTTCAGGGCAATTCCGCCGACCGATAGGAGGCAGCTTGAGAAGTCTGATCAAATTGGGGTGGCTGGGACATCGGAGCCAGCCGAAGCTCATGACCAGGGTATTTGTGATCGCCGGGGTCGCTTGCTGGCTCGCCGGAGTTGGGCTGATCGCCTCGGCACCGATCGCATCGGCCGACTCAGGCGGCAACAACAACGCCGGGGACGTGTGGGTTGACAACGTGACTAACCCAGCGGGACCGGGGCATGAGATGGACCCCCACCTCGCCTGCGCCGACATCAACCTGTGGGGGAACGGCCTCGCTGATGGGACGGGGTACTACACCATCGACGGTTGGCCCCCCAGTGGGTCCGGCAGCGGGGACATCTCCAACCTCACCGGCAACTTCGCCACCGACAATGCGGCGTCGTCGGGCTACCACCAGGATCAGGCGTGGCCGGGCACCCAGAGCAGCCCGTCTGAGGCATCCTGGACCTATAACAAGGTTGCCGAGGGCGATCAGGTCATCAGCACTATCAACGTGACCACCCTGATCGCCGACGCCATCGCCAACGGGGATGCCCCCGTGAACGGCGAGGGCTACCACTTCAAGCTCCAGTTCTCTCAGGACCCTCAGAAGCACAAGACGTTCTGGGTCGACTGCGTGCCAGCCAGCCCGAGTCCGTCGCCGAGCAGTTCGCCGTCAGCGAGTCCATCTGGAGGCACTGGATCAGGAGGCAGCTCTCCCTCACCAAGTCCATCCAGCTCTCCGACCTGCTCGTCAGGAGACAACAACGGGGACACGGATGACCACGGGTGCGGCTCACCGTCACCGAGTCCATCCAGCTCTCCCTCCGGGAGCCCGTCCAGCTCGCCGTCCGCCTCCCCAAGCACGTCGCCGTCAGCGAGTCCAACTGGAGGCACGGGAGCCGGGGGCAGTTCTCCTTCGCCAAGTCCCACGGGAGGGACAGGAGCTGCCAGCACCTCTCCCTCACCGAGTTCATCGACTTCGCCGAACGGTTCGGTATTGGCGGCTAGCACGACGCCGACCACCGGGGCCGGCCCCGGAATCCTGGGCGGATCCATGCTGGTGCTGTTGGGGGTCATCTTCCTGGGCGGAGCGGCCGCTGTCAGGCGGTGGGGCTACCTCGTCCGGATCTGATCCGGGACGGGCACCTGACTGAACCAGGACGGTAAGCTTCGGCTCCCCTGGCGGGGACCGCCTCCGGGCGGCTCCGCCAGGGGTCGAGCCGCCTCTGGGCTGGACCCGGACAAGGCTTTCGCCCTAGCAACAGCCCTTGTACTGGGTCTGAGGACCTTTCGGCTAACTCGCCAGACCGGCGCGAGCCGCCAGGCGATCCAACTCAGCCCGGACCACGCCCGCTTTCTCCAACCAGATGAAGTGGCCGCAGTCCGGCTCTAACCGGACCGCGGCGAAGGGCATCAGCGCCGCACTGGCGAGACCGTGAGCGGGCGGGATCGGGCTCTCCGCGCCCAGGACAAACATGGTGGGGACGGTGCTGTGGGGGAGCTTGGTGACCAGGGTGTTGCGCTTGACGTGCCGGTGGATGGAAGCGAATGTCCCCGAGTAGCACGCGATCGAGATGGCCAGCGGTGGCATCGGCGGAGCCGCAGCCGGGTGAGCGAAGTAGCCGGGCCATACCAAGGAGAGCCCTTCCATCTGATCGGCCTCCGTGCCCTCACCCCGAGCTGCCTTTTCGTCCAACTCTTGGATTCGGGCCCGAGCCTCGGGAGTGGACCGCTCGCCTAGGATGCGTCCCAGATCCGCCTCCCCGCCATCTCCGACGGCGCCCAACGGATCGACCACCAAGGCGGCGGCGACCCGCTCGGGGTGGGTGGCCAGCAAGTGCATCAGCAGATAGCCGCCCCAGGAGTGGCCGATAACCAAGGGACGGGCCAGGCCGAGCCCGTCCAGCACCCTGATCACGTCCTGGACCTGGGTTTCGACGTCGAAGGGCCCGGCGGTGGTGGAAGGTGCCAAACCGCGCTGCTGAAAGCGCACCACGGCGTAGCCCTCGACCAACTCCGGCAGTAGGCCCTCGGTGTACTCGGAGAGCCCCGGGCCGCCGTGCAGGATCACCACCTTAGGCCCGTGGCCCGCCGTCCAGCCGGCGAAGCGCATCTCCCCGTCGCGGACCTCGAAGTCGGGAGGGCTCATCTGGAGCGGAAGTCTATCGACTAGCGCTGGGCGGTGCCTGAGTAGCCAGTGGCTCGAGCCGCGTTCGGGCCTGCCCTCCGCTCGCGCCGCCAGCTCCGGATCCCGGCGTCTCTGGTCCCCGGGCCCTATCTCAGGAGCCCGACCGATCGGGACTGGGGCGCCGGCCTGCTCAGGCCGGGCGAGGCAATCGAGCCACCGGCGCGATCAGGCGCAGCGCCCAGCGCAGCAGCCGGTCGCCGCTGGGCGCCGCTGATCCGCCCGAGAGCAGCAGTAGCCCCAGGAGGGCCAAGGGGGTTACTGCCTGCATGCCGGCAAGCGCGCCTCCAACCATGGCGACCCCCGGCTCAACCGCCATGATCAGCGCGGCCATGGAGCTGGAGACGTGCTGCTGGGCAGCGGCCTGAACCGCGAAGGCGAAGGCGGATGCGGCCAGACCGCAGAAGACGATGTCCAGGGTGACCGAGACCGAGGGCACTGCCAGCCCTCCGCTGAAAGGTACGACCAGGCCCAGCACAGCGGCCAGGGCCAGCAGTTGCCAGGCGCCCAGGGCGACCGCGGGGAGCCGGGGGCCCAACCGCCCGACCAGAACGACCTGCATCGAGAAGGCGGCAGCCGCAACCACCTCGAGGGCCATGCCCCAGGCGGCGTTCGGGTCGGCGGCGCTGCTCTGGACGGGGACGGTGAGGCAGACGAGCAAGGTGCCCAATATCGCCAGCAGCGCGCCCCCAATCACCCGTCCGTCCGGGGCCTTACCCCGGAGGGCCCACTCGAGCAAGGGGGTGATCAACACCACCAGGCTGGTCAGTGCCGCCGCGACCCCCGGGCCGGCGCCCAGCTCCAAGCCCAGGGTCTGGGCCAAGTAGGCAATGGCGAGCACCGCACCCAGCAACAGGAGCATCCGTTTGGGAGCCAGCCGCCAGCGTCCTCGCGAGGCGGGGGAGAACATCCCGATCGCAACCAGGACTGCGCCGCCGACCGCGAAGCGCAAGAACAGGAATCCCACGACTGGGTAGGTCGAGACCGCGCCCCGGGTGACCACGAAGCTCGCCCCCCAGGCCACTGCGGCCAACACCAGGCCGAAGACGGCCAGGCGGCGCGGCGAGCGCATGTCGTCCGCGATTCTTTGCCTTAGACAGGCTCGAACCCGCAGTAACTTTTGTATCATCGTCCTGATCTTCCAGGACGCGTGAATTGGGTGCAAGTGAGCCGAAGAAAATTCGACGACGCCTCTTCCGATCCCTACCTCGACGAAACTGATTCGGCGATCCTGCGAGCGCTGCAGGCCGACGCCCGCACGACCTTGGCCCGAGTTGGTCGGGCGGCCGGGCTCTCGCCTTCCTCGGTCCACGAGAGGATTCGCCGGCTGCAGCGTGATGGGGTGATTCGAGGTTGGACCCTGGAGCTCGATCCCAGGGCGGTGGGGCGGCCGGTGACCGCCTTCGTGGGGGTGGAGGCGGATGTCACCGGGGGGACTTTGGCCGCCCGTTTACGCCAGCGCCCGGAGGTCGACGAGTGCCACAGCATCGCCGGCGATCTGTCCTTCTTCCTCAAGGTGCGAGCCGCCAACACTGAAGCCTTGCTCGGGCTGGTGGACTGGATCAAGGAGCTCCCCGGGGTGAGAGCCACCCGCACCACGATCGTGCTCAAGATCGAGTTCGAGCGCCAGCTCTGGCTGGGGGCAGCACCTCAACCCACCGGGGACGAGGCTGGCGCCCGTTGACTGCCCCCTCGCCTACGGCAAAAGTAAGTCGGACTTTATTCAGCGGGTGAAGGTCGTGAGCCGGCTCGGTTGGGCCGGGGAGGCGGGTCCCGGTTGGCTCGCGCGCTCCGGGCGGAATCTCATCCCGCTATAACTTGGAGATGAGCCAAGCTGGACCAGCGGTTTCGATCCGGCCGGCCACCCCGTCGGACTGTCCGGCGGTGGCCGCGCTGTACGGCGGCTATGTCAGGGATTCCCTGGCCACCTTCGAGCTGGTCGCCCCCAGTCCGACGGACTGGCAGTCGAAGCTGGCGGAGCTCAACCGGGTCGGCCTGCCCTTCCTGGTCGCCACCGATGCCGAGGAGCTCGTGGGCTACGCCTTGCTGACCGCTTGGCGACCGAGACCGGGGTATCGATTCACGGTAGAGGACTCCATCTACATCGATCCCGGGCGCACTGGCCAGGGAATTGGACGAAGGCTGATCGAGGAGCTGATCCGGGCGGGTCGGGACTGGGGCGCGAAGCAGGTGATCGCGGTGATCGCGGACTCCGGTGAAGCGGCGTCGCCGGCGCTGCACGCCGCTGCCGGTTTTGTGGAGGTCGGTCGGCTGCGCCAGGTCGGCTTCAAGCGGGGTCGCTGGGTGGACACTGGGCTGTGGCAGCTGAGTCTCTAGGGCGCAGGTCGCCCGGTAGGCCCGGCTGCGATCACTTGAGAAGTCGCGATAGACGGCGGTCCGCGAGCGGTCGTCCCCCAGTCTGGCAGGTGGGACAGTATTGGAGTGACCTGGTGGTATAGGCCACCTGGCGAATCGTGTCGCCGCAGTCCGGGCAGGCGGCACCGGTCCGCCCGTGGACTCGAAAGGCTCGTCGCTTCGACTGCTTCAGCTCCTCTGCCCCCAGTCCGAGGCGCTCCGCCACCGCACTTCCTAATAGGTTGACCAGGGACGCGTGGAGAGCGGTGAGCTGGGGCTCAGACAAGCTTCGAGCCAGTTTGAACGGCGAAAGCCGGGCCGCGTGCAGCACCTCGTCGGAGTAGGCGTTCCCGATCCCCGACAACACCGACTGGTTGGTCAGCGCCGATTTCAGCGATTCTTCCGATCCACCGAGCACCCGGGCCAGAGCGGCAACATCGAAGGCGGAATCGAGGGGATCAGCTCCCAGGCGGGCCACCGACTCGATTTGGTCGGGGTCCTCGACTACCCAAAGCGACAGCCGCTTCTGGGTCCCGATCTCGGTGAGGTCGAAGCCGGAGACCTCAGCGCCACCTAGTCCCGAGGCAAGGCCCAGGCGAAGCGCCAACGGACCTCGCCCGAGTGTCCCTGCGGTCTGCGGAAGGCGGTCGTACCACTTCACCCAGCCATCCCGGGCCAGATGCACCACCAGCCAGATGCCCCCGGCATCGAGGCAGAGGAATTTGCCCCGCCGACTCCATCCCACAATTTCGCCCCCCACCAGGCGCTCGATCCCCGGCTGTACCGTCCGGAGGGCGGAGATCGAGGTCAACTCCACCCGAGCGACCCGACGTCCTCTGGTCCGGAGGTCCAGAAACTGGACCAGTGCCTCGACCTCCGGTAGCTCAGGCGTGGAGAGCACCCAGGCCGGGCCGCTCGACCTCGATGACGGCTCGCCACCGACCCAGGGACCGGTGCTTCCGGGG
>DATKSI010000025.1:0-3160 GCA_035531715.1 Candidatus Micrarchaeaceae archaeon
TGAGCCAGGATCAAACTCTCCGTCATTACCAACCCGACCGAAGTCGGGAAGGTTGCAAAGAATTTGTTGGGCCCCTTCCTGTAGGGGCATGTGGACGCAGAATCGTCTCCACTCTTCAATTGTCAAGGTGCAGGCTGGACCAGCCCCTAGAGCTTTCCAGCCACCGGGTCCCCGGGACTCGGTGCGGACGGTGAAGTATAGACCTCAACTCGCCTGAGGTCAAGATTGATCTCAATAGGGTAGTGGGTCAGTTTGAAATGGAGCCACTTCCGCTTGGTCTCGAGGATCGGGGCAGGCGCGCCCAGTTCGGGCGGGCGCGACTTCGACAGGTGTCATTCTGGTGGCTGGCGCCCGCCCCGGAGCACCGGTACGCGGCAGGGCGCCGGCCCAGCCCTTTATGCTCCCGCCGAGGCCCGGTACGGAGCGCGGTAACCCCCGGGCGGTAGGGGGCGTTTGATGGGCACGATGCCTGCAGCGGTTAGGCTCAGTTCCCCCGCGTGGCTGGCCGTAGTCGGCGCGCTTCTCCTCTGTGGGTGTTCTGGAGCAGTGACCCCAACGCCATCCGGGCACCAGCCCGTGAGGGCCTCGGCCGCACCCGGCGAGCCGATATGCACCGACCAGTGGCAGGTGACCCCGGTCTCGTACCCAGCCGGCGGCTCATCGGCTTCCAGCGGTCTCGGCAACAGCAGTCTGGACTCGATCAATGGAATCGCCGTGGTATCCGGCCACGACATTTGGGCGGTCGGCGGCTACGACGCCTACACCTCTTCTGGCAGTGGTGATCTGTCCGGAACGCTGGCGGAGCACTGGAACGGGCACGTCTGGTCGGTGGTCCCCGTGCCCGACCCGTCCGGGACGGTGAGTCTCGGCGGTGACACCCTGACTGCGGTCACCGCCTTTTCCTCCGTCGATGTGTGGGCGGTGGGATATGTCGGTTCACCCTACGCGGGGCTGGGGGGCTCTCGGCTCGAGCTGCTTCCGATCAATACTCTGATCGAGCATTGGAACGGGAGCGCGTGGTCGATTGTCCCGTCGCCAGACGTCGCTGCCAGCAACGGGGAGCCGGCGTGGGATCTTCTGACCGCGATCTCCGGCGATAGCCCCGACGACATCTGGGCGGTTGGGACCACCGAGTGGGATGTCGGAGATAACGGCCTGACGCCGTCCGAGCCTCTGGTGGAGCACTGGAACGGGTCGCTGTGGAGCATCGTCCCGGCAGCTGCCCCGGTGCCGCCGTACCCCTCGTCGAAGCTCGGGAGCGCAGTCGTATTTTTTTCCGGCGCGGGGGCCTTCGGGGACGCCACTCTGATGGGGGTGACGGCCATCTCCCCGAGAGACGCCTGGGCGGTTGGCCAGTACAGCCCCATCGACGGAACCATCCCGTCCGGCACGCTGACCGAGCACTGGGATGGCAGCTCGTGGTCGGTGATAACCTCACCCGATCGGACGCTGCCTGAGCCACTCTCCAACGGGAGCACCATGGCCAACGACGCGCTCACCGCCGTGGCCGCCACGCCTGACGGAGCCATTTGGTCCGCGGGGGAGGCAGCTCCGGCCTCAGACCTCGTCCTCGAGCGCAACCGCAGCTCGTGGAGGCTCAGTAATGCACCCTCCATGACCGCCGTCCCCTTCTATGAGAACTCTCCGCCCGGACTCTTGGCGTATCCGAGCCCCCTCTACTCGGTGCTGGCGCCATCGTCGAAGAGCGTATGGATCGTCGGTTCCGTGATCCTCCACTGGGACGGAAGCTCCTGGAGCTCGGACTTCACCGCAGCCGGCACTGACTTCGGATTCCTGTATGCCGCGGCCGCCGTCACGAGTGGTGATTTCTGGGCCGCCGGGCCCGCGGACTTCGTCCACCACACTTGCGGCATAGCCGCGACTAAGAAGAGAGCCGGACCATGAGGACGCGGCGAGCCGCGATTTTTGCCCTCGCCCTCGCGGTCGTCTGCGCTGGGTGTGCTTCCGGCACCCCCCCCACCTCGAGTGGGGCTCGAAGCCGGACCACCGCGGCCGTCACCTACGGCTGGACCGAGCTCCACCTCACCCCCGCACCGATCGGGCGGGATTCTGCGCTGTTCGTTTATGACGAGGCCACCTCCAGCATCGTCATGAGTGGCGGCGAGAGTGGCTGCACGGGCGGCGCGGTCACCGATTTCCACGACACCTGGACTTGGGCAGGAGGCTCGTGGACGCTGCAGCACCCCACCACGGTCGGACCGACCGTGATCGGCGCCCCGGGGGGCTACGATCCTGCCATCAAAGACGTCGTGACGATAATCGACGTGGGCTGCGCGATGAGCACCTTCCATGACAACTGGGACGGGTCCAACTGGAGCGGACCCTTGGACAACCGCGGGTGCGGCGCGCAAGGAAACAACTGCCAGACCCAGATCATTCCAGGAGTTCAAGGGTCGATCGCCGACGATCCCTCGACCGGCCAGTTCCTGTTGTGGTCCCCCCAACCCGCCCTCAACCTGGCATCCAACAGCCCGCCGACGCCCGGGGCAACCACCTGGACATTCAACGGGACCTCGTGGACTCTCCTTCAACCGGCGACCCAGCCCACCCCCGCCGTCGGGCCGGAGCTAATGGCCTATGACGCCGCCATCGGCAAGGTGATCCTTTATGGCGAGTACACCCGCGAGATGTGGACCTGGGACGGCAGCAACTGGACCGAGCTGCCCGCCAACGCCGAAGCGCCACCGGCCCGGGCCGACAGTTCCATGGCGTACGACGCCAAGCTGGGCAAGCTGGTGCTCTTCAGCGGGGCGACTGTGACCGGGTACAGCAGTGGACCAAACGGGTGGACCGGCACCGACACCACTCCGCTCAGCGACACTTGGACCTGGGATGGGACCAATTGGAAGCGGCTGAGCCTGCCCACCTCTCCCACTCCTCGCTACCGTGCCCAGATGGCCTACGACTCGCAGACCGGCATGATCGTCGTGTTCGGCGGGTCGCTCAACAACAGCACCGACGGTAACGACACCTGGGAGTTCGGACCGACCGGCTGAGCCGCGATCTGTCCACGGCGGGAGAGGTAGGGAGCGGCTGCTGGCTGGAGCCGATGGGGCGGATGATCCTTTAGCGAACAGCCCAAAACGCAGAGCGAAAGGAGGGCCCGGATCCAGCGCTCGGTGAAGTGGTGATCCGGCCG
>DATKSI010000026.1:0-20450 GCA_035531715.1 Candidatus Micrarchaeaceae archaeon
GGCGCCGGAACCGCCGCGGGCTGGGCTTTGCCGATCCGCCGGCTCAGGGCTCCAGGCCAAATTGGGGCAGCGGCGATCCGGGCAATTCCTCCGCCACCACAAAACTCGTGACCTGGGCCGCCGCCGGGCCCCTCTCCAGCAGGGTGAGGAACTCCATCAATCCGCTCGGGGGCCCCTCCGCCAACACCTCGACCTCTCCGCTCGGGAGGTTGCGCACCCAGCCTCGAATCCCGAGCCGGTGGGCATGAAGCGTCGCATACATCCGGAACCCGACCATCTGCACCCGCCCGCCGATCAGACAGCGGCGGCGGATCCCGGCGTCGGCTAACGACCGGGACGCCTGGTCCATGCCGGAGCGACCTACTTGGGGACGGTCCGACCCGCCTCCTCCTGGCGGGCCAGCATGAAGAGCAGGTCGGAGAGGCGGTTGAGGTAGCGCAGCACCTCGGGATTCTCGAGGTCTCCTTGGCGGCGCAGGGTCACCGCCCGGCGCTCCGCCCGCCGGATCAGGGTGCGCCCCAGATCGATCGCCGCGGCCCCGGGGCTGCCCCCGGGGATGACGAAGCCATCGGGCAGTCCCACCGTCTCCTCGAGGTGATGGACCTCGGCCTCGAGGGCGTCGACGGCGCCCGCCTGCAGGGTGGGGAAGTGGGCCTCCAACTTGTGGTGCTGGCCCTTCCCCGTCGCCAGCTCGGCCCCCACCGTGAAGCACTCCCGCTGCAACTCCAGGATCCGCTCCTGAACCGCCGCCTGAGTGCATAGGGAGCGAGCCAGCCCCAGGGCCGAGATCGCCTCGTCCAGGGCGCCGTAGGCCTCGGTGCGAAGGTCGTCCTTGGCGACCCGACCACCGTAGAGCAGGCTGGTCTCCCCCTGGTCACCACCCTTGGTGACGATGCTGCTGGGCGCCAACCTCAGCCGCCGACCGGGATCGGGACCGCGCTATCGCGAGCCGCCCGCTCCTCCTCCACCTGCTTGGTGGCGGCGATCGCCGCCGTGGTGGCGTCCCCGACCGCGGTGGTGACCTGGCGGGTCAGCTGGGAGCGCACGTCGCCGGCGGCGTAGACACCGGAGACCGAGGTCATCATGTTGGCATCGGTCAGGTAATACCCCTGGGGGTCGTGCTCGGCGTGCACGGCGAGGAGCCCAGTGTTGGGCAGGAAGCCAACGAAGATGAAGACTCCACCCACCATGAGGCTCTCCGGCTGGTCACTGGGCAGATGCCTCAGCTGCACACTCTCGACCCGCCCGTCCCGTCCTTTGATCTCCTCCACCACCCGGTCGAGCAGGAAGTCGATCTGGCCGTTTTGCCGGGCTCGCTCGACCAGCAGGGGCTGGGCGCGGAACTCCTCGCGCCGATGGACCACCGTCACCTCGCTGGCGTATCGGGTCAGGAAGGTGGCCTCTTCGATGGCGGCATCGCCGCCCCCGATCACGGCCAGGTGCTGGCCCTTGAAGAAGGCCCCGTCACACACAGCACAGTAGGAGACCCCCCGGCCGGCGAACTCCTCCTCTCCGGGAACCTCCAGCTTCCGGGGATGGCCCCCGGCGGTGATGATCACCGCCTCGGCAAGGTAGGGCTCGCCCTCCTCCAGTTCGATCCTTTTCAGCCCGTCGGGCTGGGGGGTGATCGAGGCCACCCGGGCGGTGACCATCTCGGCGCCGAACTTCAGGGCGTGCTTGGTCATGGTCTCGGCTAGCTCAGGCCCCTTGATCGACTCGAATCCGGGATAGTCCTCGACGTCCTCGGTGTTGAGCAGCTCACCTCCCGGGATCCCGGCCTCGAGCAGCACGGTCCGCTTCAGCGCCCGGCCGGCGTAGAGAGCGGCGGTCAGGCCCGCCGGACCGGCGCCGACGATGGCGATCTCGTACTGGCGCTCGTTCACGGGATTCCTCAACTCTGGTGGCCCACGGCGGGCTGTTGCAATACGATCTTACCCCGCGCCCAGCCAGCCCAAGCGCGGGCCGCTAACCGGTCAGACCCCGGCCTTGACCTTGGCGTACCCTGGCCGCACCAGCTCCCGGCGGGAGACGGCTGGGGCCCGGTGATGGGAGTACTGCTTCCAGACCTCATTGCCCCCGGTTTTCCAGCTCACGCTGGGCCGCTCGAGCAGGATAGGGTCGACCCGTTTGGCGTACTTGCCGACCTTCCCGATCACAGAATCCAGCAGGGTGTCGCCCAGCATGTGGGGCTTCAGCCCCAGGTCGAGCAGATGCTGGTGTTTGGCGTTGTAGTAGTGCTCCTCGCGCTCGAACCGGGGATTGGGGATGTGGGAGACCTGGGTGTCCAGCCCGTGATGGGCCCGAGCCTGGGAGACCATTTCGGCCAGTTGATTGACGCTGAACTGCTCGGTGAACTGGTTGAAGACGCGGCACTCGCTCCGCTCGGCGGGGTTCTCCAGCGCCAGGGTGATGCAAGCCATGGTGTCGCGGATGTCGAGATAGCCTCTGGTCTGCCCGCCCTTGCCGTACACCGTCAGGGGCTGACCCACCGCCGCCTGGACGCAGAACCGGTTGAGCGCGGTGCCCCAGATCGAGTCGAAGTCGAAGCGGGTGGACAGGTCGGGGTGGAGCGCGGTGTCCTCGGTCTCGACGCCGTAGACCACACCCTGATTGAGGTCGGTGGCCCTGATCCCCCAGACGCGGCAGGTGAAGTGGATGTTGGTGCTGTCGTGCACTTTCGAGAGGTGGTAGAAGCTGCCCGGGACCTTGGGGAAGGGCAGCCGGTCACGGCGGCCGTTGTGCTCGATGTCCAGGTAACCCTCTTCGATGTCGATGTTGGGGGTGCCGTACTCCCCCATGGTGCCGAGTTTGATCAGGTGGCAATCCGGCGTCCGATCGCGGATGGCGAAGAGCAGGTTGAGGGTACCCGCGACGTTGTTGACCTGGGTGAACACGGCGTGATCCCGGTCGATCATCGAGAAGGGAGCGCTCCGCTGCTCCGCGAAGTGGATGACCGCCTGGGGCCGGAACTCCGCAAATAGCTGATCGACGGCCGGGTAGTCGGTGAGATCAACCCGCCGCCATTCGATCGTCTTGCCGGTCAGCTCCTGCCAGCGCCGGACCCGCTTCGGCATGGCCTTGATCGGCAGCAGACTGTAGGTACCGCCCTCTCGGTCCCAGCGTCGCCGGGCCAGGTTGTCGACCGCCACCACCCGGTGACCGAGCCGCGAGAGGTGCATCGCCATGGGCCAGCCGATGTAGCCGTCCGCGCCCAGGACCAGGACGGTCAAGCCGCCCGCCGTTGTTCCGTCACTCATCGGGCCATCTCCCACCGGCCGAGCACCCAGCGGGCGTCAGCGGTGATCCGGATTCAGTTGCAATCTGGGTTGGTGACCCTAAGCGTCACCCCCCGATGTTGCCAGAGGCAGCGAGAGAGCGTCAATCGATCCTGCGCCTGGCCGCCGGATTCTAAGCTAGAACTCAGCCGCCGACCCAGTTCCGAATTTCCTGGGCGATGTGGGCTATGGGGATGGCGAAGGCTCCTTGGCCATTCTGGGCGGCCAGGGTGAGGATCCCCACCACCTGACCGGCGGTGTTGAGCATCGGACCCCCACTGTTGCCGGGATAGATCTTGGCCGGGATCCGGATCATCCCGCGGTAATCGGAGAGCTCCCCGGGGGAGGCATTGGTCACCGTCGCGCTCTCGTCCAGCCCGTTGACCTGGGAGTCGGTGACCGGGGCTCGTCCGGTGGCTCCCTGAGAGGCCAGAACCACGACCGGTTCGCCCACCGACGGCAGTGCCTCATTGATCGGGAAGGGCTGCTCGCGGAGGCCCAGAACGTGGATCTCGGCGAGGTCCGTCCCCGGGTCGTCGTGGATCAGCTGGGCCGGGTATTCCTGGCCGGAGGCCAGCTGGACGTGAAAGCTCTCACCGTTGTGCACCACGTGGTCATTGGTCAGGAAGTCTCCGTTGGCGTCGATCGGCCAGCCGGTGCCCAACTCCTCGGAGGTGGACCCCACCGCGACCACCATCACGATCTCGGGCAGGTCGTTGGCGGCGACCAGATTGAGGAGCTGGAGACTGTCGGTGGGGGTGGGCGTCGGGGCGCCGGGGCTGGGCGAGCTCCGGGATGACTGGTGGGCCGGCGGGTTCAGGGTCGTTTCGAAGACGACTGCGCCCGAGCCGATCAGGACCCCCATGGCCACCACCACAAGAACGGATACCGTCCGCTGGAGCGGATGCCGCCTCGGCCCGCCCCCCGGGGCGTCCCCCGAGAGAGGTTCCCCTTCGAACTGCTCCGGCGGCGGCAGGAAGGATGGCGGGGTGAGTGCGGCATCGGGCACGTGGGGCACCCAGGGAAGAGGTGCCTCGCGAGCCTGGGCCGCCTCGTCCTGACCTGACTCGCCCGCTGGGCGGGGTTCCGGTTCCGTGCTCTCTCCTCTCCGCGAACGGTCGGATTTGTCCCTGCTCCCCAGACGGTCCTCAGCATAGTCCCGACTGGCTGAACCACCCCGGGAAAGTTGGAGACGCCATCCGTTGAGAGGATGGTGAGATGAAAAGCACCACGAGGTTTGCCCCAAGGTACTGCGGGAGAGGGCGGTGCGGCTGGTGCTGAAGCATGGAGGTGACTACCCCTCGGAGTGGGCAGCGATCGAGTCGATCGCCGGCACGTTGGGGATGACCAAAAAGACGCTGCGGAGGTGGGTCCGGCGGGTGGAGCTGGAAGCCCGGACCATCTCGCGCTTCCCAGAAACGTCTACCGAATAGGCGCACTGTCGTCTAGCTGGTAGACTGACCACGATGAGGACTCGGGAGCTGCGACGGATCCTCCGGCAGCATGGCTGCGACGAGTTGCGCCAGAGCGGCTCCCACCTCATCGTCCGCTGCGGAGACTGCCAGAGCGTGGTCCCGATCCACTCGGAGGACATCCCCGTCGGCACCCTCCGCAGCATCGAGCGGGATCTCGCCCCTTGCCTTGGAGAAAAATGGTTGCGATGACTAAGAAGCACTACAGCGCTCGCTACATCTTCGAGGACGGCAATTGGGTGGTCGAGATCGTCGAGATCCCCCAGGTGCACACGTTCGGGAGGACGCTGGCAAGGGCCCGGAGCAACATCCGAGACGCCCTGGGCCTGTGGCTTCGGGTCGAGGACCCCGCCCTCCTCAACATCGCCGAGGAGTTCAGCGGGATTCCCGGCGACCTGGCTGGTGTGGTGTTCGAAGCGGGCCAGAGCCGGACCCGGGCGAGCGAGCTATCGGCACGAGCACAGCAGCTCACCGCAGTCGCCGCTGGGCGGCTGGTCGAGGACCTCGGCTTGTCCACCCGCGATGCCGCCGAGCTCCTCGGTATCTCTCACCAGCGGGTGTACCAGCTCCTCCACGACCAGCCGCCACGGTCCGCCTGAACGCTGACCCTACTCGCCACACTTCAGCACTCAGAGACGCGAACGGTGACTCGGTACTTCCCCAACCCCGCGGTCCGGGAGGCTCAGAGGCCGCCGCGGGTTGGATTGCTGATCGAATTAAATGACCAACCCACCCGGCCCAAAACCGGGCGCGTTTATCTCAAATCAGAGGTCGGAGGGGTGTCGCAGTGGTGCCGGGAGCGGGACTCGAACCCGCACGCAGTGACCTGCACAGCGCCCTGAACGCTGCGTGTCTACCAATTTCACCATCCCGGCCGCAGTTGAGAATCCTAACCGACGACCGCTGATCTACCCCAGCTCTGCCCCACGCTGGCGCTCCTAGTCAAACGCTCCAGTCGACTACCTGACGGTAGCGCTGACTCGGGCCGCCCGCAGCGACGATCCCCGGGACGTGGACGGAGCGTTGGTGGACGTACACCGCGACCGGCGTGTAGAGAAAAACCGCGGGCAGATCGGCACGCAGCCGACTGGCCACCTCGCGGTAGGCGCTCAGTCGCGCGGCCGGGGTGGAGGCGGTGGCGAGCTGATCAAGGGCATGGTTCAAATAGAGATCGGGGGCCGACTGGCTGAAGTTGAGGGACTGCCCCGGTTCCACCCCTGAGCTCCAGAGTGAGGTGAGATCGGGGTCCGGTCCGTTGTCGAACCCGACCAGCGCGATCTGGAACTGCTCGTGGGTCAAAGTGCCGGACACGAAGGTGGACTCGGGAAGGGTCTTCACCTTCACTAGAAAACCCTGAGCGTTCAACTGGGAGGCTATGCCAGCCGCGGCTTGGGGCAAGGGAGCCAGGTCGGGGACGTCCAGGGTCAGGCTCAGGGGCTGACCTCTCTTCTCCCAAAGGTGAGAGGTCGCCGAGCGCTGCCACCCGGTCGCCCTGAGGAGGGCCGGGGGCGGGACCGAGGAGCTGGCCTTGGCGGTACCGCTCCCGGCCCACCGGATGGAATCCGGCAGCGGCCCATACTGCGGTTCTCCCAGCCCGGCCAGGTCCTGCTTGACCAGAGAGCTCCGGTTTACCGACCCGGCGATCGCCTGGCGCATCGCCAAGTTGTCGAGCGGGGGTGCCTGCTCATTCATCAGCAGCTCGACGAAGCTGTAGGTGGTGATCCGGGAGCGAGCCAGTCCCACCGGCAGCCCCTGCAGATCGCTGGGGGTGGCCGCCAGCCAGCCGTCGACCGTGCCCTGGGCGAGCAGCTCGTCGACGGCAGCCGCGCTGGGCTCGAGGAGCAGGGTGAATCCGGCCAAGATCGGGCGGGGAAAGTAGAAGCGATTGCGAGCCAGGCTGACCTGGGCAGCGGTGTTGCCGACCACCCGAAACGGCCCCGCACTGGGAGCGAACTGGGCGTTGGTGCGCTGGCCGCCGCGGAAGTAGAGGTCGGGGCGGGCGTGGTAGTGGGCGGCCGGCAGAACCGGGGCTTCGGCGGCGGTCGGGAAGCTGGTGCTGGGTCCGGGCAGGACAAAGGTCCCCGCCCAGAGCGAGCTGGCATAGAGCGAGACACCGGTCCAGGGGGCGGCGATCGCCGGATTGGGGAACTTGGCCGACTGCAGCACGGCCAAGGTGAAGGCCACGTCCTTGGTGGTCACCGGGAGACCATCCGACCAGCGCCGGTCGGGGGAGAGGGTGAAGTTGTAGCGGACGCCGCCGTCCTCCGATCGCCAACTGGTCGCGAGCCCCAGCCTCGGCGCGCCGCCCGGCGATGACGCCATCAGCCCCGGACCGGTCAAGCCGCCGACCGCCTGCGCGACCGGGTCACTGGGGGTCAGCAACGGGCTGAGCGCGGAAGGGCCCACCGGGGCGACCACCGCCTCGACATAGAGCTGGTTGGTGGCCAGGTCCCTAACCGAGATGGTCACGACAGCCGCGGCACCCACCCCAACCACCAGGACTCCAGCCAGGGCCACCAAGCGCAAGGGATGGCGAGCCGCGCTGAAGAACCCGCCCGCCGGACCGGGTGAGGCTAGCCGGTGCCCAGCCGAATCTGGACCACCGCGACCAGAGCGAAGGCGACGACCAACCAGATGGAGACGCGGAAAAGGACCTTTTCCAGTCCCCGCCGGGTGCGATAGCCGCCACCCATGTCCGTCCCGCCCCCGATCGTGCCGCCAAGGCCGCTGGACTTGGGAGTCTGGAGCAGGATCGTGACGATCACCAGGAGCGCCAGAACCATCTCCAGGATGCCGATCGCGGACTTCACGGGACCTCCGCCACAAGACCGGCCGGATTATATCCCGGCCCCACATGGCCACCTGACAGAGGAACCTCCTCGAAGCGGTTGGGTTCCTCTCCCTCGACCAGCCGCCAGGCGGTGGCCTCTGCCAGGTGACCTTCGGCGACGGAGATCACCACATAGTGGTACCCGGGCCAGGCGCGATCGGTGTCGAACTGACTGGGCCGGGCGGGATGGTCAGGATGGGTGTGGTAGAACCCGATCACCTCCTGGCCGGTCCGGCGAGCCTCGCGCTCGGCCTGGATTATGTCCCTGGGGTCGAGCTCGTAGCGATCGCGGCGCCGGTCCTCGACCAGATTGTGCCCCTGAAACACCTCACTGACCGCGGTGAGCTCCTCACCCTGGCTGCCCACGAGCACGCCGCAACCTTCGTACGGATAGGCGGTCTCCGCGTACTCGGTCATCCTCGCAAAGATCTCCCCGGGGAAGAAAAGCTCCCCTGGCCCTGCCAGACTCACCGGGTCCCGTACAGCCCCGCGCTCAGGTAGCGGGAACCCCCGTCAGGGAAGATCAAGACCACCACACCTTCACGTAGCCCATCCTCGATTAGTTGATCCACACCCCACAGAGCGAGTCCGGAGGAGTGCCCAGTCAAGATACCCTCCTCACGGGCCAGCCGCCGGGCCAGCTCGTACGCCGCCCCGGTCGGACCGTCCAGGTTCCGATCGGCCAGGCTGGGGTCGTAGATCCCGGGGACGATGGCGGTCGGCATGTGCTTGAGCCCCTCCAGCCCGTGGAAGGAGTCCTCCGGCTGCAGGCTGATGCAGCTGAGGGCGGGATTGAACTCCTTCAAGCGCCGCGAGGTCCCGACGAATGTCCCGGAGGTGCCCAGCCCGGCCAGGAAGTGGGTGACCTCGCCATCGGTTTGCTCCCAGATCTCGACCGCGGTGGTGTCGTAGTGGGCGCGCCAGTTGAAGGGATTGTTGTATTGGTCGGGAGTGAAGTAACGGTCCGGGTCGCCAGCCTGGATCTCCCGGCAGAGCAAGATGGCGCCGTCCGACCCCTCCTGGGGATCGCTGAGCTCCAACTCGGCCCCATAGGCGAGCATCAGCTGGCGCCGCTCGTCGCCGACGTTGTCGGGCACCACCAGCTTGACCGGGAAGCCCAGCGCGGCGCCGAGCATCGCGTAGGCCACCCCGGTGTTCCCACTGGTGCTGTCCAGGAGCACCTGCCCGCGGCCCAACTGGCCGCTCCGCAGGGCCTCCTGCACCATCCGCAGCGCCGGCCGGTCCTTGACCGACCCCCCGGGGTTCATGAACTCTGCCTTCCCCAGCACCAGGAGATCCGGGGCCGACTCCTCAAAGAGGCGAACCTGGAGCAGCGGCGTGTGGCCGATGCAGTCGGAGATGCGGCGGTCCGGAGCTGAGGCCAGGACCTGCAGCCCCCTCTCGGCTGAAGTCGGCATGGATCTCACTGTACCAGTCGGGAATGAGGTGGCTAAGGCCGAGATTGGCTCCGCCGGCGGGTGACCCAGTCGCCTTTGGCGAAGCGCGCCGAGCTGCCCAGCTCGCGTTCGATCCGCAGCAGCCGGTTGTATTTGGCAGTCCGCTCGCCCCGGGATGGGGCGCCGCTCTTGATCTGGCCCGCCGAGACGGCCACCGCCAGATCAGAGATGGTGGAGTCCTCGGTCTCCCCGGAGCGGTGGCTGATCACGATCCCCAGCCCATGCCGTTGGGCTTGCTGGACCACCTCCAGAGTCTCGCTCAGGGTTCCGATCTGGTTCAGCTTGATGAGAATCGCGGTGGCCACCCCCTCTTCGATGCCCCGCTGGAGACGGGTGGGATTGGTCACGAAGATGTCGTCGCCGACCAGTTGCACCTGAGCGCCGAGTCGTTCAGTCAGTTCGGTCCAGCCCGCCCAGTCGTCCTCGGCCAAAGGGTCCTCCAAGGAGACGATCGGGTACTGCCGCACCCAGTCCTCCCAGAGATCGATCAGCTCGCTGGGACCAACTGTCCGACCCTCACCCCGCAGGTGGTACTTGCCGTCGGCTTCGAAGAGCTGGCTGGCGGCGGGGTCCAGGGCCAGCGCCACCTGCTCGCCCGCGCGGTACCCGGCCCGGTCGATAGCGCTGAGCACCAGCTCCACTGCCTCGACGTTGCTCTTCAAGCTCGGGGCGAAGCCGCCCTCATCGCCTTGACCGGTGTCGTAGCCGCGCTCCTGGAGCACCTGGCGCAGGGCGTGAAAGACCTCGGAGCCGGCCCGGACGGCCTCAGCGAAGCTCTCCATCCCGACGGGGGTCACCATGAACTCCTGGAAGTCGACCGACGTTCGCGCGTGGGCCCCCCCATTGAGGATGTTGAACTGGGGCAACGGCAGCAGGCAGCTGTCGACCCCGCCCAGGTAGCGGTAGAGCGGAAGCTCTTGGGCGGCGGCCGCCGCCTTGGCCACCGCCAGGCTGACCCCGAGGAGCGCATTGGCCCCCAGGTGGGACTTGTCCGGGGTGCCGTCGGCCTCGACCAGCCGCCGGTCCACCTCGCGCTGATCGAGGGCGTCCATGCCCAAGAGCAGCGGGCCGAGGACCTCGTTGACCCCAGTGACGGCCTGGGTGACCCCTCGACCGCCGAAACGGTTGGGGTCGCCGTCCCGCAGCTCGACCGCTTCGTGAACCCCGGTGGAAGCGCCGGAAGGGACCGCCGCCCGACCAGAGTCGCCGGTCGCCAAGAGGACCTCCACTTCTAAGGTGGGATTGCCCCGCGAGTCCAGAATCTCCCCCGCCGACACCTGCTCGATGAAGTTCAAGTCCTACCTCCGTGATCTCCCCTTGACCGAGCGAAGGACCCGCTAGTCTCGGGGAGCATGCGCCCACCCAGATTTCAGCTTCCCAGACTAACCACCGGTCGGTGGATCACTCTGGGGGTGATTGTGTTCATTGTCGTCGCGGTCTTCTCAGACGTGCTCACCAGCATCAAGACGGTGAATACCGGGGCGGGCCCTCCCCAAGCGCAGCTCAACGGCAGGCTGCCGACCTCGACCCTTCGGGTCGGTCAGCGCACCGCCTTCACCTTCGCCCTCGACGACACCGCCGGGGGGGCCATGGACCCGGCCTGCGTGGCCGGCAATCTCAGCCCCGAGTTCGAAGTCATCCGGGTTACCTTTCTGGGTACCGCGGGAGCTGGCTGGTCACACGACCGATCCTGCGGCGGGATCCTCGAGGCGAACGCGGTGGTCCCGGTGGTGATCACGGTCATCCCCCTCCATCCCGGTACCTTCAGCCTGACGCTCACCCCCGAGGCCGGCCACCGCCAGGTGGGCTCCGGGACCAGCGGTTTGGTCAAGGTCGACGGCTAGCGGGCCCTGGTCGCCTCCAACAGAGCCGCGTGGACACGGGGCGAGCCGGCCACGATGTTTCCGCTCCTGGGCAGTCCCGGTGCCCCCTCCCAGTCCGACACCACTCCGCCCGCCTCCGTGACCAGCAGGGCTCCGGCGGCGATGTCCCAGATCTTCAGACCGAGCTCGAAGAAGCCGTCGAAGACCCCGGCGGCAGTCAGCGCCAGGTCCAGGCTCGCGGCTCCCGGTCGGCGCAGGTCCTCCACCCGGTGCAGCACCCGTTCCAAGGTGCCCACCAATCGAGGGATCTGCTCCGGAGTCTTGAACGGGAATCCGGTCGACACCACCGCCTGCTTGGGGTCCACGTCAACCATCTCGAGCCGCCGGCCCGCCTGGTCATGCGCGCCCTCCCCCAGCGCCGCCGTGTAGGTGAATCCCAGGAAAGGAGCGTGCACCGCCGCGACCACCGGCTCGCCGGCCTCGAGCAGCGCGACCGAAACCCCGACCATCGGAAAGCCGCGGCTGAAATTGGTGGTTCCGTCGAGCGGGTCGACCACCCAGCCCCGTTCCGGGACCCCACCGCCCTGCTCCTCGGCGAGGATGGGAAGGTCGGGAAAGATCGATGAGAGGATGCGGATGACCACCTCCTCGCTCTCTCGGTCTACCGCGGTCACATAGTCGCCAGGACCCTTGGTCTCAGTGGCGTGGAAGCCGACTCCGGCCGCCTTGATCACCGCGCCACCAGCCTGGACCGCGTAGCGGGCGGTCGCCAGGGCCAGTCGCAGATCGGGAAGATCCCCGTTTGAGCTCAGCGCCGGCCCCGACCCCGCGGTGGTTCGCGAGACACCTTCTTCTTGCGCTTCTTGTCCTTCTTTGGTGAAGGAGCAGTCGGGGCGAAGATCTCCCGGGGCGGTTCACCGGCCTTCGGTGGCGGCGGTGGCAGTTCTGATTCGCTCATCTCGGACCCTATGGTGCCAGTTCGCAGGTGATCCGCGTCGCCGAGTACCCCCGAAGGCTCAGCCCAGAAGGCCGGGGCGGGGTCGAAGCCAGCGCCACGGCAGCGGTTTGAGGCGTAACCAGACCGATCCCCGAATCAGCTCCAGGGGGACCGGTCCGAAATCCTCGCTGTCGGTGCTGGAGCCACGGTTATCACCGGCAATCCAGACCATTCGACGCTCCCGGCTCACGGCGGATACCCGCTTGATCAGCTCCAACCCAGGTCGTTGGGGGTGTTCCACGATCACCACCTGCCCCAGCCTTGGTCCCGACCGTGCGAGTCGGCGGACCAGTACCCACGCTCCCTCGGGCAGGGCTGGTTCCATGCTCTGCCCGGCAACCACCGCGGGCTGCAGGGCCCAGCCCCGAATGGTCCCGGAAATGTGAGCCAGACTACCCCCGACCACCGCCTAATGGTACGTTTGGCCGAGGTTCTTCTCCGAGCCTGGCCGAGTTGTGAGTGAGGGAGTTCAGCATGATTGCCAAGTTGTCAGCGCGTCTCGCCCCCCGGCGAGTGGTCCACGCCCACTGCGATATCCCTTGCGGGATCTACGACCCGCACGAGGCGCAACTCGCAGCTCAAACCGTCGAGACCATGGTGACCAAGATCAAGGCCCTGTCTGACGACGGTTCCGAGGCTTCGCGAAACTCTTTCGTGCGCATGGTGACGGTTAAGGAGCAGCACGCTGAACGGGTCAAGCACGAGGTCCAAGTTCTGTGGAGTGACTACTTCAAGCCAGAGCACCTCGAGAAGTTCCCCGAGCTCCATGACCTGGTCTGGAAGACACTTAAGGCCGCCTCGGCGACCAAGCAAAACGTTGATGCCGCCAAGGCGGCCGAACTTCGGGCCAAGGTGGACGAGGTCGCCAGGATCTTCTGGGAGACCAAGAAGTAGGACGGCTAGAGGCTCGACTTCACCTCGAAGTCACTCTGATCTGCGGCGGCGCCGCCCATCGGGGCGTCTAGTCCGCAAAAAGCCGCAAGATGCTGAGGGCAGCGTCACTCACGGAGCGGGTCCGGTCCTCATCACCGGGCCATAGGTGGGCGTAGGTTCGGAGGGTGATGACTGCGCTCGCATGGCGGAGCACGACCTGGACCGGCTTCACGGACGCGCCCCCAGCGATGAGCGCTGCCGCGTAATAGTGGCGCAGCCCGTGAGTAGTCAGCTCGACCCCGGCCCGAGCGCAGGCCCACGAGAATTCCCGCTTCCATGGCGGGTAGCTCAGGGACACGCCCTGGTCGTCGATGAAGAGCCAGTCACCGCAGAGGTAAACGGCTAGGTGCGCCGCTAGCCCGTCTAGGGCGATCTGGTCGAGCGGGACCGTCCGGACCGACTCGGGGTCGTGGGCAGCCCGATCTGTCCGCTCGGTAAGCGCTGGCGCTCGACGCGCAGCGACCGGCGCAGAAAGTCCACGTCTGCCACTTTCAGAACCCACAACTCGCCGATGCGGAGTCCTGACCCGGCTGGCAGGCTGACGGCGGTCTGGTAGCGACTGGGCATCTCCCCCGCTAGCCGTCCGACGGCTTCCATGCTCGGCGGTTCGATCTCGCTGTCGTCGGCATAGAGCAGGGTGATATTCCGACATGGGGAGACGGCGATCATCCGGTCATCGACGGCGGCCGAAAGGCAGCTCGCCAGCGTATGGTAGATATTGCGGGTGGTCCCCGGCGCAAGCGTCTCTGACAGTCCCTTCACCGACGCTTCCACGTCGCTGTTCTGGAACGAGGCTAGCGGCCTGGTCCCGACGAGTGGGAGCACTTGGAGCCGGAGAGCGCTGTCGGTGATGGAGTGCGTTGCCGGGCGCCCAAGACGAGACGCCTGCCATCCGGCCGCGTACTGCACCAGTATCACTCGCCCCGCTTTCGGTGAGACGTACTGGCCCGTCACCACGGAGGCGGAGACCTCGTCGAGCCAGGGCTGCCCGTCTACCCTTCCGGGCGAAATGGCACGCTTGTCTTTGCCCGCCTCGTCTCGATAGCGGCCCCGCCACGCACGTCCCGTCGGGTCTCTTCGAAATGCTCGCCATGCGGTGAGCTCCCTTTGCTCAAGCGTGATCTTGCCCCGCCGCCAGCGCCAACCTCGTTAGTGCGCAGATACCCCACAAGCCGGGCTGCGGCAACTCGCCGTGACGCCGTAGATCGGGACACGCGGAAGCGCCTGGCCACCCCCTGCGTAGGCGGCTCTCCGAGGACTCGGGCGCTCCGAAAGAACGGGGCCGCGTTCCGCAGCATGGTCTCCTCCCCTCCCCCTCCCGCCCGGATAGCGGCGCGATGACCTGTCCGACGTTTAGGGGACGGCGCAGAGGCCCGACCGACCGTCGCACTAGCGTGCGCATCGGGAGCTGACGAAACATCGCTGCCGGGACTGCACGGTCGGCGCGCGGGCTGCGCAGCGCGAGTTCGACCGCCTCGTAGACGCCGGCGAGCAGTGCCACGCCGCCTCCCATATCGAGGTCAGATCACACCATATTGAGACGACAGCTACGTATAGTAGTAGGGTTAGTATGGCAGCCAATGTTGCGGGATTTCGAAGGATGGCTGTGGTGTGACGCGGCTGGTGCCGGCACGAGCCGCGCCAGATGCCCTGATCGGGTCCTCACCTGACGCGCTCGGGTGTCAATGCACAGGTCGCCCAGGGGATGACGAAGATGACCGCAACCTCGCGGCCAAGAGGCGTCTCTGCCAGCGCAATCACCCGTGCATTAGATAGAATTACGTGCCACAAACTCGGGTGTTCTGTGCAAACTCTAGCGCACCCGCTGGAATGCCCATAGGAAGGTCAGCGCCTCGTCTGGCGCGAATAGAGCTAGCAGCTAGGCACGCAGTTATCGTCCTCATCTTACTGGCGGCGATGCAGGCGACTTATGCAGCGCGAGGACTTTATGCCGACGGCGCCTACTACCTATGGAAAGTCCTTGAGTCACAGACCTTTTTTCTGTTTCCATCCCGCGGGATCACGCAGCTCGTAACGCAGCTTCCCGTCGTTGCAGCAATTAGGCTCGGAGTCACCGACGTAGGGATGTTGGCCAGGTTGCAGAGCTTTGGAACTGCCGGTTTTCCGATGACCGTCTGGGCAGTCACCTTCGTTGTACTCCTCCGCCACCAACTCTTCTGGCCGTTTGTCGCCATCTTCGCGGTCACCTTCCTAAACTCGGGGTTCTTTTCGGTCGGCGAATACAACTGCGCCTCTGCGTTCGTCGCACTGAGCGCAGCTATTCTGCTGCGCGGGCATCTCAAACCGTGGTCATGTGCCGTCCTCGTCCTGAGTGCGGTGATGCTGCCGCTTTCCTACGAGACGCTGGCTTTTCTCGGGCCGGGTCTCGCTTTCCTGGCATTCCTAAGGCTTGGGCCTCTCGCCACAAACTGGACGCACAAACGGTGGGGGCCGGTTCGCTCGTGCTTGCAATTCTCATGTACCTCACGGCCACTGCCCTGAATGTATGGTGGACCGTTTCCCCCCCCCTGCCGACAAGCCTCGCTCCCGTGACCATCGCTCAATGGATTTGGCCGATATTCAATGACCGTCAACTGGTGCTGAGCGGAACGATCGCAACTCTTTACCTGAGCGTGTGGGTTTTTTCCGGGCGGCGTCGGCAGCTGGGTGCCACCGTGCTACTCGTGGGAATATCCATGGTTCTGCTGGCGCCGGCGTTGTGGAATGCGCCGTGGATGCAATACGCCTCCAGAGGGGTTACTGGCGTTGCTCTCTTCGTCTTGCTCGCCATCACAGCACTTGGACAAATATTCACAGAACGGCGGGCTGTTTCTATGCAAACGCCACGCAAGCAGTCCGGTACTTACTGGTTGGTACCTACCGCGCTTCTCCTCGCACAGTTCGTCCCGTTTACCTTGCATACGTACGGATGGACCCAATGGTTGACCTCTTTCGATACCACCGTGACAACCTCCCATGGCATTCTGACAAATGGGGAGACGGTCCTCAAATTCAACGACACCGCTCTTTACGTGTGGCCTTGGACCGATCCGATTCTAAGCGTACTTCTCCACACGCACAGCGGGCAGGCGATAATATTGTCCCCTGGGCAAAGCGTGAAGGCTGACTTGAGCCTCCCCGCCCCAATTCCCGAGCGGTTTCATATGGTCGGATTGCTGTTTGCTCGTAAGCCTTAGCCTTTCATAAGTGGTCGCTAAAGCCAAGGCCCTCATGCTGGTACCGCAACCCGAGAAGATCCCGGTCGGGGATCTTCGTAGCGGAACGGTCAACTTCGACCCTCTTGGGGTTTCAACTGCAGTTGGTGAGAGTGCATCGGTATGGAAGGTAGTGCTATCAGGCGTTGTGTCGTACGTCAGGGAATATGCTCTTGCGTGGGGCCGGTGGAGCTGTTGTCAAGAGTTGTGTAAAAGCCATCCAGGCGGGGTGTTCGAATCAGGCGGCGGCTTCCTCCGGTGAAGGTTGGGAAAGTTGCAGCTGTCCGTCCAAGAAGGGATATCCGGCAGCAGCAGGTGGAGCTGGTTGGGGGCATTGATCACGCGCCAGTTGGTGCTCAGGCGGGTTGAGAGGACCCCGTTTGTTAGTCCAGGTGATGTGGCCCCGGTCCACAATATCGGGGCCAGATCACCTGGACTCATCGGCACGGGTCCTGTCACGGCGTCCAGTCCGGGCAGCCGACAGCCCTCAGGCAATGCGCCGAGCCACCACGCAGACAGTTCCTCCCCGGCGAAGCGCCACCTCCGCACCGGCCGCCAGTGCCGCTACCGGGCTGAGCAGCGCCGCGGCCACGAGAGCTCCCCAGCGCACCCCTGACGACTGACTCTCGCGGGCTGAGGTACGCCGAATTGCCTGGTACAGATTCGGGTGGCCCGGGAGTCTCCCAACCAACCCGTGAAGCCAGCCGAAAGTGACTTGGCCGCCACGCAGGTTGCTGACCGCGATCGCGACCAGCCCCTCATCGGGCAGTGCGCTGAGTAGGCTGTCCGCGGTCAAGTGGGAGAGATGTCGGGGTAAATCCAAGTGGAACCAGCGCTCGCCAAAAAGCTGGGCCTGCAAGCTGGCGAAGTTGGGCACGGCTACCACCAAAATTCCGCCCGGAGCCAAGCGCTGGGCCGCGTCGCTAAGTGCCTGACGGGGCGCCGGCAGATGTTCCAGCGAGTGCCATAGCACGATCGCCGCCCAGCCACCCTCACATTCGGATAGGGTCGCGGCCCGGACGTCGGGCCGGTCTGAACGACGCTCGAGGCCGACTGCTGATCGGCCCAAGCGGTGGAGGGCATCAAGCATCGCTCCATCCCCGCAGCCAACATCCAGAATCGGACCGGGAGGGGCCTGGGCGTCCACCCAGCGGGCAATCCGGCCCCGCAGCGATCGCAGCAGGCGATCGCCGCCCGCTGGAAATCTACCCGCCTTGGGGCGGTACCACTGGGCATAGGCGGCGTCGAGCTGGTCTGCCGTCGGGATCGGCACCGTGGTTCCCGTGCGACAAACGGTGCACCGGGCGACGTCGTATGGAGAGGAGCCCGCCCGCGGTTCGGGCAGCCACGCGCCGCACCACAAGCAGGTCGGTCGCAGCGACTCCACTCCTTGCCGACCGGTCGCGTCCGACAAACCGGTGCTAGCTTCGGTCACGTGGGGAAGGTGAATCAGGAGTGCCTATCACTTGACCTTCTGCTCGGGCATCCAGGGGAGTCAGGTATGGGCATGTCCGCCACCCCCATGCGTGCAGCCGGTAGGAAACAGCCGTGGCCAAAACTCCGAAACCGTAGCGTGTGCTCGCTCGGGGCCCGATCGACGAAGAGTCCGCCTCGTACCGGGTCGGACAGGAGATTTCGCCAATGCGAAAACCAGCGGCCAGCACCTGGGCCAGAATCTGATTGTCGAACACAAAGTCATCGGAGAGCTGGTCGAGTCGGAGCGATGTCAAAACCTCTCGGGAATACGCGCGATACCCGGTGTGAAACTCCGACAGCTTGGTGCCGAGCAGCAGGTTTTCGGTGACCGTCAAGACTCGGTTGGCCAAGTACTTGTAGCGCGGCATGCCCCCGCGCAGCGCCCCGTCACCCAGGATGCGGGAGGCGAGTACCACATCGTACTCACCAGACGCGATCATCGCGGCCAGAGTTGGCATCAGCCGGGGTGAATACTGATAGTCCGGGTGAACCATGACCACGATGTCTGCTCCCCGAGCCAGAGCGGTGCGGTAGCAGGTCTTCTGGTTCCCCCCATATCCTTGGTTTCGCTGGTGTCTGACCACGTGTAGGTCGAGCTTTAGCCCAAGCTCCGCCGTGGCGTCGGTGCTGGCGTCATCGACTAACAGAATGTCGTCCGCGACCGCGCGGTCGAGCTCGGCGACGGTGCGCTCGAGCGTGTGCGCCGCATTGTACGCGGGCAGCACCACGGCCACCCGTCGGCCCCCGATCACTCGACGCCCGAATCAGGTGCTCGACCGCCGTCAGCCCGAACGGGCTGCGCTGCAAGCACGTGACGCGCCCTCCCGGCCGGATGCGACCTCATCTCCCACTTATTGTGACGCCTGTCCGGAGGGCTCGGATCGAGCGCCCCTGCTCCTGGCGGCGACGAGCGGACTGAGCCGAAGCTCGAGGTCCGTCGATGACGGGAAAGGCTGGGAGATGCGCGAGGACCAACCAACCCCTCATCACCCGCGCTCCACTGGCGAGGAGCCACACCGGAGTGCTGCGTACCTTGCGGCCACCCTCCCGGGGATGGAGGGCGTTCCGAGTCCAAGTTAGAATGAAGTGAAACCCCTGCGCTCTGTCCTTCATCGCCCTAGGAAGAAGTTCATTGACCCCTCGTGGCCGCGCCCGCATGTATCTCAGCCCCTGCCTTCCCGGCGGAAGTCATCCCCAGATCGGCCAGGTCCCGGCGGGAGAGCTGTGAACGCCCCCGAGCGTATCCACTTCTACTTCGATCCAATTTGCCCCTGGGCCTGGCTGACGTCGCGGTGGGCCACGCGCCTGGAGGAGCTCGGCGAGGTGGAGCTCGAGTGGCGCCTCTTCTCCTTAGGAGTGGCCAACCTTCCGGAGGGTCAGGAGCCCCCCGACGAACCGATCGGGAGCAGCGGCCCACTGCTCCAGCTCCTCGCTCGGGCCCGCCGAGTTGGCGGCAACGAAGCGGTGGCCCGGCTCTACACCGCCATGGGAGAAGCTGCCCACGTCCGCCAGGAGGAGCTCTCGGACGCGGCCGTGCTCGCTCCGGTTCTGGAGGAGGCTGGTCTACCGGCGGGCGATCTCGAGTCCCTCGTCGATGATCGCTCACTCTGGGAGTCGGTGCTGGAGGATCACCGGCAGGCGGTGAGCTCTGGTGAAGCCTTCGGAGTCCCGACCCTGATTCTGGACGCCGGTCAGGGTCCGGGGATCTTCGGACCCGTGATAACCGAGGTCCCGGGCGACGAGGAGAGTCGAGCGCTGCTCCAGCATGTTCTTGGGATCACCCGGATGAGCAACTTCTTCGAACTCAAGCGGGATCGATCGGGTCACCCGGCGAAGACTGGCGCCCGGGAGCTGTAGCGCCAGGCGGCTCCTGAAGCGTCTCGGCTCCGGCGGACCAGAATCGGTGGGACCGAGCTCGGCCCCCGACGGGATAGCGCCGATGCCCACCCTCAGGCTCGAAAAACGGCACACATACGGTGAGAGCGGAGGGCCAGACGGAGACAACCAGACTCCTGCCCGGAGGCAGTTGATCGCCGTCGAGCTCCCGGACCTGAGGCTCGTCGGCGGTGACCTCTACGCGCCGCGCCCGGAAGGCCTCCAGTCTCCCCCCCTTTGCGTGCCTCCCTCTCAGACTGAGGAGGATTGCTCCCCATTCGTGGAGTCGTCTTGGGGCGATCAGCACGACATCCAGCTGTCCGTCGTCGGGCCGGGCATCCGGGAGCAACGTGATCCCGCCTGGAAGCTTCCCCACGTTGGCCACGAGCACCGACCGCACCTGCCGAACAAACGCGGGCCCGCTGTCGAGACGGACTTCAACCGAAAAGCGCGGGCCGCCGAGGTGCCGGATCGCGGCCACGGCGTAGGCGGGCCAGCCGAAGCGGATCTTGGCCCGATGGCTGGTGTGGGCCAGCACCTGGGCATCAAGACCCATTCCGGCAGCGATGGTGAAGTTCAATCCATCCACTTCTCCGAGGTCGATGCGACGGCGGTCGCCTCGGGTCGCCAGCCGCACCCCGCTCGCGACATCGGAGGGTAGACCGAGATTGAGGGCGAGGACATTGCCGGTCCCTGACGGCAGCACCGCGAGGACGGCATCAGTTCCCACCAACGCTGCCGCGGCGGCCCTGACCGTTCCATCGCCGCCGCAGGCGAAGAGGACTTCGACACCGGCCCCCACGGCGGCCCTGGCCTGCTCCTCTCCACTCCCCCCGGCTGGGGTCGGGAACCACCCCGGCTCCGGCCAACCCTCCTCAGCCAGCGCTCGCGTGATCGCCCGCCGCAGGGTCGTCGGGTCAGCGACCCGGGCGAGGTTCACCAGGACGGCGCTTCTGGTCACCTTCGCCACCCTGACTTAGCAACTCCAGGCTGGGGCTGCGCCGTTGCGCCCAATACCGTCACGCCCCACAGCGTGGCACACGGCGCAGGTTGGGCGCGGCCCCTCAGGGTCCCCCTTGGTCGTCGCGGTCATGGAG
>DATKSI010000027.1:0-99561 GCA_035531715.1 Candidatus Micrarchaeaceae archaeon
GGCCCTCCTCGGGAGCCTCCGGCTCGGCCTGCTGTCGCCTGTGGCACCGGCGGCAATCCCACCTCGAGGGTGGACCTATCACGTGACCGTGGGTGGACCTATTCCGTGACCGTGGGTGGACCTATTCCGTGACCGCTGACATGTTGCCCGCGTGTCAACCCTGAGACGAGCCGCGATGCCATACTTGTCGTAAGTCTCAGGAGGCCCCAGCATGTCCAACTCCATCAAACACTTTCTTCTTGTCTTTGACCATGAGAAAGGCGCGCTTGTCGAGACGTTTGACTTCGGGTCAGATGGTGAGCGGGCGGTCGCGGCCTACTCAGCAAAGGAAAAGGAGTGCGAGGACAACCCGGCAATGGAGATCGTCCTGATCGGATCCGACTCGTTCGAGACTGTACAGTTCACTCACGCCAACTACTTTGATGGGTCTGCGGGGGCGCGGTTGAAGTCGCCATACCTCGCTGGGGTCTGACTTAGCACACCGCGGGAGCGGCCTAGCTCGGCTGGGTTAGCAGGCGAGCCAGCTGGTCGCTGGCGCTTGAGGTTCGGCGCAACCCCGGCGTAAGTCGACAGAGTCAGACTGACGCTGGAGCGGCCGAGCAGGGCCGAGACTGCTGACCGGACCCCTTTGAAGGGTATGTGAGAGTTTCTGAATGGCCCAGGAGGGCCAGGAGGAACTCAGATGAAGGGGATAAGCACACAGGAGGCAAGCTGATCTGGGCGGTGATGGCTTCGTCAACCGCTGGCCCGGCGTGCACAGCTCCCCGTCGGCCCATCTCCGCTTACGGTAACCGGGAGGATCGGGACCGCCGCGCCGTCAGTTCTGCTCAGAGGTGACCCGGTGCTCGTATCGGTCTAGCGCAAGATTCCGTCCGCAATTACATTGCTGGGGAATCCAGACGTGCTTCACCTCGTCGTAGCCGACAGATAAAGAGGCGCGGCACCAGGGTGAGTGCCCCGCTTCGATAAGTGCGTGAAAAAGCCTCTGGCACATCTCACGAGCCGAGTCTTGCTCCGCGTACGGTTCGGCTGGCTCGGAACTCATGGAACGAACCTCCAGCTTTTGGACCCACCGTGACTCTACACCGGAGCAGCCGGTTGCCTAAGCGGGGCGGTTACCCGGGCGGGCGGTCGGGGGCGATTTGCTAGCGATCGAGCCAGCGGCACTGACATTGGCCTGCGGTCCGGGGCAACTACAAGAATCCGACCAGGTCGAAGCGGACCTGCCTGTTGGACGCTCACGGTAGCTGCCCAAGGTGGTCGGTCAGAACACGCCGCGCCGCCGCTGTTTTGGGCTGCGACCGTCGGGATCGAACAGGGTCCTGTGGATCGGCGCGGCCCACCACTCCGATCCAGGCGGCAGAGGAGCGGTCAGATGGGGAGTTACCCGAGCTTTCGGATGGGGTCTCTTCCCTCCCTCCCGGTGCCATTCCGCCACCTCATCCGCAGCCTGCCGCCAGAGGTCTGGCGCCGCTGCTGGGTCGAGGAGCAGGGGATCTGTGGAACTGCGCCCGAGATGCTCTGCCCAGAGTTCGAGGCGAAGTGAACGGGCGAACACTCGGGCCCGGTCTCCGCGGCCCGTGGGGTCGATGGGCGGCCGGTGATCTACGGTCCGGTCCAGCACGCTACAGGACAGCTCCGAATCGTGGGTCCAGGAGCGGAGGTTGAAGTTATCCGAGCCGACCATGACCCAGACGTCGTCGATGACGCAGACCTTGGCGTGCACATAGGTAGGACAGCCTTGGGGATTTTCAATGTCATAGGCTCCCACCCGACCTCCGCCCGCCGCCCTGAGGCGTCCCAGAGCCGCCAACTGTCCGATCCGATTCGGCGGCCCAGTCAAGGGTCCATCGGCATCTGGCCAGCGGGGCACCACCATGATCAGCTGCAGCTCGGGCCGGGCGGCTAGCCGCCCGGCTAGGCACTCGGCCACCTCGCTCGACCATAGGTACTGGTCCTCGATGTAGATCAGGCGTTCAGCGCGGCCGATCGCCTTCTGCAAGGCTCGGGCGATGCTGCGCTCGCCCCGCTGGGCAAATGGGTAAGGGCGTCGACGCCTCGGATAGGTTCGCAATACTTGGACCGCACAGTTTCCGGCGGCCGCGGGCTGGGCGAGCGGGGTCGGGAGTAGAGATCGGTGGGAGGGTTCGGCTGTGAGCCGTGCCAGCATCGCCCGGAGCGGGGTGCGGTCATCCAGCGGAGCCGGGTCGGTCCACCGCTCGCGAAAACAGGCCTCGAGCTGTGCCACCGTCGGACCGTGGACCTCCAGTTGGACATCGTGCCAGGGCGCCCGGGGTCCGTAGCGTCGGTCCATCGGCTGGGGCTGCGGGTCCCCACCGTGATGGATATCGTCCCGGCGGGAGTGGCAGAGGTCGATTCCGCCCACGAAGGCCACGTCATCGAGGGGGCGCTCTTGGTGCCGGATGAGGACCAGCTTTTGGTGGTGGGATCCGAACGGTAGCACCCGCTGGTCGAGCAGTACCTGGCCGCCACTGTGGTTGATTTCGGACTCGAGGGCGCGGTTGGCGGCCTCGCTAAACGAAAGTCTTCGAGGATGGGAGCGCCAGACGAGGCCTCGTACGTCGATTCCTCGCGCTGCCAGCGAAGCCAGCAGTCCACCCACCGTGGGACCTTCGGGCCGAAGCAGCTCGTCACGGTCTCCCCGCCAGTCGGTAAACCAGACAGCGTCGCCCGGGCTCAGCGTTTCTAGTTCAGAGGCAAGGCGCTGGAAGTAGGGGCCGCCGTGGACGAGCGCACGGACCAGATTGCCCTCGGTCCAGGAGCGTCCGGAACTGGCCACCGAGTCGATTTGGGTGTCCGGGTTCCCCCGCTCGGCGGGGCTGAGAAACCAGTCCTCCCCGAGCTTGACCTCGGCTGCCGATGGGTCGGGAAATATGTCTGCCATGCGCCCATAGACCTCATGCGATCGCGCGGCGATCCCGGATTGGTTCAGCGGAAGCTGCTCCGCTTGCGGCCAGACGGCACTTGGCTGGCGGTCAGGGTGGAGTTGTCACTTCGAGCAACCGTCGCGCTGGCCGAGGCCAGGTCAGCGACCAGATTCTTTGGTCGGGAATAGCTAGCGGAGGGGCATTCATCGTGCAACTGGTGATTCACGACGCCTTCGGTTTCCCCCTTTAGTCAGTCAGGCCATCAGGATCCGCGTGTTCTGGGTTTTCCTGGTGGCTGCTCTCTCGAGGGGCCGCCAGGTTCGGCGCTCCCGTCCAACGGAGGGCCGTGTTCTGCCCGGCGGGATCAATACTTTCAACGGACGTTTTCCCTACCCGTTACAGGTAGCCGTCTGCCGCCGGCATCGGGGCTTGCTGCTGGTCCGTCCGGACCGCCCGGCCAGAGGCGCCGGAGCGCGGCCGTCGGTCCAGAGCGGGGAGTGACGCCTGCTGGAGAGACCTTCTGGAAAGTGTGCTGGCGACTTCGGCCGGGCCGCAGGGAAGGGAGTGGCGTAGCGCGGCGCCACATCAGCTGCTTCCGGGTTGGGGACGAGGCGGTCCACCGTCCAACCAGACCCGATTCCCAAACTGGGACAACAGAAGCAACTCCTCAAACCTGCGGCTCGAAGGGATTCTTGGCTGCGTTTCGAAGTCGGAACGGGCGCCGAGGCCGGACCGACCAATGGGCGGACGGGCGGAACAGGCATTGCTAGTCGGCTCGGCAGCAAGGTCCTCGACCAGCCGGTGACCGTCCGATTGATCAACTCGTGACGGTCGATCGAATATGTAACCGGCGGCCGCCCAGTCAGTTGCCGGGCTCCAGGCCGAGACATGGGCCTACACTCCCCTGCAAGGGCATAACGGAGGGCGCACCCCATCTACCATCAGCGCGCATCCACGGCCGTTAGGGGTCCCCGAGCATGAAGCCCAGGACTCGGATCCTGCTGGTGCTGGTCGGGCTGCTCATGGGGAGGCGCCGCAGGAGGCGCTGGCTTCGGCGTTTTCTGGCACTCGTCGTGGTGGTCGTCGTGGTCCTGTTAGTTGCCCGGGCGACCGGGCTGACGCTTTGACACGGAACGCCCGTCGGTGTTTCTCGAGCTGCAGGAACTGCGTTGTCTGGCTCCTCGTGATCACCCCACAGCGTTGAAAAACACGGATATCACCTAGGCGCACTAGTCGGGATCCTCTCAGCCTAGGCGGAATTCGCCCAGCGGCTGGAGATCACCGCAACGGCCGATTTGGGAGCTCCGGCGGGGCTCGGGTGTCAACGCCGGTGACCGTCAGTGGTCGACTGGTCGGAGCCCGCGCGCTCGTCCTTGGCCCGCTCGCAGCCGAAGCGGGAGCCGGGAACAGGCTGTCGTCGAAGAGTTCCGAGCGCCACGCCTAACGGGTCGGTCGCCGCGGGGGAGAAGTGGTACTGCTACCACCTCAGGCGAGATAGGACTCCCAGTTGACGGCGACCTCCCATAGGGATCGAGGATCGGCTACAGCGGGGTCGCGCATTGACTAAGTACCAGACGATTACCGGGGTAACCGCAGCGGTGAGGGGTCGGTCGTGGCTCTGCAGGGGATCCCCTAGAGTTTCCCGGTGCTGAACCTCCGAAACGACGACCGCTGGGCCTGGCTGACTAGAAGGGGCGCGCTCCGCGTTCCCCAGATCACCGCCTACTTCTGGGGGGTGAAGGGCCTCTCGACCGCCATGGGCGAGGCCACTTCCGACGCTCTGGTCCACTCCATGCCGCCCGTACTTGCCGTGCTACTCGGCTTCGCCGGCTTCCTCGTCGCCCTGACCGTCCAGCTCCGGATAGCGCGGTACAGGGCCTGGGCCTACTGGTTTGCGGTGGTCATGGTGGGAGTGTTTGGGACGATGGCGGCCGACGTTGTCCATGTAGCCCTCGGGGTCGCCTACCCCGTCTCTACCACCTTCTACGCCGTGGTGCTGATCGCCGTATTCGCCACGTGGAGGTCCGTGGAGGGGACGCTCTCGATCCACACGGTCGACACAGCGCGACGGGAGGGCTTCTACTGGGGCGCCGTGGTGGCTACCTTTGCCATGGGCACGGCTCTCGGCGATTTTACGGCGTACACATTGGGGCTCGGCTACTTCCCCTCGGCTGCTCTCTTCGCGACGATCATCGTGCTCCCAGCCGTCGGATTCCGCTGGCTGCGGTGGAATGCCGTCTTCTGCTTCTGGTTCGCGTACGTGGTCACCCGGCCACTCGGGGCCTCCATCGCCGACGGGTTGGGCAAGCCCAAGCCCGTCAGCGGGCTTGGGTTGGGCGACGGCGTGGTTGCCCTGGTGTTTGCCGGAGTGATCGCCGGAGCAGTGGCCTATCTCGCGGTCAGCAAGGCGGATGTCCAGAGCTCGCCCTTAGCAACCAGGCAAGGTGGTGACTAGCTCAGCGCATCTCGAAAGTGGCCTGATCGGCATTGATTCGGATCGGGCTTCGACCGCCATGGCTAGGCGCCAACTCGAGGCCGAAGGTGCGCGATGCCCATGTGATCCTCTCCCGGGCGAAAAGCGAACGTAGCGGCCGGTAACCTTGAGTTCCAGAGCCGCGAGTTGCAGCTAACGGCAGCCGTGCTGGCGCAGTGATAGGACTCGTTGCCGACCTGAATTGGTTCGGCCGGCTTGCCGAGCCGGGAGAGTGGGGAGGGGAGTTGCAGCTCGCCCGGATGCGCCGTCAGGTCGGAGAGTCACCCCGGAAGACGATTTGCGGCGGCGCCGTGCTGGAGGGCTCGGGACTCTCCAGCCTTTCGTCGTGGTGGAACCGGCCCGGCCGCAGCTGAGACGCACCGGCGACGCTACGAACGCTCAGTGGGGGACGAGTCCTGAACGAGAACTTTGGCCAATTTTGCGAATCGGCTGCACCGTGTCCCAGGTCGGCGCGCCGGCCGGTCTCAACAGAGCTACCCGTAGTCCAGACAGAACGCTACCGAAGGAACCCTCTGGCGGGAATGCCCGGAGGTCAGGCTCAGGGTAGGTAAGATGGATCACTAGGTGCACTTGGCCACCGAGGCTCGGGGGGTGTCATGGACAAGGATCTGGTCGTCCAGTTGATTGGGGTGGCCGAGAGGGTTGTGGCCAGCGGAGCGATCTCGGCCAACGGACATGGAAATGTGAGCCTACGGGTCCCCGGAGCGGACGAGATGTATTTCACCGCCGGGTCGTCGCTGCGGAACCATCCGGCGTCGGCGGTGGTGCGAGTTGGGCTGGACGGAACGTTGCTGGAAGGTGAGTTGCCCCCAATACAGGGCGCCGTGGTGGCTATGCACACGGCGCTGTATCTGGACCACCCCGATGTTGGATGTGTCCTCCACACCCATTCACCGTATGCCACCGCCTACGCCGTGGCCCGCCGGCCGATCGGGTGCTGGATCGAGGCTCTGGCCATGTTCGGCTTACCCACCGGGGTACCGGTGGCGGACTACGGGCCACGCGGGTCGGCGGAGGCAGTGGCCCATATCCGAGCCGCCATCACCCCGGGCGTTCCGGCCGTCCTGCTGTCCAACCACGGGGTGTTGGTGTTTCATCGAACTCCCGAGCTGGCCATCGTGGTGGGCGGGGTCGTTGAGGAGGCGGCTCAGGCCGGAATCAATTCCGGCAGTCTCGGGGGGCCAGTCGAAATCTCGGAAGAGCTTCGCGCCGCGGCTCTCCAGCGGGCGATGCTGTTCGAGACACAGGGCACGGCTCACGCCTAGTCGTCTTCGGGACCGCTGTGCTGTCTCCGGCCGGGGTTGAGCACTTAGGATCCATGGCACTCGAGAGCCACCTCCTGACCTACGTCTGTCCGGAACCGTCCCGGAAGAACCCGAGCTGATTCCGGGGCGATCCGCCTGCCTCGTCGATGTGGGACGGCATGAACCGAGAGGGGGGTGCGCACCGGAGCCCTCTCCGGCTACGGCACGGAGAGCTGGCGTCCGAACCCGGTGTCTCCCCGGCCAGTCGCGCGGGAGAGCCCGAGCTAGGTGATGGTCAGGGGCGCGAGGCGCTGCCAGCCTGCTGGTGGCGGGCCACTGAGAAGCCCAGGATGATCGGAATGTCGAGAGCGAAGATTGCCAGCGTGATGGTCATCAAGACGAGCAGGGCACCTCTGGTCTGGTCAACCAGGAGGACGTACTCGATCATTCCGGCGATCACGGCATAAGCCACCAGTGCCCACCCACTCACGAGGCGGAAACGGGTCCAGGCGAAGTCGCGGAGCCGCGTGAGCATCGCGGCCGCGGCCAGTAACGACACCCCACCCAGAGAGATGAGAACGACCGGGATGGGGAGAGGTGCCTGGTGGGGCAGGTAGGCGGCCAGGTAGATCCCTCCTGCGATCACCAGGGCCATCGATCCGACGGCGGTCTGGACAATCGGGGGCAGCGCCTGAGGCGGCTGCGCGTCGGACTGGCTCACCATGTGGCGATCCGGCTCATGATCACCAAGGTGGCGATCTGCATCACCCCGGTGATGCCCGCGGTATAGACGAATCGCCGCATCAACTTGGCGATCAGCGCTCCGTTCGGCTGGGGCTTTTTCAGTTCAAACAGGACCGCCAAGTTGGCTGGCTCGAGGAGCCCGAGCGCGATTACCGCCATCACGCCAACCACGATGAAGGAGGCGACCAGCCACCAGTGGTTCGGGTAGGGGACAGCCAGGTTCCCCAGGTTGCGGGCGAGCTGCAGCCCCGAGGCCAGAGTCAGGATCACCAGAGTGGGCATGATCAAGACCATCTTGGGCATGAACCGGGTAGAGAACTCCACCCGGGACGGCACTGACATCCGGCCGATGATGGGTCCGATCACCAGTCCTACGAAGAGGTCAATCCCGGTCCACAAGCCGCCGCCGGCCACGTGCAGGAAGTCGAGTGCCCAGAGCCAGTTGGCGGAGATGGCCACCACCAGGAAAATCAGGGCGGCTCCAACTATGGGTAGCCCCGCCAGAGGAACGATCGTTACCCGGGTGGGACTGGAAACCCCAGCGGCCGCGGGGGACGGCAGGGAGATTCCACTGACGGTATCTGCCACTGCGCTTCTCCTGAACGAGGCGGCTGCTACTCGGGGCACCTTTGGTGCTGTCGGGCTCGATGGTAAAGCCTCCGAAAACAACTTTGCATCGATCCGGGCCCCAGGTGACTTGAGAATCGCCATGGGCGCTGGAGCCCCGGGGCAGACGATCGGCACCGGGATCCAGTGACTGGGCCTTCAGTGCTACCCCCAGCGGCATTCGCCCCCCGAAGCCGGGGTTGGGCCAAACTGTTCCGATGGCCGCATCCGGTGCCTGGCGGGAGATCGCCGATAGTGTCTGGGTAACCTTGTGCCCGCCGTTCCTGTTGAACGTCGGTTTGATTGTCGGCCCGCGGCGGGCGCTCGTGATCGACACGGGCGAATCGCTCGCGACCGGGCGGGAGCTGGCGACCCTGGTACGGGAGGTGACCCACCTACCGCTCGGAGCAGTCAACACCCACTGTCACTTCGATCACTGCTTTGGGAATGGGGCGTTCGACTCAGCGCAGGTCTGGTGCCACCGACTCTGCGCCGAACATCTCCAGAAGGAAGGGGAGGAACAGAGGCGGGAAGTGGCAGCTCGCATCGCCACCACCGATCGAGACTTGGCCGAGCGGATTCGGCAAAGCCCCATCATCGCCCCGACCAGGTTGATCGACGACCAACTACAGCTGGATCTGGGCGGGAGGATTGTGACCCTCGTCCATCCGGGTCGGGGTCATACCGACAACGATGTCGTGGTCTGGGTTGACGACGCCCGGGTGCTGTTCGCCGGAGATCTGGTCGAGGAAGGGGCGCCCCCCTCATTCGAAGAGTCGTTTCCGCTCGAGTGGCCGGCCACCCTGGGGGTTCTTTTGGCGATGGACGCGGATCAGATCATCCCCGGCCACGGACTGGTCGTCGACGTGAACTTCACAAGGCAGCTCAAAGATGACCTCCTGCAGCTAGCCAACCTGTCGCGCCAAGGGTTTGAAAGCTCTCGCCGGCCGGCGGACATAGCCCCCCAGAGCCCATTTCCGGGGAACCCCGGCCAAACCGCGATCCGCCGAGCCTACGGACAGCTGGCCCAGGCAGCGGCAGAGCTCCGCGAGGAGCGCAAGTCAGACTGATCCCAACTGAGGGAGGTGCCCTCCCAGCGCTCCGCGAGCGCGGCGGGAAGGCTGGGGCCACGGTTGGGTCCTTTCCAGGCAAGCAACAGTGGACTCGAATCGCGTTTACTTCTCCCGAAATGGCAGGCCCTCGTTCCGATGAGGCCGAACCCCACAGGTCGCCGGCCGAGATCTCAGCCAGTACTGGGGACGCTCCGGCCCACTATCATCTCCGGGCGCGGTGGCTGGCTGACTTCCACGATCCCAGCCATGAGTGGCGTCGCCTCTTCGCCGAGACGTTTGGAACCTTTCTCCTGGTGGCGGTTGCCGCCGGAGGTTCGGTGGTGGACTCGCTCAGCCAGGGGGCGGTCGGCCGGAGCTCGGAGGTGGTCGCTCCCGGCCTGATGGTGATGGCGATCATCCTCTTCATGGGCAAAGTCTCCGGAGCGCACCTCAACCCGGTGGTCAGCCTGGCTTTCGCCTTGCGTCGGGATTTTCCCTGGCGCCGGGTTCCCGGATATGTGCTCGCTCAACTGGTCGGAGCAACCCTAGCGTGCCTATTTCTCGCCGCGGTTTTGGGCACGGGGGGACTGCTCGGGGCCACTGAGCCGGGCGCCGGGATCAGCTCCGGGCAGGCGCTCCTGATCGAGGCTCTCCTGACCTTGGGGCTGGTCAGCACTATCCTGGGGACCGCGTCGGGGGCTCAAAATGTCGGTGCCCTGTCGGCGCTGGCGGTGGCCGGATACATCGCCCTCGCCGGACTCTGGGCGAGCCCGCTCAGTGGGGCGTCGATGAATCCGGCTCGCTCCTTCGGACCTGATTTCGTAATTCACAACTTCGCCAATTTCGGCGTTTATCTCATCGGCCCGCTGCTGGGAGCGTTGCTCGCCGTGGGCGCCGCCTACGTCCTGCGAGGGCCTGGCGGCAGGGACGTTGGTGCGCAGATCGCGGCCCAGGGCGTCATCCTGGGTGAGGCGATGGCGGCTGCAAGTGTTCCCGTGGAAGGGACAAAGCAGTAGACTTCTGAAAGTTGGCGGTTGGGGGCGCTTGGGTAGGGTTCAATCGGAGGAACCGAAATGGCCCGGAAGGAGCACTGGAAATCTGATCCCGAGCCGCACGACTTCCCAGCCGCGGCCGATTATCTGTCGTTGACCATGCGGCGAGCCGACGTGCTCGCCGTCGTGCGCAAGCTGAAGGCGGCACCGATCACCTGCCACACGGCGACGGACCTCTTGCGCGCCAGTCGCCTGCCCCTCTTGCCGCTTGACGACCACGAGGTGGTGAGGGACCTTAGAAAGGTGCGCAAAGGGGAGCTGCTCTCCCCGGTACTACTGGTTCGGGGCCACCTGGTCGGGGACGAGCCGCTGACCATCGCGGACGGGTACCACCGGGTCTGCGCCAGCTATCACCTGAACGAGGATGCCGAGATCCCCTGCCGACTGGTGGACGGGCCTCTGGACTGAGGGCCATCTCCGGGCCTGAGTCAGACGATGGCGTATCTTGCCCCAGTGGAGCTGACTGGGGGTGCCGAGGAGGGGGCTCTGCTCTGGGAGCCTGGCCCGGAGCGGTTTGGCAAGTCCCGCCTGGCGGATTACATGGGCTGGCTGGTGCGGGAAAAAGGGATCCGGGCGGGTGATTACCAGCAGCTCTGGGGTTGGTCCACCACCAGCCTAGAGCCGTTCTGGGAATCCATCTGGGAGTACTTCCAGGTGGTGGGCGACCGGGGCCGGGGACCGGCGCTGACGAGCCGCTCCATGCCGGGCGCCAGCTGGTTCTCCGGGGCTTCGTTGAACTACGCCGAGAACGCGCTGGCGAAGCTGCCTGCGATGGAGCCGGCGCTGATCGCCCATTCCGAGCTCCGGCCGCCCCAGGAGCTCTCCGGCGATGAGCTGCGGCGCCAGGTGGGCAGCGTGGCGGCCCACCTGCGCCACCTCGGGGTCGGGGTGGGAGACAGGGTGGCGGCCTACCTGCCCAATATTCCGGAGGCAGTGGTGGCCTTTCTTGCGACCGCCAGCATCGGGGCCGTGTGGTCTAGCTGTTCTCCGGACTTCGGGGTGGGGGCAGTCAGAGACCGGTTCCAGCAGATCCGGCCCAAAGTGCTCTTCGCCGTTGACGGCTATCGCTACGGCGGCCGCGACTTCGACCGCCGGGAGCTGGTCCGCGAGCTGGCGGCTGGTCTGCCCTCGGTGGAACAGCTGGTGCTGGTTCCCTATCTGTTCCCGGAGGAGCCAGGAGGGTCCTCCGGGAGCCATCGTTGGGAGACGTTGTTGACGCCTGCGCAGGCACCTGAATTTGCGGTAATTCCCTTTGGCGATCCGCTCTGGATCCTCTATTCATCCGGTACCACGGGACTTCCCAAGCCCATCGTCCACTCCCATGGTGGCGTCGTCCTGGAGCAACTCAAGGCGCTGGCGCTGCACGCGGATATGGGAGCTGGTGATCGCAGCTTCTGGTTCACCACCACGGGCTGGATGATGTGGAACTACCTGATCAGTGCGCTCTTGGTGGGAGCCACCCCGGTTCTCTACGACGGTAGCCCGGCCGCGCCCGATCTCGGCCGTCTCTGGACGGTGGCGGCTGACACTCAGGTAACCCACTTCGGTACCAGCGCCGCTCACCTGAGCTCCTGCGTCAAGGTGGGTCTCGAGCCCGCCTCGATCGCCGATCTAGATCGGCTGCGATTTCTGGGCTCGACCGGATCGCCGCTGTCGCCGCAGACGTTCGCTTGGGTGTACCAGCACGTGAAGCAGGACCTCTGGGTGGCCTCGGTGAGTGGTGGCACCGACCTCTGCACCGCTTTCGTCCTAGGGTGTCCGGGGATGCCGGTCCGGGCTGGGGTGATCCAATGCCGGGCCCTGGGGGCTTTGGTGGAGGCCTTCGACCAGTCCGGAAAGCCGGTCATCGACCAAGTGGGAGAACTGGTGATCCGGGAGCCGATGCCGTCAATGCCGGTCTTCTTCTGGGGCGACGATGACGGGACTCGTTATCACGCCAGCTACTTCTCCACCTTTCCCGGGGTCTGGCGGCATGGCGACTGGGTCCGCATCAGACCGGATGGGGGGGTCGTGATCTATGGGAGGTCTGACTCGACCATCAATCGCCACGGAGTGCGGATGGGAACCAGCGAGATCTACCGAGTGGTGGAAGAGTTGGGGCCGATCGAAGATAGTCTGGTCATCGACATTGCCCAGCCCCAAGGCGACTCTTGTCTCGCCCTGTTTGTGACGCTCACCCCCGGTGAGATGCTCACCGACCGGCTGGCCGCCACCGTGCGGGATGCGCTGCGAACCCAGCTTTCGCCGCGCCACGTTCCGGATCGGATCGAGCAGGTGGCTCGCGTTCCCCGAACGTTGAGTGGCAAGAAGTTGGAGGTTCCGATCAAGCGGATCCTCGAGGGGAGGCCCCCCGAAGATGCCGTAGATCGGGATGCGGTTGGTGATCCCGAGTCCCTGACTCCATTTTTGGAGTTGGCCCAGGCTCTCGCCTCGGCCCGGGCCGAGGCCGAAATCGAATAAGGGGAGCGGGGTGGGTCCGCGTCTATCATCGAGTCCCTTGATCGTGAGCAAGAGCTTTGTGCGGCGACGGCTAACCTGCCGGCCGAATTACCCCGCGGGTGGCCATTAGGTGTGGCGCAATCGGGCCCGCCAGGCCGCCCTGGCCGCGGCGGCGGTGGCGGGTGGTGGGGCGGCCGCGGTGGCGGCTCGCCTGGCGGTGCGGCGCCGGGCCGTCCGCTGGGCCCCTCCGGGGCGGGTGCGCAGCCAGCCGTACCTGAGCGTTCAGACAATCGGCGACGGCAACTCTCCGGTGGTACTGCTGCACCCGCTCTCCGGCTCAGCCGACTACTTTGGGTCGGCCTTCGATGAATTAGGGGAGCCCGGACCGCTGGTGGTCCCCGACCTGCTGGGATACGGCGCATCGCCACGCCCTGACCACGGGTACGGGCCGGACCAGCAGGTCGCCGCCGTCGTGTCGAGCCTGGACCAGCTGGGGATCTCGAGCCCCGCGCTGTGGGTGGGTCACGGCCTGGGCGGGAACCTGGCGCTGCGAGCAGCGGCCACCTTCCCGGAACGGGTTCGGGCGGTGGTGGCGATCAGCCCCTTGTTGTATCGGGACTCGGTCGCAGCTCGCCACCATCTTCGTCGGCTCACCCCGCTGGAGTTGGGCGGACCGCTGGATCGCCAGCTGGCCTCGGCGATCTACGGGGGCCCTGGGACCCGCCCTCGGCTGGCCGGGCAGCTGGCTCGGCTCTGGCGTGTCGAGTTACCCGGATCGGCACCCAGCTCTCCTGCGGCTCCGACCGCAACCGCCTATCGGGAGACGCTGGACAGCTGCGTCCTGCGGGCGGATGGGTGGCGCTGGTTCGATCAGATCACTGCGCCGGTGCACATGGTACTGCCGGCCCAGGACCGGGTGCCGGATCCGGAATTGCTCTCCGAGTTGGCCGAAAAGTATCCGAATGTGACTCTCTCAGTGCTGCCGTTCGGGGATCACCGGCTGCCCCTGACCCACCCCGACGGTTGTCTTGCTGCGATCGACCGATTTCGCGAGTCGCCCCAGCGGTCCTGAGTCACCCCGACGGGAGCGCCAGCCGCCGAGGTGTCCTCAGCTAATCTGGTCTCGCCCTGGGGCGTCGCCAAGTGGTAAGGCAGGGGACTTTGGATCCCCCATTCGAAGGTTCGAATCCTTCCGCCCCAGCCCTCGGGGCGATTTCAACCCAGCCCTCTCACCGTCCACGCGCGAGGGTCGCTTAGGGCAATTGACAGCGAATCCCGCGGAGCGGCGTCGATCAGCCCAAGGCGAAGACCGTCATGATCTCCTGCGCGGGGCCCCCGAGTGGGTCGGGGATTGTGTGGCTGCAGGTGTTTGGTGTCATCGAGACCGGGCTGTGCCCCAGGATCTCAGGGTCCACTCTGGCCGGGAGGTGCTGGGCCGGTGGCAGGGTCTCCGTTCCGGGCCTGAGATCATGGAGACGCATCCGGGGGAGCCCCAGCCACGGCCGGAGACGATTAGCCGGCATGAAGGGCGCCATTATCGGTCCGCGCTTCTCCCGCCGCGGCCGGTGAAGACAGAGCCGGTCTCTCACCCTGGTGGCCCCGCTGCCAGCTGGGCAAGCCGCTGCGGCGAGCGTTCACCCAGGAGCGCCTGGGCCATGGAGGAGGGGAGTGGCAGCGTCCGATCTGACTCCTCAGAATTGGGGGGAAGCTGCTCCCAGCCACGGATGCCGTCCGAGCCCTCGAGCCGCTGGAGGGTGGCCACGGTCCGCACTTGGCCACGCTCGAAGTCCACCTCGACCCACTGGAGCCCTAACGCCTCGCCGAGCCCCAAACCCAGTCCCTGCGTGACCGTCAGCTGACCTCCAGCCGGCGACTCTGGACGGCACGGGGAATCGCCTGGGTCCCGGCCGCAGTCATTGGCCGCACCCCGTGACGCCGCGCCCCGCGGGGCGGCGACCGCGGCCGCTTCGTCGACCTTGAGTGGCAGTTAGCGCCGGGCGACTTCGCCCGCGAGAGCGACCGGGAGACCTGTCAGGATGGATTGCACCCCGCGGTGAAACAGGCCGATGGTCAGCTTGGCGTTCAGCATCCGCTGGAACTGCTCCGGGTGATCCGCTCGAGCCGACATCTGCCCAGGGGGCCAGTTGGGGGCGGACCAAGGCCGAGTCCCTGACGGTGCGTGGTCTGAGCGTCGAGGTCTCCGTCACCGGACGGTACCCGACGGCGCCGGGCGACGCCTTCAACCATGCGCCTCGCGCTCATCTTGCGGTTTCAATTACCGCCCGACACGGCGCTCGCGCTGCCTGTAAGCGAGGGCGGCGACGACCGCCGCAGGTGTCGGGCAGCTCGCACGCTCGCCGCGGTCAGGTGCCTGCCCGTTTCGTCAGACGGCGAGGTGAGGCTGCCAACTTCTGGAGCGGGCTTCAGCCACAGCTTCCTGCTCTGACCGGAAGACTCGGTAACACTCACAGGAAACCTCTTCCAAGCCACTCCGATCGACGATATCGAGGTGGCCGGGTCGGCAGGTAACCAGTCCTGCCCTCTCCAGAATGTCGGCTGCTAGCGCTACCGTGTCCCGACCCACTCCCAGCGTCTGCCCAAGGAATTCCTGTGAGATGCTGAATTGGCCGCTACCGACCCGGTCCTGGCTCATCAGCAGCCAACGGCTGAGGCGCTCCTCGGTGGAGTGGAGCCGGTTGCAGGCGACGGCATGTGAGATCTGACCAAAAAGGCTTTGTACGTAGGTATTGACCAGCGTTGTCAGCGGTTGACTAAGGGCGAGTTCATCGAAGAAGGCGCCAATCGGCATGCTTAGGGAGCGGCCACCCACCTGCGAAATCGCCCGCACCATCAGGCTGCCCCCGACCGCGGCTGGGACACCGACGACGCCCTCATTCCCGACCGTCGCGACCTCGACGGAGCCACCGTCCTCCAGTACCGTCACCAGGGACACTACGCCTTCCAGCGGGAAGTACACGGAGTCCACAACTTCCCCAGGTTCGAACAGACGGGTTCTGACCTCGAGCGCGCGCGGCGCCAACTTCTGCAGGATCCGAATCCGATCGCGGTCTGGCAGGCGGGCTAGTAAGCGGTTGCCAGTGATCTCGGTCGCCCGTGCCGTGACTGACATTGTGCTCCTGGGCGATGTATCGAGTGCCCCTACCCGGTCTGGTGCCGCACCGGACCCACGCAACCACCTTCGAATCTGATTCTAATCGCGGGTGCCGACTGGTTCGGGGGGCCGAAGACCGGTGCAGAAGTCGATGAGAACTTTCTGACACCGTACCGACGCCCGCGCCCGGCGAAGTCGCATCTGCCCAATTGGCCGTCTCGGTCGAGCGCGCAACTCCACTCCACCGTACCAACGGAGTGCGGTTGGTGGCTTCGGCCCGAGACCAGGTACGACTACGGTGTTTACGCCTCGCATCGTGAGAGGGCCAGGATGACCTTCACGACTGGCCAAGTCGAGCAACGAGCAGGGCACTCAGGTCATTCCGGACGGTGGTCGGATCCTGACCAACCGCGCGGGCGATGCCTCGGACGCACCGGCTATCTGCTGGTTGTCGACTGCCAGCCAATTTGATAGACAGGGGAATGCCGAGCACCGAGGACTTGCAGTACCGCTTGTGACACCCTCAGCGCGCGCGGCCGAAGTCAAAGTGGGGTACGCCACCACAACTTGAAACGGCCCGATAACCACTGTGATCGGACCTTGGATCCCCCCGCCCCAGCGCCTGATCGATCTCCGTCGGGCCACGCAACTAGAACAGGGGGAGACGCTGACAGCCGATTGGGGCAGCTATGTCTGCAAGGTCGGCCGCGGGTGACGGAGGAGCCAATCACTTCGGCAGCGCCGCCGATCAGTTCGGGGATGACAGGGTCGTAGGCGTTCTGGGTCAGGCTGATCTGCGCCTGGTTGAGGAGATCCCCGGCCACCGGGTGCCCTGTAGTGGCCATATTCCTATGCCGCCGAGCCCAACTCCAATCTCGCTATCGACACCACGCGATGGAGGACCATCGGCTGCCATTCGCGTGATTTGGCTCGGAGCGCCACAATGAGGGCAGCTAAGACGCCGCGGATAGTTGGGTGGAGATGGGTCGGGAAACGTCGAAGTCGGTGCTGCTCCGGCGCAGCGGGGCCGTTATCGAACTGGTCCTCAACCGACCCGAGCGGCTCAACGCCATCGACGACGAGGTGGCTGCGGATCTCCTCGAGGGGCTGGAGTCGGTTGCTGGCGAGCCGGGGTGCCGCTGCTTGGTGATCACTGGCTCCGGTCGTGGCTTCTGCTCCGGCCAGGCCCTCCCGAGCGCCCAGAGCGGCTCGCTGCCGCGCCAGATCGGAGCCCTGGTCCGCGAGCGGTACATACCGCTGGTGACCGCGATTCAGCTGCTGCCGATTCCCGTCCTGGCCGCCGTCAACGGGGTCGCCGCCGGCGCCGGATTCGCCCTCGCCCTGGCAGCGGACCTGCGGGTCGCGGCTGACGATGCCTGGTTCACCTGTGGATTCGCCGCCATCGGACTGGTGCCGGATAGCGGGGCTTCCTATTTCCTGCCTCGCTACCTGGGTCTGTCCAAAGCCCTGCAGCTGGCGCTCACCAGTGAGCGCCTCTCCGCTCCAAAGGCGGCCGAGCTCGGCCTGCTGGCGCGGGTCTTTCCCGCCGCCAGCTTCCACCGTGACTCCCTCGCCTTCGCCCAGGAACTGGCGTCCGGCCCGACCAAAGCTTTCGCCCTTACCAAGCAAGCTTTTCGGGAGGGATTGGGGTTCAACCTAGGCGCCCAACTCGAGCTCGAAGCCGATCTTCAGCAACAGGCCTCCGAGACGGCCGACTTCCGCGAGGGTCTGCTCGCATTCCGCCAGAAGCGCCCACCGCGCTTCACCGGCCACTAGGCTGAAGGGCACACTGCTCGTCTAGAGGTTAGGCACCCCTTAGGGAGGAGGGCCTCAGGAGAGCGTGGGCGCCCATCCCTAGGGGTCTTGAGGGCCAGCAGGGGTGGGGCTGGGGACCCCTCCCTGCGCTAGGCGCCTCCCTCGGGGGCCAACGCCCGCCCGGCTACGGCGCCGCTGTCCCAGCTCGGATTGGGGCGACGTAGAGGTCACCACCGCAGGGCATGATGCCATCCACCGCCGCGGTGACGGCACCGCCTCCGCCGGGAAGGTGAATTCCCAGCTCCCAGGCGACGGCACACTGCTGCGCGCCGGTGGGGACGTCCAACCACTGGACCACGAACGATGCTGCGCTGTCAGGCGCGATGGTGACCAGGGTCGGTGTGAGATTCTCGGGAGCTCCCGCCGGCGAAATCCCATCGGTCTGATTGGTGGTCAGGTTCACGCCAGCATTCAATAGTTGCAGGGTGGGGAATCCCTTCAATGAGCAGGCGGCTGAAGAATCGTTGGTCAGAACCACTGTCGAGGCCTGGTGGCCCGCGGCGTTGTTCGACGGCCCCATCCCGGCCGCGATCGACGCCGCCTGGCACACTGGAGCGACCGACACTGTAGCCGTCGCCGTGGGGGTGGTCCGGGGAGAGGCGGTGGGAGTCGCCCGAGGGGAGATCGAGGGAGTCGGGCTGGGGTGGGTACTGTGGTGGTGGGGCGCTGTCGTGGCGCAGCCTGACAACGCGATCGCCAGCCCGACGCCAAGCAGCAGCAGCGTCTGGGTGCCTACTCGCGGCCTAACCATGGTCCGATTATCCCCCTGATTCCGAGCGGGAGTCGCCGGTGGGCAAACCTGTTCATGGCTCCGGACCAAAGGATGGTGCATCACCGCGACGTGTAGACGAGTTTGGAGTGCACGCAGTCTGGGCGCCCCGCCGGCAGCGAAGGGGACTCAAATCTCCAGAGGCAGAGTTCGGTTCGCCAGTCAAATTGGTCGACCGACGCGAGCTGAACGGCGTGACCGGCCCCTCCCCGGCTCTCCGGGCAAAAGTTCCCGAACGCTAGTCCCGCCAACCGCCCAGCGGTGCTTCTGCCCAATCCCGGCCGTGAATATCAGAGAAAGCCGATCTCAGGTGGGACAGGCTGGCTCCTCTGGGAATGTGGAGCTTGGGAACCAGTCGGGGTCGTATGACCACCTGCGATGAGAAAAGCTGACTCGCTGTCCGGCCGCTTGCCCGCCACCGAGCAATTCCTGAGGCGTCCCGCCGGCAGCTGAGTCATGTCGCCCTGGCGATTCGCATTCCAGCGCGAACCCCTGAGCAGCTGCGGATGGTCTGCGGTCACGCCCCTTTCGCCTCCGCTGCGCCGATCGACCCGGGCCCGGGTGGCCCTTAGCTCAGCGCCGGCTGTAACCCCGAATCACTTCCATCACCTCGTCCAGATAGGCGTCGCCTTCGCCGGCGCGGACCCCATCGGCGACGCAGTGGGCGAGATGGTCTCGGAGAAGCAGGTAGCCGATCTGGTCCAGCGCAGCACTCGCCGACCGGATCTGGACCAGAACCTCTGGGCAGTATCTCTCTTCTTCGACCATCCGGGAAATGCCCCCGACCTGACCCATCACTCGCTGAAATCGGACCAATAGGTCCTGCTTGCTGGCCTGATAGGACCCTCGGCGGCCGGACCTCGGCCTGGCCGCCACCTTGCTTGCCAGCGGGCTGGTGGAGCGTGCCGCGGGCTTAGTCATCTAGATCTGAGGTGGGCTCGCTCACCGGGACCCCGGTAGAGCCGCCGCGTATTCGTCGGCGCAAGGTTGGCAGCAGAAATACACCGTGCCAGCAGGGAGCTCCAATTTTGCCCCGGGGTCCGAGGGGTCGACGCTCATCCCGCAGATGGGGTCGACGGGGAATTCCGCCGGAGCGGTTGGAATCCCGAGGGCGCGCATGCGGCTATAGCTCTCTGGGCGCTGCCGAAAACGATCGCGACACCCGGGGCTACAGAAGAAGAACTGGTGCCCTTCGTGGTTGAGTTCCGCCGCCGCTTCGGGCGGGGATACCTTCATGCCGCAAACCGGGTCAGTCTGAGTCGCCCCCTCTTCTGTTGCGAGTAGCCCGCCACGATCGGCTCGATATCGTTCCGGATTCTCCAGGTAGCGGGCGCGACACCCCTTGGAGCAGAACCAGCTGGTCTGGCCCCGGTACGCCACGTGGAGGTTGTCGCCAGAGCGGCCGACGGCCATGCCACAGACCGGGTCGACCCGGGGCGGGATGGGAGCAGGTGCCATCACCTCCGAGCCTACCGCGCCGAACCGGTCCGGGTGTCGCTGGAACCGGTCGCGGCAGCGGTCGGAGCAGAAGTAGACCGTCCGACCCCCATATGTGAGACGAGCCGGAGCGGAGCTCCGCTCCACCTGCATGCCGCACACCGGGTCAATCGCAAATGCTCCCCCGGCGTCGCCCGTTCCTCTCTGGCGGGAGAGGAGGAATCCTCCCACCAAGAGGAGCAGCGCGATCAGGTCCAGGCCAGTGGTGAGGTTCCAGCCCAGGGCATGCTGCGCGATCTGGTGTGGCCGCGAGTGGGGAATCGCGCCCAATGCCCCGAACAGGTACTGGGTAGCCAGCCCCGCCGCCGTCATGACGAGCCAGAAGGTGCCGACCAGATGCAGCGTCAGCCGGCCGCCATAGTACTTGCGATAGATGAGCAGCAGCGGGAAAGTGATGAGGTCGGCATAAAGGAAGCTGGCTACCCCGCCGAAGCTGATGCCACCCTTCCAGAGGGCGGCAGCCAGTGGCACGTTGCCAACGGAGCAGACGAAGCTGAGCATGGCGATGAGCGGACCGATGGCTGCGTTCTCGACTGAGGATGCCAGCCCGTGGCCGGAGAGGAAGAGATCTCTCCAAGCCGTTGCTGGCACCAGGGCGGCGAGGAAGCCGGCCACCAGGAAGCCGCCCACGATCTCTTTGCGGAGCATCCGTAGGTCGGCGATGGCATAGCCGGCGGCCGCCCGCCAGAGCGCCTTGGAGCGTAGCCGCTCGCGCCAGGGCGCGCTCAACGGAATCGAGTCCAGATTCGCCTCGGATCTCACATGTGTCGCGCCCAAGCGGAGGCTGGCAGCCGCGATCAGCGACGGACGCAGGGTCAGTTGGGCGGTGAGGACGAAGAGCACGATCATCAGAAGGCCGCCGAACAGTTCACTAGCGGTGAACTGCCATCCAATCAAGACGGCGAGCACGATCCCCAGCTCCATCACCAGGTTGGTCGAAGCGAACATGAAGACCATCGCGGTCACGAAGTTCGCGCCCTCGGCGACCAGGGATTTGGCCATCGCGGCGGAGGCGTAGGAGCAGGAGGACGAGGCGGCGCCGAAGCCGGTGGCGCGCAGCAGCGCCAGGGGCCTTGCATCTCCGAGCCAGCGCCGCATTTCCCGTCGTGAGACGAAGGCCTGAACTGCTCCCGAAAGCGCGAAGCCGAGCACCAGAGCCCAGAGAGTTTCCGCGAGCATCGCGGCGGCTTCTCGAAATCCCGCAGCGAGCAGAGCCAACATGTGTGCATCCACCTAAATCGCCGAGGAGGCTGACTCCCACCCAAGTATACCCCAGGGGGGTATACCGTCTAGGACGTGGCGGACGGGCGGCGCCGCGGCTGTCGACGCGCCCTTCGGGCGACCAGTACTCCCAACACGATCGACCCCTGGCGATCCGCCTGCTCATGCAGTGACCGTAGAACTGCGGCCGCCGGGGCGGAGATGGACTCGGCCCACAACTCGAAGCCCTGGTTGAGCACATCGAGCTCCCTGATTCGTGGGATGGTGCGGTCTAGAGCGCTTTGAACCTCGATCGGCAGCGGATCCCGGGTCATCGCGTCTAGCCAGTCGCGGGCGAGGTCCCTGGGAGTGGTCGGCCCGGTCGATGGCGGGATGGGCAGGGCCAGGATGGCCACCGCTAGGTCTCGTACCCGGCGGAAGAGTTCCTGGTAGCCGGCGGAGTGGGCAATCTGTTCCAAGAGGTCGGTCACTGCCGCTGGCAGCAGCAGCCGGCCAAAGATCGAAGGCACCGGCAGCCCCCAGCCTCCTCCCAGAATCTCTTGATAGGTCCGAGCGGCCTCCTCGGAGAGCGGCTTGCTCAGCCGACCGAATATTCCGAGGCTGTCCCGAGGGGTCGAGCTGGCCGATGCCAGCAAGGTGGCTACCGATTCGGCGCTGGCCTCCTCGGACTCCAGGACGAGATCAATCGCGGCCAGCAGTCGCTCCAGCCGATCCCGTTCCGCCCGCAACGTGGTGCGGTGTCGACCGAGGCTGGCTCGGAGAGAGACATCCTGATCCAAACCGGGCAGCGAGCTGCGGATATCGACCAGGCCCATGCCGAGGCTGCGCAGCAGCTCAACCTGCAGGAGACGGACCAGATCGTCCGCGCTGAAGTAGCGATACCCGCTCGCGCTGCGGGCCGGCCGGAGCAGGCCCAGACCCTGGTAGTGGCGGATGCGGCCGGGGCTGACCCCGGTCAGGGTTGCCGCCTCCCCGATCTTGAGCAGGCTCCCAGGTGAGCCGGCCAGGGGTCGTGCAAGGGACATCGGTTGACTCTACTGCCGTCGGAAGGTTTAGAGTCCTAAACGATATCTGAACTGTCGCCGGCACTCATGGGGTAAGGCATGTCAATTCCGTTGCGTCAGAAGGTCAGGGTCGGCGCCTATCTGATGTCCCAGCGCCTGCGCCACGTGGAGAAATTCCCTCTGGTCCTGCAGTTGGAGCCCCTTTACCAGTGCAATCTGGAGTGCGCTGGCTGCGGCAAGATTCAGCATCCCGATGACATCTTGCGGCGCCGACTCTCCGTGCAACAGTGCATCGACGCGATCGAGGAGTGCGGCGCTCCGGTGGTCTCCATCGCTGGGGGCGAGCCCTTGGTGCACAAGGAGATCGACCAGATCGTGGGCGCGCTGTTGGAGCGGAAGAAATTCGTTTACCTCTGCACCAACGCCATCCTGATGGACCGGAAGATCGATCTCTTCAAGCCCAACCCGTATTTCGCCTGGTCGATTCATATGGACGGCCTTCGGGAACGTCATGACGAGTCCGTGTGCCGGGAAGGGGTGTTCGACAAGGCGGTGGCGGCCATCAAGGAGGCCAAGAGCCGGGGCTTCCGGGTGACCACCAACACCACCTTTTTCACTCAGGACAATGCCCAATCGGTGCGGGACGTGCTCGACTTCCTCAACGACGATCTCAAGGTCGACAACATGCAGATCTCGCCCGCCTACGCGTACGAGAAGGCGCCGGATCAGGAGCACTTCATGGGGGTCGAGCGGACCCGGGCGATCTTCAAGGAGGCCTTCGCCGACGGTCGGCGCAAGAAGTGGCGGCTCAATCATTCACCGATGTTCCTGGACTTCCTGGAGGGGAAGGTGGACTTCTCCTGCACCGCCTGGGGTATTCCCTGCTACTCGATCTTCGGTTGGCAGCGGCCCTGCTACCTGCTCTCCGACGGTTACGTCGGGTCCTACCAGGAGCTGCTCGAAACCACCGAGTGGGAGAACTACGGCCGGGGGCGCAATCCGAAGTGCGCCAACTGCATGGCCCACTGCGGCTATGAGCCCACCGCCGTGATGAGCACCATGGGGTCGTTGAAGGAGTCTCTGCGAGCGGCGGTCGCCCACTAGTCGGCACGACGACGGTCGGGTAATTCGCTCGGGAAGGTCGGCCGAACGGACCGACGCTAGGATGAGGCCAGTGTTACCCACCCGCGACCGGCTCGGGCGCCCGCTGCGGGACCTTCGCGTCTCGGTCACCGACAGGTGCAACTTCCGCTGCCGCTACTGCATGCCGAAGGAGACCTTTGGGCCCGGCTTCCACTTCCTGCCCCGGGCGGAGATCCTGAGTTTCGAGGAGATCACCCGGGTGGTCGAGGCCGCCGCCTCGGTGGGCGTCACCAAGGTGCGGCTGACCGGTGGCGAGCCGCTGCTCCGGCGCGACCTACCCACGTTGGTTCAAATGCTCGCCCGAGTTCCGGGAATCGACGATCTGGCGCTGACCACCAACGGAGTTCTGCTGGCCCGCTGGGCCGAGCGGCTGGCCGCCGCGGGTCTGGGCCGAGTCTCGGTCAGCCTGGACTCGGTGGATCCGGAGGTTTTTCGGCTGATGAACGGGATGGACCATCCGATTGAGCCGGTGCTCGCGGGCATTGCCGCGGCGGACAAGGCTGGATTGGGACCGATCAAGCTCAATGCCGTGGTTCGCCGCGGGCTCAATGATCATGGCATCCTCGACCTGGCCGAGTTCGCTCGCCAGCATGGCTACCGCCTGCGGCTGATCGAATACATGGACGTGGGCGAGAGCCATGGTTGGCGGATGGAGGAGGTCGTCCCTAGCTCCGAGCTACTGGAGCTGATCGGGGCCCGCTGGCCGCTGGCACCTGAGCGGGCCGACAACCCCTCCGAGGTGGCCCAGCGGTACCGCTATGAAGACGGGTGCGGAACGATTGGGGTGATCAGCTCGGTGACCCAACCGTTCTGCGGGGCCTGTTCCCGGCTCCGGCTAACAGCCGACGGCAAACTTCACACCTGCCTGTTCTCCCGTCTGGGCCACGACCTCCGACCCCAGCTGCGGGGCGGGGCAGACCGCCAGGCCCTGATCGAGCAGATCAACGGGATCTGGGGTGACCGGGTGGACCGCTACTCGGAGCTACGGGCGAGCCAGACCGAGCGTGCGCCCGCGGTCGGCAAGCCGGAAATGTCGTACCTCGGGGGCTAGGGCCTGCTCGGGCGTCGGGCCCCGGTTGACCCAGGACAGCGTACCGGCTGCAGTAGCTTCTTCCCAAGATCGCGTACCGGCTGGGCCACGAAGGTCCACTTTCCATCCGGTTGGACAGGAGGAGGTAGCGGGACGAGATACGCCCAATGATCGGTCGTGCCGATGGCTGTCGGGAGGCGCTCCAAGAACAGCTGCGGGTCCGCTGCTCCGGTGATCAGCTGCCGCTAGAGCTGGCCGTCCAGACAAACCACGATCCCGCGACTGGCGTGGAGCTCGGCCGCAAAGATCTTGCCCTCGGAGCTGACCCAGATCCTGACCGCGCTGGCGCCGGCGCTACCCGTTCCGCCCAGCTTCAGCACTTGGATCAGCTCGAGCGCAAGGTCTGGACTGTCCCCTTTCGCGGGGCGGAGAGTGGCCCGCGGGTATGGCGGTGGACCCATTGCAGCTTCTCCACCGTGGTCCATCCCAATCTCGGATGAAGGCGGGGCCGACTCGGTGACGGAGGACTAGAGCCGGGAGTCGGTGGGAGTTAAACTCGGCCTGTCGGCGCTAACGAGAAGTGAGGGGAGCTGGTGTTGGATCAGGCGAAGCTGGCGCAAACTGTCGAACGCGGGCGACAGGGTGGGGCTCGCCGGGAAGAGTGCTGGTAGTCGTGCGCGCGGCCAGTGCGCTGACGGTCGTCGCCGCACTTGCACTGGTCGGGTGCGGCAACGTTTCGCCCCGGGTGCCCGTCAAGGTTCAAGCGGCCAATGGCCGTTTCGTCGTGTCGCTCACCCACCAGGTGGTAAACGAGGCGTCCGGCCATCACCTCGACCTGCGCAGCCTGGCTAGCACGGACCTGCAGGTGATCAATTCGATGCTGCCGGGACCGAGTACCACGGTCACGCTCACGGTTGGTGACCCGGATCAGATCTCCTTCGCGATCGGGGCGGCGGAATTCACTGACCCCGAGAGCGGAGCGATCACGATCGGACTCTACCCGAGTTGGTCGGAGGAGCCCTGGAACGTCAGTCAGGAATTAGCTCGCAGCTTGGCTCGGGGGGTGGTTCGCAGCGTGCGGATCACCAGCGGAGCGGGGTTGGGAAAGACCATCCTCGATGAGATGGTCGCGGCTGGGATCGCCACGGAATTTGGAGAGTCAGCCTTCCCCGGGCCTCCCGATCCTTGGGTGAACTCGCTCACCGCGAAGCAGGAGTGCCAGCAGTGGCGGCACCTGGACCGGCTTCTGCACACCGTCGGAATCCATGAAGAGGTATTGACCGGAGGCGGTGTCAGCGCAGCCACCTTCGGGGAATCGACCATGCCCCAGTTCACCGGACAGACCATTGGATATCACATCGTCGCTGACTACCTGGCCCGAACCGGAACGATCAGCTGGTCGGCCCTGGCGGCGACTCCGGCGCAGGAGATCTACGCCGCGAGCGGCTACGCCCCGTGTCCGCTCAATTGAACTCCTCCTGGCCGGGGGCGCGATGTCCAGCCGGAGAGAAGCCGCTAGAGGGGAGCCCCCGCGCTGGAAGTCGGCGTGGCTGTTGTTCCGGCCGTTTCGGGAGGCCGCTGGTGGGGCTTCGCGACCAAAAAATAGATCGCGCCGATCAGACAGATGACCAAGACCACTAGCAAGGTGAGCCAGTCGAAGTTGAATAGCTCACCCTTGGGACTGGTGATTCCGGTGGGGATGAGGATGTTGGCCAGCATCAGTGCGCCATAAATGACCGCTCCGATGAGCACTGGCCATTCCCAGGCCCCCAGCCGGAAGGGACCCTCCGCCTTCCAACCCCGCAGCCGCCCGACGATCGCCGCCACCACCACCATCAGGAACGAGAGGTAGATACCCGACACCCCAAAGGACACCAGTGCGGTGAGTGCGGTGACGTTTGCCGGATAGGTGATGAAGCCGATCACGATCGGCTTGGCCGGGCTGAAGTGCACCAGTAGGGTGAACAAGAAGGGGAGGACCGCGGCCAGAATGACGGCATTGACCGGGGTCTTGAACCGGGGCGAAATGTAGCGCAGGGCGTGGCTGCCCGGGATCGCCCGATCCCGGGCGTATGAGAAGGCCAGACGGGCGCCGGCCCCCTGGACGGCGGTGCCGCAGCTGAAGAAGGCAAAACAGACCAAGATCAGGATGAAGTCCTGAATCCCGGCCACGTGGACATTGGCACTGAGGATGAAGGGCACCCCGCCGCTGAGTGAGGTCGCTGCCGTGAAGCTCTTCCCTCCCGACGGAATTGCCAGCAGGAGCGCCGCAACCAGGATGAAGCTGGTCAGGCCGCCGATCAGCAGTGAGGACACGATGGCGCGGGGGACCTGCTTACTTGCGGACTTGACCTCCTCGGCCACGTCACCGGCGGACTCGAAGCCGTAGAAGATGTAAACGTGGGCGAGGATCGCCACCAGGGCTGCGCCCAGCCACCAGTTGCCACCGAAGCCAACTCCGAGCGGGTTGTGCGCCAGATTCTCAGTTCCCTGGGTGGTGAAAAGGAAGCCGATGCCATGGTGGAAGCCGACTGCGGCCAGCAAAATGGCGATCCCGAAGGTGCCCAGGATCTCCACGTAAACTCCGATCTTCGAGATGCTGCCTAGCAGGCGAACCCCGGCTACGTTGAACACCGTCTGAGTCGCCAGCAAGAGCAGGGTGAAGAACAAGATGGTGTTCGGGTCGGCGGCGTTGACGCTGGCGCCGAATAGGTTGTGCAGCAGGGGCGAGGCGTAGATCACAAAGCCGGTGTCCACCGAGGCGACCGTGATGATCAGCGCCCACCCATAGATCCAGCCCACCCACCAGCCGTAGCCCCGGCCGATCAGGTTCTTGCTCCAGTGAAACAGAGCCCCCGCTAGCGGGTAGTGGCTGCCCAGTTCGGCGAACACCAGGGCCACCAGCAGCTGGCCGAAGACAACGATGGGCATCAGCCACAGGTAGCGGGGTCCCGCCGTACCAGCCCCGAGCGTGAAGAGGGAGTAGATGCCGACCATCGGAGACAGGTAGCAGAAGGCCACTCCGAAGTTCTCGAAGAGCGTCAGAACCCGGCTCAGCTCCTGCCGGTACCCAAGCGCTGCCAGCCGATCGACATCGGCGTCCTGCAGATCGACCCTGCCGGAACCGGATTCCAACGAGGTAGACATCTGGGCCCCCCAAATCCGAACTGGTGTCGCCGGCTCGCTGCGTGGCCCTGAATCCGCGCTGAGCCTGAAATGTAAGCGGCGTGGGCTACCGCGTCTAGGTGTTCGACAGCCAAGATTTCGATCATTCCCTGTGTCCGTCCGACAACCGGCGGGGAAGAGGAACGGGCCCGAGTGCGGCATTCTCCCCCCAGTCAGCCGGGGGCCGATTGCTCTAACAGGCTGCGAGGAGCCTGCCGCTGCCGGCCCCGGTAAAGCTCAGCCGCACCATCGGAACTTACCGATCGGCTTTCTGCTGGTGCTGGCCGAATCGGGGCGCGATCGCAGCTGTTCGCTCGAGCGGCTCCTGCCGGCGGGCGGGGTGTCGGATTGGCCGAACCAAGGTCACTGGCCGCCTCACCTGTTGCGTCCGCGGAGCCGTGATCGCTAAGCTCCCCATGTCCGCGGCCGAGTTCATGGGGGAGGTGCGCCTTGAGGCAAAAGACCGTGTCTGCAGCTCTCACTGCCGACCGTGATGAACTTACCCTGGGGGTGCCCGGCCCGAGCTAGCCAAGCGAACGCGATGGCGGGTGCCTCCACCTCTGGAGGCGACTGCTTGACGGCTTCCGACTCGCACCACTTCGAATCTCTGACGCCGCTCGGGTGGGACCTCGCCCGCTGGGAGGCCTATCGGGGGCTCGGACCAGAAATCGGGAGACCAGCTCGGGTTTCCCGCGTCGACCGGGGACGGTGCACCGTCCTCGGCCCGGATCCCCGGCGAGTTGAATCGGGTCACCACGCGATTAGCACCGGGGACTGGGTCGTCGTCGGCCCGGGTCAACTGCCCGGAGATCGGGAGCAGATCGCCGCGGTGCTGCCGCGCCGGACGGCGTTTGTGCGCGACCGCAGTGGGGGAGAGACGGTGGCGCAGGTGATTGCCGCCAATGTCGATCGGGTGTTCCTGGCCTGCGGCCTGGATGTGCCTCGGAGCTCGGGTCGGCTGGAGCGATACCTCGCCCTCGCCTGGCAGAGCGGGGCCACCCCGGTCGTGGTGCTCACCAAGGCGGACATGTGCGGAGAGGCCGAGCTGGGAGAGGCGCTTGACTGGGCCCGGTCGATCTCCCCGGGGGTCGATGTGCGGGAGGTCAGCGCCGCCACGGGCCACGGTCTGCGGGAGTTGGTGGTGGCGCATCTGGCTCCGGGGCGAACGGTTGCCTTGCTCGGCCCCTCGGGATCGGGCAAGTCCTCCCTGGTCAACGCCCTAGCAGGGCGTGACCTCATGCCCACCGGGGAGACCAGACGAGACGGCAAGGGGCGCCACACAACCGCCCACGGCCAGCTGGTAGTCCTGCCTGGCGGGGGAATTCTGCTGGACACTCCCGGCATGCGCGGGCTCGGCCTCTGGAATGCGTCCGAGGGATTGGCTCACACCTTTCTTGACTTGGAAGAACTCATGAACCGGTGTCGGTTTTCCGACTGCAGCCACAGCACGGAACCGGGCTGCGCTGTGCAGGCGGCCATCGACGCGGGGACTCTGGCTCCCTCGCGGCTGGACCGCTGGCGCAAACTGCAACGGGAGCTGACATCACTGGCGGCCCGCCAGGGCGATCTGGTCGCGCGCCAGGAGGCGCAGCGGCACTGGAAGGCGGTCAAGCGAGATGAGCGCCGCCACCCGCGCTAGCCCCGGTCCCGGGACGCCCGATCAGCGATCCAGCGCTTGATCGAGATCGCTGAGGAGGTCGTCGACCGATTCCAGACCGACCGAGAGCCGAACCAGTTGCGGGTCCACCGCCAGCGGCGAGCTGGTGGCCGAGGCGTGGGTCATCCGGGCTGGGTGCTCGATCAGGGACTCAACCGCACCCAACGACTCGGCCAAGGTGAAGAGCCGGGTCAGGCTGACCATCTCGACGGCGGCCGTCTCTCCCCCCGCGTGGAGAAACGAGACCATACCGCCGAAGTCGCGCATCTGCCGGGCGGCGATCTCATGCCCCGGATGGTCCGACAGTCCTGGATAGAGCACCCGGCTGACCATCGGATGCTGCTCGAGGAAGCTGGCGACCGCTGCGGCGTTGTGACAGTGGCGGTCCATCCGCACGGCCAGGGTCTTGATCCCGCGCTGGATCAGATAGCAGTCGAAGGGACTGGGCACGGCGCCGGTGGCGTTCTGGAGAAAGGCAAGGCGCTCGGCCAGGTCAGGACGGTTGACGGCGACAAAGCCCCCAACTACATCCGAATGACCCCCCAAATACTTGGTGGTGGAGTGCACCACCAGATCCGCGCCCAGGGTCAAGGGGTTTTGCAGGTAGGGAGTGGCGAAGGTGTTGTCCACCACCAGCCGCGCCCCCCGGTCATGCGTGAACTCAGCCAGCCCCCGAATGTCCACCACGGCGAGCATCGGATTGCTCGGCGTCTCCACCCAGACCAGAGTGGTGTTGTCGCGCCAAGCCGCCTCCAGCTGGGCGATGTTGGCGGCATCGGCGATGCTGTAGCCGAGTCCGGATGGGGCGTGGACCCGATCGACCAGGCGGAAGGTACCGCCGTAGACGTCGGTGTTGAGGATCAGGTGGGCGTCGACCCCAGTCATCGCCCGAAGCACCGCGTCCTCAGCGGACAGCCCGCTGGCAAAGGCGAACCCGAACTCGGCCAGCTCCAAACTGGCCAGCTGGGTCTCCAGGCTCCGGCGGCTCGGATTTCCCGAACGGGAGTACTCGTATCCCCGGTGCTGGCCGACGGCCGACTGTCGGTAGGTCGTGGAGAGGTGGATCGGGGGTACGACCGAACCGGTGTCGGGATCCGGATCCTGACCGGAATGGATCGCTCGGGTCTCGAAGCCGGGTTCGGTCTGGGTCACCTGGTCGGCCGACCCAGCATCGCCCCGAGGATGTCAGACCTGGTGATGATCCCGACCGGATGCCCATCGTCGAGCACCAGGACGGCGCCGCTGCGTTCCATCCGGCTGACCGCCAGTTCCAAGGGCGCGCCACTGCCGATGGTGGGAAGTGGTGGCCCCATGACATCGCCCACCGGCCTCGCCAAGATCCCGGGGTCACGGAAGGCTGCCTCCAAAAGCTCGCGATCCTGCACTGCTCCCAGCACCTCCGCCGCCGCCAGAGGAGGTTCCGCCTTAACCACCGGCACCTGGGATACCTCGTACTCCCGGAGCAACTCGATCACCGACTGCACCGATTCGTCGGGATGGACGTGTACCAGTGGCGGCAGCCCACGCCCTTTGGAGGTGAGGACATCAGCCACGCTCTGGCCGCCGGCCCGAAGAAAGCCGAAGTCGGCCATCCAGGAGTCGTTGTAGAGCTTGGAAAGGTAACCTCGCCCCGAGTCCGGGATCAGCACCACCACCACCTGGTCGGGCCCCAGCGGCCGGGCGACCTCCAGCGCCGCCCAGACCGCAGTGCCGGCCGAGCCACCAACCAGGATTCCCTCCTCACGGGTGACGGACCTGGCCGTCAAGAAGGAGTCGCGGTCACTCACCGCGACCACCTGATCCACCGCCGTGGTGTCGTAGGCGGAAGGCCAGAAGTCCTCGCCGATCCCCTCGACCAAATAGGGACGACCCGTTCCGCCGGAGTACACCGACCCCTCGGGGTCGGCTCCGACGATCTGGATCTCCGGATTGACCGACTTCAGGTAACGGCTCACGCCGGTGATGGTGCCTCCAGTACCAATTCCGGCCACGAAGTGGGTGATTCGTCCCCGGGTCTGACGCCAGATCTCGGGTCCGGTGGATACCTCGTGCGACGCCGGGTTGGCGGGATTGCTGTATTGGTCCGGCTTGTAGGCCCCAGGGATCTCGGTGACCAGCCGATTCGATACCGAGTAGTAGGAGTCGGGGTGATCCGGGGCCACGGTGGTGGGACAGACCACCACCTCCGCCCCATAGGCCCGCAGCAGGTCGATCTTTTCCGAGGCGATCTTGTCGGGCATCACGAACACGCAGCGATAGCCGCGCCGGGCCGCGACGATCGCCAACCCCACCCCGGTGTTTCCCGAGGTGGGTTCGACGATGGTTCCCCCCTCTTTGAGCAGCCCGGCGGCCTCGGCGGCTTCGATCATCGAGAGCGCCGGACGGTCCTTTACGCTACCACCCGGGTTGAGGAACTCGAGCTTCGCCAGCAGGTGGCATTCGAGGTCACGTCCGATCCGATCCAGCCGGACCAAGGGAGTGTCCCCCACCAGGTCGAGGAGGGAGTCCGCGACCTCCATCGCCTGACCCGAGTCGCCTAGAGGCCGAACTGCGATTCCCGTGACCGGGTCAGCTGGCGCATCGGAGATCACGGTGACCGCCAGCCCCGCTCGCTGGAGCCCTCGGGCGGCTGCCCAGCCAGCCTGGGGATCGAGGGGGGCTACGACGGAGATCTCCCGCGGATGCCTGTCCAAGATGCGGGAGATCAGTCGAGAGTCCAGCTCAGATTCGTCGGAGCGCACCACATGGCGGGCCTTGGCGAGGATCCGCTCAGGGACAGCGCCGGGCCCGACCACCAAAAGGACATCCACGGCCCCAGACTACCGGCCTCAGGCGAGATTGCGGAGGCCGTAGTGGGCTGGGCGTTGGGACGCGCTTGCCACATCCGGTTTGGGAGCGGCTCTGGTAGCGTCGCCCTCAGAAATGGACCGCGGGATCATCGTGGTCGGAGGCGGCCCGGTCGGCTCGGCCCTGGGCCTGATGCTGCCCGGTGCACTGGTGCTCGAGGCCGCGACCTTCCCGCGGGACAAGCCCTGCGGCGAGGGGCTGATGCCCGCCGGCGCCGAGGTTCTGCGCCAAGCTGGAGTGGATCTCAAGGGAGAGGGATTCCCCGCGCTCCGAGGGGTCCGCTACTCCCTCCCAAGGGGTGAGTTCGCCCGGGCGGCGTTCGCCCGAGGATGTGGGTATGGAACCCGTCGAACGCGCCTGGACCAGCTGCTGGCCGAGCGCGCCGGGATCCGAACGGGAGTGCGTGTGACTGCCGTTCGGCCGCTGATTGATCGCGTCGAAGTGGACACCACCGAGGGCACCCTGGTGGGGTCGGCCCTCATCGCGGCCGACGGAATCCGCTCTCCGGTGGCTCGAATGCTGGGGTGGTGGCGTCCTTCTCGGGGGAGGGCCAGGTATGGGCTGGTGGGGCACCTGGCCGTAGAGTGGCCGGGCCAGGATGTAGAGGTGGGGCTGCTCGGAGAGGTCGAGACCTACCTCGCCCCGGTCGGCCCCGGGGAGGTTCTGGTCGCGGTGCTGGGGTCCCGGAGTGGGCTGCGAGGTCCCGATCTGAAGGGGGAGGAGTCCTATCGCGCGATCATCGACCGGATCCACCCGGATTTGTCCGACGCTCCTCTGTTGAGCAGATTGCGGGGAGCTGGCCCGTTCAACCTCAGGCCATCGAGAGTGGCGCAGGGAAGGGTGTTTCTGGCTGGCGACGCGGCCGGCTTCCTGGATCCGCTGACCGGAGACGCGATGAGCGCAGGACTCTCCCAGGCGAGGGCGCTGGCCAGCTTTTTAGAAGGGGATCTCGATCGAGCCGCCCCGCGCTATCGGGACTGGGTCGCGGCCCAGTGGCGGCGCCGGGCCTTCGTGGCGACGCTGGCGCGGGCTCTGTCCGGTTCCAGTTGGCTCAGTCGCCGGGCGATCAGTGGTGCTAGCCGGCGACCCCAGGCACTGCAGGCGCTGCTCAGCGTCAACGACGGGAGTCGGCCCCTGCGATCGGTGGCGGCCCGTGACTGGGCGGCACTGCTCGGGGGTGGGTTCCGATGAGCCGGTTTGTGGGGTTCGGTACCGCGCTCCCGGACCACCAGCTCTCACCCGCGGTGAGTCTCAGCGCGCTCAGCCAGATCTGGCCCCACCTGCGTAGTGCCGGGCGGGAGGCGGTGACGCGCTACACGGTGCAGTCGGTCGACCGGGTGTTCTCAACCCAGTCACTCGGAGCGCGCATGCGCGTGTACCGAGAGGAGGCTCCCCGGCTGGCCCAGCTGGCGGTTGAGGAGGCCCTGTCAGATGCCGGCTTGCGGGCCGATCAGATCGATTTCGTCCTCGCCGTCTCCTGCACCGGCTACTTGGTGCCCTCGCTTGATGTGTACCTGGCCAACGCGCTGGGGTTTCGCAGCGACGCCATCCGGATCCCCCTCACCGAGCTGGGCTGTGCTGGGGGAGGAGCTGCGCTGGCGGCCGCCGACCGGCACCTGCGCCTGGAGCCACGTCACCGGGTGCTGGTGGTCTGCGTGGAGCTTTGCTCGCTGACCTTCCAACCCGAGGACAACTCGGTGGACAACATGACCGCCGCCATGGTCTTCGGCGATGGCGCGGCCGCCGCGGTGTTGACCGGTGACCCGGGTGGCCTGGAGCTGGTGGCGACCGGGACTCGGCTGATACCCGAAACCGACCACCTCTTGGGCTTCGACCTGCGGGACGACGGGTTCCACCCGGTGCTGGATCGCCGACTACCCCGGCTGATCGAGCACGAGCTGGCGGGCGCCCTGGCTGGGTTCGGTGAAGGCAGGCTGGATTTTGTCGCCGTGCACGCGGGCGGTCCGCGCATCTTCGATGCGGTGGAGAGTGGATTGGGACTCCAACCCGGAGCCTTGGTCGAGTCCAGGTCGTCCTTCGCCAGCTACGGAAATCTCTCCTCGGCATCCTTGCTGTTCGTGCTGGCGCAACTGCGCGGTGGGTCACCGGGGACCGGCCTGGGGCTGGCATTTGGGCCGGGGGTCACCGTGGAGATGGCTAGCCTCAGAAGATCCCCGGAATGAATCGAGCCTTCCCGGAGAACAGCTGCTGATACCCGGGAACCTCCGCCAGCAGCGCCTCCTCGGCCCTGATTCGGTCCACGAGGACGGCGCCGTCCAGCGCCGACAGTCCAAGGGCGCTGATCCAGGCGCCCCCGGCCATGGGCAGGGCCGCGAACTCCAGGATCACGGCCAGGTAATTCGGGTGTCGGATCCAGCGGTACGGTCCGTCGGTTACCGGCTGCAGGTCGAGGGGGACGGCCGCTCTCACGTTCCACTGCGCGCCCAAGGAGCGGATGCTCCACCAGCGCAGCCCGGTCGCGCAGGCGAGGAGAGCTAGCCAGAGGCCGGGCCATTGGGGACGTCGTTTGGCGATCCGGACCTCTAGCGGCGGGAGTAGGAACAGTCCGATGTGGGCAGCGACCATTAGCGGGAAGCTGCGGGGGGCGGCTCTACGGCCTGGTCGGGCTCGCTCCAGCCGCGTCGACAGCACCACCTCCCGCCGGCGCTGCAGTGCCAACGCGGCCAGCAACAGGGCATACCAGACCGGCATGGTGGTCAGCTTAGGCCGTGCGAGCGGTTTGTCTCGCCGGACACAACTGGGTTGCCCGCGGGTCGCCCGGGATCGGTCGGAGATGACCGGCAGCTGGGAGTGGCGCGGGATCAGGCTCCGCGGGCCGAGATCGCCAAGCCCAGGGCGACCAGGCTGATGACGGCGCCCAGTGCGGGCCTCAGGCCGCCGACGTGGGCCGCTGCATGGACCGCGGTCAGGCCCAGGCTGCCAGCTGCCACTAGTCCGGCCAGCGCCAAGATCGTCCGGTCAAGGCGGCGCGACCGACTCCGGGACGCGGCTCTGGCAGCGAGTGCCGTCAGGAGGAGCCAAAGGACCAATCCCAGCACCGAGCCTGCGGCTCGACCTGGCGACGACCCAAGCATGGCGGGGTTGGTGACCAGGAACTGGGCCACGTCGACGCTGCCGACCACCGACACCCCGGTCAGCCACCAGTACAGGGGTCGAGACGTCCGGGCGTCGAGCGGGCCGCCGACTGCAGCAACCGGCGGCGCAGACCGATTAGCGTCCATCGTCCTAGCCTAATCGACCGCCAAGGGGAGCTGCGGTGCCAGCGGCTGTGGCAGACTAGAGGAGGGCCATGACTCACTTCCGGTTTCGCCCTGCTCGGCAACGGGTGCTGCCTCGGGTGGTGAGACGAACCCGGAGCGTGCGGCTCCGACACCACCGGGGGCTGCCCGCGCTCGAGCTCTGGGCCTTCGATACGAATCAGGGGTCCGAAGCTCCGACCGAGTCCGGCGGCGACCCTGCCTGCTGGCAGATCCGGGTCTGTCCCCATTGCGGCGCGCTAGCGGGGACCGACCCGCCCACCATCTGCGAACAATGCCATCTGGAGATCCCGGACCCCACGGCTTGAGCAGCGGATAAGGGCGCCCCCCGGTTGGGCGCGGATGCCGGAGTGGTTCGGGGGCCGAGTTGACCTCCGGGTTCGTTCGGCGCCCGGCTTGCCCTTCTTCCCGTCGGAAGGCCAGCCTGGTATTTGGGAGAGGGGTCAGCCATCGGAGTTGGGGGCGCCGGCAGAGACAGCCCAGGGACCGGGGAACCGGTTCCTTACGATGCCGCAGATGTCGCCCAGAGCTGCCCCAAGTCCCTCGTGACCTCACTCAGACCCCTGGCGGAGTCCAACTTCCGATTGCTGTTCTCCGCCGAGGCGATCTCTCTGCTGGGCAGCGCGGTGGCTCCCATCGCCCTTGCCTTCGGGGTTCTGGACACGACCCACTCCGCCACCGACCTGGGAATCATCCTCACCGCCCGGGAGTTGGTCATGGTCGGGATGTTGCTCTTTGGTGGAGTGTTCGCTGATCGACTTCCCCGCCCGGCCATCATGGCCGCCACGAGCGGGCTGTCCACGCTGGCCCAGGGGTTGACCGGACTCCTCTTCCTGACTCATTCGAGCCAGGTTTGGTCACTGGCCGTGTTGGCCGGTGTGAACGGACTGGCCATCGCCTTTTGGTTCCCCGCCGCAGTGGGCCTGATTCCATCGACCGTCTCTACACCGCAGCTTCGCCAGGCCAACGCGCTCCTGGGCCTGGCCCGGAACAGCTCGGGGGTGGCGGGAGCGGCGCTGGGAGGGGTCCTGGTGGCGCTGATCGGACCCGGGCCGGGGCTCGAGATCGACGCCGCCAGCTACCTGGCAGCGGGAGTCCTGGTCGTCCTCATCCGGGTCGGGCAGACACCCAGAGTTGGATATCGCCCGGGAGTCTTTCGGGACCTGGCGGCCGGGTGGCAGGAGTTCTGGTCGCGGGCCTGGCTGTGGGGGATCGTGATCCAGTTTTCGCTCGTCAACATGGCCTTCGTGGGGGCGATGATCGTGCTGCTACCGTTGGTCGCGAGCCGCTCGTTGGGGGGCGCGATGGCCTATGGAGCCATCTACGCCGCAGCCGGTGCGGGAGCGCTCGGGGGTGGGCTGCTGCTGCTACGGCGTTCCCCGGGGCGCCCACTCCTGGTGGCCACCTCCGGGATCCTGATCGGGCTCCCTTTCTTCGTCCTCCTGGCACTCGGTGCGCCTTTGCTCGCCCTCCTGCTCACCAGCTTCCTCGCGGGGCTGGGGATGGAGACTTTCGGAGTGCTCTGGTCGACCACCATGCAGCAGCAAATCCCCCAGGAGAAACTGTCCCGGGTCAGCTCGTACGACTCCTTCGGGTCCTTCGTCTTCATGCCCATCGGCTTGGCGGCGGCCGGTCCTCTGGCGGCGCTCTTGGGCCTCCGCCCGGCGCTCTGGGTGGCCTTCTTGGTCATGGCCATCCCGACCGCACTGGTGCTGCTGTTGCCGGACGTTCGGTCCCTTGCTGCGCACCCCAGCGGAGTAAACGGCTGACCTCTGTCTCAGCGGCGCCTGACGCGTCACTCCGGGCCAGTCGAGACCGGGGCAGGCAGCGCCCTTAGCTAGGTCATAACCAGACCCTAACAATTCCATAATCGGGGCTGGCTACGATTCGGTCGTGCTATCTCAGGATGTGCAGCAGACCGGTGCCGACGTCGGCACGGCAGGCGGAGCTCTGTCGGTGGACGACCTTTTTGTCCAGTTCGGTGACCGGCGGGTGCTCAAGGGGGTCAGTGCGAACTTTGTTCCTGGGCGGGTGACCGCCATGCTAGGTCCAACCGGATGTGGCAAGACCACCCTTCTGCGCTGCTTGAACCGCCTCCATGACAATCGACCCGGGTTCAAGTACGACGGTCGGATCCTGCTCGATGGCGCCGACATCTACCGACGCTCCAGCGATATTCGCGACCTTCGGCGGCGGGTGGGGATGCTGTTCCAGCGACCCAATCCATTTCCTCAGAGCATCGCCGAGAACGTTTCGCTGGGTGCCCGGGTGCACGGACTGTGGGCTCGCCGCGAGACCTCGGAGCGGATCGAGGAGGTGCTGCTCCGAGTGGGCCTGTGGGACGCGGTCAAAGACCGACTGAACAGCACTCCGTTCATGCTGTCGGGAGGTCAGCAGCAACTCCTTTGCCTCGCCCGGGCCCTGGCCGTCCAACCTGATGTGCTGCTGCTGGACGAGCCGACCTCATCCCTGGATCCGCGTTCGACTGACCGCATCGAGGAGCTTATCGGTCAGCTCAAGGAGCACATGACCGTGGTCTTCGTGACCCACAACGTGCAGCAGGCGGCGCGCTGCGCCGATCAGATCCTGTTCATGCTCGACGGAGCGGTGGTGGAGTTCGCCGCCAAGGATGAGTTCTTCTCGAATCCGGCGGATGCGCGCAGCCGGGCCTACGTGGAGGGGAGGCCGGTCTAACTCGCGCGGGGCGCTCCCCGTACCGGGACCAACTCGTTTAGCCCTGGATTCCTTAAGGGAGGATTCGATGCGCCCGAAACTCGTCCGTCCGGCCATGGTTCGCGCCGTTATGCTGGCGGCTGCCGGCTCGCTGCTGGTCGCCGCTTGTGGGACCCCGGCAGCGCATCACCCGGCCAGCCACCATTCGGCGAAGCCGACCGCTCCGCCGACCGGTAACCCGTCAAGCCCGGTGACTCTCAATGAGGCAGGCTCGACCCTGATCTATCCCTACCTACAGGTTTTGGCACCCCAATTCCACAGCGCCTTCCCGAACATCACGCTCGCCCCCGGTCCTGGAGGTTCCGGCCTGGGGATCAACGACGCGATCGGCAAGCTCGTCCAGATGGGCGGCTCCGACGCCTACCTTTCACCAGCCCTGGCCGCGGCCAATCCTGCCCTGCTCAACATTCCCATCGCCATCTCGGCCCAGGCGGTCAACTACAACGTTCCGGGCGCCCCCGACTTCCTCAAGTTGAGCGGAAATATTCTGGCCCAGATGTATCAAGGCAAGATCACCAACTGGAACGATCCCAAGATCGCCGCCCTCAATCCCGGCGTTTCCCTGCCCAACCTGGCCGTGGTACCGGTGCGGCGGCTCGACTCTTCGGGCGACACGTTCATCTTCACCAGCTACCTCACCGCCACCAACAGTGCCTGGAGTCAGGGTCCCAACGAGGGCACCACCGTCACCTGGCCGCCGGTCTCCAACGAACTCACAGCCAGTGGGAATCCGGCGATGATCCAGACCTGTCACGCCACTCCCGGGTGCGTCGCCTACATCGGTGTCAGCGTCGAGAACACTGCCATCGAGACAGGGCTCGGAGAGGCCAAGATCGCGAATAAGTCGGGTTCATTCTTGACCCCGGATCAGGCCGACATCACCGCGGCCGTGGCTGCCGCGGCAGGGAGCACTCCGAGTGATCTGCGGCAGTCACTGATTTACTCATCAGGGGCAGACTCCTACCCGATCGTCAACTTCGAGTACCTCATGATTCAGGAGCAGCAGCCCAACAGCACCACCGCCCAGGCGCTCAGAACCTTCTTGAAGTGGGCAATCAGCTCCACGGGGGGGGCTAGCTCGGGCAACCTCTCCGCGGTTGACTTCGTGGCCCTGCCCACCGCAGTCATCGCCAAAGTTGAGGCGGCGATCAACAAGGTCACCGGCTGATCTGGCCAGGCCCGGATTGACCAATCGACCTTGATTCGCTCCAAACGAGGGGCCGGCGGCAACGCCGGCCCCGATTCGGTTCGCTTCGGCCACCGGCGGCTACAGGATCGCGACCTCACCCGCGGCGATCGGATCGCGCGGGCGATCACGCTCCTGGCGGCCCTGGTGCCGGCCGGGCTGCTGTTCTTCCTGGCGGGCGAGATCGTCAGCGCGGCAATTCCCGCTTTCATCTATAGCGGATGGGGCTTTTTTACCGGGCAGATCTTCACCTTCGGCAACTTGTATGCGACCACGCTTAGTCACCACCACGGGATCACAGCTCCCCACGCCGCGGCCTACGGCGCTCTGCCGTTCATTTTTGGAACTCTGGCCTCGTCCCTGATCGCCCTGGCGATCGCCTTGCCGGTGGCAGTAGGTGCCATGCTGGTCCTCACTGAGCGGCTGCCCTGGCGGGTTCGCAGCGGACTGTCGGTTTTCGTCGAGGTGCTGGCCGGCATCCCGAGCGTGGCCTACGGGTTCTGGGGGGTGCTGTTCTTCGGACCCTTTTTGGCGCAGAACATCTATCCGACACTCTCCCGGGTGCTCGGAATAATTCCCCCGTTTCGCGGCAGCGTGGGCGCCGGGGAGGGACTGCTGACCACCTCGCTGGTGCTGGCCGTGATGATCGTTCCGATCATCGCGTCGACCACCCGCGAGCTGATGCGAACCGTCCCAATTCTGGCCAAAGAGGGGGCCATGGCCCTGGGGATGACCCCTTATGAAACCTTCAAGGTCGTGACCTTGCCCTATGTCCGGCGGGGAATCCTGGCTGCGGCCGTCTTGGGCTGGGCGCGTGCCTTGGGCGAAACCATGGCGGTACTGGTGATCAGCGGAGACCTCCTCAACCGCCTGCCCAGCAATATCTATGGGCCGTTCTCGACCTTGGCCGGCACGATTGTCGACCTCCTCGACTCCGCCCTCACCGACGCCACCGGGATGGGAGTGCATGCCTTGGCCGCGCTGGCGTGCGTGCTCCTGCTGATCACGGTGGCGACCAATCTGGTGGGCCGGCTGATCATCAGAAGCGCCGCCGGAGATTTGGTGCTGCCCATCGGTCGAGGTGTGTAGCCAGTGAGACGGGCCTTTCGAACCGGACGCGACCTCGCCTTTTGGTCGCTCTGTGGGCTGGCCCTGCTGATCGTGGTGGCCCCCGCTCTGGCGATCGTCGGTGGACTTCTCCAACTGGCTTGGCCGGCCTTGACACTTCATCTGTTCACCGCCACCACGGTGAACAATGGCCTCCAGAACGCCATTCTCGGGAGCCTGGTCCTGTGCCTTGGGGTGCTGATCGTGGCCGGACCGGTTGGGATCGCGGCGGGGATTTACCTGGCCGAATTTGCCCCACTCCGGGGGGGTTCGCTGCTCCGCCTCGGCTACGAGACCCTGGCCGGCATCCCGTCGATTGTGGTGGGATTCGTCGGCTACATCGTGCTCGCCCAGGCTCTCCACTGGGGTTTTTCGCTGCTGGCTGGGATCCTCGCCCTATCCACCCTTGTGTTGCCCTACGTGGTCAAAACCACTGAGGTAGCCCTGATTCAGGTGCCAACCACGCTCCGCGATGCCGGAGCGGCGCTGGGACTGTCCCGGCTGACAACCCTCCGGCGGGCGGTACTTCCTCCGGCTATCCCGGCGATCGCTTCGGGGTTGGTCGTCGCGCTGGCCATCTCGCTAGGGGAGACGGCCCCCCTGCTTTACACGGTCGGATTTACGGGCCAGAACCCGACCCTCAACCTCTTCCACAGTCCACTTGGCTATCTGACCTATGTCGTGTACCTCAACTCGACCCTTCCCACCAAGGCGGAACACGAAGTGGCCGGCGCCGCGGGCGTCGTCCTGATCGTGCTGCTGCTGATCCTGATCGGTATCGGCCGGGCCGTCGCCCGCTGGTCCGTGAGATATTCGTCGTCGATGCTCTCCTAGCTCGGTCCGGGGTGTCCGCTCCCCAGAGTCTGGAGGCAGGCGGGTCTTCGCGGCGGTTCCCTGGAGCAACGAAAGCGGTCTCTCATCTCAGCCGGGTGGGGCGCGGAAGCGGTCGCCATGGCCCAGGTCGACCGGAAAACCCCCGACCGCCCTTGGGACCGCTGCGGTCCCAAGGGCGCTCAGCCCGTTGGTGCCCTGCGCCGGGAGCCTCACCAGGGGCTCGGGGACAAACCAGCAACGCAGCCCGCAGCTCGCTCGACCGAATCCGCCACCTTTCCCTGGCCCGGGAAGATTTCGTCCGGCCGTTTTGGGTGTGCCACCTGTGGTTGGGTAGCCAAGACGCTGCCGTTGCCGCGGTCGGATCGCGGACTCGCGCACCCGACGACTCTTACCGGCACGCCCTTGCGAGGCCCTGCCCGTTTCATCTCGAACCCGGACCAGCCAGCGGCGCTGGTTGGCTACCCCGCCGACTTCAGCTGGCCGCGGATCCAAATGCATACCCTGTCCGGGCGGTCGTCAATTGCCCTCCAAGGACGATCCCGCGGCGCTGGCCGCCGCTGAAGGTGGACGCGGCCTAATCCGATCAGCCGGCGGAGCGATGGGCGACCTCCCCGAAGCGAAGGCGGCTGGAACCTCTCCGCCCCAAGGTGATGGGCACCTTCCTCGACCGCTGGTGCCGGGTGCGGTTCCCTGCGGGGACTCTCCCGTGAGGTTAGGGCGATTCCGCTAGGGGATCGGGTCATGATGGCGTTGGCCGAGTGCCAGGAGGGCGCCGCCCAGCAAAAGGGCCACCGATAACCCGAGTCCGTCGGACAGCCCGGCTGGTCCATCCGACACCCTGCCCGCCACCAGGGGGCCGATGCACTGGCCCAGGGCGAAAGCGACGGTAAGCGCGGCGATCGCCGGGGTCCAGTGCTTGGGCTGCAGGGAGCGGCGGGCCACCACCGTGACGGCGGTCACCACGGCGAGGAATGATCCTCCAAAGAGCACGGCGGAACCCATCGCCGCCGCCGGTGAGCGAGACAGGAGGGGTAGCAGAGCCCCTGTGCTGACCACCGCCAACACCAGGCTGGGGCCGCGACCACCCCGGAGCGCGGCGATCGGGTAGGCCCAGGCGAAAGCCCCCCCGATCGATGCTGTGCCGAGCAGGACCCAGAAGACGGTGACTTCGCCCGGTCCGGCTCCCTGGCTCTTCAGGAACGCGACGATGAAGGTCATGTAGGCGATGTAGCCCGCTCCGAATAGGCCGTAGCCGATGAGCATTGTCCCGAGGCGACGAGCGGGCCAGCCCTTCTCGGTAGCACCCGAAACGGGCGGCTCCCGGCTGGCGCGAGCCGCGGGCGCGGCGAAGACGAAACCGACCGCGCCAAGAACGCCGAGGAGGAACCAGCCCCAGCGCCAGCCGACTGCGGCTGGGGCGGCCGCCAGAAGCGGCGGGATCGCGAGGCCCGACACGACTATCCCCGCCCCACCGCCGGCAAAATAGATCCCGAGCAGCGACGCCACCCGAGGCGCAGAAATGGACCCGGCGCCCTCGGCCACCAGACCGGCACCGGTGATGAAGCAGATCGCGCCCGAGACTCCGCTGAGCGCTCGGACGGCGGCCAGGGCAATGACGTTATCCGTCGCACCGGTGGCCGCGAGCGAGACCACGGTCACCGCAAGACCGGTTACAAACGCCCGTCTGGCTCCGGTCCGCCGGGCGATTTGCGCTGCGAGCAACGCCCCGGCTAGGTAGCCCATCGCGTTGGCGGTATTGATGGCTCCGGCAGTGGTAAAGCTCCAGTTCAGCTCGGCACGCATCGAAGGGAGCAGGAGAGCGTAGGCGAAGCGAGCCAAGCCCAGTGCCACCGCGGGGCCGAGCGCGAGCCGGACGGCAAGAGCAAGTCCTAGCCGGTGTGCCCGACCACTGGGGACGGCTTCCGGCGGGTCCGAAGGGTCAGTCTGGTTCATCGGCGCCCTGGCCCAGGCGCCTCGCGCTGGATCGCGGTCGGATGAGCGTCGGCGGGGGCGGAGATCGTGATGCCTACGGCGCGGAGCATCAGCCGACCACTTGGACCCGTTGGTCCGGGTTGCTCGGGTAGGGCCGGGGCAAGCCTTCGCTCTCCAAGTTGGCCATTGGTGCCTTGAAGGGTCCTCTCTGCCTTGGGCGCCGATCGGAGCTCATGCACCCCAGCCAGCACGACCTTCCCCTTCCAGTCGCTATCTCCCGGCTGGTGGCCCGGGTCAGCCAGGCTCGGGCCCAGCAGGGAACCCGCGGGCGGGTGCGGCAGGCCCGATACCGCGGAAAGGCAGCCGTGAGGCTCTGGGCCGAACCTAGGGGCGAACACTGGAAACTGGAACCAACTGGGGTGGAGGGCACGGCGACCATTCCGGCGCGGTCAGGTCCCCTGCAACCCGAAGTAGGCCAGGCGCAGTGCATCATCCGCTTGCAGCTCCTCGGCTGTCCCCTCGAAGCGGCGACGGCCGCCCTCGATCACGTAGATGCGCCGAGCGAGTGACAAGAACTTCATGTTTTGCTCAGCCACCAGCAGCGCCGGTCCCCCCGGTTGGACCACCCGCCCGAGGGCCTCCACCACGCTGCTCACATAGACCGGTGAGAGGCCGGCTGAGGGCTCATCCAACACCAGCAGGCGCGGCTCCGCGACGAGCGTCTTGGCCACCCCGACCATCTTGCGCTGGCCCCCACTCAGCTTCCACGCCGGGCCCCGGCGGGTGCGCGCCACCTCCGGGAAGAGGGCGCAGAGCTCTTCGATGCGCTGCCGCACGCGGCGCCGGGGCAGGCCGTACCCACCCATCAACAGGTTGTCCTCGACGGTGAGCTCGGGGAACACCCCGATCTCGCTCATATAGGCAATGCCCTGGCGTACCCGCTGGCTGGTGCGCATCCGCTCGATGGACCGGCCGAACAATGAGATCGATCCAGTTCGAGCGGGGAGGAGCCCCAGGACGGTGCGCAGCAGGGTCGACTTACCCGCGCCGTTGGGGCCCAGGACCACGACGGTCTCTCCGGCTGCGACCTCGAAACTGAAGTCCCAGAGGACTTGCATGGGGCCGTAGCCGGCTCCCAGGCCCGCCACGCTCAGGCAGGTCTCGGTCTGGTCAGCCACCACCGAGGAACACCTCCACCACGCGTGTGTCGTGCGCGGCCTCCTCCAGGGACCCGGCGAAGATCGGCTTGCCCGCATTCAAGACCACCACGCGGTCGGCCACCTGCCGGACGAACCCCATCAGGTGCTCCACGACCAGCAGGGCCCGGCCCTGGGCGGCGAGGGTGCGGACCAACTTGCCCGCCCAGTCCAGCTCTTCCATGCGCAGCCCGGCGGCGAACTCGTCCACCAGCAGGACATCTGGCCCGGTCGCCAGGGCGCGAGCCAGGTCCAGCTGCTTCTGCTCGGCGGAGTTGAGGCTGTCGGCGATCCGGTCCTCCTTACCCGCCAGACCCACCAGCTCCAGAACTTCCTCTCGACTCTGGTCCCGGGCACGACCGTGCCGCAGGGCCACGTCGACGTTCTCGCGCACGGTGAGCGGTCGGAAGGGTCGAGGGGATTGGAAGGTTCGGTTGAGGCCAATTTTTACCATCGCCTGCGGGGTCGCTCCGGTGGCGTTGCGGCCCATGACCTCGACCGTGCCGGCAGTCGGCCGGTATATCCCACTGACGACGTTGATCAAGGTGGTCTTCCCCGAGCCGTTCGGCCCGAGCAGCGCGACAACTTCTCCCCGGGCCAGTTCAAGGTCGATGCCGTCGAGGGCGGGGAGGCCGCCGAAGTGCCGCGTGAGTCCCGCGATCCGCAGGGCCGGGCTACTTGACACGAGACCGCCCACGCAGCCTGATGGAGAGGAGCCCATTGGGCAAGAAGAGCACGATCAAGACGATCAGCACGCCATAGATGAGCTGGAAGTATTGGGGCTGCGAGATCCCGATGGCGTTGTAGACCCCGAAAAGTACGATGGTCCCCAGCAGCGGTCCCAGCACCGTGCCGACCCCCCCAAACAGGGCGAATACGATCGCGAACACGCTGATCGAGAGGTCGAATACGGCTTCGGGATAGAAGACCGATACGGCCCATCCATAGATCGCCCCAGCGAGGCCCGCCAAGGTGGAGCTGATCAGCCAGGCGTAGGTTCTCGCCCGGACTACCTGCACCCCGGCCATGCGTGCGCTGAGCGGGTCGGCCCGGATCGCTCGCAGCGACATGCCGAAGTGGGAGCGGCGCACCCAGACGACGCAAAGTCCAGCCAACCCGACCAGTGCCACCGCGGCGATGTAGGCCGCACCCGAGTTGTAGACGGAGGACAGGTTGACCCCGTAGGGCCCGTTGGTCACGGCCGAGACCTGGGGGTTGGAGATCAGGTAATAGAGCGCCTCGGCGGCGGCCAGTGAGGCGATCGCAAAGTAGGCCCCCGACAGGCGCAGAAGGGGCGACAGCAGGGCCCCGAGCAGAACTCCGGCGACCCCTCCCAGGAGCACTGCCAAGGCCGCCGGCACGTGCAGGAAGATGACGCTGAGCGCGGTTCCGTAGGCGCCCGCGCCGAAGAATCCCACATAGCCGAAGGGCAGGTAACCGGTGAAGCCGAAGATGATGTTGATGCCCTGGGCAAGGACCACGTAGAGCATCATGGTTAGCAGCAGCAGCTGGTTGTTGTAGAAGAACTGGGCGATGAAGAAGCCAATTGGTGGCACCAGTACCAGGAGCCCGTCGGAGACCATCTGCCGTGGGGGTCGGCCGGCGAGCCAGGGGGTGCGCACCCACAGGTGATGGAAGGCTTTGGTCGCCCTAGACACTCCGCACCGTCCGTCCCAGCAGTCCGGTCGGTCGGACCAACATGATCAGCAGCAAGATCGCGAATGGTGCGAACCCGGACCAGCCGGGCGCGTACGTCTGGGTGAACATCAATGCCAGTCCGAACACGATGCCGCCGGCGAAGGTACCCAGCGGGCTGCCCAGAGCGCCGATCACGATCACCGCGAAGGCGGTGACAGTCAGGCCCACTCCCTCGCTGGGGCTGGTGCCTCCGATCATGAAAATGCTCAGCACCCCGGCGACCGCGGCCAGGGCCACTCCCAACCCAAAGGTGAGGGCCGAGATGCGGTCGGGGTCCACGCCTACCGCGCGCGCCTCATCTAGGTTGGACATCACCGCCCGGGTGGCGCGACCCAATCCGGTGTGATACAGGTATCCGTAGAGCAGTCCCAAGGCCGCCAGACCGACCCCGGCGCTAATGATCCAAGCCGTGGGCACTCCCTGGCCCGCGATGCTGATCGGGCGGGATCCAAACACCGGGGACCCGATCGCGGCTTCGTTGTTCCCGAAGGCGATCACCGCGATGGCCTCGATCACCTGGGACACCCCGAAGAACATGACCAAGGACATCATCTCGGGGTCATCGCTGCCGCGTAACCTCTTACCCAGCAGGTAATAGGTGGCGTAGCCGACGGCTAGCGAAGGGGGTATCACCAGCAGCAGCGTGACCAGCGGGTTCACCCGGAAATGGTCGAACAGCAGTACTGCCGCGAATCCCCCTAACATGATCAGGTCCCCGTGGGCGAGATCGACCAGCCTCATCACCCCGAAGATCAGATTGAGGCCCAGCGCCGCCAGGCCGTAGAAGAGCCCGAAGAGGACGCCCGCGATCAGCGCAAAAAGCCAGAGCACCTGCTACGTCCTCCGCGTGTCATCGGCTGGTGGAGAGACCTACGCCGGTGGCCGTAACAATCGGCCACCGGCGCGGTCAGGGCTCAGTCGGCGATGGATAAGCGGGTCAGGGCGCGGGGTAAACCGCCACGTGGTCCGCGTTGGCCGTGGGGTAGACGATCTTGATGACGTTGGTGCTTCCGCTCGGCAGGAACTGTGCCAGCGGCAGCAGCTCGCCTACCTGCCCACCTTCGGAGTTCAGCTTGAACGCTCCGTCGAGGGTGTTGAAGTGTCCGCTCAGTCCGAACAGCGCAGATCGCATTCCGAGCTGGGTGAACTTGCTCGCGTGATCCAGGGCCGCCTGGATGATCAGTCCCGTGTTGTAGCCGGCAACGTTCTCGAAGCTCACATTGGCGATTTTCCCGTGAGCGAACTTGGAGATGAAGGCGTTGATGCCCAGTCCCTCGCTCACCTTGTTGTACTTGATGAATGGGGGGACGCCGTAGGTGAAGGTGTAGGAAAGCCCAGCCTTGCCCACCGCGTTCTCGATCAGGGTGAACTGCTGGCCCGGGAACGCGGTCGTGACCATCGGAAAGTGGTAGCCGCCCTGCTGCACCGCCTGCAGGAAGGGAATGTCATTGGCCGCATAGCCAAGCTCAATCACCGCCTGGGGGCTGGTCGCCGCGATGTCGTGCAGCAGCGTTCCGTAAGCGGTGGTGGTGGTGGGCACCGATTGGTAGTACACCGGAGTGACCCCACCCTTCGCCAGGACCGACTTGACCGTTTCCGCCTGAGTGGCATCGAAGTCATTGGCGCCGTAAAGGATGGCCACCTTGGTGATCTTCTTGGAAAGAATGAAATGGGCCAGGGGAGCGGGCCATATCGCAGAGAGCGGTAGGTCACAAAGCACGATGTACTTGTCCCCCGGGGTGAACAGGGGGGCTCCGGTAGCGGTCTGGTCGAAGAGCAGCATCTTGTGCTCTTCCGCGATTGTCACCGCGGGCAGAGTCAGTACCGAGCCGAAGTCAGGAACAAAAATGTTGATGTTGTCCTGGGTAACCAGCTGCTCGTACTCGGTGGTCGCCGTCGTGGTCGAGCTCTGGTCATTGAGGGCCACCAGCTTGATCCGGATCTTCTTCTTGAAGGCCTTCACGTACACGCCCCCGGCGGCGTTCTCCTCATGGATCCAGAACTTAAGACCTTGGTACTCCGGCAGGGAAGAGTCGGCGAACGACCCCGAACCCGAGTACACCGTCCCGATCACGATGTCCTTGGGGACGGCCTTTGCTACCGTGATCGCGCTCGTGACCGCGCCGCACGCGGCTAGTACCGTCGCCAAGAGAGCGCCTAGGGCCACGAGTACGACGGTGCGAGCTTTGGAGCCGATCATCTGCTCAATCCCTCCCTGGAGCCTAGTGGGGTGCTGTCCGTTCTCGAGCGCGCGAAGCCCAAGGGACAGAGCATCACCTTGACTGATCGGGGTAGTTATATCGGCGTTGTGTCACTTGACAAAGGAACGGGCTAACGGTCGCGCTCGAAGAGCTGCTCCTGCTCTCCCGCCTTGGGGGGCGTGCGCTGAGCACGCCTGAAGGTCACATTCCCTTGGGTCGAGGGATACTCCAACTTCTCCTTCGCCTCCAGCAGTCCTTCGACGGTGAGAAGCTGGATCTTGGGACACCGAAAGTCGATGCCCCGCGACGCATAGATCCCAGCGCTCGCCGCGTCTTCGCGCATCGGCCGGGTCGGAGTCTGCATCGAGATCAGGCAGCCGATCTCGGCACCCTCTCGCTCCATGACGCCGCGCAATTCGTGGACATGGGCACGGCCCGTGTTCCCTGCCTTGACGGAGAAGATGATTTGTTTTGACTTTCCAGACGGCCCCTCGTCGTGGAAGTAGAGCTTCCCGTCGATGCCCTTGTCGGCTCCCTTCTTGTTGCTTCCGGCCACACGGGCTCCCACCAGTCCGAGTGCCCAGGCCTGGAACTGAAATGGATCATCGGCCGCCAGCCTCTCGGCTCCAGCCAGATCGGTAGGCTCACCGACCACTTGATACCCCTTGGCCGCGGCTGGCCCACCGAGGTCCACGAGGCGGTGCTTGATGAGGCCCACAGAAAGGTGTGTGATGTCAATCCCGATCCAGCGTCGACCAAGCCCGCTCGCGGCGACGATGGCGGTGCCACACCCGCAGAATGGATCGAGTAAGACTTGCTCCTTCTCCGTCGAAAACCGGATGATCCTTTCAAGGAGGGCTAAAGGCTTCTCAGTGGGATACAGCTGCTTGATCGGCGGTACGCGTCCGATGTCCCACACGTCGTCCCGCCGTACTCCCGCAGAGACCTCGTCCTTGGTCTGAGACGGCACCCGTTCTCCCGCCGCATCGTGGCCGGAGACTATCACTGAGGTGCCGAAGCGTTTTAGGGTCGACGGAGCGCGCGCCATCGGGTCTAGTTCGTAGTTGAACACTCGCCCTCTGTCCTGACTCTTGGAGTAGAACAAGATGACATCGTGATTCCGCTGATAGGTGTATCGGCCGGACGGCCACTTGCGGTAGTGCCAAATGATCTCATTGCAGAAGTTGCGAGGGCTGAATACCGCGTCCATGAGCAATTTTAGGTAGTGGCTCGCGGTGGGGTCGCAGTGTAGGTAAATGCTTCCAGTGGGGCGGAGCACCCGATGAAGCTCCTTGAGCCTGGGAGCCATCATCGCCAGGTAGGCGAGCATGTCCGTTCCGCCGAGGAAAGTGCGGAACGCGCGCATCGCCTCAGCGACGTCTCCGCCCGACTCAACCGACTCTTGGTAGGCGTCGGCCGCCTCTTGGTCCCACCGCCAAGTATCCGTAAACGCCTTCACTTGGGCAGCTGACCGAGTGCCATCTTGCTCGGAGAAGAGCACGTTGTAGTCAACGTTCGACTTGAAGGGGGGATCGAGGTAAACAAGGTCGACCGACTCGCTCGGGATGTGCCGTCGAAGGACATCGAGGTTGTCGCCGTAGTAAAGGAGGTTCGTCTCGATCGTTGCTCTCCTGATCCTCTTCCCGCTCAACCGTCAGGATAGGGGCCTCGGAGACCCACTCGCTGCCTTTGGTCCCATCAGCAGTTCTGAGGGGGCTTGGGTAGCTTCCTCTTCCGTTCCTTGTTGGTCTCCTGTGTCGGGGTGCCAAGCAACCGCCTCAAGACCTCCACGGGGTCTTCACCTTCTAGGCTGACCCGCCGCGCTTCCCTCTTTGGTTTCTCGGAGTTCTCAGGCATCGAACAGCTCAGGCGGTCCGTACCAGTACGGGTCGCATACCTCGATTCCGGCAATATCGCCGTTGGCGGTGAAGCGGTCATCGAAGCGCAACAGGACATCGGCCTTCCCGCGGATCGCGCTCGCCAGATGAATGGCATCGCCGGGCTTCAAGCTGTGGTCTCTCGCGATCCCACGAGCCCTAATTGCCAGCGATAAATCCAGTTCTACCCAAAGAATGTGCTCGCTTTTGAGGTAACTCTCGATCGCGACTTCATGATCTAGTGAGAGGTAGCCTTGACCCCTCATCTTGATGACCTCTGCCGCCACGAACGTTGAGGCCACGAGTTCAATCTCTGAGCGATCTGCCGCCGCGAAGATCTGTTTGACTGTCTTGGCCCTGCCAGGTTCGTTGTTGATCGCGGCGATATATACAGAACTATCGAGATATGGTCGCTTGTACTGCCTCTCGATCACGAGCAGATGCGTTCCATGTACTCGCTGAGCGGCAGCCCACCCGTGAAGTCGGGGTCAAGCCCGACCAGTCCTACAAGGGGCGGAGCGGCTTCTACCACCCGCAGTTCGGATTCTTCCACCCGGAGGGGCTGTCCCTTCCCGTTCCGTACGACTATGCCTTCTACGTTCACGCGGTGGGCGAGGACACTCTTGACCGCGTCGATGCTCTCTTTGGGGAATTGGCAGACCACCGGGCGTCGAGAGACCGGATCGAAAACCTGGAACTTGGGCTTCTCACGGCGGACCGTGATGGTGTCAAGGACGCCAGTGATAGATCCCAAAGCTCGAGTCTTTGGTAAGCGCAGATCATCGACGTGCTGGCCGGCAAGCGACGTCATGCGTGCCTCGAGGAGCGTCCCGTTCTCCCCGACGCTGGCAGTCAACGCCGGAGCATCGCTAGAGCGCAGCGGCGTGGCCATCCGTTCGAGATTCCAAAGGGACTGGTCGGAGAAGTAAGCGGGCAGCCCTTGGCCGTCCTCGATCGTCTTTAGACCCGTCACGTATTCGCGCCCGATCCGGAGCGGGACATCAGTGGCGCTCTCAGCACTGATCGAAGCTTGAGCGCTCCCCATGCGGAGCCCGGTCACGTACCACGTGACCCTCTCCGTGGGCGCGATTGCTTCGCGTAGGTTCTCTAGGATTCGGACGGAGTGAGTAAGGACGGTGGCGAGAGCGGAGGCAGGAACTCTCCCGGGCGGTCCCTCGATCTTCAGCGTGAGGGTTGCCATTTGTCGACTGCCCCTTAGCGTGAGTCCGAGTACATCAGCCGTCTCCCGGCGACTTGGCCCATGAGAGTCTCCATTCGGATCGTATCACTCACCTTGCGGGTGGAGTGCCGGTAGTCAAACTCGGCCAGGTAGCGATCGAGGTGCTCACGGCTGACGTGGTGGTGAGTGCCGTCGATCGACCGCTTCAGCTGAGAGAAGTAGTTCTCGGCCTGGTTGGTTCCCGCGTCATCTCGGACGTACTCGCCCGCCTGGTGGTTCACGAACGTATGCCCAGCGAAGGCGTGGCCGATGACCCGGTAGGGCGGAGCCGAGTCCGTCTGAAGGTGAGTCTCACCCGGCACGGTGTTGGCCTTGAGCACCTTGCGGAGCGTCTTACGGCCCACGTCGGTGACCACCCGCGACCGAATCTCGCCCGTCTCACGGGAGACAAGGGACATGACCGGAGTCTTGTCAGTCTGCCCCGGACGGCGAGCCGTGTGCCCATGCCGATTCGCGGGAACACCACCGATCCAAGTTTCGTCCGCAACGACCCGGCCCGTCATGCGCGCCAACGGCTGACCCGGCTTCATGGCCTCACGGATGCGATGGAGAAGGAACCACGCGGTCTTGGGGGTCAAGTGGTACTTCCGCTCGATCTCGCGGGCAGCAACCCCATTCTTGGACGAACACAGTTCGAATATCACGAACACCCAAGTCCTGACCGGGACCTTGGTCCCGTGCATGACGGTCCCGGTGAGGACCGAGAACTGCTGATGGCAAGCCCGGCACTCCCACACTCGGCGCTGGGACATGGTGCCCGTCCGGGTCTTGCGAGCCGCCCCGCCCTTGGCGGTAAGGAAGTAGTGGTCATCGATGCAAGCGCAATGTGGGCATGTCGGCTGACCGCTACCCCAACGCAGCTCCTCAAGGAACTTGTAGGCGTCGGCCTCAGTGGGGATTCTCTCGGCGATGGAGAGGACCGTCAGTTCCATATCTCAATTATGACTACTCAACTCTCCTTTGTCAAGTGACACAACGCCGTTATATCACTCGACCCGCGGCTCGGCAAGAACCAAGCGACTGCGAGATCGGCGCCTTGGCTTGTCCGGCTCCGGATGCGACCAGTGGGCCGGGCGCGAGTGACACCACGTGCCATCTGCCCCGGAACTGAGCGGCTCTGACCGCGGAGATCGGGTAATCCCCACGGCTTCTCGTGCCGACAGGCCTCGACCAGGTCCGAGGGGGGAAATGGAAGTTCGGTCAGGTGCCCGTCGACCCCGACCCAGCGGGGAGCGGCCCGGGGAGGGGTTGGGAATTGGCGCTGGGGTTCAGCGTGCCAGAGAGTGATCGCGCGCGCGGGCCGGTCGGGCAGTTGATCGCGGCGCCGGCAGCCGACCTCCTCCCAGCGGGGTGGGTGGTCGGGTAGATGGATGCGGCCAGGTGGCGCCGACGAGTGCTGATTCCCCGGCCGGATTGCATCCCGCGGCGGCAGAACCCAGCTTTTTGCTCCTTCTTCGTTCCCCGGCTGCCCGTCGCCGGTTGGCACCGCGTGGCCCGACGCCAGGGGAGTTGCGCCACCTCTCGCCAGGGACTAGGTAAGGCGTGCCCCCCAGACGGTGGTGATCGCCTGACCCGGCTCCAGTCGTAGCACACCGTCGCCGGTCTGGAAGGCGTTGGGCGGACAGGTCATAGGCTCGGTCCCAAGTCCCCGCCGACGGCGGGAGGGAGCGAGCGTGTCGCCGGTATAGATCTCAATGATCGGATAACTCTCATCCACCCACAGCTCGGCTCGGCGCCCGTCGGTCGCCGTCAGCCGGGCCCAGGCCAACCCATTCGAGTCGCGTGCCAGTTCGGTGAAGGCGAAATCGACCCGCAGGCTGCCCAGCCTTTTGCCCGATCGAAAGTCGTAGGGAGTGCCCAAGACTGCTTCCCTCCCGACCGGAAGCTGGCGGCGCTCGTCGGTGATGATTCGGGTCTCCGCGCCGAGCTCCAGCGTGCAGTCGTCAAGCCGACCCGGGCCCGGGGAGAGGTAGGGATGGTGGCCGGATCCGTACGGGCAGGGCTGCTCAGAGAGGTTGGTGGCGGTCGTCGATACCTGGAGCCCACCAGCCGCCAAGGCGTAGTTGACCTCAACGTCGAGGAGGAAGGGATATCCCTGAAGCGGATACAGGCGGGTTCCCACGGTGACGCGGGAAACCTCGTGACTTCTGACCGCCCAGGGTCGCCAACGGAGCAGTCCGTGGATGGCGTTGTGCTTCTCCGGCTCAGTAAGGGCGACTTGGTGATCGACCCCGTCGAATTGGTACCGACCGTCGCCCAGTCGATTCGGCCAAGGCACCAGCACCGAGCCGTGAGCCCCGTCACACATAGCGTTGAGGGGATATGGGTCGAGGACCGGTCGATCGTCGACGAAATACTCGCGGATGCCGCCTCCGACCTCCACGATCGTGACCCGCTGCTCGCCCCAGCTAATCTCGAACTGCTCGCCAGAGGGAGCCATCATCATGACTTTGTTCGACCTTGCCGAACGCGATCGACCATGCTTCCAAGATAAGGGTGCGCCGAAGCGAAACTGGCGACGCGACGGAGTTCGCGGCGAGCCGCAGACCCCGCTGGGCCGACTCTCCCCGACGATATCCGGGCGGTATCGTGGGTGGTCCCGAGATCCCCCGCCCGGGTCCTAGGGCAATTCGAGCCCTCCAGTTTTCAGGCTGGGGACAGCTCCAGTGAAGGGGAGGCGAGATTGACCGACTCGAGCCCGCCGGAAGTCGGAGCCATGGTGATCTTTGGCCTCACGGGCGACCTGGCCCGAAAGATGACCTTCCAAGCGCTCTATCGGTTGGAACGGCGGGGACGGCTCGATTGCCCGGTGATCGGGGTCGCCAAGGACGAGTGGTCGGAGGATGAGCTGCGCCAGCACGCGCGGCAGGCGCTGGTGGCAACCGGAGAGAAATTCACTGAGGCGGGGTTCGCCCGTTTCGCCAGGCGGCTCTTCTATCTGGCCGGTGATTTCGCCGACCCAGCTACCTACGAGCGGCTGGCCGAGCGCCTCCGCGGAGTCCGCCAGCCGCTCTTTTATCTCGAAACTCCGCCGACTCTCTTCGCCACAATTGTTGAGGCTCTGGCAAAGGTTGGCTTGACCGATGCGGCTCGGGTGGCGTTGGAGAAGCCGTTTGGCCACGACCTGCCATCCGCGCGCTCGCTGAACTCGGAACTTCGAGCGCTCCTTGGGGAGGATCAGATTCTGCGGGTCGATCACTTCCTGGGCAAGGAACCTGTCATGGACATTCAGTTCCTGCGTTTTGCCAATGACCTGCTCGAGCCGGTGTGGAACCGAGACCACGTGGCCAGCGTGCAGATCACGCTGGCCGAGGACTTCGGTGTCGAGGACCGAGGTGCCTTTTATGACTCCGTCGGAGCCCTCCGGGACGTGGTTCAGAATCATCTGCTCCAGGTCCTGGCCCTAATCGCGATGGAGCCCCCGGGGGGATCCGATGCCGACGATCTGCGGAACAAGAAGGTGGAGGTCTTCCGAGCCATTGCCGATGCCGATCCCGCCCACTGCGTCCGCGGGCAGTACCAGGGTTACCGTCGCGTCTCCGGGGTGGCCAGGGGATCGACGACCGAGACCTTCGTGGCGCTGCGGCTGCGGGTCGACAACTGGCGGTGGCTGGGGGTGCCGTTCTTCATCCGGGCCGGAAAGGCGATGAGGGAACGAAGCACGGAAGTGCGCTTGGTGTTCCGGCATCCGCCTCGACTAGCCTTCTTAGATGTGTCCGCCCGGGCCGAAGCCAACCAGGTGGTGCTCCGGATCGATCCCGACCCGGGACTGCGGATCAGCCTCACCTCGAGGGGCGGTGGTCGGCGTCTCAGCCAACCGGTCCACCTTGATCTCTTGTTCGGCCGGGAGCTCGGACAGCCGCTGGGGCCGTACGAGCGGCTGTTGGACAACGCCCTCCGCGGCGACCACAGCCTTTTCACCCGAGAGGACAGCGTCGAGGAGACCTGGAGGATCGTTCAGCCGCTGCTCAACGATCCTCCTCCGGTATACCGCTATCCCGAGGGATCATGGGGTCCTCCTCAGGCCCGGCAACTCCTCCGTGGGCACCCGGCGTGGCAGGAGCCATGGTTGAAGTCTGTCGTCGGCGTCGAGGGGGGCTGACCCCTGCCGAAGGGTTTGCGAGTCAAGGAGGTAGGAATGGGCAGCACTGAGCCGATGCAACTGGGCATGATCGGGCTGGGCAGGATGGGCGCTAATCTGGTGCGCCGGTTGATGCGCGATGGGCACCGATGCGTTGTCTACGACGTCAACCCGGCAACCACGGCCCAGTTGGCGTCCGAAGGCGCGACCGGCGCCATCTCCTTGGACGACTTCGTCGCCAAATTGACACCGCCGCGAGCCGCCTGGGTGATGGTGCCGGCAGGCAAATTGACCGACTCCACCATTCTCGAGCTGGCGCAGCGGATGGAGCGGGGCGACATCATCGTCGATGGTGGCAACTCCTACTACCGGGACGACATCCGGCGCGCCAAGAAGCTCGCTGAGCGGGGGATTCGGCTGGTCGACTGCGGTACCAGTGGGGGAGTCTTTGGGCTGGAGCGTGGCTTCTGCCTCATGATCGGGGCGGAGGAGGAAGCCTACAACCATCTGCAGCCGATCTTCGCCTCCCTGGCGCCGGGAGTGGCGGCAGCTCCCAGATCGCCCGGAAGGGAGGGGGTGCCAGGTCCCTGCGAGCAGGGCTACCTGCACTGCGGGCCGAACGGTGCCGGCCATTTCGTGAAGATGGTCCACAACGGAATTGAGTACGGGATGATGGCCGCCCTGGCGGAGGGGCTCAACATCCTCCGCCATGCCGATGTCGGAGCTCACCCGCAGGAGTCCGACGCCGAGACCGCACCCCTGGAGGAGCCAGAGTTCTATCAATATGACATCGACACCACCGCGGTGGCCGAACTCTGGCGCCGCGGCAGCGTGGTCGAGTCTTGGTTGCTCGATCTGACCGCGATCGCGCTGCAGGAGTCCCCCGACCTGAACGAATTCACCGGGCGAGTTTCGGATTCAGGGGAGGGACGGTGGACCTCGATCGCGGCGATCGACGAGGGCATTCCCACGCCGGTACTGACCGCGGCGCTTTACTCCCGATTTTCCTCCCGGGGACTGGATGAATTCGCCAATCAAACGCTCTCGGCGATGCGCAAGCAATTCGGCGGCCATGCTGAGAAAGAGGACGCTAAATGAACCGTGACCTGCCGGCAGCATGGCCCGAGGGGAGCGCGTGACCAGTCCCGTGGCGGTGCTCTTCGACATCGACGAGACCCTGGTTCACACCGGAGGCGCGGGAGCTCGGAGCTGGGCGTACGCCTTCGACAAGCTCTATGGGGTGGAGGCCGACATCGGCCAGCACACCTCTGCGGGGGAGACGGACCCCGAGGTCGGGGCCAAGACCTTCGAGGCGGTGCTGGGACGCAGGCCCGCTCCCAGCGAGATGGTCTCGGTCTACTCCCAGTATCTGCTTCACCTGACCGAAGATATCTGGCAGTCCCAGGAGTACCGAGTCTTTGATGGGGTCGTCTCGACACTCACCCGGCTGAGCTCGGCAGGCGTGATCCTGGGAGTGGTCTCCGGGGCCATGGAGGGGGCGGCCCGGACCAAGCTGATGCCGGGAAACTTGAACCGGTTCTTCATCTTCGGCGCGTACGGCTCCGACTCGCCCGATCGGGCCGAGCTCACCCGATCGGCGATCGCCAAAGCCGGTCGGCTGCACGGACGCGGGCTGGACCGGGAAGAGGTGATGGTGGTCGGCGACACTCCGCGAGATATGGAGGCCGCCCAAGTTGCCGGCGCGACATCCGTCGGGGTCGCGACCGGCCGCTACAACGCAGGGCAGCTGACCGAAGCCGGCGCGGTGCACGTATTAAATTCGCTGGAGGAGCCGTTTCCGGGCACCTGACCAAGGCCGAAGAGGAGGAGGCAACGCCGCACCCTCGGCTGAGGCACGCTCAGGAGGCGGACGCGGCCGACCAGCAACAGGTTGTCGCAGGGTGGTATCCCACCCGAGGTTTTGCCGCACCGGAGGAAGGGTGGCCCGAGGCGCGGGCCCTGGGGAGGCAGCCAGGCGGACTCAGGAGCCGGTGGGACACTGGTGCTGGAATCACCTCACCTCCAACCTGCGGGTTCGAGCCAGTCTGAGCGGCATGAGTGCGAGGGCCTTAGGAATCGATCCAACATCCGAACTCGATGCGGGTGGGCGCTTGGCTATCCGGATTCGTTTCTCCGGCGAGCTTCGGTTCCCTGAAGACGAGGCCCACTTCCCCTCCAGATCCGCTTCGAGTTGCCAGGCGGACCTGGGCCCTCGTCTGCTCAGTTGATAGTGGCCCACCAGCGCGAGCGCCCGACTCTGTTGGTCTTCTCGCCTCGTGTCCCGGAAGAGCTGACTGTGGTCGTCGCGGAGGGATTTCACGGCGAGCTGAGAAGCATCGCCGTGACCGATGCCACGGTGACGCTCCCACCGGCCGACCTGCTGGTAGAGGGAGCCAGAATCACCCGCTCCAACCTAGGCGAGTCCCGGACAGTCCGACCCTCGCTGGGAGACGTGGTTTTCTCGGACTGTAATTTGGCGAATTCGCGGTGGAGCGAGGCGAGACTCAGCCGCGTGAGGTTTCGGCAGTGCCAGATGACCGGGTTCGATGCGAACGCCTCCACCCTGCTCGACGTCGAGTTCCGCAGCTGCAAGTTGTCGCTTTCCAGCTTTCGCTTTCTGGCCAAGGCGAAGATCCTCTTTGCCCACTGCGAAATGGACGGCACCGACTTCCAAGGCTGCGATCTGCGTCACTGCCGCTTTGACCACTGCGTGCTGACCGGGTCACTTTTCGACCAGGCTCAGACTGCCGGAGTTGACCTGCGCGGCTCAACTATCGCGGCGGTACAGGGAGTTAGCGGCCTGCGCGGGGCGGTGATAGATCAACTGCAACTGCTGGACCTGACCACGGCGCTGGCCTCGCATGTGGGCCTGGTGGTTCGCGATGAGGTGTGATCGAGAGGGCCCGGCCGCTGTCGCACGGCACAGCTCGGACCCGTGGGCTGGAGCGCTCCACCAAGTACGAGCAGGGGAGTCGCCCTGCTAACTCGAGAGTTGATGTCGGCGGCGGGTAGGCGCGTCAGCTGAACAAGTCTCTCCCCACCTTCGTCCTGGCCTCGACCTGGGCCGGTGGTGCCGGGGCCTGGGCGGTGCCCGCCTCAGCTCGGAACTGCTGGACCGAGACATCTCGCGCCTGGGCGCGGCCAAAGAACAGACGCAGGGAGAGATAGGCGTCGCTGGGGAGGCCGGGCCCAGGGTCCTTCGACGGACAGGCCCGAGACGCGACGGCGCGGGCAATAGCACGGGTTCGTGATGGTCATTTGGGTGATCGCTTACCCAGGCGATGAGGTCGACGCCCATCTGCGGAGGTTGTTCATGGGGGGCCGTGTCGCCAAATATCACTCACCATCCGACTTTGCGACGCCAACCTCATGACTCCGTGGCCCTGAACCGACCGACGTCAGAATCCCGCGCGGTTGAGCCTCGAACTGCCGCAGGAGGACCGCACAACCCTGGCTGTCCCGGCGATTACCGGCAGCCCCAGTCCGAGGAGGAGGTCCTCCAGCGGGCCGAGGCACCGCGGGTTGTGGCGTGGGAGCGGGAGACGAGACTCGAACTCGCGACATCCAGCTTGGAAGGCTAGCGCTCTACCAACTGAGCTACTCCCGCCCGGGCCGAGTGCTAAGGATAGCTGTCACCCTGCCCGGGGGATCCTCGAATCCGAGGTCTCCGGCGGGCGATCGGCGAACCGCGTGGCCCTTGTTAGGGCAACGATATACTTGGCACACTTGGTGGTCTGAGGGCCGGGTACCATGAGCCAGTCGTGGCTCTGGCTCACCCTCAAGTGGTGGCTCGCGCGGCGGTGGGGTGTCCCGCTCCGGTTGGAACCGGGCCGGTACGGAACGGATGGGCAGCGTCTGTGGAGGCTTCCTGATAAGCAAGCAGAAAGGAACGGACAAGCAAAGGCACCGAACCATCCGGATGATGGTAATACCGGAGCCAGCGCCCAACACTCGGTCCGTGCTTTTGTACACAGGGCCGGGGACAGTCGTTATGCGCGGGCAGTGGAATGTGACGATGGTCTGCGGGAAGTGCGCGAGCCCACTCTTAGAGGGCGTAAAGACCGCGATCCTACAAAACATGGTCGTCCGGTGCCAAAACTGCGGGGCGTTCAACGAGTCTCTGGTCTAGAGGATGTCGTCGAACCTCTTCAGGATCTCAAAGACCGTGTCGCGTATCTCGCCCAAAGCGGCCACTGGAGCACCACCGGGCAACGCTGGGTAGACGGGAAACTCGCCGTTCACGTCCACTTCACAGTCTCCGCCAGATCCTTGCGGGCGCACGAGGTGTATACGGAGCAGTGGTGTGTTGACTTTGAGGCGAGTCGGCTTAACGACGAGGTAATCCTGACGAGTGACGACCCAGTTGGTCTCCACTCGGGCTATCAGCCGGGGATGGACGTTCATGGCGATTGGCACAAGCACACGATGCTTGTCGCCGTCCGAGAGATCCCTAAGCCTACGTACCGCTTTCTGCCCCGGCTTGCGACCGTACGGCTGATAAGTTCGGATGATTGCCCGATGGTCGTTCGCCACTCCGGGGAGTTTGGTATCGATGGAGCCGCGCCAACTATTGAACCTGCGGGCCAGAGGGAAGTAAATCAGGTCTGGCCGTTTCGGTCGGGGAGTTCCCCCTATCTTTACCAAATCCCAGGCAAGATGGTCGAGGGCGGCTCTGAAATTCTGAAGAGTGTCCCCGAGGGTCGTGGAGCACTCCTTGGACATCAGGGGTACCGCGGCGACTCGTGCGAACGCTATTGCTGTATCGCCGCGGACATTGACCTCAGTCTTGATGGAGATGGGGTAGGGATTGGGGTGAAACACCCGCTGAAGAGCGCGGTCAAAGGCATAGAGGTGCTTCTGCGCCCAATGAAACTTGGTCCAGCTGCTGTCGAGAATGGTGCTGGTCATGCCTAGCGCAGTTCAGCTGTTAGGCGGAGGGTGCTCGGCCCGTTTGCGCTTCTTGTCAGCGAGCCGAGCATCAAGTTCGGCCTTGGGCACGGCCAGAACGCTCCGCACGAATTCCGCGAACTTGGCGCGGGCCACTTTGGGATCGGCACTTCGGCTAGCCAATGGCATCCTTCCCGATGAGTTGACGGTAAGTGATCCGCTTGCCGATGACGCCGGAAGTGGTCGAGGCGAACCGCGCCGACTCCGAAGCCTTGCGGCCATTGAAGCGGGTCGTGGCCTCGGCCAGATAGCGGTCCAAATGCTCGGGATCGACCGAGTGGTGGGTGCCGTAGATCATCCGCTTGAACAGGGACCAGAAGTTCTCGATTCCGTTCGTGTGAATACGATCACGAACGTAGCCCTGGGCGTGGTCGATAACTCCGTGAACGTACTCCGAGTCCAATCCCGCATAGGACGGGAGGGCGTCGGAGTAGATCGTGGAGCCGGGCGCAATGCTTGCCCGGATCTGAGCGTGAACGGTCCCCCTGCGCCTGCTTGGGATGATCTTGGCCCGAACGTCGCCATTCCGCTCGAGCAGCCCCATCACGATCGTCTTGCCAGAGGCTCCGGTCCCGATGTGCTTGCGCCTGTTCTCGTGCTGGAACTTGGCCAAACCACCCACGAAGGTCTCATCCACTTCGACCTCGCCCGAGAGCGGGGCTTCGAAGTTACCGATCTCCATAGCCAGCCGAATCCGGTGGGCCATGAACCAGGCCGACTTCTGGGTGACCCCAAGGTTCTTGGCAAGTTGGTGAGAGGAGACTCCTTTCTTGAAGGACGAGTACATCCAGAGCGCGGGGAGCCACTTGGAGAGCGGAATCGGGGAGTCCTCGAAGATCGTCCCCTTCTTGACGGTGAACTCGTACTTGCAAGCCTTGCAGCGCCAGAGGGAGCGCGAGGCGACGTAGCCAATGGTCGCTGCCTCGCAACGTGGGCAGACGACGCCATCCGGCCAGCGGAGCTGCGACATGAAGTCGCGGCAGACCGCCTCGTCCGAAAAGTATCGGACCGCTTCGAGCAGGGTTTCCGGGAACCTCTCCGAATTCATAATGTGAGTGTACTACCTAATGGGCCGTGTGTCAAGTGCCTAGCCAAAACTGGTTAGGGGGGCTAGCATGGCACTGTGCGGCACCGCCACCGGGATCTGTACATCCCCATTGTCCCGGCGCTGGGGCTGGGGTTTCTGTCCGCGTTTATCGCGGTGCCGTCGGCACGCATCAGCGGGATGTGGGCCGTGACTCTTCTTGGCGCCGGCATTGCGTGCCTGGGGATCGGAGTCTATGTTGCCGTCGCCCTGATCCGAGGATTTTGGCTTCCGGGTGGGTTCGAGGGCACCTTCGTAGCCACCGAGAGCGACGAGCAACTGGGGCGCGAGTGCCTGAGTCTCGCCCAAGCTATGTCTGAGATGCTCGCCGAGGCTCAGCGAGACGCGCCTCCATATCGGGTCGGAAGCGGAGAGGCCACGGATCGCGCCGAGCATTACAAGCAATGGCAAGAAGCCAGTGAGCGCCGCCAGGTTCATGAGCAGCGCGTCGTTGCTCGTTTCCTTGACCACTTCGTCGTTCGGCTCGCTAGCGTGCTGCAGGCGCTTCGTACCCGCGGAGTCCTTACGGAAGAAGAACAACGCGATCTGTGGTGGACGCTGTCCGCTCCGATGTTCCATCAGTTGCCCCGCTTGCCCGAGGTGCTTTCAGAGAAAGCTCGCCAAATCGGGGTCAAGCCCTGAGGGATACTGCGATGAGGATTAGTGTGCCAAGTATATCGTTGCCCTTGTTAGACTGGCCGTGGATGCTCTTCGACTACCTGCCCCTGCTCGTCTTCCTGGTGATGGTGGTCCTCTTCGGGGCGGGGATGACCCTCGGCATCGCCCTCCTGGGCCCGCGCCACCCCACCACGGCCAAGGGCCTTCCTTATGAGTGTGGCATCGTCCCCGCCGAGACCGCTCGGCGGCGCTTCTCGGTCAGCTTCTACCTGACCGCCATGCTCTTCATCGTCTTCGACGTGGAGGCGGTCTTTCTGTACCCCTGGGCGGTCCTGGTCAAGCACACGCTCCACATCTTCGGTTTGATCGAGATGGTGGTGTTTGTGGCCCTGCTCGGGGTGGCCCTCCTGTATGTCTGGCGCAAGGGAGCGCTCGAGTGGGATTGAGAGCAGCCGAGGGGGAGTTGGTGCTGCCCGGCCAGCTTCAGGCGGTGCGAGTTGGAACAGCCGGGGCCCCGGCGATCCCCGGCGCCATCCCCTCCGAGCAAGAGTTGGCGGAAGCCGCTGCCCAGGTGGGGATTTTCACCACCACGGTGGGGAAGGTGATCGCCTGGGGTCGATACTCGTCCCTCTGGCCCGCCCTCTTCGGTCTGGCCTGCTGCGCGATCGAGATGATGGGGGCCAGCAATGCCCGCTTCGACCTCTCGCGTTTTGGAGCCGAGGTCTTCCGGGCCTCGCCCCGCCAGGCTGACGTGATGATCGTGGCCGGCCGGGTATCCCAAAAGATGGGTCCGGTGCTGCGCCAGATCTACGACCAAATGCCCGACCCCAAGTGGGTGATCTCGATGGGGGCGTGCGCCTCCTGCGGCGGCATCTTCAATAACTACGCCATCATCCAGGGGGTCGACAAGGTGGTTCCGGTGGACGTTTTCATCCCCGGGTGCCCGCCCCGGCCCGAGGGGCTGCTCGACGCGGTGATCAAGCTGCAAAAGAAGATCGCTGCCACCCCGGTGAGCAGCGTCAGGGGGTAGCGGTCTGACTCCCAGTCGAGTCCCTCGGCGACCTCGGTCCGCCGTCCCGGCGGAGCGAGGGGGCCGTGCGGTTCAGCTCTTGCGGCGCATGCTGCCGACCGGCGCCTTGGTGGTCAACGTGGAACGGGGGCAGGCCAAGGTCACCATCCCGGTGGATCGGCTCGTCGAGTCGGCGACCGCCCTGCGCTCCGACCCCAGCACCCTGTACGAGATGGCGATCTGCATGACCTGCGTTGATTGGCCCGAGCGTGACCTCCGCTTCGAGCTGATCTACCTACTGCGTTCACTGGTCCACAACGACCTGGCCTGGATCTGCGTCCTGGCTTCGGAGTCCAGCGAGATTCCCTCCCTCGCCGGGATCTACCCGGGGATGGATTGGCATGAGCGCGAATGCTACGACCTCTTCGGGGTCAAGTTCACGGGGCACCCCAATCTGACCCGGATCCTGTTGCCCGACGACTGGGAGGGCCATCCGTTGCGCAAGGACTACGTCTCCTTCGGGGAGCCGGTGGCCTTCACCCACAACATTGAGTGGGCCCTCTCCGCGCAGGATCGGCCGGAATACCTCCCCGGCGCCACCAGAGGCGCGGTGGAGCGGCCCTAATGGCCATGATGCCCCCTCCGAAAGGTGATGGCACCCCACCGGACCTGGTCCCGCGCCAGGGGGGCATCCCCCGGTTTCGGCCGGCCGGGACCGGGGAGTTCTTAGAGAAGATCGAGCCCGCCGAGGAACTCATGGAGATCAACATGGGGCCCCAGCACCCGAGCACTCACGGTGTGCTGCGGCTGGTGCTCGGCCTGGACGGCGAGCGAGTGCGGAGTTGCCGAGCTGACATCGGCTACCTGCACACCGGATTCGAGAAGAGCTTTGAGTCGCACACCTACCAACAGTGCATCCCCTTAACCGACCGGATGGACTATCTGGCGCCCCCGATGAACAACCTGGGCTTCGCCCTGGCGGCTGAGGAGCTGCTGCAGATCGAGATTCCCCCGCGTGGTCAATACATCCGGGTGATCTTGGTCGAGCTGTCGCGCATCGCCAGTCACCTCATCTGGCTGGGCACCCACGCGCTGGATCTGGGGGCCACGACCATGTTCATGTACTGCTGGCGGGAGAGGGACCGGATCCTCGACATCCTGGAGTGGATCTCGGGGGTGCGCATGATGACCAGCTTCATCCGAGTGGGCGGATTGATGTCCGACGTTCCCGAGGAGTTCGTGCCCATGGTCCGCGCCTTCACGGCGGACTTTCAGCAGCGGGTCGACGAGTACGAGGGACTGCTGACCTCAAATCCGATTTGGCGCCAGCGGACCATTGGCCTGGGCGTCATCAGCGCCCGCGATGCGCTCGGATTCGGCTGCAGTGGACCGACCCTGCGGGGTTCGGGGGTTCCCTATGACCTGCGCAAGGCGCACCCTTATTCGAGCTACGAGCAATTCGATTTCGAGGTTCCGATCGGGCTCAATGGCGACGTCTACGACCGCTACTTGATCCGGGTTAGGGAGATGCGCGAGTCTTGTCGGATCGTCGATCAGGGGATCAAGCGGCTACCCGGGGGCCCAACCAATACGGCGGACCGCAAGGTCTCCCGGCCCCCGAGGTCGGAGATCGACACCTCGATGGAGTCGCTGATCCACCACTTCAAGCTGACCACCGAGGGATTCCGGCCGCCGCCGGGAAGCGTCTATCACGCGATTGAGAGCCCTCGAGGCGAGCTCGGCTTCCTGATGGTTTCCGACGGTGGCAACCGACCCTATCGATGCAAGGTGAGGGCTCCTTCCTTCAGCAATCTGTCCGCCCTCCACGAAATGGTCAAGGACGAGTTGGTGGCCGATGCAGTGGCGGTGGTGGGCAGCATCGACATCACCCTGGGCGACGTCGACCGCTAGCTCCCTGCGGACGTCCGCTCCTGGGAGCGGAACATGGCGGGCAGGATTAGCACCGCCTCCAGAACAGCGAGCAGAACTAGAGCGCTGGCAATCCGAGGCACGAACTCCGAAATCGAGGGGGGTGAACTGAAGAGCCAGCCGATGAGGGCTGGAACTCCGATCGCTGGGACAATCGCGAAGTGGCGGATCCGCGCCCCCATGCCGTAGTACACGAACATGTTGACGAAGGTCAATCCCACCACCCCGATCGCAAAGATGGGCAGCAAGGTCGAGTCCTGGGCGTACTGCGATCCGAGGACGATCTTGAGCAGGTGGGGTGACAGCAGCCAGTAGCCAAGCAGGGCCAGCCCATCCACCGCGGACAGCGCCATCAGCGCCTGGAGCAGGAGCTTGCGCCGGGCCGAGGCCGTAGCGGCGGCGGCCACCCGCGGGTACATCACGGCGCTCAGGCTGCTGGTGCCGAAGAAGATGATCTTCCCCATCACCGAAAGTCCCGAGTAGAGTCCGGCTCCCCGGGGAGTCAGCACATGGCGGGCGGTGACCACATCGATGTTGTTGAAAAGGGGGGCGGTGGCAGCTCCCGCGACCAGGCTGTAGTCAACGAGGCGACCGGAGTGGCCGGAAGCGCGACGGAGGTGGGCCCCTCGGTGTCGGGGGTAGGCGGCGGAAGCGGCAACCCCGCCCACCGTGGCGATCGGCACCGCCGCCGAGCCGAAATGGAGGAGAAGAAGCAGGACGGCGACGATCACCACCGTTCCGCCGTACAGAACTAGGTTGACCGCCAGCCGGCGGAAGTCGCGGGCGCCCTGGAGGTAGCCGCGTTGCACCCCCGCGTAGGCAGTCAACGGTCCGGCGACCACGGCCACGGCCAGCACTTCGGGATGGGGAAGGTGGAGCAGGAAGGCGAGCAAGAAGTCGACCGGGATCATCACCCCCGCCAGCGCCAGACCGATCCGCAGGGCGCTGGCCCGTAGATCGGCCCAGCGCTCGCTCGCCGGAACCCCGCGGGCGACGGTCGCGGCAACCTGCCGCGCCGCTCCGGCCGCGACCACGAAGGCGGTGGTGTAGAGCAGATTCAGCACGGCCACCACCGAGGTCGACTCGCCGTTCTGAGCTGCCGTCAAGTGATGGGCGGCGTAGGACTGCGCGAGCAGCACCCCGAAGCCGGAGACGGAGATGCCGACCATGTAGAGGATGTTGTGCCGGACGATCGGGCTGGCCAGGAGGCGTCGGGCCCTCGTCAGTCCCGGGTCGCTAGCCGGGCTCTCGACCGCTGGGGCGCGGTCTTTCGGCGGAGGCGGTGACGACGTCACAGCGGTAATCCTGAGGCACCGGGCCGCCCCGCGGTAGAGCCCTGGCTCCGGGCGAGGTGGCCTGGTTGGTAAAGTGGGCGGCGAATGAGTTGCGGCTTGCAGAAGCGCGCCTACCGCCCCCTGGGGAGGCCATCATTCGATCTTCCCGGCCGGAGTCAACCGCCACCACCATATGACTGAGACGAGCGGTCGGGCGCCGGAAGCGAGCACCGGGCTCAGCCCAGCCACCAGGGACCGAATTCGACGTTCCAAGGAGCTTTATCCGTCGGCGCGGTCCGCCGTGCTCCCGGCTCTTTGGGCGGTTCAGGATGAGCTGGGGTATCTAAGTCCGGAGGGGTTGGCGGAGGTCGCTTCGGAGCTGAACCTGGTCGCGTCGGAGGTGGAGGCAGTCTCCACCTTCTATTCGATGTACTTTCAGCACCAACCTGGCCGGCACCTGATTCAGGTGTGCCGCAATGTCTCCTGCGGCCTTCGTGGGGCGGACCTTCTGCTGAGCCACTTGGAGAGCTCGCTGGGGGTGGAGGATGGTCAGACGACACCGGATGGAGTCTTCACTCTGGAGGGCACGGTCGAATGTCTGGGTTCTTGCGGGGGAGGGCCTATGATCCAGGTCGACCGCTACAGCTACGAGAATCTGGATTTCGAGCGGGCCGACCAGCTGTTGGATGAGATCCGCGCCCGGGGCTCGAAGTCAGGCGGAGTGGCGCGCAATGCCTGAGGCGCGAGTGCTGACCCGGCACCTGGGGAAACCAGGGCTGACCACGATCGCCGGTTACGAGAAGGTGGGGGGCTACCAGGCGCTGCGCCAAGCGCTTCGGATGGGTCCGGAGGCCATCCAGGCGGAGGTCAAGGCGTCCGGGCTTAGGGGCCGGGGCGGGGCGGGTTTTCCGACCGCGACCAAGTGGTCATTCCTGCCGAGGGGGGTCTTTCCCCGCTATCTCTGTGTGAACGCCGATGAGTCTGAGCCGGGCTGCTTCAAGGACCGGTACCTGATGGAGGAATTCCCTCATCAGCTCCTGGAGGGGGTGATGATCGCCGCCTTCGCGCTCCAGGTCTCCCACGCCTTCATCTACATTCGCGGCGAGTATCGGGCCCAGCGCGAGCTGCTCGAGAAGGCGGTCGCCGCCGCCTACCAAGCGGGATTTGCCGGGAACCGAATTCTGGACCAGGACTGGAGCTGTGAACTGATCGTTCACGGCGGTGCCGGCGCCTATATCTGCGGAGAAGAGACGGCGTTGCTGGACTCGCTGGAGGGGCGGCGGGGGCAACCCCGGCTCAAGCCGCCGTTTCCGGCTATCAAAGGGCTCTACGGCCAGCCGACCGTGGTGAACAACGTGGAGACCCTCTCCAACCTGCCCTTCATCATCAGTGAGGGCGGTGCCAAGTACGCCGAGATCGGCACCGAGAGTAGCCCCGGCAGCCGTCTCTTTTGCGTCAGCGGCCACGTCGAGCGGCCCGGCAATTACGAGATCGCCATGGGGACCACCACCTTCCGGGAGCTGCTGGAGATGGCGGGGGGGGTATGGCGGGGGCGGAAGCTGAAGGCGTTTCAGCCGGGGGGCGGATCGATGCAGATCCTGGGTCCGCAGCACCTGGACGTGGCGCTCGACTTCAAGGCGGTCGCCGATGCCGGATCGGCGCTGGGGGCGGGAGCACTGGTGATCATGGACGAGACCACCTGCCTGGTGAATGTCGCGATGCGGCTCGTCGACTTCTACGAACATGAGTCCTGCGGCAAGTGCGTGCCCTGCCGAGAGGGAACCTATTTCGAACGTGAGCTCATGCATCGACTGGAAGCGGGGTTGGCCACCCGGGCGGAGCTGGCCACCCTGGCGGACATCTGCGCCAACATGGACGGCCGCTGTTTTTGCCCCCTGGGGGACACCGCGACCTGGTTCGTGATGTCGGCGTTCAAGATGTTCCCCGAGGAGTTCGAACGGCACTGCGGCGCCGGGCACTGTCCGGTGCGGGCCGGGTTGGAGGCCGCGGCCTAAGATGGCCGACACTCACACGGCGCCCGGGCTGGTCTCGTTGTCGATCGACGGACGGATCGTGGAGGTGGCGCCCGGGTCCTGGGTGTGGGACGCCTGCGAGAAGGCGGGGATCTACGTGCCGGTGTACTGCGCCCACAAGAAGATGGATCCGGTCGCGGTATGTCGGATGTGCCTGGTCGAGGTCGGGGGGGTGCCCAAGCTGCAGCCGGCCTGCGCCACCCAGGTCGCCCCCGGGATGGAGATCCGCACCGCGACCGAGAAGGTGCGCAAGTTTCGCGAAGGGAACCTGGAGTTCCTCCTGGTCAATCATCCGCTGGACTGTCCCGTCTGCGATCGGGGCGGGGAATGTGACCTGCAGGACTTCACCCTGCGCTATGGGCCGGGGCGAGCCCGGGCCGAAATCGGCGAAAAGGTTCACTTCGACAAGGCGGTCAAGCTCTCCGACAAGATCATCTTGGATCAGGAGCGTTGCATCCTCTGCTGGCGATGTGTTCGCTACTACGAGGAGATCACCGGAGAGCGCGAGATCGTCCTCCAGCAGCGCGGGGTGCACACCCTGGTCGACACCTTCGAGGGACGCCAGCTGGAGAGCGAGTTCCAGGGCAACCTACCGGAGATTTGTCCGGTCGGCGCCCTAACCCACCAGCAGTACCGATTCCAGGCGAGGCCCTGGGACCTCAGACGCACCGCCAGCGTCTGCCCGAAGTGCTCCTACGGCTGCAACATTTTCGTGGACGCCCGCGAGGATCAGGTCGCTCGCTTCGCCAGCAACGACAACCCGGACGTCGATGACAGCTGGTTGTGCGATCGGGGTCGGTACAGCTTCCCCGAGCTCAACCGCTCCGACCGGGTGCTTAATCCGGAGGCTCGGCTGGCCGGAGCGCGGCAAGCTGTCTCGTACCCGGATGCGGTGGCCCGTGGCGCCGGGGCCTTGCTCCGGGTGCGCGCCGACCACGGCGCGAGGGCGATTGGCTTTTTGGCCCCGCCGCAGGTGACCAACGAGGAGGCGTTCTTACTTCAATGGCTGGCTCGCGAGGTCGTCGGCACCCCCCACCTGGACCACCGCCTGTCGGCCCTGACCGACCTCAGCCCCGAACAGTTCGCGCTCGGGATCGCTGAAATTGAGCAGTGCTCGGCCGTGGTGGTGCTGGGCACCGAGCCGGAGCTGGCCGACCCGGTGCTCACCCTGCGCCTCTTCAAGGCCCAGAGCAAGCTGCACCGCGAGGTCGTGCGACTCAGCTCGGAGGCTGACCCGGAGCAGCTGGCCGGGCAGCTGGAGGGCCACTCTTTGGTCGGCATCGTGGCTCACCAGGACCAGCGGGCAGTAGCGATGCGGTTGAGTGCCCGGCTGGCGACCCGGGGTACCTTGAACAAGGTCCTCACCGTGGTCGAGGGCATGAATGCGCGGGGCTGCCAGGATTTGGGCCTGACCCCGGCACTGCTCCCCGGGTACCGCGTGGTTCCGATCGCCGGCCAGGATGGAGGCGCCATCCTGAGATCGGCGGCCGAGGGATCCATCAAGGCTTTGGTGGTGGTTGGTCAGGGATGGGAGTCAGAGCCGGCGTTCGAGGAGGCGCTGGCGCGAGTCGAGGTCCTGGTCGGCATCACCCCCTTTGCCGGGGTACTCTCGCGCCACGCGACCGTGCTGCTGCCGGGGCGCACCATAGCTGAGAAGGCGGGCACCGTGACCAACACCGAAGGTCGAGTTCAGCGGGTACGGCCCGCGGTGCAACCGCGCTACGCCTTCCCCTCCGATCTCCGCATCCTGGGCGATCTAGCTCGTGGAATGGGCGCCGATCTGGGCGTGCAGCCACTGGCGGGCCCGGTCTTTGAGCTGATCGTGCGGGCCGTGCCGGGCTACCGCGGCGCGGCGGGTGGGCTGCGCGCCGATTGGAATCTCTCGGCTTGAGTCCGGCCGCCACGTCCGTGCTCTTGGCGGTGATCGTGGCGCTGATCAAGGGTGTGCTGATCGTCTTCGCCCTGGCGACCGGATTTGCCTACCTGACCCTGGCCGAGCGCAAGATCTCTGCCCGGATCCAGCTCCGGCTGGGACCAAACCGGGTTGGCCCCTTCGGAATGCTGCAACCCGCCGCGGACGGAATCAAGCTCTTCCTGAAGGAGAAAGCGGCCCCCGAAGGTCGAGATAACTTCCTCTACACCCTGGCCCCGGCGTTGGCCGCAGCCGCGGCCCTCTTCGCCTTCTCGACCATCCCGATTGCCCAGACCATCTGCATTCTGGGCACCCACGGCGCGGGCCCGCTGTCGGCCAGCTGTCCCGGCGGCTATCCCCTGCATTGGGACCTGGCTCACCTCAACGTCGGGCTGCTCTTCATCCTGGCGATCACCTCGCTGGGGGTCTACGCGATCTTCTTGGGCGGGTGGGCCAGCAATTCCAAGTATTCCCTGCTGGGCGCGCTGCGCAGCTCGGCCCAGCTGATCAGCTACGAGATGGCCGTCAGCTTCGCCCTGATCGGCCCCATCCTGCTGGCCGGCTCGCTCAATCTGGAGACCGTGGTCAATCAGCAACAGGGTCTCTGGTTCGTCTTTCTGCAGCCGCTCGGTTTTCTTCTCTACTTCACCGGGGCCCTGGCCGAGACCAATCGTCTGCCGTTCGACCTCCCGGAAGCGGAGGCGGAGCTGGTGGCCGGATACCACACCGAGTATGCCGGGATGCGCTTCGGCCTCTTCTTCATGGCCGAGTACATCAACATGATCACCGTCTGCTCGATCGCCACGGTGATGTTTCTGGGTGGCTGGATGGCTCCTTTTTGGTTCCTGCCCAGCTGGCTCGGCCCGCTTTGGTTTGGGGCCAAGGTCGGAATGCTGCTGTTCGTGATGATCTGGGTGCGCTGGACCTTCCCCCGGCTCCGCTACGACCGCCTGATGCAGCTGGGCTGGAAGGTGCTGCTTCCGCTGGGGCTGGTCAATCTGCTGATCACCTCGGTCTTCGTGGCCGTGCGATGACCCTGGCGATCGGTCGTTCGCGCCGACCCCGAGGAGGATGCTCCGATGTTCCGTGAGTTGCTCGGCGGCCTGCGCACAACCATGAAAGCTATGACCAGCCGGCCCATCACCATCCAGTACCCGGAGGAGCAGCGCCCAGTGCCGCCCCGGCATCGGGGTCGACACATCCTCCACCGCTACGACAACGGTCTGGAGAAGTGCATCGGCTGCGAGCTGTGCGCGGGAGCCTGCCCGGTGGGGTGCATCTATGTGCAGGCCGCCGAGAACGACCCCGAGCATCCCGTCTCTCCGGGCGAGCGCTATGCGGTGCGCTATGAGATCAATCTCATGCGTTGCATCTACTGCAACTACTGCGCCGAGGCCTGTCCCACTGAGGCGATCACCCTGGGGCCCCGACTGGACCTCACCGACTACAAGCGGGAGCGGCTGGTGGCCACCAAGGACGACCTGCTCGAGGCCTGGCCGGGGGCTCAGCAGCTGCACCAAGGCGCGGGCCAGGGAACCGGTCCCCCGGCTTCTCAGCCGACCCCGCTGGGAGCCGGGTCATCCCATCGGGGCCCGGCGGGAGTTGCTCCCGGCTTGAATCCGCCCATCCCCCTGGCGCCAGAGCAGGGAAGGGGCACCCCACCTGTATGACGGTCATCTTCGGGATCGCGGCGGTGCTGGCTTTCCTGGGAGCCGTGGGGGTCGTGGTCAGTCGGCGCACCATCTATTCGGCGCTCAGCCTGGTGGCCAACATGGTCGCCCTGGCGGTGCTCTTCCTGCTCCTGGATGCCCAATTCCTGGCGGCGGTCCAGATCATTGTTTATGCCGGGGCGGTGATGGTGCTGTTCGTGTTCATCATTGCCCTCCTGGCCCCGGGGGCGGAGGAGCGGCTCCGTCCCCTGGAGCTGCGAGTTCTGGTGGGGGGGATCGCCGCCATCGCCTTCACCGCGGTGATCGGGCGATTGGCGCTGAATGGAATCACGGTCACCGCGGCGGGCGCCTTTCACGGTGGATTCGGTCCCTTCAGCCCCCAGGCGGTCGATGCCCATGGTCAGGTGCAAACGCTAGGGGAGCAGCTGTTTACCACTTTCCTGCTGCCGTTTGAGGTGACCTCGCTCTTGCTGCTGGTGGCGGCGGTGGGCGCGGTGTACCTGTCCCGGCACCGACGGACGACTCGATGACTGGACTTTTCCCGGGATTCCTGATCCTCTCGGCGGCGATGTTCGCCCTGGGGGCCCTCGGAGTCATGCTGCGGCGCAATCCGCTGGTCGTATTCATGTCGATCGAGCTGATGCTGAATGCCGGCAACCTAGCCCTGATCACCTATGCCCGCTACACCCACACCATGGCCGGCCAAGTCTTCGCCTTGATCGTAATCGCGGTGGCGGCCAGCGAGGTGGTGGTAGGGCTGGCCCTAATCACCGGCGTGTACCGGAGCGGCCGCCGTTTGGACATCGACGCGCTCAGCGAGATGCGCGAGTGATGAGTCGATGAACCCGACCTTCACCATGGTCCTCTGCGCGGTGGCACTGGGCCTGCCCACGGTGGGTTTCCTGGTCAACGTGCTCACCGCGGGAAGGCTGCCGCGCCGGGTCGTCACCATCCTCGGGCCGGGGTTGGTCCTGGGATCCTTCGTGGCCACGCTGCTTCTCTTGGTCGAGCTGCTCTCCCAACCGCCCGCGCACCGGGGCATCACCATTTTCTTCTGGCAATGGCTCAACCTGAGCGTCGGGTCGGCCGGGGGAGCGGTCGGCCACGCCGGCTTCAATGCCAACTTTACGGTGCGAATCGACCCCCTGGCGGTGCTGATGATGTTGGTCATCACCGGGATCGGTGGGCTGATCCACGTCTACAGCGTCGGCTACATGGCGGAGGACCCCGGCTACAACCGCTTCTTCGCCTACATGAACCTTTTCATAACCAGCATGCTTCTCTTGGTGATGAGCGAGAACCTCATCTTTCTGATCATCGGTTGGAGCATGGTGGCCTTCGCCTCCTACGCCCTGATCGCCTTCTGGTACCAGCGCCCGGCCGCCGTGACCGCCGGCCGCAAGGCCTTCATCACTCAGGTGATTGGCGACGTGGGCTTGGTGCTCGGATCGTTTTTGATCTTTCTCAATCTGCGCGGGAGCAATGGCCAACTCCTCCACACCGTGGATCTCCAGACCATCTTTGCCAACGTGGGCCCCGGACCGCACTTCCACAACGGCCTGGGGCTGCTGGGCGGGGGCATGGTGACGGTGATCGGAATCCTGCTCTTCGTGGGCGCTGCGGCCAAGTCGGCGCAATGGCCGCTGCACACCTGGCTGCCCGACGCGATGGAGGGGCCGACCCCGGTGTCCGCCCTGATCCACGCCGCCACCATGGTCACCGCCGGGGTGTACCTGATCGCCCGTTTTCACCCGGTCTTTCAGCAGGCACCGATCGCGGCCGGAATCGTCGCCGCGGTGGGCATCGGGACCGCCCTGATGGCGGCCATCATCGGCTGCTCCCAGTTCGATATCAAGCGCGTCATCGCCTATTCCACGATGAGCCAGATCGGCCTGATGATCTTTGCCGTGGGGGTGGGGGCTTACAGCGCCGGCATGTTCCAGTTCTTCACCCACGCCTGTTTCAAGGCACTGCTCTTCTTGGCCGCCGGCAATGTGATTCACGCGCTCCAAGACGAGCAGGACATCCGCTCCATGGGTGGACTGTCGACCCGCATGAAGCTCACCTTCGCGGCCTTCCTAGTCGGATCGCTGGCCCTCGCCGGGATACCGCTGTTCGCCGGCTGGTTCAGTAAGGAGGAGTTGCTCAGCTCCGGGCTGGCCCTGGGTCCGGCGGTGCCCTGGCTCTGGGTGCTCGGCGTGGCGGTCAACGTCCTGACCAGCTTCTACATCTTCCGGGTGGTGTGGCTGGCGTTCGGGGGCCAGCCAGTCACGAGCGGGGCGGCGGCGGCTCACGAGGCCCGGCCGGTCATGCTGATACCGGTGCTGGTGCTGGCCTTTCTCGCGGCTGTGGTCGGCTTCCTCAACATCGACTTCTTCGGTTTCCACCCGGTCACCGTATTCAGCTCCTTCCTGCAGCCCGTGCTCGGCACTCCCGCGGCCCACGCCAGTGACGGGATCCAAGCCTTGGCGCTGGTGGTTGGGACGCTGCTGAGCCTGACCGGTCTCGCCCTGGCTTGGGGGGTATACGGGCGCAAGGCAATCTCGCCTGGTCTGATCAGTCAGCGCTTGCCCTGGCTGTATCAGCTCTCGCTCCGGAAGTTCTACTGGGACGAGATCTATACTGCGACCCTGGTGCGCCCGACTTTGGCTTGTGCCGGGGTGGTACGGCGGGCCATCGAGCCGCACATCTTCGATGGCCTGGTGGATGGGGTGCAGGAGGGGGTAACGACCCTCGCCGAAGACCTGCGCACGATGCAGACCGGGTTCTTTCGCGACTACGCCTTGATATTTTTCGTCTGCGCCGTCATCGGACTGGTCGTGCTCGGGTTGCGTCTGGCATGAGCTGGCCCATTCTCACGGTCCTCTTGGGCGTGCCCGTCTTGGGGGCACTGGGGGTAGTTGTGGTGCCCCGCCAGCGCCCCCGGCTGGCGCGCCTGCTGCTGCTGGCGACCACCGCGGTTACGCTGGGGTTGGCCGGCGTCCTGCTGGTGGCTTTCCTGGCAATTCCGCCGATCTCCGACGCGCGCCTAAGTGGCACCGCTGACGGCAAGGCGCTGAGGACGATCACCGGTCCCATCAGCTTCCAGTTCCAAGAACAGGTCGCTTGGCTGAACACCGGTCGCTCACTGTCTGCGACCCACCCCGCGTTCAACGAGGGCAACAACGCATTCAACCAGGCCGGTCCGCCCCCGATCAACTTCTCCTATCACCTCGGCGTCGACGGCCTCTCAGTGTGGCTGATTGCCCTGGCGGCACTCTTGTTCTTCCTCGCCGCCATCACCCTCAGCCGGCGCAAGGAACGGCTGCGCGCTTTCGCCAGCTTGATGCTGCTCTCTGAGGCGGGGGTGTTGGGCGTCCTGATGTCGCTGGACCTGGTGCTTTTCTATTTCTTCTGGGAAGCAGCGCTGATCCCTTTGTATTTCCTGATGATCGGGTGGGGCGACGAGCACCGCGGGCGGGCTGCGCTCAAGTTCATCATCTACACGGTGGCCGGCAGCCTCTTCATGCTGTTGGCGATCATCGGGGTGTACTTCATCTCGGGAGCGCAGACCGGGGTCCACACGTTTGATGTGCCGACCCTGATTGCGGCCGAGTCGTTCGTCAACTCCAGCCGGGGATCGGTGCTGACCCTGTTCGGGCACAGCTTCACCCTGCTCAATGCCCAGGACTGGATGTTCCTCGCCTTTGCTCTGGCCTTTGCCATCAAGATCCCGCTCGTCCCCTTCCACTCCTGGCTGCCCGATGCGTACAGTTCCGGGGAAACCCCCTTCCTGGTTTTCTTCGCCGGGATCGTCAGCAAGCTGGGCGCCTTCGGATTTATCCGCTATTGCCTGACGCTCTTCCCCCAGGCTAGCCACACCTTTCAACCGCTGATGATGGGTTTGGGGGTGGTGAGCATCCTCTACGGTGGGCTGTCCGCTTTGGCCCAGCGGGACATCAAACGGATCGTGGCCTATGCCTCGATTAGCCACCTGGGGTTCATTGTTCTGGGGATTTTTGCGCTCAACATCGATGGCCTCAATGGGGCCATCATCCAGATGGTCAACCACGGGATCATCATCGCCGCCCTCTTCATCTGCGTCGGAGTCTATGAGGCCCGCTTTGCCACCCGCGACCTGCGCGAGTTGGGAGGTCTGGCCAAGCCGATGCCGATCATGGCGGGCCTCTTTTTGATCGCCGCCCTGGCGGGGCTGGGGATGCCGCTGCTGAACTCATTTGTGGGCGAGTTCCTGACCCTGCTCGGTGCCTTTCAGGTGGCCCCCGCGTGGGCCGTGTTGGCGAGCCTGGGCATGGTTCTGGCCTGCTGGTACATGCTGCGGCTGTACCAGGGGATCACTCAGGGCCACCTCCGATCGCCCGATCGCCAGGTCCTGGCTGAGTCCGCCAACGCTCTCGACCGGCTGGGTCGACTGGACGCTGGTGTGGTCGAGGTGGTGGTCCTGGCCCCGTTGGTCGCGCTGATCATCTTCTTGGGGGTCTATCCGGGGCCGGTGATTCGCAACACCCGGTTCAGCGCCGGTCAGTACATAACCGCGGTCGACCAGGTGCCCGCGACGACGGCGGCGCCGGCCGGGCGTGCGGTTTTGGCGGCGGCGCGGGTGGACCCATGAGCCGACTTGGGTCGTTACTGGGGGCAACCGCGCCACCCTGGTACCCCCTCCACTTCATCCCCGGTTCAGATCTGATCGGCATCCTGCCGATCTTGATTGTGGGCGCGGGGTCGGTCGTGGTGCTACTTGCCGACCTGGCGGTCCCTCGGCGGGGGCACCCGCTCCTGCCCGGCCTCAGCGCCCTGGTGCTGCTGGCCGCCCTGGGCACCGTGATCGGACAGTGGGTAGTCGACCCGGCCCACTCGTTGGGCTTCGATGGGGCCTTTGCCAGCGACCGGTTTGCCCTCTTCTCGGACTTCGTGGTGCTGGCGACGGCGCTCGCGGTGGTCACCCTGAGCCCGGAGTATTTGCGCCGGCGCAACCTGGAGGAGGGGGAGTACTACATCCTGCTGCTGGCCTCCGTCTCGGGAATGTTGGTGCTGGATGGGGCCACCAACCTGATCGTGATCTTTCTCGGCATCGAGCTGCTCTCGATCCCACTCTATGTGCTGGCCGGCTTTGCTCGGGGCGAGCGGCTGCCTCAGGAGGCAGCGCTCAAATACTTGCTCCTGGGCGGTTTCGCCTCCGGGTTCCTGGTTTATGGGATGGCTCTGATCTACGGCGAGACCGGCCAAACCATGCTGACCGGGATCCACGCCGCGGTGACCCACTCGGCGCTGCACGGTCCGATCGATCCGATGCTCTTGGCGGGCATGGCACTGCTGGCGATCGGGCTGCTGTTCAAAGTGTCGGCCGCGCCCTTTCACTGGTGGACTCCGGATGTCTACCAGGGATCACCGGTGGTGGTGACCACCTTCATGTCGGTGGCCACCAAGGTGGCCGCCTTCACGGTTTTCCTGCGCCTTTTCGGGGCGACCTTTGCCGCGTACCGATCCGAGTGGGAGATCCCGATCGCGCTGATCGCGATCATCTCCATGGTCTACGGCAACGTGGTCGCCCTCGCCCAGACCTCGCTGAAACGACTCTTGGCCTACTCCGGCATCGCCCAGGCCGGCTACCTCCTGATCGGCGTCGCCGTTGGTCGGCCCGACGGCACCCAGGCAGCGCTCTACTACCTGGCGGTCTACGCCTTCATGAACACCGGGGCGTTCGCCATCTTGACGCTGCTCAGCCGTCGCGGCGAGGATTGCGATCGATATTCCGAGCTGGGGGGGCTGGCCCGAAGGCGGCCGCTGCTGGCCGCCCTGATGGCAGTCTTCTTGCTCTCCCTAGCCGGGTTCCCTTTGACCGCCGGATTCTTTGGGAAGTTTCTCCTCTTCACCGCGGCCATTCACGATGGCCAGCTGCCCTTGGCGATCTGGGGAATCCTAACCTCGGCGGTCTCGCTCTTCTATTACTTGCGGGTGATCCTGGTGATGTACACCGACGTGCCCGAGGGCAGCCCGGTGACCGATGCCGCGGGGATATCGGTGGGCGCCGAATCGACCCGGGACGGCGGATGGGCTGGGGCGGGCATCTTCTCTAAAGCGGGGGTGGGAGTCGTCGCTCTGGCGGCGGCCGGAACCTTGGTCCTGGGGGTGTTCCCCGCAGTGCTCTACACCCTGCTCCAGGGCATCAGCGTGGTCCGTGGCTGAGGATCCGGTAAGGGTAGGTGCCCGGCTGCAGGGCAAAGTCAGCCTGGTGATCCCGGTGCACAACGAGGCGGCCAACATGGCTCGGGTGATCCCGGCGGCCTGTCTCACCCTGGGCCAGTTATCCGAGGACTTTGAGGTCGTTCTGGTGGACGACGGGAGCACTGACGACACGGTGGCGGTGGCCAGCGCCGAGATGGGCCCCCAGACGGAGCGGCTTCGCTTGGTCACCCATGCCCACAAATCGGGATACGGGATCACCGTGGCCGACGGACTCCGCGCCGCGATCGGCGATTGGGTAGCCTTCGTCGACGGGGACGGTCAGTTTGATCCCCGGGATCTGCTCCGGCTGGCGGAGCTCTCCGATGGTGCCGACCTGGTCGCCGGCTGGCGGATCCAACGCGCGGACCCCTGGCACCGATCGGTGGTGAGTGGGACCTTCAACGTGCTGGTTCGGCTGCTTTACGGGATTTCCTACCGCGACGTCGATTGTGGCTTCAAGCTCATTCGCCGCGAGCTGCTCCAGGTCGCCAGCCCTATCCTGGCTCGTTCCGCCCTGCTGAACACGGAACTGTACTTCAAAGCCCAGCGCAGCGGCCTGGTGATTCGGCAGGTGGGAATTGAGCATCACCCCAGGCTTGCCGGAGTGCGCTCCGGCGGAAGACTGGTACCGATCCTTCGAGCGGTGCGGGAGTTGGTGCGGCTTCGGCTGGCTCTGGCTCGCACCTGGCGCCCTCCTTCGAGCGCTAGTCCGGGCCTGACTAGCTGACCCCGGCGAAGCTCTGATAGGTGGTGGCCAGCCCCTCGCCGAGCGGGATGCGTGCCTCCCAGGACAGGTGTCGGGCGGCCCGAGCCGGGCTCAGGAAGTTGGACCGCACCTCACCGGGGCGGGCGGCAACGTGTTCGATGGCGCCGAGGAAGCCGGCCACCTGGGTGAGGGTGCGCACCAGCTCGGAAACGGAGGTGGCCCGGCCGGTGCCGACATTCAGAGCTCCTTGAAAACGGGTGGTCAGGGCGGCGATATTGGCGTCGGCCACATCGGCGACGTAGGTGAAGTCCCGCGTTTGACCGCCGTCCCCAGTGATCTGCGGGGCCAGCCCCTCGCGCAATCGGCGGGAGGTGATCGCCACTACCCCTGCCTCGCCGGTGCCGTCCTGAAAGGGACCGTAGACGTTGCCGTATCGAAGCGCGACGAAATGCAGTCCGAAGGTCCGAGAAAACATCCCCAGGTAACCCTCGCAGGCCAGCTTGGCTGCCCCGTAAGGAGAGAGGGGCTGGGCCCGATCGCCTTCGCGGCTGGGCAGGCGACGGGCGCGTCCATAGATAGCCCCACCCGAGGAGGCGAACACGACCCGCGGGCAGTCGGCGTCCACCGCGGCCCGGAGCAGAGCCACGGTGCCGACGACATTCACGACGGCGTCAGCGGCCGGTTCCTGCAACGACCGGGTCACTCCGCCCTGGGCGGCCAGATGGATGATCGCCTGGGGTCGGAAGTCGAGCAAGGCCCGGCGTGCGGCCGCGGTGGCGACCTCCTCACGAACCAGGGTGACGGCGGCCGGGACGGGCTCGGGGCAGGCGTGGCGAAAGTCGTCGATCACCAGGGTCTCCACCCCGAGCGCCAGCAGGCGGCGGACCGTGTGGGTCCCGATGAAGCCCGCCCCGCCGGTCACCGCGACCCGGCTCGGGACGATTGCCTGCTTCATCGTCTAGCCATACTAAAGGTGGGCCGGAGCGGCCGAGATGGGATTGCTTGCGTGTCAGCAAACTCCCAGGTTGGGAGTCCACGCTTCCCGGCAGACCGGAATGTCAGGGTGGCCGCCCGCGTGCGGGACTGCCCTGCCGCCGGGCCAGCGGCACGGCGCTCGGCATCAGCAGCAAGGAATCATTCGTGGAACCAGGTACTGAAGACAGCGCCGCCCCGGGCGGGCTCGGCTTGAGGGGGGAGGAGTTGCCCCCGGCCCCAGCGCGGTGGTGGCGTGCCAGCAGTCTGATTGCCCCCCTGCTGCTGATCCTGGTGTTCCGCCTCCCTTCCCTCTACGAGCCCCATTGGTACACCGACGAGGCCGGCTATGCCAATGTGGCCTGGCAGATGGCCCACGGGAAGGTGCTCTTCCTGACTACTTGGAACAACAAGCCGCCCCTGCTGTTCTGGATCTATCAACTGGGATTGGGGATTTCCGGGCCGAGCGAATTTGGCATTCATCTAATGTCCACCCTGACTGAGGTCGCGGCGCTGGCGGGGACATGGGTCATCGCCCGGCGGTACCTCAGCTATCGCCGGATCTGGGTCGCGATGCTCCTCTCGGCATTCTTCCTCTCCACCCCGATCTTCAATGGCGACCTGGCTCTGCCGGAAAACCTGCTGGTTGGACTGACCCCCTGGGCGATGGTCGCCGTGCTCGCGGCGCTGCGGTCCACCGAACAGTTCCGGGCCCTCGCCTGGGCGGGGTTGGCGGGGGTGCTCTTCGCGGGAGCGATGCTGATCCAGCAGACGGCGTTGGCCGATCTCGCCGCGGGCTGCCTGGTGATGCTCGTCGTCCAACGTCGCGGCTGGTGGTTGGCGTTGACGACCGGCGTCGTCGCCGGCCTGGTGACGGGCCTGGTACTGGCCCCATTCGTGGCTGCCGCCGGGCTGCACAACGTGATCTTCTTCCTGGTCACGAGTTACGGGTCGTACACCACCACCTCCCTCCACCCTACGTTCTGGACTTCGCTACCGCGCGCCGTGGCCGCCATTCTGCTTCTGATCGGCGCCTACACCGCCCGCCGCTGGGCCGCTGAGAGGCTGCTCGCCTGGGTCTGGCTGGCGACGCTGTTGCTCGCCTACGGGCTCCCGAATCGCGACTATCTGCACTTCCTCCTGCCCGCAGTCCCAGCCGCGGCGCTCCTGCTCGCCGGACTGAAAGTCCCGGGGTGGCGACCCTGGCGTTCTGGGAGGCTGTTGGCGGGAGCTCCGCTGCTGGGTGCGGTGGCGCTGGCCATCTTCTTCTGGGTGGTCATGGTGGATGCCGGCCTCGCCGGGGGCAGTCTCTTCACCGTGAAATTGACTGGGGAGTACTACCCCGCGTTCGTGGGCCGGCTGGCCAATGCCCTGACCCCGAGCCAATACGCGTCGATCTACGACCAGCGCGATATCGCCGAGCACCAGGCCGTGGTCTGGATCGAAAAGAATCATCTAACCGGCTCCACCGCGGTCGTGTGGTCCCCAGATTCGTGGGCCTATTTGCTGGCTCGCCTGCGGCCGGTCCTGCCCGAGCCCACGATCTACGAGAACAGCACCATCTTGGGTAACCCGACCCTACTCAGGCGCGTGGAGGCAGCTCGACCGGTAGTGGTGATCCTGACCAGCGATTCTTACACCGAGTACGGTCCGATCCTGCCCGTCCTGCAAAAGGGGTACACCGAGGTGGAGGCATCGGCCAATGGGGAACTGTGGATCCGCTCTGACGTGGCGACCCGGGTGCTGACCGTGGCGGAGCAGCACGCGGCCCATCGGCTCGCCTCGGGGTGACCTGAAGGGCGCCCAGGGGAAATCCTCCGGCCGCTCAGCCTCCGCGCCGCCGCCCGAGCCCAGGTCGATGGCCAAGGTATCCGAGCGACACCCCCCGAGCCAGCGCCCGGGCAAGCGGCAGCGGATCCGATGGGCATACCCTGGGTCAGCGCGTTAGTTCAGGAGATCGTTGCCAGATGACCGACGAGTCCGATGTGGTCGAGGTGATCGTCGAGATCCCCAAGGGTAGTCGCAATAAGTACGAGATGGACCATCACAGCAACCGCATCCGGTTGGACCGGGTACTCCACTCCTCGGTTCACTATCCCACCGACTATGGCTTTGTGCCGGTGACCCTAGCCGAGGACGGCGACCCCTTGGACGCCTTGGTGATCGTGGAGGAGGGGACCTTCCCCGGCTGTTCGCTGCCGGCGCGGCCGATCGGGCTGCTGCACATGGCGGATGAGCATGGCACCGACATCAAGTTGCTCTGCGTGGCCGCGGGAGATCCCCGGTTCGACACCATCAGGGAGCTGGCTGATCTGGCCCCGCACTGGCTGCGGGAGATCGAGATCTTCTTCGAGACCTACAAGCAATTGGAGGATCAGAAGGAGGTGACCGTGGGCGGCTGGGAGGGTCGGGCGGCGGCCATGGTCGCCGTCGAGCGCTGCCGACAGCGCGTGCGGGAGACCCCGGAGCAGCGCTGAAGGGAAGGTCGGCGGCGGATCCGTATCATGGGAGCAGATCAAGATTGAGCTCGGTGAGCTGCGCCCAACGCAGGGAGGTTCCATGAGGGACAAGGTCTCGGTCATCGGGGCCGGCAATGTCGGGGCCACGCTGGCCCAACGGCTGGCTGAGCTCGACCTGGTCGATGTCGCTCTGGTAGATGTCGTCGAGGGACTGGCCGAGGGCAAGGCCCTCGACCTCCTGGAGGCAGGCCCGGTGCTTGGCTATGACACCCAGGTGGTCGGCAGCACGGATTACTCGATCACCGAGCGGTCCCGAGTGGTGGTGATCACCTCCGGGCTGGCCCGAAAGCCGGGGATGAGCCGCGACGATCTGGTCAGCGCCAACGCCGAAATCGTCCGGACCGTGACCACCGAGGTGATGCGGCACTCGCCCCAAGCGATCCTGATCATCGTCACCAACCCCCTCGATGTGATGACCGAGCTGGCGCTCCGGGTGAGCGGCCTGCCCCGGACGAGGGTGATCGGGATGGCAGGAGTCCTGGACACGGCCCGCTTTCGCGCCTTTCTCGCTGCCGAGCTTCAGGTTTCGGTGCGGAGCCTCGAGGCCTACGTCCTCGGTGGTCACGGCGACTCCATGGTTCCGCTCCGCGGGGTGACCACGGTCGCCGGCGTGCCGGTGGGGCAGCTGATCCCGGCCCAGCGACTGGAGGAGATCGTTCAGCGTACCCGCGACGGCGGGGCTGAAATCGTCCGTCACCTCAAAACCGGAAGCGCCTTCTACGCGCCCTCGGCGTCCGCTGCCCAGATGGTCGGAGCGATTCTCCTCGACCGCCGTCAGATTCTTCCCTGCGCTGTTCGCCTGGAGGGGGAGTATGGCCTGGAGGGCGTTGTGGTGGGGGTGCCCGTCAAGCTTGGCAAGGAGGGCGTGATCGAGGTCATCGAGGTCGAGTTGACCGCGCAGGAGCGGTCCGAGCTGATCAGCTCCGCCGAGGCGGTGCGCGAGACCATCGCGGTCCTGCGCTAATGGCGACCAGCCTGCGTCTGGGCCGTCCAGTTCGGGCCCAGCTGAAGCAGCTTTGGTGGCTCTATCCCGCCAACGTGGTCACCTGGCTGAGCGTCTTCGGGGTCTACAGCCTGTGGACCATCGTCTTCTTCCACAGTGATCAGTTTCACCAGTACCTGTCGCCGTTTTATTCGCCTCAGGTGGCGATTGGGCGCACCCCGGTCTCACCCGCGCTGTTCATCTTCTACATCCCCCTCGGCTTCCGGGCCACCTGCTACTACTACCGCAAGGCCTACTACCGGTCGTTTTTTGCGGATCCCCCGGCCTGCGCCAAGAGCGAGCCCGGGCAGCTCGCCGCGCTCAGTCCGACCGGGCGCGGCAACGCCTACCGGGGAGAGTCGAAGCTACCCTTCATCCTCAACAACCTCCACCGCTTCTTCATGTACCTGGCGATGGGCTTCGTGGTGGTCCTGTGGGTCGATGTCATCCGGGCCTTCTCCTACCAGGGCCACGTCGGCTTCGGCTTGGGCACGGCCCTGATGCTGGTGAACATCGTCTTCCTGACCGGGTACACCTTTGGCTGCCACTCCCTGCGTCACCTGGTGGGAGGCGGTGTGGACTGCTTCTCCTGCGTGCTGGCAGGCGCCCAGCGTCACCAGCTCTGGAAGGGCACAAGTTGGCTGAATGCCCGTCATTCGACCTTCGCCTGGCTCAGTCTTTTCAGCCTGATCCTCACCGACGTATACCTCCGGCTGCTCCAGTACGGGGTCATCCATGACCCGCACCTGGGCTTTTGAAGTGGCGCCCGCTTGACCATCGAGGCAGAGTACGACGTCCTGGTTTTGGGGGCGGGCGGGGCGGGCATGCGGGCCGCCATCGCCGCCGCCGAGCGGGGCGCCCAGGTCGGGGTGGTCTGCAAGTCGCTGCTCGGCAAGGCGCATACCGTCATGGCGGAGGGTGGGATCGCCGCTGCTCTGGGGAATCTAGACCAGGCCGACTCCTGGGAGGTGCACTTCGGGGACACCATGCGGGGCGGGGCCATGGTCAACAACTGGCGCATGGTGGAGCTCTTCTCCCACGAGGTGATCGACCGGGTGATCGAGCTGGAGGAGTGGGGCGGGGTCTTCGACCGAACCAAGGCCGGCGGGATCAGCCAGCGGGCCTTCGGGGCCCACTCCTGGCGGCGGCTGGCTCACATCGGGGACCGCACCGGACTGGAGCTGATCCGGACCTGTCAGGACCGCCTGGTGCACACCGAGGGGATCAGGGTGCACATGGAAACCACCCTGACCCGGCTGCTGAAGGATGGCGACCGGATCGCCGGGGCGGTCGGGTACGAACGGGCGAGTGGAGAGTTCGTCGTGATCCGAGCCAAGGCGGTGGTGTTGGCGACCGGAGGCTGGGGAAGGATGTTCCTGATCACCTCCAACTCCTGGGAAGGTACCGGCGACGGCGCCGCGATGGCCTACCAAGCGGGTGCAGAGCTGAAGGATATGGAGTTTGTCCAGTTCCATCCGACCGGGATGGTCTGGCCCCCCGGAGCGCGGGGCATTCTGGTCACCGAGGCGGTGAGGGGGGAGGGGGGCATTCTGCGCAATCGGGTCGGTGAGCGGTTCATGGCCCGCTACGACCCGATCAAGAAGGATCTCTCCTCCCGGGACGTGGTAGCCCGCTCCATCTTCAAGGAGGTGCAGGCGGGAAGAGGCTCGCCTCACGGCGGTGCCTTCCTGGATGTCACCCATCTGGGTGCGGAGACCATCAGGCGTCGGCTGCCGTCGATGTACGAGCAGTTCCACAGCTTGGCCGGGGTGGACATCACCAAGGAGGCCATGGAGGTCGCCCCCACGATCCACTACACCATGGGCGGGGTCAACGTGGAGGCGGAGACCGCGGCCACCACCGTTCCGGGGCTCTACGCCGCTGGCGAGGTGGCCGCTGGACTACACGGGGCCAACCGGCTAGGGGGGAACTCGCTGGGTGACATCCTGGTCTTCGGCCGCCGGGCGGGAGAGGCGGCGGCCGAATACGCTCAGTCCCGCAGCCTGATGCCCAAGGTCAGCGCCGCGGAGATCGAGGCGGAGAAGCAGCTGCTGCTGCGCCCGTTGGCGGGAGGCGACGGTGAGGATCCCTTCAAGCTCCATCGCTCGCTGCAGCACGCAATGCAAACTGGCGCGGCCATCGCCCGGACCGAGGCCTCGCTGCGGGACACCTTGGAGGAGATCCTGCAGCTGCGGGAGCGGGCCCAGCGGATCCGGGTTCCGGGCACGACCGCCTACAACCCGGGCTTCAGCGGAGCTCGGGACGATCTCTTCATGCTCACCATCAGCGAGGCGATCGTGCGGTCGGCGCTGGAGCGTCGGGAGAGCCGGGGTTCCCAATGGCGACTCGACTTCCTCGAGCGAGACCCGGAGCTGGCGAAGGTCAACCTGGTGACCCGGCTCGGGGCGAACGGGCAGATGGAGGTGGTCCGGGTCCCGCTGGCGCCGATGCCGGAGCACCTCCGTCAGCTGACCGAGGGGGAAACCAGGGTGGCCGCCACCGCGGTCGCGGACGCGGCGGAGGCCAAGCTGCAGAGAACGCTCACCAAGCGGCCGACGCCTACGGTCGCCAGCTCACCAGAGGACGAGCATCCGACCCGCCTGAGCATCGCCTACGAAGATGGGTCGACCGACCGGACGGTAAAGCTCAAGGTCTGGCGGGGAAACTCCGCCGGGGGTGCCCTCCAGGAGTTCACGGTCCCGCAAGTCGAGGGGATGGTCGTGCTGGACGCCATCCACTGGATTCAGGCGAATGGCACGGGAGACCTCGCCTGCCGCTGGAACTGCAAGGCGGGCAAGTGTGGCTCCTGCAGCGCCGAGATCAACGGTTTGCCCGCCCTGATGTGTAAGACCAGAGTCGACCAGGTGCTCGAGACCGCCCCGGAAATCTCGGTCCGACCGATGCAGGTCTTTCCGAAGATCGAAGACTTGGTGACCGACGTGAGCTGGAACTACGAGGTCAACCGGCGCATCCAACCCTTCACCCCAGCTCCCGGAGTCCACGCCCCCTTCCTGATCCACCAGCAGGACATCGAAAGGGTCAGCGAGCAGCGTCGCTGCATCGAGTGCTTTCTCTGCCAGGACGTGTGTCATGTGCTGCGCGAGCATGAGGGTCGCCAGCGCTTCTTCGGACCGCGCTTCATGGTGCGCATCGCCTCCTTGGAGATGCACCCGAAGGACGTGGGCAACCGAATTCCCCAGCTTCAAGGTGAGGCCGGGATCGCCCTCTGCAACATCACCAAGTGCTGCACCGAAGTGTGTCCGGAGCACATCAAGATCACCGACAACTCCATCATTCCGCTCAAGGAGCGGGTGGCTGACCGGCACTTCGATCCGGTTCGCGGAGCACTCGCCCGGTTCTGGCCGGGGCGGGCCACCCTGGAATCTCGCGCCGAACTAGACCGTCCGGGCGGATCCCCCGACTGAGCTCTGGGCGGCGGGCCGGGTCAGCTCGGATCGGCCACGGCAGAGGGAACGGTCTCCCGAGCTGCTAGCGCAGCGGCCAGCTCCTGCGGCGCACGGTAGGTCTTGGCGGTGAGCTCTTGGCCCCGGTACTGCAGCTCCAGCAGTCCACCCTTGGCACATTGGAGGCGGTGGAGAGCCCATGGGAGCCGATCATCACTAGTGGCCCAGAATGCCTGAATGGGATCCCCGTGGCTGATGCATACAAATGCCCCGCCGAGGTGATCGCGGAGGCCCTCCGCGATCACCTGGTCGATGCGCTGCGCCATCGCTCCCATCGACTCATCACCGGGCACCAGCCCGGGCCAGACCATGTGCACCCACCAGCGCGGCTTGCGCCAGATCACATCTCGGTACCGGGTACCTTGGAGATAGCGGCCGAACTCCGCCTCGACCAGACCCGGACGCAGCAGGATTGGTGGCGTCGGAGAGAGAGCCTGGGCCAGCAGATCGGCAGTTTCCTGGGCTCGCTGCAGGGGGCTGGAGTAGATCGCCCGCACATCGGACCCGGCCAGGTAGCTGCCCAGGATCGCTCCTTGCTGGCGGCCCTTGGTGCTGAGTCCGAAGTTGGGTAGATGTCCGTAGAGCACCCCGTCCGGGTTGGCGACATCGCAGTGCCGGGCCAGGTAGCAGCGGGTGATGGGGGATATGGCAGGGGAGGCAGTCACGCAATCCATCGTAAGGAATCGGCCACGCCGATCGGACTGCGAGCCAGCGGGTCGATTGCTGGGCCAACCTCGAGGCGGGTGGCCAAGTCGTCAAAATGGCCGAGAGCCACGCCCCCTTAGCTCAGTGGATTAGAGCGGCGCCCTTCTAAGGCGACGGTCGGTGGTTCGAACCCACCAGGGGGCAGTCGGCGCCCGCACCACCAAGGAGAATTGGGCATGTCGGCCAGCCGCTTCCCCGCCGGGGCGACGGACCCGGAGCCAGGCCGGCACCCCCGAGTTGGCCCCGGCACGGCTCCCGGCGTACGCCTGGATGGGCGGCAGTCACCCCTGCTCATTGTGACCCGGGCGGTCCTCCGGATCACGGTTCGGCTCTCCGCTCGGGGAGGGGTCCAGCTTGAGGGGCTGAGCAATGTGCCCCCGGCAGGTCCATTGCTGATCTGCTCTAACCACGTCTCCAATTTCGACCCGCTCGTCTATGCCGCGATCCTGCCGCGGGTGCTCCATGCCTTGACCAAGGCCGAGCTTTACCGAAACCCGATCATGCGGGCGTTTTTCACCCGATGTAACTGCATCCCCGTCCGGCGGGGTGAGCCCGATCGGCGGGCGATCAGAGGAGCCCTAGCCGTCCTGCGGTCGGGAGGGGCACTGCTGTTGTTCCCAGAGGGTCACCGAGCGTCGGCGGGGGGCATGCTCCCGTTCGAAGCCGGCGCCGGCTACCTGGCGCTTCGATCGGAAGCCAACATCTTGCCCTGCGCGATCTGGGGCACCGAGGCGGTCCTGCCAAAAGGCCGACTGGTGCCCCGGCGGGGAACGATCGCGGTGCGGTTGGGGCCGAGCTTTCGGCCGACCTCAGGCGACCCCGTCCTGATCAGCCAGGAGATCAGCGCTGAAATCGCCCGACTCCTTCCCGAGCGGTATCGACCCTCAGCCGATCGCGTCTAGCTGAACGGTGAAGATCAGCGTGGAGTTGGCCGGTATCTTGCCGGTGGCGGAACAGCCGTAGGCCAAAGCCGCCGGAATGACGAGCTCCCTGGTTCCGCCAACCCGCATCCCGGCGATACCCTCGACCCAACCAACGATCACCTTGCCGGAGGCGAGGGTAAGGGTGATGGGCTTGCCACTGTTGTCGTTGGCGCTCTGGTCGAAGATTGTCCCGTTGGGAAGCGTCCCGACGTAGGTGACCTGGATCTTGTCCCCGACCACGGCGGTGGCGCCGGTGCCGATTTTGGTGTCCTTGATCTGGAGGTTGCCGGAGAGGACCTGGGCGCCGGGCAGCTGATAGGTGGCCTGGGTGTCCCCGGGCGGTACACAGGCCGACGCGGACGCGCTCGGAGCCGCGCTGGGGCTGGTCGCGACCGAGGCGGGGGTTTGAGGAGCGCTGGTCGGCGTCACCCCAGAATCCAGCGATCCCCCGCACGCGCTGAGCAGCAGCGCCCCGCTGATAAGGATGCCGGGAAGTGCCAGGGTGAATCGCCGATCCCGCCAACGTGCCATCTCGGTGAGCTCCTTGCTGAGGGCCTCTGGGGCAATCACCGGAAGACCCGACCCGCCGGCCATCCTATCCGAGTCGCGAGTCAGCTCCGGTGGTGGCCGTTGCTGGCCGGGCAGACGTGGCCCCGCGGGTCGATGGGCAGATGGCAAAGGGGGCAGATCGGTCGGCCGCCCTCGACCACCATCAGAGCCCGCTCGGCGAGCGCCCGCACCTGGGCGACAGTCGCGACTAGACGCGCGGCCCGGAGCTCGGAGTCATCCTCTTCATCGGCCTCCCCGGCCGCGACCTCCTCCAGCACGCTCCCTGGCTCCTCGCCCTCGACCAATGGCAGGGGCCGCCGTTCCTCGAACAGCATCGTGCACCGGCCGCCCTCTTCGTCGAGCGCCAGCTGAATGTTGCCGACCCGCCAGCCGGGAGGGTCGCCTGGCTGGGTCAGCGGTTCGGGGGCGGGCACAGATCGGAGGGCTGGGGGTTCCAGCAGCTGGAGTAGCTGTCCCCCGAGTTCCTGCAGTTGAATCTTCTCGACCATCAGGGTGCACCGGCGCTCCCCCTGGCGTCCCTCCAAAAAGAAGGTCCTGGAGCCCGGGTCACCCTCGACGCCGACGGTAATTTCGTCCACGGGGTCAAAGTCGAATTCGAGGATGGCCACCTGTCAATTGTGCCGACTCCGGGCCGCCCTCGGCCACGAGGCTCTCAAGTCAGGCCCCGAGCCAGCGGGCCCTGGTTCTGCTCGGCGCGCTCCAGATGGGCGGCGGCATTGACGATGGCCAAATGGGTGAAGGCCTGGGGAAAGTTGCCCAGCAGCTCCCCACTGTCCGGATCCAGCTCCTCGGAGAAAAGTCCCAAGTCGTTGCCGTGGGCGGTCAAGCGCTCGAACAGTTCCCGGGCCGGGGCCAACTGCCCCTGCAGGGCCAGATTGTCGACCAGCCAGAAGGAGCAGAGCAGGAAGGTCCCCTCACTGTCGCCCAGCCCGTCGTCGCGGCGGTAGCGGTAGACGAAACCGTTCTTGTCAGTGAGCTCACGTTGGATCGTCTGGACGGTCTGTCGCATGCGTGGGTCGAGGGGTGGCAGGAAGCGGAGCAAGGGGATCATCAGCGAGGTGGCATCGAGATGATCCTCATCCAGGACCTGGCGAAATGAGCCGAGCTTGTCGCTCCATCCCCGGGTCAGGATGGTGTGGCGGATCTGCTCGCGGGTCCAAATCCACCGGTTGCGGTGCGCTTGGTCGATTTGGAGCTCTCGGCTCAGGCTGATTCCCCGATCCAGGGCCACCCAACACTGGAGCTTGCTGTAGACGAACTGCTGTGGCCCGCCGCGGACCTCCCAGATGCCGTTATCGGGCTGATCCCACTCTTCCATAGCGTGGTCCACCATGGCCACCAGGGTGCTGCGCATCGGGGCGGGTTTGGTCTTGTCGAAGTTGAGATAGAGATAGGCCGAGTCGACCACCTCGCCATAGATGTCGAGCTGCTTTTGATCAGACGCCCCATTCCCGATCCGCACGGGACGGGAGCCCTGGTATCCCTCCAGTCCAGCGAGCTCGGACTCGGGAATGTCGGTTCCCCCGTCGATCCGGTACATGATCTGGAAATAATCGGGGTGACCCTCGTGGATCCGCTCCAACCAGGAGATGAAGTTGGCCGCTTCTTGGTGGTAGCCGAGCAGCTGCAGGGCGTAGAGGAGGAAGGCTGAGTCTCGCAGCCAGCTGTAGCGGTAGTCCCAGTTACGCTGTCCGCCGATCCACTCGGGGAGTGAGGTGGTTGGCGCGGCCACGATCGACCCTTCCGGCGCGTAGATCAAGAGCTTGAGCACCAGCGCGCTCCGAAAGACCAAGTCGAGGTAGGGCCCGTCGTAGCTGCAGTGCTTGATCCAGCTTTCCCAAAAGCGCTGGGTGACACTGAGCAGCTTTTGGGGGTCGTAGTCACGATGCTGCGACTCTTCGATCCCGCCGTATCGGAGGAGCACCGCGCTCGGGTGGTCAGGGGTGAGCTCGATCCGCTGCACCATCGCTCTGCCCTCCCGCTCCCAGACGGCCGGCCCATCCAGGTGAAGGTCGAGACCCTGGTGCTTCAGGGTGAGGCAGTGACCGGCGCCGCTGACCCTCACCTCCGGAGCCTGACGGCCGTAGTCAAATCGGGCGTCTACCCTTACCTGGACTGCCAGAGCCGCGTCCGGCGCGGCCAGCTGGCGGACCAGGATGTGATCGTCGTCCGGCTTTTGGATCTTCTCCTTGGCGACCATGAAGTCCGTGATTAAAAGCCGGCCCTGGGGACTGCTGAGCCCGGTCTCCAGAATGTTGGTGCCGGGCAAGTAGCGCCGACAGTCGGCGATGTACGGGCCCTCGGGCACCACCGACATCGACCCGCCCTCGGCCGCGTCGAGGAGCCTGCCGAAGACGGCTGGACTGTCGAACCGGGGGGCGCAAAACCAGTCAATCGACCCAAGACGGTCGATGAGCGCGGCACTGTGAAGGTCGCCGATGATTCCGTAGTCGCGGATCGGCGAGTAGCGCGGCGAAGCCATGAACCACCTCCGGTCTGGATGAGCTTCCGCGATGATGGGACCGCGATGGTTCGGTTTGCCACCTCTAGGTCAACCGAGCCCAGCGTCCCGATCGGGGGACGAAGCGGCGGCGGCTCGGCTCTCTCCGTTATTGTCCGCCAGCCCGAGTCACCCCAACCGGGGACGGTTGACCTACTTGCCGGAACGTTGACGGGGTCGGCCTGGGGCCAGGCGGCGCTCGCCCGGAATGGCGGAGCGGGAGGGATTCGAACCCTCGAAGGGGTTGCCCCCTTACGGCATTTCCAGTGCCGCGCCCTCGGCCAACTAGGCGACCGCTCCCCGGGGGGATTCTAGTCGGGCGCCGGACTTTGACCCATTACCAAGGTGGCCGGCGCCCCCTCGGACGCCGGCCACTGGATCTTGGTTAGGTGGGCATCGGAGCCGGTTTCAGCTCCGGGGTCGGTATTGGCTCAGGAGGAGGTATCGGATGGTGCAGTTCGAATACCTCCTCATCAAAGAGCACCCGGTCGCCGTGTTCAAGTTCGAGTTCGGACATGCGCAGGGGGACGAAGACTCCGATCAGCTTGAGGATGGAGAAGGTCATCCCGGCGTCGTAGGCGGTGACAACCACCAAACCGATCACTTGCACCAGAAGCTGGTGCGGGTTACCGGCGAAGAGCCCGCCGACGCTGGCGTTGGCGCCCTTGACACCGACATAAACGATCATCGCGGGGTTGGCGATCAGACCCACCAGGATGCCCCCCACCGCCCCGGCGGTGAAGTGGGTGTGAATCACTCCCAGCGTGTCGTCCACCTTCCGGTAGGGCCACCGTCCGGCGAGCTTGTTCATGGTCAGCCAGGGGATCGCCGCGCCGAACAGGCCGACGATGATCGCCCCGTAGCCGTCCACATAGCCAGCCGCCGGGGTGATCGCCACCAGACCGCAGATGAGGCCGTTGATGGCGCCCAGGAACGACAGCTTCTTGTTCAACGAGATGTCCAAGAAGAACCAGGTCAGCATGGCTACCGCCGTGGCCAGGTTGGTGTTGAGCACGGCCGCCGCCGCGTCGGAGTTGGCGAAGTAGGGGTCACCCCCGTTGAACCCGTTCCAGCCGAGCCAGAGGATGCCTGCTCCCACAGCTGCCAGAAGCATGTTGTTGGGCTTGAAGTCCTGCTGGTCCTTGAGGGTCCGGGGCCCAATCACCGCGGCTCCGACGAATCCGGAGATGCCGGCGGCGACATGGATGACATAGCCACCGCTGTAGTCGACCACTCCCATCTGGGCGAGCCAGCCGCCGCCCCAGAGGAGGAACGCGTTGACGCTGTAGACCAGCAGCGACCAGAGCGGCACGAACAGCATCCAGGCCTTGAAGTTGATTCGACCGAACAGGGCGCCAGCCAGGATGATCGGCGTAATCGCCGCGAAAACGAACTGGAAATAGATGAGTGAGGCCTGGGGGAACTGGAACTTCGGCATCAGTCCGTTGAGCAGGGGGATGCTGGCCCGCGCGGTCTCACCTAAGGCCGTCAAAACGGGCTGGGGAAAGCCCACCAGCGAGCCAATCCAGGGATGGCCGAAGCCCAGGTTGAACCCCGCCAAGACCCACACCACCAAGACGGCCGCGAAGGCGTAGAAGCACATCACGGCCGAACTCACCGCCCATTTCCGTTTGACTACCCCGCCGTAGAGGACGGCAAGGCCCGGCAGCGACATCAGCCCGACCAAGGTGCCGGCGGTGAGCTGCCAGGAGTTATCGCCGGTGTTCAAATAGGGCAGTGACGGGATATACATGACCAGGTATGTCCTCCTATCGGGGGGTGGGTAGACCCCAGAAACGCTGGGGCGACTACGGTTGAGTTTTCCAGAAACCCCCAGACGCGTCACCGTGCCCTACACACGATTTAGAAGAAGCCCATTGGTATCAATGCTACGAAGGCGGTGCTCGAGCAGAAATGCCTCGCCGCCGAACCGACGTCAGCCCGCTGAGGCTTCCAGGAGCGCCCCGATGGCGGCCGCGGTCGAGCGGCCGTCGGCGATGGCCTGAACCACCAAGGAAGCGCCCCTCACCGCATCCCCAAAGGCGAAGACGCGGGGGACATTGGTCTGACCGTCGGCGGCCGCCCGGATCCGCCCTCCAGGAAGCTCCTCCAGGCCGAGCTCCGCGACGACGTGACCAGCCTCCGCCCCGGTAAACCCCAACGCCAGCAGAACCAGGTCAGCCGAGATGGTGGTTCCGGTGTCGGGCACCGGCTCCAGGGTTCGCCGCCCGGTCTGGTCGGTCACCGGGCGCACCTGGCGAACCTGCAGAGCGCTGACCCGGCCAGCCTGGGGGGTGAAGGCCACGGTCTCCACGCTAAACCCGCGCCGACCACCCTCTTCGTGAGCTGGCGAGGTGCGCAGGATGACCGGCCACTCGGGCCAAGGATTGTCTGCCGCCCGATGCAGGGGTGGGCGGGGAAGCAGCTCCAACTGATTGACGCTGGCGCAGCCTTCGCGGTGCGCATTACCCAGGCAGTCTGCCCCCGTGTCACCGCCGCCAAGGATGACCACGTGGCGCCCAGCGGCACTGATCGGGATGGTCCCGGGGAGCTGGGGGATCCCGGCTTGGCGGCGATTCTGTTGCTCCAGGTAATCCATGGCGAAATGGATCCCCGGCAGCTCGCGGCCCAAGATCGGAAGGTCCCTCGGCCGCCTCGCCCCGGGGGCCAGCCCGACGGCGTCGAAGGTCGCCTGCAGCTCGGTCGCGGCGACGTCTCGACCCACCTCCACGCCGCACCGGAAGATGACCCCCTCCGCCTCCAGTTGCGTGATCCGTCGGTCGATCAGGTCCTTGGGGAGCTTGTAGTCCGGAATTCCGTAGCGCAGGAGTCCCCCGGGGCGGTCGGCCTGCTCGTAGACCACGACCGCGTGCCCGGACCGCGCCAACTGCTGGGCGGCCGCGAGACCGGCTGGACCCGACCCCACGATGGCCACCCGCCGGCCGCTCCGCGCGGCGGGCGGCTGGGGAGCGACCCAGCCTTCCTCGAAGCCGCGGTCGATCAGGCTCCGCTCCACCTCCTTGATCGCCACCGGTTGATCATTGATGGCCAGCACACAGCTGGCCTCGCAGGGTGCTGGGCAGACCCGGCCGGTGAATTCGGGGAAGTTATTGGTCTGGTGCAGCCGCGCCAGCGCCGTCTCCCAACTGTCGTGTTCGACCAGAGAGTTCCAGTCGGGAATCAGGTTGTGAAGTGGGCAGGCATGGTGACAGAACGGAATGCTGCAGTTCATGCACCGGCCCGCCTGCTGCCGCAGCTCCGCCGGAGGTAATTCCAGGTGCACCTCTCGGTAATCGGCCAGCCGCTCGGCGACTGGCCGGTCGGGAGCGACCTGCCGACCATGCCTGACGAAGGCCAGTGGATCCGCCACGGTTCAGGCCAATGCTGCGGCGGCTTCGGACAGGGAATCCTGCACTCGCTGCGGCAGGCCGGAAACGCCGGCGCCCCGGCGCCGAGGCCGCACCCGGGACAGTCGGTTGGCGCTGCTCGTCCAGGTGCCCAGCAGTTCCCGCGCTTGGCGGCTTCCGGTAAACCGGAGATGACGCACCAGCAGGTCCCAGACGATCGCTTGGTCGTTGGCGTCCAGGCTGGTGACCTCGACGGAGGTGGGATTGCAACGGCGACGGAGCACTTCGGGACCGGCTAGGACATAGGCCACGCCGCCGCTCATGCCCGCCCCGAAGTTCTGGCCGGTCGAGCCCAGGACCAGGACGGTGCCCCCGGTCATGTACTCGCAGCCATGGTCGCCAATCCCCTCCACCACGGCGGTGGCGCCACTGTTGCGTACCGCAAACCGGTGGCCGGCCTGCCCTTCGAAGTAGGCCTCTCCGGCGGTGGCCCCATACAGGGCGACGTTGCCGACGATCACATTCTGGGCGGGGTCATAACCGATCCCGCGGGGGGTGCGGACGACCAATCGTCCCCCGCTGAGACCCTTGCCCGGATAGTCATTGGCGGCCCCGGTGCAGGAGAGGCTGATCCCCGGGGCGAGCCAGGCCCCGAGACTCTGGCCGGCCACCCCGCGCAGCTCCAGTCGGAGGGTGTCCTCCGGCAGCCCCTCCTCGCCGTAGAGGCGGGCGACCTCACCACTGAGTCGGGCCCCGACGGCCCGGTGAGAGGTGTTCACCCGCGCCGAGGCGCTGCCGGGCCGGCCGGTGGCGAGCGAACTCCGCAAGCGCCGAAGGAGTCGGAGGTCGAGCGCGGTGTCGAGGTGATGGTCTTGTTCGCGCGTCCGGTGGAGCGCCTCGATATCGGCGCGACGCCGACCACGCCGCAACGCGGTCGGTCCCGGCTCCGGCCGCTGGAGGAGCGGGGAAAGGTCCAACCCTGCCGCCTTCCAGGGGAGGAGATCCGGTCTTTGCCCAAGTCGATCTACTCGGCCCACCATCTCGGAGACAGTCCGGAAACCGAGATCGGCCATCTGCCGGCGGACGTCCTCAGCGACCATCATGAAGAACCGAACCACGTGCTCAGGCTCGCCCGCGAAGCGCCGGCGCAATATCGGGTCCTGGGTGGCGATCCCCACCGGACAGCTGTTGAGGTGGCAGACCCGCATCAGGATGCAGCCGCTGGCGACCAACGCAGCGGTCGCGAATCCGAACTCTTCCGCCCCGAGCATGGCCGCCACCACCACGTCGCGCCCGGTCCGTAACCCGCCATCCGCCTGAACGGTGACCCGGGAGCGCAGCCCCTGCCGCACCAGGGCCTGTTGAGTCTCCGCCAGACCCAGCTCCCAGGGGATGCCCACGTGTTTGATCGAGGAGAGGGGAGCCGCCCCGGTCCCTCCATCGTGGCCGGAGATGGTGAGGTGGTCGGCGCGGGCCTTGACCACTCCAGCCGCGACCGTGCCGACGCCGGCCTGGGCCACCAGCTTGACGCTCACCCGGGCGTCTGGGTTGGCCTGCTTGAGATCCCAGATAAGTTGGGCCAGATCCTCGATGGAGTAGATGTCGTGGTGCGGGGGTGGGGAGATCAACTCCAGGCCAGGGACGGCGTGGCGGAGACGGGCGATGTTGGCGTCCACCTTGTGCCCCGGCAGCTGGCCGCCCTCGCCGGGCTTGGCGCCCTGGGCGATCTTGATCTGGATATCGTCGGCGTTGACCAGGTAGTTGACGGTTACCCCGAAGCGGGCGGAGGCGACCTGTTTGATCGCGCTGCGGCGCGAGCTGCCGTCGGCGCCCGGGGCAAAGCGGCCGGGATCCTCCCCGCCCTCACCGGTGTTGCTCTTGCCGCCGATCTGATTCATGGCCAGGGCCATGGTCTCGTGAGCCTCCTGCCCAATGGAGCCCAGCGACATGGCGCCGGTCACAAAGCGTCGAACGATGAGCTCCGCCGGCTCGACCTCGAAGAGCGGGATCCCAACTCCGGCGATGGGATCGAGCAGATGACGGAGCGTGGTGGGCGGGGTGCTCCTGGCGTCCGCCAGTTCGGTGAAGGTGCGGAATCGTTCGGGGTCATCCGCCCGCACCGCCTGCTGGAGCGCCGCCACACTCGCGGGGTTCCAGGCGTGGGACTCGGCCCCCTGGCGCCAGCGGTGATCTCCGCCCAGCTCCAGTTCTCCACCTGGGAGGGCAGGCCCGAAGGCCCGACCGTGGCGGAGCAGAACTTCCCGGGCCAGCTCCTGATAACCGGCCCCATTCAGCCGTGAGGGGGTCCCGGTGAAGCAGCGCTCGACCACCGAATCAGCGATCCCCACGGCTTCAAAGACCTGGGCGCCGCAGTAACTCGACAGGGTGGATATCCCCATCTTGGACATCACCTTGAGCAGCCCTTCCTTGAGGCACTCGATGTAGGAGGCCTGGGCTTGGTATGGATCCCGGGCTTCGGAGAGGCTGCCCGCGTCGGCGAGTCCGGCGACGGTGGCCAGTCCCAGATAAGGGTTGACCGCCTCGGCGCCGTGACCGATCAGGCAGGCCACGTGGTGCACGCTGCGGGCGTCGGCGGTTTCGGCCACCACGCTCAGCGCCGCGCGGACCCCGGCTCGCACCAGGTGCTGGTGGATGGCTCCGACCACCAGCAGACTGGGGATCGGCGCGAGCTCCGGACCGATGGATCGGTCGCTCAGAATCAGGATCCGGACCTCGTCCTCGACCGCCAGGAGTGCCTCGTCGCAGAGCCGGTCCAAGGCCTGCTCCAGGTCATCCCCGGACGGATCCGCCGCAAACACGGCCGAGAGGGTGCGGGCGCGGAGGTTTGGGGGTAGTTCGTGCTGCAGCTGGCGCAGCTGTCCATCGGTGAGGATCGGGTGGGGTAGTTCCAGCCGCCGCACCGGCTGGCGCTCGGGAGCCAACAGCTCGCCGCCACCGCCCAGGGTGGTCCGGAGCGACATGACGCAGCGCTCGCGGATCGAGTCGATGGGGGGGTTGGTGACCTGGGCGAACCCTTGGCTGAAGTAGTCGTAGAGAAGTCGGGGCCGGGCGGAGAGAACCGCCAAGGCGGCGTCGTTGCCCATCGAGCCGATCGCCTCGTGGCCAGTTACGGCCATGGGTGCCAGCACCTGCTGCAGCTCTTCATCGGTGTAGCCGTGGGTCCGGTGCCAACTGGGTAGATCCGAGAGTTGACTCGGGTCATCCTCAGCTGGGGCGGGGAGCTGGTAGAGGGAATCGGCCGCCAGCTGCCGGTACGGATGGCGCCGGGTTACCGAGCCCTTGACCTGGCGGTCGTGGAGCACCTTCCCCGTCTCTGTATCCACCATGATCAGGTGACCCGGTTCCAGCCGACCCGAGCGCCTCACTCGATCGAGTCCGAGATCGACGACCCCGAATTCCGACGCCAACACCACCAGGTCGTCGGTGATCGCGTAGCGGGTCGGCCGCAGCCCATTGCGGTCAAGTACCGCTCCCACCCAACGCCCGTCGCTCCAGGTGAGGGCGGCGGGTCCGTCCCACGGTTCCATCAGGTTGGCCTGGTAGCTGTAAAAGGCCCGCAACTGAGGAGGCATTTGGGTGTTCTCCTCCCAGGCTTCGGGCACCGTCATCATCAGCGCCTCGGGCAGTGATCGACCGGTCCGGAGCAGTAGCTCGATGGCGTTGTCGAAGGCCAAGGAGTCACTGCCACCGGGCTCGATCACCGGCAGGACGTCGTCTGGATTGGCTCCCGAAACGGGATGACGCCAGCCGCCCTCGCGCGCTCTCATCCAGTTGACGTTGCCGCGGTGAGTATTGATCTCACCGTTGTGGGCGATGAAGCGAAATGGCTGGGCCAGTCTCCAGCTGGGGTCGGTGTTGGTGCTGAAGCGCTGGTGGAGGAGGGCTGACCGGCTCCTCAGGTCAGCAGCCGAGAGATCGGGATAGAACGGTTCCAGCTGGGTCGCGCTTAGCTGCCCTTTGTAAACGAGAGTCGAACTGGAGCAGCTGGTCACCGCAAAAAGGCCCGCCGAACCAGGGTCCACCATGGCGAGCGACCGGATCCGGCTCTCGATGCGCTTGCGCATCGGATAGAGGGATGACTCCAGGGCGGCCCCGCTGCGGCGCCCCGCGATGAATGCCTGCTCGATCCACGGCTGGCCGTTGCGCGCGACGGGACCGATGGCCTGGGGCCTGACTGGCACCACCCGCCAGCCCAGCAGCTGCAGGCTCGCCTCCTCGACCGCCGCCTCAAACACCCCTCGACAGGCCTCGCGGTCCTGGCCGTGGCGGGGCAGGAACACGGTGGCCACGGCGTACCGACCGACTGCGGGCAGGGAGATGCCCTGGGCAGCGACGACTCGGCGCAGGAAGGTGTCCGGGATTTGGATCAGAATGCCGGCACCGTCTCCGGTCCGGGGATCAGCCCCGAAGGCCCCTCGGTGCTGGAGCCGACGCAGGGCACCGAGCGCTAGGTCCACCACCTCGCGAGAGGGCTCCCGACGCCGGCTGGCGATGAAGCCAACCCCGCACCCGTCTCGCTCAAACTGCGGCTCGCAAAGACCGCGTGCGGGCACGGTCAAGGCGGTCCGGTCAGTGGGCGAGGGGACCGATGCAGAGCTGCGTGTGCGTGGCCAGGGCGGGGAGTTCATGACTGGGTGGCTGGCGGTTCGCGGCTATAAAAAAAGACCGGTTCCCGAGATCTCGGGTACCGGTCAGTTCTCTAGCGATGCGGTGGCGCTAGCTGACCGGCCCTCCTGCAGGTAGGGGTGCGCCAAGCCCGGGCTTGGTCGTCGCCAGTCGGAGTGTTGGACTTGCCTGCAAAGTGGCGCCATTGTAACCGGCAATCGGCGTACGGTCAAACCTTGCCGCGGTCGATGTGGCGTCGCTCAGCAAAAGTGACACTGGCCAATGGCCCAGTGATCCGGGCACCGCCTGGAAGCAGAGTTGGGGCGCCTGAGCGCAGCTGAGAGGAGGGTGCTCGTGCTGCACCATTTTGAGAAGTGGGCGATGTCCGTTGGCGGAGAGGGCGG
>DATKSI010000028.1:0-110743 GCA_035531715.1 Candidatus Micrarchaeaceae archaeon
GGCGCAGGTGCAGACCATTTGATGGGACGGACAAACACAGTCTTTTGCTAGGACGTTGAGGGAGTGCTTAGTGAGTCTGTGCTCGGACGGTTGGAAGGAGAGCGTCCCAATTCGCCCATCGGGCCGAAGAATTTGTGTGGCTGCGGCTAGGCCGCGTTCGAGCTCGCCGAGCTCGTCGTTGACCGCGACGCGCAGGGCCAAGAAGACCCTGGTCGCCGGGTGAATGCGCTTGGGCCAGAACCGCCGGGGCACCGCCAGAGCGCAGATTTCCGCCAGCTGGGTGGTGGTCCTGATCGGTGCCTTCCGCCGCTCGGCGACGATGGCCCGAGCTATCGGACGCGACTGCCGTTCCTCCCCCAGCTCGAAGAAGAGGTCGGCCAGCTCCGTCTCACTGGAGTTGGCCACGATATCTGCGGCGGTCAGCGTTTGCCGCGTGGGCGCCATGCGCATGTCCAGCGGCCCGTCGCTTTGGAAGCTAAATCCCCGCGCGGGATCGTCCAGCTGGAGGGAGCTGATACCCAGGTCCATCACCACGATGTCGGCTCGGAGTTGATGCGCCGCAGCGACCCGCTCCAGTTCCGAGAAGCTGGCCTCCTCCGCCACGAAGGCTTCGCCGAAGTCGGCGAAGCGCAGCCGGGCGGAGGAAACAGCGGACGGATCTCGATCCAATGCCAAGACCCGCCCGCCTGGGAGGACGCGATTGAGGAAAGCTGCGGAAACCCCACCGGCGCCGAGAGTGGCGTCGACCACCACCTCACCCGGGACCGGCGCGAGCAACTCCAGCAGCTCGGCCAGCATCACCGGCTGATGGGTGCCGGACAGGTGACTGACCCGGACCGCGGCGCGCGCAACCGAGCGTGGCTTGGACCTGGGCATGACCCCCAGCATGACGCTCACGACTGGGACGCCTCGCTAATGAATGCCCCGTAGTCGGCAGCCCTCTGATTGACCACCGTCTGGCGCATCACTTCCCACTCGTCAGAATTGAGCGGGGCCGCCTGTCGACCGAAGCTCTGCTCGGAGTGGAGCTCAACCACGTTGTTGACCCCCACGAAGACGACGTTGTCGTTGAGCCCCGCGTGCTGGCGCAGCGGGGCCAGCAGCAGGATCCGACCCTGGCTGTCCCAGCTGATCTCCTGCGAGGCGGCATAGAGCCGACGCAGGTAACCGCTGTAGCCGGACTGGGCGATCGGGTCGTAGCGCAGCTGGGCGGTCATCGCCTCCCACTCGGGCTGCGGGTACATCAGAAGGAAGCCTGCCGGGTGACCGGTGACCCAGCCTCCCCTGAGCTCTTCCCGAAAGCGAGCAGGAATGGCCACCCGGCCGCGCTCGTCAAGGGAGTGGTCGAAGCGTCCGAAGAACGCCATCTCGCCCCCCTAGTCCACCGCTCATTCTGGATGGCTTCTTCCTTATTCACCACAATTCCCCCGAAGTGGAGGTATCGGGGACTGTATCACGCCACGAGGAGCAGGTCAATCACTTTGGATAAGTTGTTTACGAGATCGTCTCCCAGCGAGTGATTCTCTTGGGGGAATCGTCCCTGAATCCGCACGGATGCGTCACGGGCGGAGATCGGAGGGAAGGCGGCGCAGGGGGGCGAGCCCCCCTGCGGGGAGATGGAAGGCGGGCGGTAAGCCGAGTTCTGTGCCCCCCGGGCCTCCCGCGCGGCGGGCTCCCCCCGAGGGGTGATGACCATCCATCTACGGCGGCGGTTGCCCGACGCCTCTAGCGACCCACCCGGGTGCTACTGGGCGAGCCGCCCAGGGGTGTCGCCACCCGCACCCTGCCGGGTCTTGCTCCGGGCGGGGTTTACCTGGCCAGCCGGTCACCCGGCTGCCGGTGGGCTCTTACCCCACCATTTCACCATCGCCGACGCGATCGCCGGCTGTGTCTTTCTGTGGCACTCTCCCTGAGGTTTCCCTCGCCGGGCGTTACCCGGCGCCCTGCTCTGTGGAGCTCGGACTTTCCTCGGCCGGGCGACGCCCAGCCGCGGTCATCTGCCCACCATCCGACCTCATCGTATCTCGCCGGCGGCCCGGATCGGCCGCGAGGTGCGGGGTCGCGGCCAGCTGGTCAGCCGGTTGCTTGCTTCTGCCGCTCGCAGGCCGCGACGGCCAGCTCGTCCACCCGGTTGTTGCCCGGGTTGTCCCGGTGCCCGCGGACGTGGCGCCAGCTGAGGGCCGGGCCCAAGGCGGCGGTCAGCCGGTCCAGCTCGGGAAAGAGATCGGTGTTGGCCTTGCGCTTCCAATGCTCGCAGAGCCAGCCGATCACATTGCGGGAGTCGGTGTGTAGCCGCAGCCCCTGCCCTGGTTGGCGTCGTCGGCTGAAGGCGGAGATCGCCTCCCGGGCGGCGGCCAGCTCCATGCGGTTGTTGGTGGTCTGCGGCTCACCTCCTGACCCTTCCTCCGCCAGATCGGTCCACTCGATGCGAAAGGCCCAGCCGCCCGGTCCGGGGTTGCCGCTGCAGGCCCCGTCGCAGTAGCCGTCCACCCAGCTCGAGGGCGGAGACCATGTCTCGGTCACAGGAGCAAGATCCGCTCGCAGTTCTCGCAGGTAACCAGCTGCTCCCCGCGGGCCTCCTGGAGCAGCCGGGGCGGAAGCGGCAGCCGGCACCCGCTGCAGGTCCGGTTGACCACCTTCGCCACCGCTGGCCGGCGTCGGGCCGCGGTGCGTTGGTAGGTGTCCAGCTGGGAGGGGGACAGCGTCTCGGCCAGCGCCCGACGCTCCGCTTCACCGGTCAAGAGCTCCGCCGCCAGGGTCGGGGCTTGGCTCCGGTCCCGGGCGCGAAACTCCTCGACCTCCCGTTCGCGCGAGGCCAGCTGCAATCCGACCTCGACCAGATCCTGGGAGGTCTGCTCCTGGGTCTCCATCCGGCCCAGCTCCGACTCCTCCAGCCCCTGGATCTTGACCCGAAGCGTCTCCAGCTCGTGCTGGCGGCGCTGCAGGTCGGCGGGGTGACGAACACTGCCGTCGTAGATGGCCTTGGCATGGCTCTGAGCCCGGCCCGCCAGCTCCGCAACCTCCAGCTCCAGCTGCTTGAGCTCCGCGGCTTGGCGCTGGAGCTGAGCTTCGAGCGCCGCCCGGCGCTGGCGCAGCTGGCGGACGCTGGGGTCCGTCTTGGCGCGCTGGGCCGCCGCCTCCTGCTCAGCCAGCAGTTCCTGCTGGCGCAGCTCGAGCACCTCGATGGCGGCGAGAACTTCGGCCACCTTCATCGAGGCGCCACCAAAAACACCTTATAAAGGTGGGCCTTCTCCCGCACCTCATGATGGGCCCACCAGCGCCAGCCCTCCGCCTGCAGCCAGTCCCGCAAGCGCTCCGCTCGCTGCGCCGGCTGCAGCAAGAGCCATTCGAGCTGTCCCGCGACCTGGCGGTCTCGCTCGAGCATCCGAGCGATTCTGCCCCCGCCCATGCCGGCGACGACCACCCCGTGGCAACCCAAGCCGGCGATCGGCTCAAGCCCCTCCCCCACCAAGATCTGGACGCCGCTCCCAGGACCGAGGAGGCGCCGGAGCTCGGCCTGAGGTCCCGGGCTGATCTCGGTGGCGAACACTGGCCGGGCCGGATCCTGGCGCTTCAGCTCCAGCGCCAACCGCCCGTGCCCGCTGCCGATGTCGGCCACCGGCCCCTCTGGCGGGCAGAGCTCGAGCAGGGCCCGGAGGCGCGGGCCCATCCGGGCCGGCGGGTCCGGTTCGGCGCCGGTCCGACTGGCCCGGGCCGGTGCCGAGCGAAACAGAACCGTGGTCACTGGGCGAGTCTACGGAGTTCGGCGCGGTCGGCCGGCGGCAAATCGCTACCCTGCCCGGGATGATGGATCGCCTTGACCTCTAGAGACAGGGGACCACTACCGGCGGATCGGATCGCCCCGTACTGGTTGCCGGGGGACCAGCGCGGCGTCTTGCTGCTGCACGGCTTTGCCGGTACCCCTCCTGAGATGCGGCCGCTCGGCGACGAACTGGCCCAACGCGGCTTCACCGTGTTCGCGCCCTTGCTGAGCGGCCACGGAACCTCACCCGAGGAGCTGGAACAGACCTCCTATCCGGACTGGATACGCTCGGCCAACGAGGCGCTGAACCAACTCCAGGCACGGTGCCGCTATGTGGGATTGGCGGGCCAGTCGATGGGCGCGACCCTGGCGCTGCACCTCGCCGCCACCCGACCCGAGCCGCGGGCGATCGTCGCCCAGGCCGGTTTCCTTCAGCTGAGCGACTGGCGCATCAAGCTCTTGCCGGTGGTCCGGCACCTGGTGCGCTGGCACACTCCTTCGAGCGAAGTCGACCTCTACGACCAGACGGCCATCGACCAGCTCTACAGCTATGGGCGCCGACCCACGCGGGCCATCGACCAATTGGCCAAACTGGGCCGCCTGGTTGAGTCCGAACTACCCGCCGTCTTCCGTCCGCTGCTGCTGCTGCAGGGTGGCCGCGATAGCGTGGTCAATCCGGCCAACGCCGATCGGATCATCAGCCGGGTCAGCTCGGAGGTGAGATCGCTCAGGATCTTTCCCCGCAGTGGTCATGGGATCAGCGTCGACGTGGACCGCGCGGAGGTCGCCCTGACCGGGGCCGACTGGCTGGAGCGCTACGTCAAGTAGGCTGCCGCGCCCGGAGGTCACAGATTGGAGAGCAGGTGGCGAAGCCTGGCGGCAACCTCCTCGTCCAGGACCGGATTTTCGGGCGGTCCCTCCGCCGGTAAGGGCGCGCGGCGCTTGAAGGAGGCCGGCTGCCGGGAGTCCTCTCCGGCATTTCCTCGATAGACGAGTCCGCAGCCGACGCAGGTGTATATCGGGGCGCTGCGACCGCGGCCCAGGTACCGGAGGTGGCTCCAACGGACTCTCCCGCCGCAGCCACACAGCCGCTGGACAGGAACCGGCGCCAGACCCTGGAACTCCCCCGGACCCATTCTCAGTCACCGGGGTAAGGCTGAGCACTCACGGTCAGAGCATAGAGCCGAAGCCGCGCCCTCCGGGAGCTGCCGGCCTGACCGTAAGATGAGACACACCGTGCGGGTCGATGAGCTGACTGGAGCCGCCATCGGCCGCTACCGGGTTGGGGGGCGGCTTCAGGTGCTGCCCTACGCCAGCATCCATCGGGGCACCGTCTTAGCTGACGGCAGTCCGGTGCTGGTGTGGACCTTCCAGGAGCCGTACGCGACTGCGGCTGGGTTCGTGGAGGCGCTCCAGCTGCTCGCGGGGGACCGCCGGGCGGCGGAGATTCCCGGCCTGCTCCAGGTGTTGGAGATCGGGGTCCAGGAGCTGCGGACTCCCTTGGTTTATCTGGTCACTGAGGACGCCGCCAGCGGCTTCCTGGTCAGCCTGCTGCAGGCCGGACGGGCCCCGGGCGTGTTCGCCATCACCGGCCGACTGGCCCGGACCGTAGACCAGATGCATGCCATGGGGATGGTCCACGGGGACATCCAGCCCGCGACAGTGGCGATCGGCAGCGCGGGACCGGTCCTCGCCGGCCAGTCGATCCGGACGGTGGTCAGCCGGGTCACCCCGGCGGCGAGCTGGGTGGGCATCACCAGAGCCTTTCGACCACCGGAAGCTCCGACCAGCTCTGAGCCCATCCGCGCCAGCGACCTCTGGGGTCTCGGCGCTCTGGTCTATTACCTCCTGGTGGGTCGACCGCCGGCTACCGACGGGCCGCCGGACCCCCCCAGCGAGCTCCGGCCCCAACTTCCGATGCGCGTTGACCGTGCGGTACTCCGCGCCCTCGCAGCTGACCCCGCCGAGCGGTTCGCCACCGCGAGCGCCTTCTTCGCCGCCCTACGCGGTTCTCCCGCGCCGGCGGGAGCGGGCGGGACAGGCCCCCGGCCCCAGCCGGTGGTGCGCGCGGACGGTCGCCCCGCTCGACCGGCTCCAAGTTCCTACCGCCCGGTCCTAGACGCTCCGGTGCCCCCTCGATCGGTCCAGTCGGCGGCGCCGCCAGCGGTTCCCGCCAACCCCTCCTCCCGGTGGCCGGTCGACGGCCCCCTGACCCCGGCCTCGCTGCGGTCTCAATTCCTGCCTTCCCGCGCGGAGCACGGCGCCCCCGGATCGCGTTCGGGTGAGTCCACCCAGCTGATCACGATGGAGCCCTACCGGTTCGAGCCCAAGACTCGGCGGCGCGGGGGTTATCTCGCGCTTTGGCTGCTGGCGGCGGCGGTGCTGGCGGTGGGTGCTTTGCTGATCACCGGCAGGATCCACCTCTGATCGGGCTGGAAGACCCCGCTTCAGCCCTGCACCGGTTGCTCAGCAGCCTGGAGCCGCTCGACCAAGACCAGGGGCGCCGGGAGAGCAGCGCGCTTCGACCCGCCGCGGTCCTGGCGCTGATCGACGCGGGACGAGCTGAGTTGCCGCTGCTCCTACTCCGGCGAAGCTCCCAGCTGCGCTCTCATCCGGGCCAGGTGGGGCTGCCCGGGGGAAGTCCGGCTCCGGAGGACGGACCGCTCTGGCGCACGGCGCTGCGCGAGGCAAACGAGGAGCTGGCGGTTCCGCCGGGCGCAGTCGATGTGAGGGGAAGGGCAACCCTGGTCCCCACCTGGAACTCCGGGTACGTCATCACCCCGTTCGTGGCGCTGCTCCTAGCTCCCTTCGAGCCCGCCCCGGCCGCTGCCGAAGTGGAGTCTTACTTTTGGTTTCCTCTGCTGCCAGGAGGCGGTCCTCCGCCACGGCTCCGCCGCGCGATGACGGTCCCCGACGGCAGCTTTGAGATGCCGGGCTACCTGCACCAAGAACATTTCGTTTGGGGGGCCACCGGGGCGATCGTCGAGGATCTGCTCCGGCGCCTCGCTCCGCCCGCCGAATGACAGCGGCCGCCGCCTCAGTTGGCGGCGGCCACCCCTGCGGGCATCGACGGCGGCGGCGTGAGCCCGAAGCCCACCACGCGCCGCTCCGGCCGGACCTCGACCGGGGGCATCAGCGCCCGGTCCAGGACCTCGTCCACCGATCTGACGAAGACCACCTCCATCCCGTCGAGCAGCGAGGCGTCGATCTCGAACAGGTCACGGCGATTGCGCTCGGGGAGCAGGAACACCTTGATCCCGGCCCGGTGGGCCGCCAGCAACTTGTCCTTGACCCCGCCGATCGGGAGGATGCGACCGCGCAGGGTCACCTCCCCAGTCATCGCCAGGTCATGCCGCACCGGACGGTCGCTCGCGACCGAGACCAGGGCCGTAGTCAGGGTGACTCCGGCTGAGGGACCATCTTTGGGAATAGCGCCTGCCGGCACGTGGATGTGGACGCCGTGGTCGTCGAAGAAATTCTCCTTGACCCCGTAGTCGGAACCGTGGACCCGGACCCAGGAGAGGGCGGCTCGGGCTGACTCCTGCATCACGTCACCGATCTGTCCGGTCAGCTGCATCTCGGTGCGGCCGGCGATGGCCAGCGCCTCGACGGTGACCAGGTCGCCGCCAACATCGGACACCACTACTCCGGTCGCGACGCCGACGCGGTCCTCGGCCTCAGCCGAGTCGTGGTCGAACCGGGCCGGGCCGAGATATTCGATGAGATCGTCGGGCAGCACCTTGATGCCCTTGAGCTCGGGGTTCTCGACCAGTCGGCGGGGAACCTTGCGCATCACCTGGGCGAGCTGACGGTCCAGACCGCGCACCCCGGCTTCTCGGGTGTAGTTGCGGATGATGCTGTGCAGCGATTCGTCGGTGATCACCAGCTCGCTGACCTCCAGAGCATGCTGCTCCATCTGGCGCGGCACCAGGTGCTGCTTGGCGATCCCGAGCTTCTCCTCCTCGGTGTAGCCGGTGATCTGAATGATCTCCATCCGATCGCGCAGCGGCGCAGAGATGGTGTCGATCACATTGGCGGTGGTGATGAAGAGCACCTGAGAGAGGTCGTAGGGCACCTCCAGATAGTGGTCGGAGAACTCTCGGTTCTGCTCCGGGTCGAGGACCTCGAGCAGGGCTGCCGAGGGGTCGCCCCGGAAGTCCAGACCGACCTTGTCGATCTCGTCGAGCATCATCACCGGGTTCTTGGTCCCACCCTGCTTCATGGCCTGGATCACCCGTCCGGGGAGCGCTCCGATGTAGGTCCGGCGGTGACCGCGAATCTCCGCCTCGTCCCGGATCCCACCCAGCGAGACCCGGACCAGCTTCCGGCCAAGGGCGCGGGCGATGCTTCGACCGAGCGAGGTCTTGCCCACTCCGGGCGGCCCGACGAAGCACAGGATCGGCGTCTGCAGCGGGTGCGGCTGAGGGCCGACCTCCTCAATCGCGGGAAGGGCGGTTGGACCTGCCTCGGCGCCGGCCGTTGGGGGCGGGACGGGAGCTGCTGCCTCGGCCAGCGCCGCCGCCAACTCCCGGCGCTCCAGAACGCGCTTGCGCACCGCCATCCACTCCAGGATTCGCTCCTTGACCTTGGGCAGACCGTAGTGGTCCTCGTCCAGGATCCGGGCCGCCTCGCGAATGTCCACCCGTTCCTGGCCGGCATCCTTCCAGGGCAGGTCGACCAGCCATTCCACATAGGTGCGCACAATGCCCACCTCGGGGGAGGCGCTCGGCAACGACTCCAACCGATCTAGCTCCTTGAGGGCGCGAGCGTGGACGGTTTCGGGCATCCCCGAGGCGTCGATCCGCTCGCGCAGGTCATCCTCGGCGGTTGCGTCGCCTCCCACCTCGGCCAGCTCCTTGCGAATGGCCTTGAGTTGCTCGCGGAGGATGGCCTCGCGCTGGCCTTGGTTGATGGTCTGAGCCACATCCTGCTGGATCTTGTTGCGCAGCTGGGCCACTTCCAACTGACGGGCGAGCAGGGGCACCAGCCCGCGCAGCCGGCGCTCGACATCCGGCTCCTGGAGGAGGGCGATTCGGTCGAGCGGATCGAGATCCGGGGCGGTGCCGGTCAGGTCGGCGACCTTGCCCGGCTCCTTGGCTCGAGCCACCGCCACGGCCAGCTCGGGGGGGACCGCGGCACCGGCCGCCACATAGTCGGCGAACATCTGCCGTACCGAGCCAGCCAGAGCATCGATCTCAGTGCCCTGAGGCTCGGTGTCCGGCAGCTCGACAAACTTGGCGGTCCAGACCTCGCCGACCTCCAGCTCGATGAGACGCACTCGGCGCAGGCCCTCGACCAGGACCTGGGCGCCGGCGGTACCGCGGCGAAAAGCGCCGATCTGGGCGACGGTGGCCACCGGATACAGGTCGAGCAGCTGAACCTCGTCCAGCTCGCTCTGGCGCTGAACCGCCAGCACCACCTTGCCCTCCCCGGCCACCGCGGACTCCAGGCTGCTCACCGAGCGATCGCGCCCGGCGCCGAGGGGCGCCAGCTGGTGGGGAAGGACCACGTTGTCCCGCAGCGGGACCAGCGGCAGCGACTCGATCTCTGGAGTGAGCACTTCCCGACGAGGGGAGGCAGCGCTCTTTACTTCGGCCCGGTCTTCGTCTTCGCTCACGGTTTCACTCCAGAGTCACGAGGGGCTGGACATCGCCCAGCAAGATCAAGTGTGCCCCTCCTCGGAGGTGGTCAAACCTGGTCTCAGGCGACCGCCTCGACCCGCGACTCAGCGGCGTGCTTGAGAGAGGCCACCTCGGCCTCCACGCTGCGGGTGGCCCAGCGCTGGAGCAGCCGCTCCAAGAGCGGGCTAATCAAAGGGTAGCCGAAGTCGTATTCCTCTTGGTGGGTGAGCAGCACGCCACCCTCCTGGGGCTCGAAGAGAAAGACCGCGTGAAAGTCCCGGAGACGGCCCTGGAGCATGGTCAGCTCGACCTGGTTGTCCTCCAGGGTGTAACGAGCCCGGATGAACGATCTGAATGGTCCGAGGCGCCCGTTGATCCGAGCGACCAGCTCATTCTCCCCGCGGGACTCGACCACCATATCCTGCACCTTGGTCTGGCCGTAGCTGTAGGCGCTGGGATCGAGGACCGCCGCCCGGACCGTCTCGAGGGGCGCGTCGACCAGCACGCTGGCCCGAGCGATCATCACCTTGCATCCTCCTCAGCCAGCCGCAGACTGACCTTGATCGCCGACCCGCGGTCGGGGTGGTTGGCCAGCGCAAACGCGGCTCGGTAGCTACCCAGCGGGAAGCTGTGAGTACACCACCGGCTGAGTTCCTTGGCCCGCTCGGCCAAGATCGTCAACGCTTGGTCCAGCTGATGGGGCGCGCTGGCTCCGGCCGAGCTGCGTCCGTAGCCGTTACTGCCGACGATCTCCGCCTCCTTGTAGTAGGCCAGGGTGTTCTCCGTCCTGGCCGGCTTGGTCACCCCAACCACCACGATACGGCCCCTCGGAGCAAGGCAGCGCAGCGCCAGCTCGGCAGTGACGCTGCTACCGATCGAGTCAAGAACCAGCTCCACTCCGGACCCCAGCGACCAGGAGCCGCCTCGCCACGGTCGGACCAGCCGACCGCCGGTGCGCCGAGCCAGCTCGGGGACCACCGCCGAGGCGGCCACGGGAAGCGGCTCGGCCCCGAGCGCCGAGATCAGTCCTAACTGATGCGGCCAGGCCGCCGTCACCAGTACGGGGAGCTGAGGCCACCTCTGGCGGACCGCCAAGGTGAGCGAGAGTCCGATCGTGCCCGCCCCCAACACCAGGATCGGTCCGGCCGGTTCGGCTCCCGCCCGGTCCACCGCATGGAGCCCCACCGCCAGGGGATCGGCCAGAACGCCGAGCCGCGGATCCAGATGGTCGGGCAGGCGATGGCACTGGCTCGGATGCGCATAAATCACTTCAGCGAACCCTCCGGGCAGCCCGCTGATATTGCCCAAGTGCAGGCCGTGACCCGCGCCCCACGGTCCGCCGTCCGGCTGGTGGTGACAGTGGGGCGGGAAACCGCGGGCGCAGGCCGGACAGAGCGACTCCCGCCCCCGAGCGACGCAGCCCACCCAGGGATCCAGCGCCACCCGGTCGCCCGCCCTGAGCGGGGAGAGGGATCCGGGGTCCTCGACGCGGGCCACCACCTCGTGCCCCGGCACGTGGGGGAATGACACCAGCCCGCTGAGCGGGTTGTCGGCGGCGGCCTGCAGCAACACCTCCTTGACGTCGCTGCCGCAAATTCCGGACCAGATGACCCGCAGACGGACCCACTCCGGCCCCGGCGCGAGGGGCTCGGCAAGGTCCCGCAGCGACAGCAGTGACCCGGGCCCCAGAGCCCAATCGGGTCGGATCCGCGAGGCGGCTCCGACCCAGGGCAGACGGCGGGAAGAGGGATCGAAAACCAGTGCTCGCACCGGCCCTACGTTAGCGGGGCAGAGGGCCGCGCTCCGACATTCGGCCCCCGCTCCGACCCCCACCGAACATAACAGTCGAGTAAGATTACCGGGTAATCTCGTAACGAGGTCTGAGATCGGCCTCGAGTAGCGTCAAGGTGGCGGGATTGTTTAGGTCCGTTAACGGACCACCGTCCGGGAGAGGGACGAAATTGAACACCGTGCGCCCCCGACACACCGGCTTCTGCTTCGGGGTGCGAGATGCCCTGCAGTTGACGTCGGACGCCATTCGCCCGGGCGCGCAGACGGTCGCCCTGGGGCAGGTGGTGCACAACGCGCGCGCCCTCGAGGAGCTGGAGCGCCGCGGACTGGGCCGGACCGACGGCCTACCGGACTCGGACGGCACCCAGGTGGTGGTCACCGCCCATGGGGCAACTCCCCAGCTCTTCGAGGAGGCCAGGCTCCGCGGCCTGACGGTGATCGACACCACCTGCCCCCTGGTCCGGCGGGTTCAGCGGCACGCCACTCAGCTCGCCGAATCGGGACTCCCGGTGGTGGTGGTTGGGGACGCCGCCCACTCCGAGGTGCAGGCAGTGATCGGGTGGGCAGCCCAGAGACCCGGTGCCGAGGTGGTGGTGGTGGCCACCGAGACCGAGGCGGACCAGCTGCCCTGGCGCGAGTCACGAGGGGCGGTCTCCCAGAGCACGTTCCCCCAGCCGCGCTTCCAGCAGATCGTGGCTCGACTTCGGCATCGGTCGAACACGCTGGAGGTTCGCGACACCACCTGCCCGGTCGTCAATCAGCGCCAGCGGGAAGCGATGGCGCAACTGCTGGACGAGGCCGACGTGGTGCTGGTGGTCGGAGGCCGGGGATCAGCCAACACCAAGGCTCTGGCCGAGACCTGCTCTGAGCGCCGCCCCACCCACCACGTCGAGTCCGCCGCCGAGATCGATCCGAGCTGGTTTCAGCTGGGCCAGCGGGTTGGGATCACTTCGGGGACCTCCACTCCTGGCTGGGTGGTCGACGAAGTCGAGGCGGCCTGTCGTGATCTCTGATCAGGCGGAGTTGGCCGCGCGCGACAGCTCAGGAGCCCTAGCCCAGGCCGCCCAGGCGATCCTCGGCCGCTATCAAGAGCGAATCACTCAGGGGCTGCGTCGGGTCATCGATACCCTGGCCGTCGAAGTAATGGAACCGGCCCAGTACCACCTCGGTCTGCTGGCCGGTGCCCGCTCGGGGAAGGCGCTCCGTCCCACGTTGACCCTGATGCTGGCGGAGGCGCTGGGGGGGCCCTCGGAGACGGCGCTGCCGCTGGCTTTGGCGGTGCAGTTGGTGCACGACTTCTCGCTCCTCCACGACGACATCGTGGACGGGGACCGTTCTCGGCGCGGCCAGCCGGCGCTGTGGGTGAGGGACGGCATGCCGGCCGCGCTCAACACCGGCGACGCCCTGCTGACCTCCGCCTTCTGCGTGATCTCCGCCGCCGAACTGCCATCGCGGACCATCGCCCGGGGCACCCGTCGGCTGAGTGCCGCGACCATGGAGATGGTGGGGGGCCAGCAGGCCGACATCTCAACCACGGGCACTCCCGCCGCGGACCTGCCCCAGTACCTGGCCATGGTGGAGCGCAAGACCGGGGCCCTGATGGGTGCCGCCACCGCACTGGGAGCAATTGCCGCCGGAGCCCCCTTGGCCACGGTGGACGCCTGCGAGAGCTTTGGGCGCACCTTGGGGGTGGCTTTCCAGCTGCGGGACGACGTGCTGGGGCTGTTCGGGGACAGCTCCGTGACCGGCAAGCCGGTCGGCAATGACCTGCTCCGGGGCAAGCAGGGACTCCCGATGGTGCTCGCCCTCACGGGCAATGGCGAGCTAGGCAAGACCGCCCGCTCCTGGCTGGAGCCGCCCGGGTTGCGCCGCCGCGATCTCGCGGCGGCAGTGGAGCTGCTCCGCGAGGGCGGCGTGGCGGAGCGCTGTCAGGGGCTGACCACCACCTGGACGGAGCGAGCGCTGGCGGCTGCCGCCAAGCTACCGGTTTCCGAGGAAGGGGCCACCGATTTGGAGATCCTGGGACGATGGCTGGGGGAGCGCTGGAATTGACCCTGGAGCTGGAGCCGGAGCGAGCCCAGGGAGTCGTCGCCGGCGCGTCCGCTCGAGCTGAGGCAGAGGAGTCGCTCGGGCGAGCCGTCAGGCGCCTGCTCGAGCGCCAGAACCCGGACGGCTCCTGGTCAGGGGAGCTGGAGAGCAACGCCTCGATCACCGCCGAGTACCTCCTGCTCCAGCGGTACCTGGGGTGCGCCAACCCCGCCCGCGAGGCGGCCGCAGTCAAGTACCTGCGGAGCCAGCAGCGAGAGGACGGAAGCTACGGGATAGCGCCCGAGGTCGATGGCGACATCAGCATCACCGCCGAGGTGCTGGTGGCACTGCGGGCGGTGGGTGTCGCCGGGACCGATCCCCAGGTGGGGCGGGCGTGGCGCTTTGTCGAGGCGCACGGAGGGCTCCGGGCCACCCGTCTCTTCACCCGGATGTGGCTGGCGCTGGGCGGGATCTGGCCCTGGGACGAGATCCCGGCCATCCCCCCGGAATGGATCCTGGTGCCAGCCCATCAGTTCGGAAGCATCTACGACCTCGCCTCCTGGGCCCGTGCCACCACGGTGCCGCTCACCATCCTCCGCAGCCTGCGGACGGTGTTCCCGCTGAACTCTCCCACCCTCGACGAGCTTCCCCTGGGTCCGCACCGCCCCGGGGCGGGCGCCCCGACCTGGAAGGTCGTCGACCGGGCCCTGCGCACCTATGGCCGACTGCCCCAGGTCGGGGTCAGGCAACGAGCGTTGGCCCGGGCCGAGCGGTGGATCGTGGAGCACCAGGAGGCGGACGGCTCCTGGGCCGGGATCCAACCGCCCTGGGTATACGGGCTGATGGCGCTGCGGGCGCGAGGTTATGGGCTGGACCACCCGATCGTGCAGCGGGGGCTGGAGGCGTTGGAGACCTTCGGCGTCGAGGACGACCAGGGCTTCCGGCTCCAGGCCTGTGTCTCCCCGGTTTGGGACACCGCGCTGGCGGTCTGGGCCCTGCTCGACGCTGGACTGCCCGCTGACCACGAGGCGGTGGGAAGGGCGGTCGACTGGCTGGTCGCCCGGGAGGTGACCAAGGTGGGGGACTGGGCTGTGCACCGGGCCGGGGCAGCGCCGGGGGGCTGGCCCTTCGAGTATTACAACGACCAGTACCCGGACACCGATGACACCGCGGTAGTGCTTTCGGCGCTTAGCGTCGCCGGCCATGATCGCCATGAGCAAACCCCGATCGGTCAGGCGATGCAGCGAGCGCTGGCCTGGCTCCTGGTGATGCAGGGCAGCGACGGTGGTTATGGTGCCTTCGACGCTGACAACGATCGCAGCTGGGTCGAGCACCTGCCCATCTCCGACTTCGGGGAGATGCTCGATCGGGCCAGCCCCGATGTCACCGCCCACGTGCTGGAGGCCTTTGCCCGGCTTGGCGGAGCGGACCTGCAGCCGGCCCGGGAGCGAGCCTTGGGCTGGTTGCGCGGCTCCGAGGAAGGGGCGGGGGCCTACTACGGGCGGTGGGGGGTCAACTACGTTTATGGCGGTGCCGCGGCGGCCACCGCCTACGCCGCGGCGGGCGAGCCCCAGGACCAGGAGCGGCTGATCCGGATCGGTGAGTGGGTACGGCTGAACCAGCACGCCTCGGGCGGATTCGGCGAGTCAGTCCTTTCGTACCACGACCGCGCCCACATCGGGCGTGGCGACCCGACCCCCTCGCAGACCGCCTGGGCGCTGATGTCGCTGCTGGCCGCCGCTGGCGCTACCTCCGACCTCGCCCAGGGGGACCGACTGGCCCGCGCGGCAGAATCAGCGGTGACCTGGCTGGTGCGACATCAGGAGACGGGGGGTGACTGGACCGACGAGCACTTCACCGGCACCGGCTTCCCGCGGGCGTTTTATCTGCGCTACCACCTCTACGCCACCATCTTCCCGGTGATGGCCCTGGGCCGGGCGCTCCGGCCGCAGACAGTTTCCGTCGGCAGCGATCGTTGACCATTCCCGCCGCGCCGGTCACCGCCCGAGGTGACCCCAAATCCCCCCCGGGATTACCGGAGTACTCCCGGCAGCGCCAGCAGGAGGCACGCCAACGGGAGAATTTCCCCATTGCCGCCTGGTTGCTCCGACCGGGTCGGCGGGAGGCCAGGAGTGCCATCTATGGCTTCTGTCGGCTGGTCGATGACCTGGGGGACGAGAAGTTGGGCGACCCCAACACCCTGCTGGAGCTGGCCCAGGAGGAGCTGGAGGCCTGCTACACGGGCACGCCCGAACACCCGGTCTTCCAGCGGCTGCAGCCGGTGATCCGGCGGTTCCAACTGCCGCCGGAGCCACTGCGAAGGCTGATCCAGGCCAACCAGCAGGATCAGCGGATGAGCCGATACCGGAGCTGGGCTGAGCTGGACCAGTACTGCGAGCTCTCGGCCAACCCGGTGGGCGAGCTGGTCCTGGCCCTGGAAGGGATCCGCGATCCGGAGCTCGTGGGCTATTCGAACTCCATCTGCACCGGCCTGCAGCTGGCGAACATGTGGCAGGACGTCGCCTCCGATCGGGCCCGCGGGCGGCGCTACCTTCCCGCGGAAGTTCTGGCAGAGCACGGCGCGGCCGAAGAGGAGTGGTGGAGCGGGACGGTCAGCTCAGGCATGCTGGCCGCCGAGGCTCACGCGGTGGGCCGCGCCCGGCGGCTCCTGATTGACGGTTGGCCCTTGGTCAGAGCGGTACCGGGACTGATGCGGATGGAGATGGCGACCTTCATCCTCTGCGGTCTCGCCGCCACCGCCGCCGTGCTGGAGGCGGGGCCCCGGGTATTCGCCGAGAAGGCGGTTCTCAGCCCGGCCCGGCGCCGGCGGGCAGTCTGGCAGGCATCGTGGGCTTGGCGCCAGGCGTCCCCTCCCCGGTCCAGTTGAGCGCGTCAGCGCCCGCCTGGACCGGCTCTATCCCCCCTCCCGAAGCTGAGCTCCGGGCCGCCTACCGGGCCTGCGGTCTCGAGGTCCGGGCAGCCGCCGCCAACTTCTACTACGCCTTCCGACTCCTGCCCCAGCGCAAGCGCGACGCCCTTCACGCGGTTTATCGCTTCTGCCGCGCCGCCGACGACATCGCGGACGGGGAGGGCAGTGCCGGCGAGCGGCGCCAACGGCTGGAGCAATTTCGGGCCACCCTGGCCACCACCCTGGACGGGGCTCCTCCCGACCAGAGCTGGCTGGTGTTGTGGGACGCATCCCGTCGCTTCCAGCTGGATCCCCGAAACCTCCACGAGGTGATCGATGGCTGCGCCGCCGACTGCCTTCCGCTCACGATCGCTACCGAGCAGGACCTGGAGAGCTACTGCTACGGGGTGGCGGGAGCGGTGGGTCTGCTGAGCGCCCAGATCTTCGGCTTCCACGACCAGCGCGTTCCCCAGCTGGCGGTGCGACTGGGCCAGGCCATGCAGCTGACCAACATCCTGCGCGACCTCAAGGAGGACCACGAGCGGGGTCGGTGCTATCTGCCCCAGGACGATCTGGCGCGCTTCGGATGCGAGCCCGCTGATCTGCAGGTCGGCCCGCGGGGCCCCCGGGCCGATGCCTATCGCCGCCTGATGACCTATGAGGTGAACCGGGCCAGAGAGCTCTTCGCGGAGGGCAGCCAACTCATCCCGTTGGTGGACCGGGATGCCCGGGGATGTCCGGCGGGGCTGGCCTCGCTCTACCAGGCCCTACTCAAAGAGATCGTAGCCCGGGACTTCGATGTCCAGTCGGCGAGGATCTCCTTGGGTCGATTGCGCAAGCTGCAGCTGGCGCTGGGGGCCTGGGCCGCAGCCACCTGGCGCCGCTGAGGCCGGGGACGCCCACCCGGATGGAGGCGGTGGTGGTCGGCGGAGGCCTGGCCGGGATCAACACCGCCCTGGAGCTCACCGACCGAGGAGCGCGGGTCACTCTGGTGGAGCGAGCTCCGGTGTTGGGCGGGCTCTGCCGCTCGGTCCCTGACCCGGTGGCCGGACGGGTGGATACCGGACAGCACGTTTATCTGGGGTGCTGCACCGCGCTGGAGAGCTTCCTGGGTCGGATCGGGGCTCAACCCGCCTGGAGGCAGCATCGCCTCGAGCTGATGGTGGCCAATCCCCGAACCGGGGTGACCCGTCGGCTCCGAGCGGTGCCGCTACCGGCGCCGATGCACCTGCTCCCAATTTTGCTGGGCTGGCCGGGGCTGCCCACCCGGCAGCTGGTCAAGACCGCGGCCGTCGCCGCCGCCTTGCGCCGCCTCAGCCCCCGAGACCAGGCGCTGCTCGACTCGGTGCCGGCTCGGTCGTGGCTGTACAGCCTGGGCCAGGACGATCTCGCCATTCGCCAGCTCTGGGACCCTTTCCTGGTCTCGGCCGGCAACGTATCACTGGATCGCTGTAGCGCCGGACTGGCCGCCTTCATCATCCGTGAAGGCCTGCTCGGCCAGGGCGAGGCAGGAGCGCTGAGGATCCCGGCCACCGACCTCACCGCGTGGCTCGATCCTCCCAGCCGCAGGCGGTTGCTGGAGGCTGGGGTGGAGCTGAAGCTGCGCTGGCGCGCGGCTGAGCTGCTGCCGGCATCTGAGGGGCGGCACCTTGTCCGAGGCGCCGATGGCGAGGGGATCGAGACCGACCTGATCGTGCTGGCCGGTTCGGCGGCAAGTGCGCAGCGGCTCCTGGCCGGCCGGGGAATCTCCGATCCCACCCTGGACGCCGCCGCCCGGCTGCCCAACTCCCCCATCGTCAACCTCCATCTCTTTACTGACCGACCCTTCCTCCCCGGGCCGGTGGTGGTGGCTCCGGGCTCCCCGCTGCAATGGCTGTTCGACCGGTCTCGGCTCGGGGAGGTTGCCCTCGACTGGGAAGGACAGCCGACCTTCCACTCGGCGGTCTCGTTGTCCGCGGCGGACGAGACGATCGGGGTCGGGGAGGCGCAGCTGCTCCAGACCCTATGGCCGCTCTGTCAGGAGCTCTTCCCGGCCGCTCGCCGGGCCCGCCTCCGGCACGGCCGGATAACCCGGGAGGCCTCGGCCACCTTCGCTGCTCTGCCCGGCTCGGCGTCGGCCCGGCCCGGTCCCCGCACTCCCCTGGCGGGTGTCCTCCTGGCGGGCAACTGGACCGACACCGGGTGGCCGGCCACCATGGAAGGGGCGGTCAGGAGCGGCCGAACCGCGGCCCAGGCCGCGCTGGACAGGACGGTGGCTCCCAGCAGCGGCATGGGGTAGCGGCGCCATCAGCGAGTCCGGCCCACATGGCCAGAGGCGATCGGGCTCAACAGACCGCAGTGCCCTGACGGCTGGAGACCCATCGGCCACGACCCAACGGCCTTCCCGCCGGCCGGACCAACTGCCGGAATGCTGGCGAGCACCGTTGCCGCCCGCCACGGCTGCGCTTCGATGATCACGACCCGAACAGGGCCGGGATCAGGGAGTGAGTCGGTGTCCTACTCGGCCGCGCGCCCGGCAGCAGGCGATCGCGTGGCAATCCGGTGAATTCCGATGTCGGTGGGAGCGGGTGGCGTAGCCTGCCCGCCATGGACTCCTCAGCGGGCGCCTACCCCCTGCGACCGATGAATATCAGTGAAATCATCGACGCCGTCTTTCGGCTCTACCGCGCCAACCTCTGGCTGTTCGCGGCGGTGGCGGCGGTGATCCAGATTCCCTACCAACTCCTGCTGACCTTCGTTCAAGGTCAGTCGGGCTCCCTCTCCCGGGCTCTGTCCAGCCTCCCTTCGGGCGCGAGGAACTCCCACCACGTGCAGCTTCTGTTCCTGACTTACTGGCACGGCAGCGGGCTGGCGGTCCTGGCGCTGGCACTGTTCGGGCTGTTGGCCCTCCCGTTGGATCTGGCGGCGATGACCAGCGCCGGGGCGGAGCGCTATCAGGGTCGTCCGACCTCGCTCCAGCTCGCCTTCCAGGTCGCCCGGCGACGTTGGCTCCCGCTGATGGGAGTGTTTCTGCTGATGATCCTGATCCTCATTGGAGCGATCTTCGCCCTGGCCATCGCGGGCACCCTATTGACGGTGGTGCTGAAAGCGCTGGGCGTGCTGCTGCTGGTATTGCTCTGCTTGACAGCGGTGACCGCCGGGATCATCGCTTCCGTCCGCTTGATCGTGACCATCCCGGTGGTGGTGCTGGAACCGGCCGGCCCCCTGCAGGCGATGCAACGCTCCTGGAGCCTCATTCGCGGACACAGCTGGTTCGTCATCGGGGTTGTCCTGGTGCTGACCCTGATCGTCGGTTTTTCCGGCCTCGTGCTCGGCGTAATAGCCGGTCTCCTGGCCGCTCTGGCAGGTGGAGTTGCCACGGTGCCCGGCCATGTGATCACCGCTGCCACCTCATTGGTGATCAGTGTTCTCTTCGCTCCGGTAACTTCACTTGGAGTCATGCTGCTCTACTTCAATCTCCGAGGCCGGAAGGAGGGATCGGAGTTGGGCCCGACCGTCGGACAGCCCGCTCTCGGGGTCTGATTTCGGCCGACCGCGCCCAAGTTCCGTCAGGGTGCAGCTCCCGAAGCGCAGCCACCCGCAGCTCCTGGCGTGCCGCCCAGGCGGCCGAAAGCCAGCTCCGGGTTGAAGGGCTCGGCTCCGGAGGCGATCACCCGGGTCACGACGGAGTGGGTGCAAGCCGGAAACGCTTCATTAGTCGAGATGCACGGAGCCGGCGGCTGTCCGCCCGCCGATCTCAAGAACGGGGAGCAGTTGCTTGCCCGTCCGTCAGGCCGCCAGCCGTCAGATCAGCCGGACTAGTCGCGAGCCGCTCGAGGACGGGCGCCGCCAGCGCGACCGCTCGGCCCAAAGCGGAGAGGGCGACCCGCTGATTTCTGCCGACCTGAAGCAGCGTCGCCAAGCTCCCCGGGTGGGCCACGATCAGTCGGGCCACCCGGACCGGGCTGGGTCCAATCGACCCGGGCGGCACCAGCTTCGCGGTGCCTCCCAAGGGAGCGGTTGGGGTGTCGCTCACCGCGCGTAGGGCGGCCAGCAGGCCCGCCGGCGGTTGGCTCCGAGCGGCCAGCCAGGCCGCGGTCTCCATCTCGACGATGTCCACTCCCCGTTGCGCCAGAGCCGCTCGGTCGGCGGAGCTGTCGGTGGCAGAGTCGCGACTGCCCAACCGGGCCGACCCTCCTACAGCAGCTGCAACCAGCCGGTTGTGGGGGGACCGATCGAGCTCGAGCCACCCGCCATCGGAGCGCAGCACGCTGGACCCGATCCCCACCGAACCCACCGGCCAGTCACCGGAGCAAGCGCCACCCACCCCGGCGACCAGAATTGCGGTTCCCCCAGGCGCTACCCGCGCCGCGGCCGACGCCGCCGCGACGCCCAGGCCGGTCGCCCAGACCTCGATCGAGGGCCGGCCGGGACGGCTCCAGCGCATATGCCCGCCGTCCGGACGGCCCAGCCAGCCGGGTCCCAGCGCCCGGCAGACCGCCTGCGCCTCGGATCCCAGGGCGCAGGCGACCAGCACCAGCGGGGGGCCGGCTGGCCGCCGGGGCCAGGGCGCTCCCAGGGCCACCAACCCCAACCCGAGCAGCAGGAGGAGCGCCAGCAGGGCGCTGGGCGCGATGCCCAAAACAAGCGCCAAAACCACACTCTGGGTCAGCACCCCCACCAGCAGCAGGGCCGCCACCGCGAGCTCTGAGCGGCTGCCTTGCCGCTGGCCACCGAGCCAGAAGCCCAGCCAGAGCTGGAGCGTGAGTCCCACCACCAGCCAGCCCAGGTAGTTGGGCCAGGAGACGCCGTACCAGACCCCGGTGTGGGCGGGGTACGAATAGATCGAGCCGAGCCACCACCGAGCGCCGCGGAGAGCCACCGGGTCGACCACGACGTCGATCGCGACCATCGCCAGGGCCGCCACCACCAGCCGTCGAGCGCCGCTCGCTCCGAGCCAACCGGCCGCCGTAAAGGTGACGAAGGCCAGCCAGGTGAAGCTCAGGCTGTCAAAGAGAGGGACCCCCAGCACCCGCCAGTCCTGAGTCAGCCCGGCGCTGCGGTAGGAGTAGACGCCGAAGGGGAACCCCGGACCCGAGGTGGCAGCCCATTCCGCTGCGAAGGCGATCATCCAACCGCCCAGCCCGATCGGCAGCGCACGGCGCCAGCCGAACTGTCGCCAGATCACCAGGATCACCAGCGCCCAGGGAACGAAGGCGTACCAGCGCAGGAGCAGCGGCATCAGAGCTCAGCCCCCCGAGATGCGAGCTGGGCCCAGCTCTGCCACCGACTGGCGCAGGGCCAGATCCAGATCACCGGGATTCCACCCGAGCTCAGCCTGGGCGCGCTGGGCATTGACGTACATCGGGTGGGCCGCCATCTGGACGGAGGTCAGGGAGATGGTCGGTGCCTGACCGGTCACGCGGCCCCGGGCCTCGCTGACCAAGGCCGCGGCGAAAGCCACGCCCAACGGCACCCGCCACCGGGGGGGCGCCACCCCGGCGATCTCCGCCACCAGGGTCAGCAGCTGGCGCAGGGTGAGATTTCGGTCTCCCAAGATGTAGGAGCGCCCCGGCCTACCGCGTTCGAGGGCGAGCACGTGGCCCGCAGCCACCGCCTCCACCGCCACCAGGTTGAGCCCCGTCTGGACGAAGGCGGGGATCCGGCCGCCGAGGAAGTCCTGGATCGTCTGGCCAGTCGGGGTGGGGCGGGCGTCGCCACTTCCGACCGGGGTGCTGGGCTGCACCACCACCACCTCGAGTCCCGGCGGAGCCTGGTCCAGGACCAGCCGTTCGGCCGCCCACTTGGTGCGTTTGTAGGGGCCGGCAAGGCCCGCCGGTGAGGTAGCCATGTCCTCCTCGGAGCAGACCCGTCCGTGGCGCTGGAAGGCGAGCGTGCCCACCGTGCTGCAGTGAACCAGCCGACGGACCCCGGCCCGACCGGCCGCCTCCAAGACGTTGGCAGTTCCCCCCACATTGACCGCGATCATCGAACTGACATCAGCCCGGCGCAGGGAGAGGCGGTAGTCCGCCGCGCAGTGGATCACCGCTGCACAACCCCCGGCCGCCGTCAAGAGCGATGCGAGATCGGTCAGATCACCCGCGCAGGTGGTCACCCCTTCAGGGGGGTGGAACCGCTGGGGCCGGCGGACCAGCGCTCGCACCTGGTAGCCGGCCCCGAGCAGATGGCGCATCACGGCGGCGCCGACGAAGCCGGTGGCGCCGGTCAGCAGAACCGGACCGGCAGTCGGCTGGCTCATCCGGGCGCGGAGGCGGCCAGCAGGGGGGCGTTCAAAACGTAGCCGTCACGGCGCTTGGTCCGCAGCAGGCGAGGACGGCTGGGGTCGGCTTCCAGCTTGAGCCGGAGCCGGTGGATGCACATGGTCACCGCGGCCGGGGTGGCGGTCGGATCTCCGCCCCAGGCGCCGTCGATGATCTGGCGGCGACTCAACACAACTCCGGCGTTGAGGGCCAGGTACTCGAGGAGATCGGCCTCCCGGGGACTGAGGAAGTGGCGTCGACCCTCGATGCGGGCGCTGCGCCGGGCCGGCTCGACCACCAGGGGACCCACTTCCAGCACCCGACCCGACGACCGACGCTCAACCTGGCGGCGGCGAAAGATGGCGCGCATGGTGGCCCTCAGCATGGCCGGGGGATAGGGCTTGGCGAGAACGTAGTCGGCACCCGCCTCCATCAGCGAGACGGTCTCCGAGAGATCGGCGGTCAGCACCACCAGAGGGGCCGTGGAGATGGTCCGGATCGCCTCCACCCCCCGGGCTCCCTGTAAGAGCGCCCGATCGGCGACCAGGGCCGCTGGCTGCTCGCGCCGGATCAGCTGGGAGAGCTCTTCCCAGCTGACCACCACCCGCGCCTCCAGCCCCGCGGTCTGGGCCACGATGTGGGCCGCGACATCCGCATAGTCGGGGTCGGCCTCTAGGATGGGAACTAGCACCGGTCCATTCTCCGGGACCGCTGTGGAAGCCCTCGATCTCTGGTCGCCTGCATGAGGTCCTGATCATGATTGCTGATGTGCTCGATCGGTTGATCCAAAAGCTCACCTTCCTCGGTCCCCTGGGGGAGCTCCTCCACCGCTGGTTGGCCCAACTGGGCGCCAGCAGCGGCTCCGCCGCCGCTCCGGCCAAGGACATCCTGAACGGAACCTGGCTCGGCCACCCGGTCCATCCCGTGCTCACTGACGTGCCCATCGGCGCCTGGCTGGGCGCCAGCCTGCTGGACCTCGCCGGCCGCGGCCCAGACGCGGGCACCAAGCGGGCAGCCGACGCCCTGATGGCTCTCGGCTGTGTCGCCGGCGTGGGCGCCGCCGTCACCGGTCTGGCGGACTGGCAGGACCAGGTCGGCCAGAGCCGTGATCTCGGCACCGCCCATGCCCTGATCAACACCAGCGCGCTGGCCCTCTGCTTCAGCTCCCTGGCACTCCGGATCAGAGGGTCGCGTGGTCCGGCGATCCGACTTTCACTGCTCGGGCTGGGTCTGGCATCGGCCGGTGCCTACCTGGGCGGCGACATGGTCTACCGGCTCGGGATGCAGGTGAATCACAACGCCTTCACCAGCGGACCCAAGAAGTGGACCGCGGTGGCCGACGAGAGCGAGGTGGTCGAGGGACAATTCGTGCGCAAGCAGGTCGGCAAGAACCAGGTCCTGCTGACCCGCCTCCACCAGCAGATCTGTGCCGCCAGCGCCACCTGTTCGCACGCCGGTGGTCCCCTCGACGAGCTGCCGCTGGAGGACGGACGGCTCCACTGCCCCTGGCATGGGTCCCAGTTCGAGCTCCTGAGTGGATACGTGGCCCATGGGCCGGCGACCATGGCCAACCCGGTCTTCGAAACCCGTACCAGAGAGGGTAAGGTGGAGATCCGCCGAAGCTAGCCGTGATCCAGATCGATCACGTCCTGTTCGCGACCACCGATCTCGCTATCGGGGAGCAACAGCTCTGGCGCGGCTATGGACTGGGCTCAATCCCAGGCGGCCGCCACGTCAGCTGGGGCACCGCGAACCGGATCGCCCCCCTGGGCAGCCAGTATCTGGAGCTGGTGGCCGCGGAGAACGCAGAGCTGGCCCGCCACAGCCTGCTGGGCCGGGCGGTGCTGGCCGCCGCCGACCGCGACCGCCTGACCCCGATCGGGCTGTGCCTGAGGGTGGACGACCTCGCCGAAGTGGAGACGCGGCTGGGCGAACCCGGGGAGCCGGGAACGAGGTTGCAGGCAGACGGGACCGAGATCCGCTGGAACACCGTGGGACTGGGCCAGGCCTTCGGTCCGACTCGACTTCCCTTCTTCATCGCCTGGGAGAACGCCGCTCAGCATCCATCGCAAGCGACGGGCCGCCACCGGATCGCGCCGCTGGAGATCTTCGAGGTCGAGGTGGGTGGAGCGGAGTCCGCGCTGCGGCAGCGCCTGGGCGGCGATGTTCCCGGGGTGCGAGTGGTCGGGGGCGCTCCGGGAGTTCGGTCGATCACGGTTAGGCTGGAGGACGGTTCCGAACTGCATCTGCCCTGAACGTGGCCGGAGAGGAGCTCCCGAAGCTGGCTGGTGGCAGAGGGGAACATTCGAGAGGCCGGTCCCAGCCGGGCCACGGGGTGAATCGACGAGCTCCCCGCCGCCTGGTCGCCGCGACCGGTGACTCCAGACCAGGGATCGGCCCTGAGTTCGGGCGCGGCTCGAGCGGGATGAGGGCCGGCCGCTCAGTCCCCTCTTGACCAGGCAGCCGGTCTAGGCTCCGGGGTCGGGCAGCCCCACCAACGCCAGGGCGGTCCGCCGCACCGCCTCCGGCATCTGCACCAGATCGTAGCCACCTTCCAGCAGCCAGACGGTTGGTCCCGCCTCCAGTTCGGCGGAGATCTCGCTCAGCCAGCGGGCGGCTGTGCCGTAGGCCCCGGGGTCGAGGTTGAGCTGGGCCAGCGGATCGGCGGCCAGGGCATCGTATCCGGCGCTCACCAGGATCAGCTGGGGGCGGTGTCGGCGGAGCGCCGGAAGCAGCTTCTCTAGCAGTGCCCCGAGCCACTGGTCCGGACCAGCCCCGGGTGGGAGCGGGAGATTGAGGTTGGCGCCGGCTCCGGCGCCTGACCCCTGCTCGGCCGAGGTGCCGGTGCCGGGATAGAGGGGCAGCTGGTGCAGGGAGCAGTAAAGGACTTCGGCATCTTGGTAGAAGACCTCCTGGGTGCCGTTGCCATGGTGGACGTCGAGGTCGACCACCGCCACCCGCTCTACCCCCAGGCGCCGTTGGGCGTGGCGCACCGCGATGGCCGCGTTGTTGAAGAGACAGAATCCCATCGCCCTGGTGGCGGTGGCATGGTGTCCCGGCGGGCGCACCAGCCCGAAGGCCGGCCCCTTGGGGCTGCCGGTCGCCACCTCGACCGCGGCGATGGCGGCCCCGACCGCTCCCAGGGCCACCTGGTAGGAGTCCCGGCCACAGAAGGTGTCAGCGTCGATCCAGCCGCCCCCCCGGGCGGCGAAGCGCTGGATCCGCTCCAGGTGTTGGGGGGCGTGGACCAGCAGGATGTCGTCCGCGGTGGCCGAGGGCGCGGTCGCCCAGCGGCACGCCTCCAGTTGCGGATCCGCTCGCAGCCGAGCGGTGATCGCCCGCAGGCGCTCGGGCGATTCGGGATGCCCGGCTTGGTGGTGCTTCAGGAAGAGGTCGTCGTAGAAGAAGACCAACGGAGGCGATCCGGACACCGGCGGGTCCACCGCCAACTACTGATCCAGCGAGAGCACCAATTGCGGGGGTGCGATGCGGTGGTCTTCTTTGGTCGGCCGGACCGCGGTGCCCACGGCGAAGAACTCGATCACATGGGTGCCCCAGCCATGGTTGCTCTCCCGGATCTGGGCGCCGACGATCCCTTCGGCAGCCACCTCCTCGGCCTCGGTCTGCATCCGCTCCATGGCCAACTCCCGGGCGTCGTAGAGGGCCTGGGTGAAGTTGGGCATCTCCTGGTTTTGGCCGACGCTGCGCATCCACTGGCCCAGTCCCTGGTGAGCCACGTGATACACGCATGAGCCCATCACCAAAGCCAGGGGGGCGTACCCGGCCTGGAGCAGGGTCCAGAAGTCCTGGCCGGACAGATCGGAGGTGAAGGGCTTGTTCTTGTTGGTCCGCATGCTCCCCTTCTGACTCCGGACCGCGGTTCCAACCGCCATGAACTCGGCCAGCCCCTGTCCCCACTCGTAGCGGTTGATATCCAGCCGGACGCCAACGATCCCATCCGCACCCAGGGCATCCGCCTCCTCCTCCATCCGGCTCATCGCCAGCTCGCGGGCCTGGTACATGGCCTGACTGAGCACCTGGAGTTCTTGGTTCTGGCGGTAATTGGCGATTTGCAGCCCGATATGGTAGATCGAGCTGCCGATCACCAGCCCCACCGGGTCGAAGCCCGCCTCCTTGACCAGCAGGAACTCGGAGATCGAGAGATCGCTGGTGAAGAGTCCCTTCCTGCCTTCACCGCCGCGCATCTCGCGCAGGCGGCGGACGGCGTCCTCGGGGATGTCCGGCTTAGGGGATGGTTGATCCGACATCGGCGGTCCTCCTGGGCCTGAGAGACACCACCAGGGAGGGCGGCGCAGCGGGTACGGCGCCTGGGCGCGGGACGACCGCGGTGCCCAGGATCACCCACTCCACGATCCGACCCAGTACCGCCTCAGATCCGGTTGCGTATTCGACTACGTTTGAATTGAAGTCAACCCCAACCACCCCGCTCGCCCCGGCCTGGGCGGCTTCCAACCCGATCCGCTGGCGGGCGGCGGTCTGGGCCTGATGCATGGCCCGGCTGAAGGTCCCCACCTCGCTATTGGTCCAGGCGGCATAGCCGAAGCCCCGGCCGAAGTAGGCAACCGCCTGTTGAGCGCTGGCTCCCATCACCAGCCGCACCGGGGAGTAGCCGGTGGAGAGCAGCTTGGCCAGGTCCTGCCCGGTCAGGGTCGAGGTGAACGGCTCGGCCCGGGGTGGGGCACCTGTCTGGCGCACCGCCGTGCCCAGCACGGTGAACTCGGACATGCCCTGAGCCCAGTCCCAGTGGCTGACCTTGAGCCGGACCCCGACCACCCCATCCGCCTTCAGCCCCTCCGCCTCCAGCACCAGCCGGTGGAGCGCGCGGGCACGGGCCTCCAAGAGCGAGCGCGTCAGGGCCTGGTTCTCCATCGGCTCCATCGCCCCGAAGGCGTAGGCGCCCCGCATTCCCACTCCCAGGCCGGGGCCCTGGGACCAGCCGGTATTGATCCAGCCCAGCCGGTACAGCGAGCTTCCCAGCACCTGGGCGATCGGCTCATAGCCAACGCCGCGAAGCGCGGCCAGCTCGTCCACGGAGAGATCGGACGTCCAGACCCCGCCTTCCAGCTGCTGGCGCCGGATCCGCTCTTCCGCCTCGAGGGGAATCCCGCCTCCCTCGACCAGCTGCCGACTGCGCTCGGCTCGCTCCAGCCGGATCGCGGTCTCCTCCGCAGTCTCGCTGGTCGCCGCCCCCCGCCGGATGAACCGCATCAGCTGAGCAGCCGCTCCAGCGCAACCCGGTCCTGGGAGCTGGCTCCGGCCTGCGCCGAGAGCGCCCGCGCCAGCTCCACCAGCCAGGCATCTAGGTTGAGCATCTCGGTCTTGAGGGCGATGCCCCGAACCACCCGGGTGCACTGGGCCGCCACCGCCCCCCCAGAGCGGGCCAGCTCGAAGCGAAGATCGCCCAGCTCCAGGCTCACCCGCTTCACCCGCCGCGGCCGACGCCGGATCCCACCGCCATCCCGCTCGACCTTGGTGCGGCCGGGTAGGGCGGCCTCGAATTTGCCGGCGACCACCTCCAGAAAGGTGGAGAGGTCGCCGGAATCGGCTCGCAGCGCGGCGGCGAGCCGGTCGAAGCTCTCGGCGGGACCCTCCATCGAGACCAATTCGTTCATGACCTTGATGGCGAATATAGCGGCCGGGTGGCCAAACTGGCGCCAACTGATGTCGGGTTGCCCCTGCCGACCGGCCCGGCCTGCGTCACCTCCTTCCGCTCTGGCAGCATGGGCCAGTGATCGCACCCCGTCCGGAACTGCACCAGGAGCGCCACGGGTCGTGGATCACCTACGCCGTGGCCGCGCTGCTGTTGGCCGCCCTGCTCGCGGTGCGCCCGGAGCTGCTGGCCCTCGCCCCCAAGCGATATCGCACCGAGGTTCAGCTGGGGGTCCTGCTCTTGGCGGTGGTCCTCGGCGGGATCGCCATCCGGGCCTTCGTCGATCGCGGGTTTTACCGGCTCCGGGGTACTGGGCTCTCCGGTTGGCGCCCGGTCGTCACCTGGTGCCTCTATGTAATCCTGGGCCTGGGTGTCCTCTCCGCCCTGAATATCAACCTGGAAGGGCTGCTGGCCGCGGGAGCGATCTTGGGGGTGGTGGTGGGCGTGGCCGCCCAGACCTCGCTCTCGAGCCTGTTCGCCGGCATTGTCCTGCTCATGGCGCGCCCCTTCACCGTGGGCAGCTGGGTCCACCTGCGCACCTACCTCTTTGGCGGTTACGACTATTCGGGCGTGATCATTCAGATCGGCGTGGTCTACACCACCATGGATGTCGGCGGCCGCCTGGTGCGGATTCCCAACAGCGCCGCGCTGGCCTCGGCGCTCACGGTCACCCACGTTCCGATCCAGCTGGACATGGAGCTGGTGATGCCGCCCGAGGTCGGGCTGACCCGGCTCCATCAGGAGCTGACCCAGGCGCTCCAGCTGGGCCCCGCGGAAAACGTGACCCTCCGGCCCACCCGGCTAACCACCGAGGGCCAGGGGCTCCTCACCTGCCAGCTCCAGATCCGCTCCCACCGGGTGCTGGATCTGGCCCTGGTGAACCGGGCGATCATCGCCAGTTCGGAGCGAGCGGGTGACGCGGAGGGCAGGGGCCAGGATCGGCCCGCGGCCCAAGGTTGACCGCCTACACACCCACGCCTGCGGTCTGGGCCGAGGGCGGGCCGGAGGAGGTTGGCGACGGAATCTTCCGCATCCCCCTCCCCCTGCCCAACGACGCTCTGAAGGCCGTCAACGCCTACCTCTGGCGCGGCGATGCGGGTGACCTCTTGATCGACTGCGGTTGGGTCGATCCCCTCAGCTGGGAGGTCCTCACCTCTTCCCTGAAGCGGTTGGGCAGCGGCGTGGCCTCGGTCCGCCACCTCTTCGCGACCCACGTCCACGGGGACCATCTGGGGGCGGCCGACCTGATCCGCGAGCAGAGCGGGGCCTTCGTCACCCTCGGACTCGGCGACCGCGAGACCGCCGAGATCATGGCGACCGACCCGGAGCTCTCCCGCAATCGGACCCGGGAGCTGCTGCTGCGCCACGGAGCGGCCTCCGTGGTGGAGCTGATCGACCGGGAAGCCGCCGCCCAACCTCGGGCCCCCCGACTCTCCCCCCTGCCGGATCTCTTCCTCGGCGGCGGCGAGCTGCGATTTCAGGGGCACCACCTCGATGTACTGCCCACGCCGGGGCACACCCGGGGCCACCTCTGCCTTTGGGACAGCGCCGGCCAGATCCTCTTCTCCGGAGATCACGTCCTACCCCACATAACCCCGTCCATCGGAGTCGAGCTCTCGCTCGAGGGGCTGCCGTTGCTCCACTTCCTGCAGTCGCTGGAGCTGGTCCAGAAACTGCCGGCCCTCCTCGTCCTGCCCGCCCATGGGCCCACCTTCAGGAACCTCTCCGACCGGGTGGACCAGCTGCTGCAACATCACCGGGACCGTCTCCGGCTCTGCCGGGAGGCCGTAGCCTCCGGCTGCCGGAGCGCGCTGCAGGTGGCGCAGGCGCTGCCGTGGACCAGACGGGAGCGCCACTTCCCTGAACTCGACAGCTTCAATCAACTGCTGGCGGTCAATGAAACGGTGGCCCACCTCGAGCTCCTGGTCCACCGGGGCGAGTTGGTCTCGGGGCTGTCACACTTGGTCGTGGAATACACCCTCGCTCCGGGCGAGTCATAAGCAGCAGCGGAGGCCAGCAGTGACGGTGACCGAGAGAAGGTTGGCGCCATTCCGGTCGATTAACCCGGCCACCGAGGCGGTCACCGCCGAATATCACGCCATGACCGCCGCCCAGGTGGAATCGGTGCTCGGGCGGGCGGAGGACGCCTTCCAGGTCAATCGCCGCCAGCCGATCGCCTGGCGCTCGGAGCGGATGCTGGCCCTGGCTCAGCTACTGCGCCGCGATCGCGAGGAGCTGGCGCAGCTGGTCACCGCGGAGATGGGCAAGCCGCTCGCCGAAGCGCAGGCGGAGGTTGACAAGTGCGCCCTCTCCGGTGAGTACTTCGCCCATCAGGCGCACAAGTTCCTCGCCGACGAGCCTTCGCCGTCCGACTCCCCCCGCAGCCTGGTGGCCTTCCGGCCTCTGGGAGTGATCCTGGCGATCATGCCCTGGAACTACCCGCTCTGGCAGGTGCTTCGCTTCGCGGCGCCCGCCCTGATGGCGGGCAACGCCGCGGTGCTGAAGCACGCGCCCAACTGTTTCGGGACCGCCCTGGCCCTGGAGCGGCTGGTGGCGGAGGCGGGGTTCCCCGCGGGCAGCCTGGGCACCCTGCTGACCGGAGTCGAGCCGCTGGCGGGGGTGATCGGCGATCCCCGGATTCGCGCGGTCACCCTGACCGGGAGCGACGTGGCCGGAAGCCGGGTGGCTGAGATCGCCGGCCGAGAGATCAAGAAGGCGGTGCTGGAGCTGGGCGGCTCCGACTTCTTCCTGGTGCTGGAGGACGCCGACCTGGAGGAGGCGGCCCAGGCGGGGGTGCGGTCCCGATTCCAGAACGCGGGGCAGAGCTGCATCGCGGCCAAACGATTCCTGGTCGCCGATTCGGTGGCCGATCGGTTTCAAGAGCGCTTCGTCGAACTGGCCTCGGAGCTTCGGGTGGGCGATCCCCTCGATCCCTCGACCCGGATCGGCCCCCTGGCCCGCCAGGATCTCCGGGCCAAGCTGCACGATCAGCTGCAACGGTCCCTGGCCCAGGGGGCGCAGCTGGCGCTGGGAGGCGAGATCCCGGACGGGGTCGGCTTCTTCTATCCCCCGGCAGTGGTCACCGGGGTCGAGCCCGGCATGGCGGTCTTTGACGAGGAGACCTTCGGCCCCCTGGCGGCCTTCACCAGATTCTCCGGCGAAGAGGACGGCTTGCGGCTGGCCAACCACAGCCGCTACGGGCTGGGCGGCAACATTTGGACCGAAGACGTGAGCCGCGGCGTGCGCTTGGCGATGGAACTAGACACCGGCGCCGTGTTTGTCAACGGGATGACCCACTCGGACGCTCGGATTCCCTTCGGCGGAGTCAAGCGGAGTGGCTACGGCCGAGAGCTCCACCACTTCGGGATACGCGAGTTCACCAATATTCAGACGGTGTGGCAACCGTAGCCGAGGCCAATCACCTCGACCACCCCCACCTCAGATCATCCACTGCGGAGGAAGGGCCGCCCCGGCGGCGGCAGGAGGGATTCAAGACCGGTTTTCGCCGCCGCAGGTGACTCCCACCCACTGGCCTGGCCGCTGCCGACCTGACGATCGAGGCTCGAGCGAATTGGTCGGGGGAGTGCCATCTCCACTTGGTTGGTTACGCGGACATTCCCTCGGCTGTGCCCCGGTGAAGTTGCTCTGGTCAGCCGGGACCGCGGCGACCAAAGAAAACTTTCGGAGCGGCGATCTGTCTGGGCGGAGCGTTCTCTGGCACGGGAGTTGGATCCCCGGCCGTTCCTCTGAGCCCCGGGTTTCCACGAATGAGATCGGCTCGTAACGATGTGGCGACGGACAAATCCCGACTCACGGTCTAGTCTGGGCACATGGGAAGTTCATCCCAGCGCCCTCGCCTGCCAGGGCCCGGCGGCAAAGTGTCGCTTGATCGGAAGTCAACCCCGGGCGGATTGACCAACCGCAAGCGGATGACCACCTCCCGGCCCCGCCCGAAGGCGGCGACATCCGACCTCGCGGACGGGGAAGCACGGTATCGCATCCTGGCCGACCAGACCAGGGATGGGATCTTTCTCGCCGACGGCGGAACCAGTCGCCTCGTCGACGTCAACATCGGCGCGTCGGATCTGACGGGGTACCCGCGCGCTGAGCTGATCGGAGCCCCGATCTCCAAACTCGTCGCCAGGGAAGACCGAGGAGCCCAGCGCAAGCGCTTTTCCGCCACGCCGACGCAGGTATCTCTAGCGTCCCAGGCGCGCATTCTGCGCAAGGACGGGTCTCCCATCGAGGTCGACATCGAACGGCGCCGGCTCGCCGACGGAAGGGTGCTCGCCGTGGTCCGCGCCGCTGATCGGGGCGGACTGGTGGGAAAACAGTACAACCAGATGCTCGCTCGATTCGATCTGCTGGTGGCCACCGTGGACCGCGGCGCGCGGATCTCGTACGCCAATGCTGCACTGAGCGCCCTTACCGGATGGAGCATCGCCGAGCTAATCGGTCGGCCGGCGGGCGAACTCCTCCCGATCGGCTCCCCCAACGGCCAAAATCTGCCCCTCTCGGACGAATTCTGGGCCGGCAATCTGGACGGGCTGATCACCACCGAAATCCTGACCCGGTCGGGCGAGAAGCGCCTGGTCGCGGTCAGCGCCACCCCACTTCGTGACCAGTACGGGACCAGCGCGGGTGCCGCCCTCTTGGGCCAGGACATCACCCAGGGCCGGGCTGCGCTAACCGAACTGGAGCGAGAGCTCCAAGAACGGGCAGGCGTAGCCGCCGCGATCGCGAGACTGCAACCGGGTGGCACCACTGAGGCGAAGGCGCGTGCCATCTGCCAGGAACTCCGCGGCCTGCGAGGCGTGGACCTCGCCGCCGTGCTCGCCTTCACCGAGGATGGCGAGACGCGGGTGCTCGCGAGTGACGCGCCGGCGGATATTCGCAAGCAAGTAGCCACCTCTCCGCCCGCCGCACGAAGCGCATACCTCAAAGAACGCGCAGCCAAGGGCCCCTGGGTGGAGCTCTGGAAGCCCCGGGTGGGGGACGGCGCCTACGGCGTCCCGCTGGCCCGAGCTGGCCTCCACAGCGTCTCCTACGCTCCGATTCGGCAAGGTAACGACACCCTCGGACTGCTCCAAGTGGGCTCGCTGCACCGCGGGGCGGATGACCGCATTCACGACAACCTCCCTGCGATTGCCGAGTTTGGTTCGGCGGCCAGCGCACTACTGGCCGGGGAACTGCTGGCGGACCGGCTGGTCAACGGGCTCCGCGGCCGGCTCCATGAGATCGTGCGCAGCGGCACCTTTTCCCCGGTGTTCCAGCCGATTGTTGAGGTCGACACGGGCCAGGTTGTTGGCTACGAGGCACTCTCTCGCTTTACCGACGGCGAACCGCCTGATAACCGCTTTTCCTCGGCTTGGAGCGTGGGGTTGGGTGCAGAGCTGGAATTGGCCACTTTGGATCGGGCGATCCGGGAAAGCCGAGACCTACCCACCGGCCCCTGGCTGAACGTCAACATCTCGCCCAGACTGCTCGATCACGGTGCCGAACTCCGTGCCATCCTGGACCAGGCCCACCGTCCCCTAGTCCTGGAGATCACTGAGCATGAACTGATCTCGGACTACCGTGCCCTGAAGGAAGCACTTGGGCTGCTTATGCCGATCCGCATCGCGGTCGATGACGCCGGCGCGGGCATCGCCAACTTCACCCATATCGTCGACCTGCAGCCCGACTTCGTGAAGCTTGACATCGGCCTCGTTCGCGGTGTCGATACCGACCTCGCTCGTCAGGCCATGATCGTAGCCCTTGGCCATTTCGCGCGGACCATGGGCTGTCAGTTGGTCGCGGAAGGCGTCGAGACCGAGGCTGAGGCTCGGATGGTGAAGTCACTGGGCGTCGCGTTCGGCCAGGGCTACTGGTACGGACATCCCTTGCCTATGGACGCGATCATCGCCACCCCCGGGGCCACCCATGGCGCCGCGTTCGCCGAAAAAGCCAGTCCGTCCGGAAGTCCTTACGGACACGGCAACGGGCGCGTGACGGGGCCGCGGGGCAGGAGCGAGGGCACTCGAGCGGAGTCGATTTAGCGGTCCCGCTTGAGTTTGACCCTGTGCTCGGACGCGAGCGGACCGTGCCCTCGTCTGACCGACACTCGGGGCCCGCGGATTGCGGCCCCCCAAGCGGCGCTGCCGGTAGGCTGACGGTCCGAGTCGAGGGAATCGCCGGCGACCGCTGGAGCATCCAGGCGGGCTCGTCGGGCTAAGTTCGGTCTCAGCGTGACCTTGAAAAAGGGAAGGCGCGCGGAGGTTGAGGTATTGGCGCCGTCACCGCGCCGATCGAACGCCAGGGGTGTCCAGGCTGCTGCCCCGCGATCCAGGCGGCATCGCCCTGAGTCAGCTCGGCGCGCCGGAGATCGCATGCCACAGAGTCGCCACCATCAGCACGACCACGGCCAGGGGAATGCACCAGAATGTTCCCGGTCCAACCGTGCGCACCAGTAGCCAGGCCCCGACGATTATCACTGCGACACCGAGGGCCAGTTCGGGGGTGTCCCCGACCACAAATTCGTAGCAGAACCGGGCAAAAGCCGCCGGCCATTGCCTCACCCCGCCTCTCCCGCGGCCCGGGGGAATCGCGTCCGGGTGAGAACGCGGACAGCCACCCAGCTGAGTGCAGCATAGCCTGCCAGCAGGGCGAGCAGGGAAAGGTCTGCGCCGGGCCAGTTCACGCCAGCACCCTCGCCCCCCCAGAAGGTCCCGAAGGTGACGAGCATCATGCCGACGGCCAGCTTCATGGCGTTCTCCGGAACCTCACTGAGCTGGCGAGATACCGCGACCCCGACCAACCCGACGATGACCACGGCGGCGAGCGCGGCGAGCGCGGCGACGGTCAGGTGACCCGAGCTCAGCCCCAGGGTGAGCACGATCATTACCACCTCCGTTCCCTCCAGCAAAACTCCCTTGAAACTGATCGCGAAGCCCACCGCGTCCCGGCCGGACCCGGCCCGCGGGAGGCTGGAGAGCCGCTCCACCTCACGGCGATAGATGGCGTCCTCGTCGTGCTTCGCCTTGTACCCGCTGGCCCGCAGGAGGGCCTTGCGCAGCCACTGCAGACCCAGCACCAGTAAGAGGCTGCCGACGACGACCCGCAGCGTACTGAGCGGCACGTAGTGGACCAGTGCAGGACCGCACGCGGCGACCACGACCACCAGACAAAGTCCGGCCGCCCCGGCGCCCTCCAACGCGGAGCGCCAACCCCGGGTGAGGCCGACAGCGAGAACGATAGTCAGGGCCTCAACACTCTCCACGGCGCAGGCGCCGAACACCGCCAGCGCTATCAAAAGAGTGCCGGTCATGGATATCGCTGCTTCGGGTGGGCATCGTCGAAGCGTGTCGACTTTCTGCTTGGCAGAGACAACTTCAAGGGCAGGAGCGCTTCACGCCCGGCCGCCGCCACGGCGTGCCGTCTCCCATCGTCGCTCAGGAAAACCAGGCATCCGGCCGGGTCCAACACCAGCCCTATATTGCGACCTCTCTCATAGCGCGAGGCGGAGCGGACGCCGGTGAGTCGCTCACCACCGCGAAGATCCACTACGTGCTCGTACCACCCGGCTCGGAACGAGACGTCCTTAACCACCGCCGGTAGGACGCCCGACGAGGTTCGGGGCTCGTCCAACTGGAGGGCGTCCGGACGGAGCAGGATGTCGACAGCAGCCGATTCGGGGACCGGTTGGGGTGCCGCGGCCTGCAGCCGATGCCGCCCAAATTGCACCTCAACCTGCCCGGGGGAAACGTTCCGGACCACCCTGCCGCGGATCACCCCGGCGAGTCCGGTGAAATGGGCCACGAAGGCATCGGCGGGCCTGCGGTGAACCGATTCCGGGGTACCCCACTGCAAGATTCTCCCCTGGTGAATCACCCCCAGTTTGTCGGCCAAGGCGAAGGCCTCCTGCTGGTCGTGCGTGATGTAGATGACCGAGGCGCCGCTCTCTCGGCAGAGGGTCGAAATCTCGACTCGGATGCGCTCACGGAGGTGGGCGTCTAGGTTGGAGAGTGGCTCGTCACAGAGTAGCAACTTCGACCCGCTCCCGAGAGCGCGCGCCAGGGCAACCCGCTGTTGCTCCCCGCCGGACAACTGGCTCGGGTAGCTCTCGGCCAGCTCGGCCAAGCCCACTCGCTCCAGCATCTCCATGGATCGCTGGCGAGCGGCCGACCGACTGAGACCCAGCCGCTTTACCGCGAACGCGACATTGGCGCGAGCGTTCATGTGCGGCCAAAGGGCGTAGTCCTGGAAGACCATGGCGAGCCCGCGCCGTTCCGGAGGCACGTAGCCCGCTGGTCCGGAGACCTCGGCCCCCCCGACCCAGAGCGTGCCTGTCGTCGGCCGTTCCGTGCCGGCCACGCAACGAAGCAGCGTGGTCTTGCCCGACCCTGAGGGACCCAGGAGGACGACGAACTGCCCGGCGGCGACGTCCAGGTCTACCGTGTCGAGCACTTTGCGGCCCTGATAGACCTTGGTCAGGCGGCGGGCTCGGACCGCTGGTGGAACCTCTTGAACCTCGACCAAACCGATCACCTGTGGGCGGCAGCAATGTTCCGCCAGCCCCGCGGCGCAAGCCACCTGAAGCCGAACGTCGCTACCGCGACCACGCTCAGAGCAAACGCGATCGAAACCACGATCATCGCGGTCCCCGGACCGTAGATGTAGGTCGAGAGCGCTGAGGTGATCGCCACCGAGAGAGGAAACTGTCCGGGTGGGTAAAGCATCTGCGAGACCGGCAGCTCGAAGAGCACGGCGGTAAATGTCAACAGCCACGCCCACAAGCAACTGCGCGCCACGACCGGCACCACGGTGGTTAGCCACGCACGAAGTGGTCCCGCTCCGTGCACTCGAGCCGCCTGGGTCGGAGATTGGTCGACCTGCGCCAAGGGGCCGACCAGAATACGGGTGGTGGTCGGCAGGGCTCCTGCCAAATAGGCCATGCCCAACAGGAGCGCGGTGCCATAAAGATGTATTCCCACCGCATTGATGAAGGGCAGGTTGTAAGCAAAGATGTAACCGGCGCCGAGTACGATGCCCGGTAGCGCGATTGTGGCCAGCAAGAGCAGATCGAGCAGTCGAGCGCCCCGACCCGCCTGACGTCGGGTCAAGAAATGGGCCATCCACACGGCCAAGACCGCCACGACGCTGGCGACAGTCGCGGCCATACGCGTCGAGAACTCCAGCGGCGCAATAAGGGAACCCGTGTGAATCAACTGCCGGTAGTAGCTGCTGGTGAGCTCGTTCCAAGCGATGTGGCCCGCGCCGGGCTTGAGCAGCGAAGAGGTCAGTGCGCCCAGGACGGGCACTCCTAGGGACAGGACAAAGAAGCCGCCAGCGAGACCTAGGCCCAACGCTTGGCCCCTGATGGGCAACTTAATGCGCACCGGGGTTCTGGTACTTCCACTGAGAACACCATAGACGCGACCGCGGATTGCCCGGGATTGCAGCAAAAGGGCCAGCCCAACCGCACCTACCAAAAACCAGCCCACCGCCGCCGCGACCGGAAAATGCACAGGATACTCATCGATGGCATTGAACAGGGTGAAGGTGGCCAGGGGAAACTTGCTGGACGCGGCCAACGTGTCGGCGATACCGAAATCACTGATCGTCTCCGCAAAGACCAGCGCTAGTCCGGCCCAAATGGCGGGAGCCAGCATCGGGATCAGGGTGCGCCACGCGCCGATCCGACCCGCCCCGTGGATCCGCGCCGCGTCCTCGTACTCACGGCCGATTCCCGCCAGCGCCGGCGCAACTGCCAAAAAAGCGAAGGGGACACCCTTGGTGATGTACACAAACGTGACCCCGACGGGGCCGAAGAATAGGCTGGAAAGCCAAGTTACCCGGAGTCCCAGATCCCAAAACGCTCCGTGGCTGACGAGCACCTGCTCCCACCCAAGCGCGACCAGATAGGACGGGGAAAGCAGCACGGCCCAAATCAGAATCGACCAGATTCCCCGCCCCCACAAATCGGTGCGCGCCATCCACCAGGCCAGTCCCAGTGCCACCGCCACCGAGACCGCCGCGGTGATGGCGCCCACCAGAATCGAGTCGAAGATTCCGGGCAGGACCCGCGACCGAATCGCGGAGTCGAAGCTGCCGACGCCGAGCCACGCCGACCCTTGATCGAAGAGCCGGGGACTCAACGCACTCAACAGGAACAAACCGACCGGGAGCACGAGGACCGCCGCCAAACCGATCCACCAGATGACCGCGGGAGCAATGCCCGCTGACCGCCAAAGGCCGAGGGCCACTCGGTGCGGCCCCCGGCCCCGTTTGGAGGGCTGACCGGGGAGGGACAGCGGCTTCAAGTGTTCAGGCGACGATGTTGCTGGTGAACCAGCCGTTGAGCCTTGCTTCGCGGGGGCCCCAGGTGTAGGCATTCAGCACTTGGTAGGGCACCGCACTGAACTGCGGCAATTCGGGCCGCGGATTTATCCCTTTTAGCACTGGCCAGTAGAGCGAATCTCCGGTGGGATCCCCGGTCTGCATCTGGTGCTGACCCGGCTTGGACAGCACGAACTCCACGAACTTCTCAGCCTCCAACTGCTCCTGACGCGACACCTTGCCGTCGATCCCGATGACCGATGGCAGCAGCGTCTCCGGATTCAGGAAGGCGACCTTGAGCGAACTGTTCTCGGAGGCCCCGATGGCCGCGGAGCTTTGGATCACTGCCATCTTGATCTGTCCCGACTCCAGCGCATTGAGGGTGTCGCCATTGACATCGTGGATGACCAGACCGTTGGCTTTCAACTTCTGGAAGTAACGTTCTCCAGCGGTGATGCCGCCCTGGTGGTTCATCACGCCCGCGACGCACGGGTAGGTCGGTCCCGAGATGGACGGATTGTTCATGCCGAGATCCCCCTTCCACTTGGCTAGGGTGAGCTGACCCCAGGTGGTGGGCGGCGTGCCTATCTCCGCCGAGTTGTAAATCAATGCGCACGCCAGAGTGAAGCCGGTGGGGATGTAACTCCGATCCTGGGGAAGTACCTTACGGGCAGGCGCGGTCCAATCCACCTTGGGCTCGAAGTGCCTGAGCAAGGCACCTTGGCGGTCCAGAGCGGCAAAGGCCTCGTCCCCGTCCACCCACAGCAGTCCCCACTGAGGATTGTTTGCTTCCGCGGCGATTCGGGCGAGCAGCGGTCCGGTACTGTCGTCAACAAGCTCGGTAGTGATTCCCGTGGCTTTCTGAAAGGCCGCAACAGTGTTCTTGTCGTAACCCTGCGACGAATAGACCACCAACGGAACCTGTTTGGATTTGGCGGCCGCGGGTTGATTGGGCGAAAGCGCCAACCACGACATGGCGAGCAGACCGGCGGTCAATATCAGTGATGCGTGCCTTCTGTTCCGTAGTCCAATTCGCGCAGCCAACAAGAAGAAACCTCCCTCAGACGCACCTGCCTGGCCACCAACCGACCCACCTCGCGTGGGCCGGTCGCTACTGACGAAATGATTGTGGTCGCGCGGTTAAGGGGGGCCTAACGTGGCGCTAAGAGATGACTAAGATCTAATTCGGTCGGAAAGCTGGCGCTGGGCTTTGCTCACTACCACCCTGCTCACGCCCCAGCCTTCGCGTTGACTACAGCTCCTGTCCCAGGATCGCGGGATCGTAGCCAGGCAGCGACGCAAGCTCGTGGCCAAGCGTCGGTCCGCCCAGGGCCGCGAGGAGCAAGCGAAGCTCAGGGGCGTCGAGCCGGGCTCGAGCCACGTGGAGCACGCAGTCCTCGTCGGACAGGGGAAGAAAATCCAGTCCATACAAAAGCGCCGCCGGCTCGGTGGCGATGCCAGCCTCGGCAATCCCGCTGGCGATGGCGCTGGCCACCTGGAGGTGACCTTGAGCATGACTGGAGTACCCATCCAGCTCCCCGCTGGGGAACCCCAGTCGGCTCAGCTCCCGGTCTAGCAACCTCCTCGCCTCCGACCCGACCTCCCGGTTGACCCAGCGCAGCTTCCGTTCTAAGAGGCCGGCTAGGGTGCGGGGCCGCTTCGACCTTCCGGAACGGCTGAGAAGCACGCCCTCCCGCCAGCTGGCGAAGCCAATCCTGGCCAGGCTTCGGCCGCTCCGTCCTTCGCCGCCGCTGCCCACCGGCAGATGCACCGCCGCGGCGTGCACCAGCCCCTGGTCCAGTAACCGCAGTGCGTCGTGGTTCGAGCACGGCCACCAAGCCACGGTCCACCCCGATCGGGTAGCTGCCACCGGCGCCGCCAGCAGCGGCAGGGCGGGGTCGCAGCCGGCCACGACCAGAGAGCGCCCATGGCCCCAGAGCTGCGCTCGATTGCCGTCGGCGATCCGTCCGTCGGCGGGAGTGAAGCCCGCGATCATGGCCGTGTCGCCAACCTGGGGAAGTGCCACCCAGTGATCCCAGACCTCCGCCAACCGCGCTCTGGCCGGCGGCCGAGTTGGTCCCAGGCTCGTGGCCACCACCGGACGAGCTGCTTGATCTGACCCGAAAATCTGATCGACACTGCTGCCCAGTACCCGCGCCAGCTGAAGGGCTACTCCCAGCGATGGCGACCACGAGCCAGCCTCCGCCCCCGCCAGGGCCTGACGGCTGATGCCACAAAGAGCCGCCAGCTGACCCTGGGTAAGGCCAGACCCCAGCCGAGCCAGACGCAGGCGACGTCCGGCCTCGACCGCCCCCGGCGCGGGAGCCCGACGGGCTGGCCTGGACTCAGTCAAAGACCGCCTCGGACCCTGGGAACCGGGGCGCGGTCTCAGGGCGGAAATAAAGCCGGGATCCCAGCTGAGGCGGCTCGGCGAGTCGAGCGTGCCAGCGGCCGACCCAATCCCCCTCAGCGGTCAGCTCGACATCGACCAGCGCTCCGTCCGGCACGATCCCCACCACCCTGCCGGAGATCACCCCATCTCCCTCCTCCGCGCCCACGGGATGGGCCAGGTCCGGATGAATCGCTAAGACGTGGTCTCCGCGCCTGAGCCAGCCGCGATATCCGACCAGGCTAGCGACCAGGGCGGATTTGGGGCGAAGCACGACCTCCCGCGGGTCACCAATCTGCAGCACCGAGCCGCGGTGCAGGATCGCCACCCGATCGGCGAAGGCCTGAGCGTCGCTGAGCTGGTGGGTCACTAGCACTGCCGCCGCGCCGCTATCTGTGAGCGCTTCGCGCACCACCCCCAGGAGCTCTCGTCCGAGCGGACGGTCCAGGGAGCTGAAGGGCTCATCCAAGCAGAGCAGACGCAGCTCGGTCTGCAGCGCTCGGCACAACGCCACCCGCTGCGCCTCGCCGCCGGAGAGCCCTTGGGGCCGCGCATGCTGCAGGCCACTGAGCCCCATCCGAGCGGCCGTCGCGACCGCCTGGACCGGGAGGGCGCCGGGCGGGTAGCAGATGTTCTCCAGCACGGTGAGATGGGGGAAGAGCCCCGGATTCTGGCGCAGCAACCCGACCCGGCGATGGCCCATCCGGGTGTCGCGACGGGGGCTCCTGGCGGAGCTGATCCGGTCCTGATCGAGCCAGATCTCACCGGCGGTTAGCGGGACCAACCCGGCGATTGCCTCCAAGAGGGTGGTTTTGCCGGCCCCGGAGGGACCGAGGACCGCGACCCGTTCTCCGGGTGCCACCTGGATGTCCAGTCCGACAGTGAAGTCGCGCCGGGCTACCTCAAAGTCGGCGGCGAGCATGGCTACTCCAGATGAAGGCCCCAACCGGCAGCGGCAGAGCCACCACCAGCAGCACCAGGGCGAACGGTAGCGCCGAGCTGAGCCCGGACTCCTGCAGGGTGACCCAGATCTGCATCGGCAGCCCGAACGGGTGGTAGGCGATGATCAGCACCGCGCCGAAGGCACCCATGGCTCGAGCCCAGGTCACGGCCAGGGCGGTGGCCAGCCCCGGCGCGGCCAGCGGGACGGTCACTCGCCGAAAGGTCCGCCAGTGGCCGTCTCCCAGCAGCCCTGCGGCCTGCTCCAGTTGCGGGTCGACGGACGCGAAGGCCGCGGCGGCTCCGAGAACGTAGTACGGCACCGCTTCGTAGACCTCGGCCAGAACCAAGGCGAAGAAGGTGTCCGAGGCGGTCAGATCGATCCGGCTGAGGGCGGCTCCGATCGGGGTGGACGGACCGACCATGAAGATCAGGAGCAGGCCGATCACCAGTGGCGGGGTGAGGAGCGGGAGGATCACCCCGACCTCCCAGAGCCGAGGGAAGGGGAGCCGGCCCCGCGCCATCAGATAGGCCAGGGGGGTGCCCAGCAAAAGGATCACCGCCAGGGCGATCAAGGAGGCCAGGACCGACACCTCCAGTGGCTGGAATGCCCCCGGTTGGCGCAGGGCACTGACCACCGAGCGAGGGGTGAGATGCGCCAGCAACGCCAGCAGCGGTCCCAGCAGGGCGACCCAGACAAGCAGCGCCCCGACCAGGGCAACCCCGGTGCTGGCCCGGATTCCCGAACTGCGCGACAGCGCGGTCGCAGGAGGGATGGTCATCTCTTTTGAGTGAGCGCCCGGATCCAACCGGGTGCTGCCGCCCGCCGGCCGAGCAAGGTTGGGGAAAGCAGGGTGTAGCCTCGGCGGGTCAGGATCCCTCGGGCCCGGGAGCCGAGTAGAAACCTGATGAAGGCGTTGCCGGCTCCGGGATCTCCTCCGACCCTGAGCTCCGAGACCTCGAGGTCTAGCAGCGACCCGTGGACGACCTGACCGGTCGCGAGCGTCAGCGTGGCCCGCGCATAAATCGGGCTGTCGCGGGGGTCCCCGAAGTTGATTTTGGGGGGAAGGGAGATGTAGGGCATCCCCAGCTGGACCGCCTGGGGCAGGTAGGCGCTGGCGGCGTCGAGCTGGCCTGCCTGGAGGCTGGCATCCAGCCCCGTCTCCGAGAAGATCTGTGAGCTGGCACTGGCCCCACCCAGGTCGGCGTTGGCGGTGACCGGACTTACTCCCAGGTATCGCTCCGCGAGGTGGACCATTTCGACGAAACCCTGCCCCTGCGGGTCCAGCGCTGGATCGGTGCGGCCGAGCTTGAAGCCAGGCCGCGCCATCAGGGTGAAGAGGTCTTTGAGGGGAAGCTTTCCCTGGGAGATCTGCTTCAGCCGGCCGGCGTGGGGACCGCGGGGATAGTAGGCGACGACCAGGGGGCTGGCGGCGAAGCGGACGGCCCACCTGGTGAATCGGGGCTCCAGCAGCCGCATCGCGGCCGATCCGATCGGCAGGAATACATTGGGGCTGAGCTCACCCGCCACGATCTCCTGGGCCAGACCCTGGCTGCCCGCCGACTGGTTCTGGTACCGGTCGCCACTGGCCCTTACGAACGCTGGGCCCAGGTACCGATCCAGCAACAGCTGCAGCGATCCGGCGCTGGCCAAATTGGCCAGCCCAGTGCTGCCGGTGGCGGCAGCCGCCGGCGCCACGCTCACCGAGACGAGCGCCGACGCGGTGACCAAAAAGATTGCGGACAAGCGACGCCGCTCCCAGTTCACCGGGCCAGCATAGCCTCTGGCCCGACAGTCCTGCTTGCATTACGCAAGTCCGTGGACCGATCCTGGAGCTCGCGAGAACCACTGCGACGGCGCCCCTCGTCGGGGCCATGTCGTCGGAGGTGAGACCACGGCGCCGGGTGCTTCGACGCGAGTCGCAGGCCAGCACCGTTATGGGCGAGGTTGAGCTCAGTTCGAGGAGCGCCACCGTGGGATCGAGCTGTCGGCACCCCACCGCCCCAACGGTCGGCGGCGCGGTCGGAGTGCTCGTGCCCGAGGGGATCGATGGCGAGGTGCACGGCCTCGCGATCAGGGACGTCAGGACGCTCAGAATTGGCGCCTCGCCTCAGTTACCCAGGTCGTCCACCATTCAGATGACCGATTTGGCGTTGCCGGGCGAGGTGAACATGACCTGCAGTCGGAGTTCTCCGGGCCGCCGCTAGACCCCCTTCAGCTGGGGCTAATCGGCCCGAGCAGCGGGCGCTACCACACCGGCGACGGGGGCCCGGTCCGGTGGATGACCAATGCCACCAGCGCCGCGAGCTATCGTCGCAGGGAGCTCACCTCGGGGCGGTGGGGTCCGCGGCCCGGTCGATTTTGGCGGCGAGGATGAAGTCGTTACGGGTCAAACCCCCGGCGGCGTGGGTGGTCAGCTCCACGGCGAGATAACCCCAGCCGATCCGAAGGTCCGGATGGTGGCCCTCGCGCTCGGCCAACAGCGCCACTCTGGTGGCCAGGGTGAAGGCGGCAGCGAAGTTGGGGAACTCGAATTGACGCCGCAAGCTGCGGTCCTCGACCGCCCAGCTCTGGTTCAGCTCCTGCAGCAAGGCCACCTGCTCCTCGCCGGAGATCGTCGGCGTGTCGTGATGGCAGGCCTGGCAGCGCTCTCGGACCAGCTCGCTCACGGCTGGGCCATTACCCGGGGGGAGTCGCCAGCACAGCGCTCCAGAATTCTGGCGGCGATGGCCAAGGCGCCGGCATAGGTGGCCTCCATCCCCTCGAAGCGTAGCCCCCGGGCGCCGAGGGTGCGGGCCTGGGTATACGGGGTATCCGAGGCGTAATGGATCACTCCGACCTCCATCGCCGGTCGACTGAGGTCCACCTGTTCGTGGTCAGGGTAGCGCGAGCTGTCGCCGGCCTCGAAGACGGCGCCCAAATAGGGACCCGCCTCCATCTCGACAACCGTGTAGGCATCCCGGTAAAACCGCTCCAGATAGCCCCGATTTTGGAGAAAGGTCGAGCGCACCGAGACCGCCCGCTGGCGGTCGAGCACCGAGCGCGAGGTGACGAACGGGGCGAGCTGGGCAAAGGAGAAGCAGTTGTTGAGCCAGTAGGTGTTGCCACTCTGTTCGTCATGCACCACGTCGGAGACCATCACGTCCCCGACGTCCGCATTAAGGGTCGCCGCCTTGCCCAGGATGTAGACCCCCGCGACATGGTCCGTCGCCTCCATCACCTGGCGGAGGATGTGATACGCGCCCAACCCCAGGGGGTACTGGATGTTGAGGATCACCTGGGGCGCCCTGGCCAGAGCCTCGGGGTCCACCGCCGGCCGCAGCCGGGGATCCAGACGGGAGAGTTGGAGCCGATCGAGAACGATCAGCTGAGCGGCGACATCGGTGCCCGACTGCGACGGAACGTGAAAGATGCCTTCGCTGCGCTCTTCGCTCGACCTCAAGGCGCGCTCCTCGGGATGGACCTCGAACCAGCGTCGGGCGGCGAAATAGAGAAAGTTCTCCGCCGAGAGACGAGATCCCTTCGCGCGGAGCTCGGCCGCGATCAGCTGCAACTCCCGGTCCCCCGACTCCCCGACCCATTGCTCGACCCGGGAGGCCCGCTGGCGGGCCACCCCGGAGAGCAGGTTGACCAGGCAATGGGCATTGCTGCTCACGAAGTAGAGAGGCCGGTCGAGGAGGCTTTCGCGGCGGAGCACATCCCCCAGTGGCCGCCACCACTCCCTGGTGGCCCTCGCGTATCCCACCTGCGAGCCGCCCAGCAGTTGGATGCCCAAATCCATCGGCCGCCGGGACACTTCAGCCAGGAAGTCAGCTGTCCTCGGACCGAAAACAGCTCTCAGTCGCTCCCAGTCGTCTTCAGCGACGCCGAGCCGCTCTCTCGCCGCCGGCTCGGTAGCCTCGCCAGGGGGCAGCGTCAGGCCCTGAAGGAGCGCATGGGCCTTGTTCCACTCGATCTGTATCGCCACCAGGGTCGGGACCAGGTCGTCCAGATCAGAGCTGCTGGCCAGGGCCACCGCCAGGGTGCGCAGGGACGGGTTCCACCACCAGCGCCGGCGTCTTCCCGGGGCGACGACCGGGACCCACTCCGCTGGATCAGAGCCGCCGAAGCGCAAAAGCTGGTCCGGCGACTGGCCCAAGCGAACGTGCTCCAACTCCAGGACAACCGGGGGCAACCGGTGCAGGGCATAGAGCAGCGCTCCGCTGTCGAGCTCCTCCCGGGCGCCCAGCGGGTGGAGGGAGGACTCCATGCCCAGATGAGATCGCTCGAGGGCCTGGAGTCGGATCTCGCCGGAGGATCGCAGGATCGAGAGATAGGTGCGGACGTAAAGCTCGACCTGCTCCTCGCCTGACCCGGACACGACTGAGGCCGGTGCCTCGAGCGTCATGGCTGCACCGCCCGGCTCACCGGGGGCGCCGGGCAGGCTCCGCCCAGCTCACTGGGGTCTCGGCGGGAAGCGGGTCGCGGCTGGGTGGGTTGGGCAGCAGCCGGACAGTGAAGCCATACTCGCCCGGCGTGCCGAGAACCAGAGTTCCGAGGTAGCGGTGGCTGCCGTTGGAATGCGGTTGGTCCTCCACCATCGGGGCGACGCTGGGCAGGACCAGCCGCCCGTCGGCGCCGATCGGTCCGTGCAAGAGCTCGACCTGGATGTCCTGGGAAGAGAGCGGGCCCAGCTCCACCAGCGCCTCGACGACCTTCTCCTCTCCCTCCGCGTCGGGCTCCCCGTCACCCGCGGGTGAGATCGCCCGAGCAGAAACCCGGGCCCCAGGGAAGTCGCGGCGGACCCGAGCCCACCAGGCGGACCGTTCCCGGGCGATCTGGTGGCGGTCCTGGGGGGTGAACACCGCGGCGTCGACCGCCGGCTGGTACAGGTAGCGGACGTAGTCGGCCACCATGCGCGATCCCAGCACCCACGGCCCGAGCGTTTCCAGAGAGTGCCGGACCTTGGCCAGCCAGCGATGGGGCAACCCCGCCTCATTCCGGCGGAAGAAGGTGGGGATTACCTCCCGCTCCAGAAGTTCGAAAAGACCGTCCGCCTCCAGCCGGTCACGCTCGTCCTGGTCGTCCACCTCTTCAAAGGACGGGATCGCGAAGCCTGACTCCCCGTCCCACCCTTCGTCCCACCAGCCATCGAGTATGGAGCAGTTGAGGGCGCCGCTCAGGAGCGCCTTCTGGCCACTGGTCCCGCAGGCCTCCATCGGACGCCTGGGGGTGTTGAGCCAAAGGTCAGAGCCCTGGTAGAGCAGCCGCGCCAAGCCAATGTCGTAATCCTCCAGGAAGACCACCGACAACCTGAGCTCGGGAGTCTGAGCGGCCCGGCAGAGCTCCTGGATTATTTGCTTGCCCGGTTGGTCTTGGGGGTGGGCCTTGCCCGCGATCACCAGTTGAACCGGCCTGGCCCGATCCAGGAGCAGGCGGGCGAGCCGCTCCGGCTGCGAAAAGAGCAGCAGTGCCCGCTTGTATTCCGCCACCCGCCTGGCGAAACCGATGGTCAGCGCGCCCGGTTGAAGTGCTTCCCTGGTCCACGACGAATCCTGCTCGGAGGCGCCGCGCCGTCGCTCCGCCCACTCCAGTCGTTCTCTTACCCCGGCGATCAGGCGGAGCCGGCCGGGCTGACGAGCCTCCCAGATCTCTTGGTCAGATGCGGCCTTCAGTCGCCGCCAGTCGACGGCGCCGTGGACGTCCCAGCGCGGACCGAGGTAGCGCTCCAGCAGGTGGCGCATCTCCGGAGAGCTCCAGTTCTTGGCGTGGACCCCGTTGGTGATCGCCCTGATCGGCACCTCGTCCGGCAGCAGGTCGGGCCAGAGCCCGGCGAACATCCGCCGACTGACCGAGCTGTGGAGCTGGGAGACGGCGTTGGCCCGACCGGATAGCCGCAGCCCCATCACCGCCATATTGAACGGGTCTTCCGCTGCCTGACCCGGAAAGTGCCCCAGCTCCATCAAGCGGTCCAGGGGCACTCCGACGGCATCGCACCAGCCCTGAAAGTAACGGGCCATCAGCTCTCGCGAAAATCGGTCGATCCCCGCCGGCACCGGGGTGTGGGTGGTGAAGATGGTCGCGGCCCGCGCCGCTTCGACCGCCTCGTCGAACTGCAGGCCCTCGGCCTCGACCAGCCGGCGGATCCGCTCGAGCACGAGGAATCCGGCGTGACCCTCATTACTGTGGAAGAGCAGCGGGAGCTCGCCCGCGAGCTCCAGCGCCTGGACCCCACCCATCCCCAGCAGGATCTCCTGGAGCAGGCGGTGCTCGATGTCACCGCCGTAGAGCCGGTCGGTGGTCCGGCTCAGATCTTCGGAGTTGCCGACCCCGGTGGCGTCCAGCAGGTAGATCGGCACCCGATCGACCTGTTGGCGCCATACCCTCGCCCGCAGCAGCTGGCCTCCCAGGTCCAGCTCCAGGGGTCGGTCTCCAACCGGCACCAGTCCCAGTTCGCCGGGATCCTGTTCCAGGTAGCTCTCTTGCTGCCAGCCGCTCGGGTCGAGTTGCTGGTGGAAATAGCCCTGGTGGTAGAAGAGCCCCACCCCGACCAGGGGCCACCCCTCGTCGGAACACACTCGCAGATAGTCACCGGCGAGCACCCCCAGCCCACCCGAGTACTGGGGTATCGACTCACTGACCCCGAACTCGGGCGAGAAGTAGGCGACCCGCGGCATCGATCCCGGGGCCAGGGGTCCAGCCGGGGCGGATGACTGCTCAACGCTGAACCGCTCGACGGCGCGCACGGTTACAAGGTAGCGGCAAGCTGGCGCCGGCCGCCCATTCGCTCGGCGATAGCCCGGGTGCCGGTCAGAGGCTTCGATAAGATCGCGCGGTGATGAGATCGGAACATCGCCCCGAAGGAGGGACCCCTGGGCAGGACCGCGCCCGTGCCTCCCACGACCACCCCCCGACCCCGGCTCTGGTGGAATTCATGACCCAAGGCTGGGACTCGCCCGGCTCCGAGGTCGCGCCCTTGATCAGCGGGGCAGCGAGCTACCGGGCCCGCCGCGAGGAGGTTTCGCAGAGCTTCCCGGGGATGTTGATCGTGGTGCCCGCAGGGATGGAGAAGATCCGGGCCAACGACACCACCTATCCCTTCCGGGCCACCACCGACTACCTCTACCTGGTCGGCGAGGCGGAGCCGGATGAGGTGCTGGTGATGGAACCGCTGCCCGGCGGCGGCCACCGGGCGAGCATCTTCACCGAGCCCGCTGCGGATTTCACCAAGAGCGACTTCTTCACCGACCGGGTGAAGGGGGTCTTCTGGGTGGGTCCGGGACGCGGGGTGAGCGGTACTGAGAGCCGGCTCGGCATCTCGGCGCGGCCGATCTCTGAACTCCCCCGGGCCATCTCCCCCTACGACCGCGGGGTTGCCCTGCGCGGCGTCGACGCCACCGTGGACCGGCTGGTATCCGACCTGGCTGGGCCCGACGACCAGCTGGTGAGCCGCCTCTCCGAGATGAGACTGATCAAGGACTCGGCCGAGATCGAGTACCTGGAGGAGGCCTGCGAGCTCACCCGGCAGGGCTTCGAAGATGTGGTCCGGGCCCTGCCCCAGGCACGGACGGAGCGGGATGTGGAGGTGGCCTTCTTCGCTCGGGCACGGTCGGCTGGGAATGACACCGGCTACCCGACGATCGCCGCCGCCGGGAGTCATGGGACGATCCTGCACTGGTCTCAGAACACTGGCGAGCTCCGCCGGGGCGAGCTCCTGCTCCTAGACGCCGGAGTGGAGACCAACCGCTACTACACGGCCGACGTGACCCGGACGATGCCGGTCGATGGCCACTTCACCCCGACCCAGCGGCGCGTCTATCAGCTGGTGTACGACGCCCAGCAAGCGGGATTCGCCGAGGTCAAACCCGGGAACGATTTTGACGCCCCCAACCGGGCCGCCATGCGAGTGCTGGCGGCCGGGCTGGAGGAGCTGGGCTTGCTCCCGGTCAGCGCTCAGGAGTCGGTGCATCCGGACAGCCAACTGCACCGACGCTACACCCTGCACTCGGTCAGCCACATGCTGGGACTGGACGTTCACGACTGCGCCAAGGCGCGCGCCGAGAACTACCGCCAAGGCAAATTGCGACCGGGGATGGTGCTGACCGTGGAGCCGGGGCTCTACTTCCAGTCTCACGACCTGACTGTGCCCGAGGAGCTCCGGGGCATCGGCGTTCGGATTGAGGACGATCTGCTGGTGACCGAGGACGGTCACCGGGTCCTGAGTGCCGGGCTACCGTCAGCCCCCGAAGACGTGGAACGGTGGATGGCCGAGCTCTGGGCGGGCTCGGCCGGCTGACCTCTTGGAGGCCCCGCTCAGTCGACGCTGAGCGCCTCCACCAGGCCCTCCTGAACCCAGCTCAGCAGATGCAGCGTCGCCAAGGGTGGACGCCGATGCTCCTGGACGGTGTATTTCTCCTCCCAGCCGTCGGCCGTGATCTCGAGACGCTCGGCCAGCGCCAGCCGGAGCAGGTTCAGCGCCCGCAGCCAGGCCATCGCCTGGTCCGACGAGAGCAGGATCCGCGCCTCTCCCTCCAGCGCTTCGCGAACCTGGGTCAGGTCGGCGGCTCGAGAATCGGCCAGATCGGTGCCCACCAGCCGCTGGAACTCCGCCTCATCCTCATCCTCCTGATAGGCGCGGGGGTGGGCCCAGCGGGAGTGGTCGATCAGCGGCTCCAACCGCTCGAGGATCTGCCGCAGCGCTCGCCGCTCGCCCCGGCTCATCCGCAGATAGACGAGCTCGCCCTGCCGGCTGATCTGGGCCAAGCTCAGTCGCGGGCCAAGGTCGCCTGCAGGCCGTGGGCGTGGAGCTGGGCCACGGCCACTTCGGCGCGCTCCCGCGGTTCGGTGGCGACCACCGCCTTACCCTCGTTGTGGACCTGAAGCATGAGGCGGGTGGCCGTGGTCAGGTCGTACCCGAACAGGCGGCGGAAGACGAAGACGACATAGCTCATCAGGGTGACCGGGTCATTCCAGACGACCACCTGCCAGGGACGGTCGCGGCGGTCGCTTGTGCTGCGGGCGGCGCCGGTTTCCTTGACCGCGAGCTCGTTGATCGCACTCACCGGTCACTACGGTAGCGCGCCGACCCGCGATTGGCATTCCCGATGCAGCGGACCGGTCGGGGAGGCTCCGCGCCATCCTTTACCCTGATCGGAATGCAAGGTGCTGTCCGAGCCCTCGTCCGAACCAGAACCGGTCGCCGCCAATGGAACCCTCGCAGGACGCTGGGATGGGGGCTGGGGTTGGGCCTGGCGGCCACGCTGGCCGGTTGCGGCGGCACCCCTCTCAGCAGCGCCGACCCCGGGGTGGGCTGCTCGGTCACGGTCCTGATCCCCAGCTCCGGTAGGACGCTGCTGGGCAGCGTGGTGGCAACGGTGGGACGCCGCAGCTACCAGTTCGCCCGCAACATCAACACCATCGCCGTCAGTTGTGGTGACCAGGCGACCCTGGCGGCCACCGCCTCCGACCCCTCGCTCCACCCCTTCACCCACTGGACGTTGCCCGGGGCGACCAGCCCATCCCGGATGGTCACCGTGACGGTGGATGGTCCGGTCTCCCTCCAGCCTGGCTTCCTGATCCCCCGGACGGCGGCGGCGTCCTCGCCGACTCCCACGCCTAAAGTCACCCCGACCCCATCGATCACCCCTGCCAGCGTGACCCTCGATCAGTGGGTCTCCTACGACGAGGCCAGTAAGACGGTGACCTGGAGGTTGATCGCCGGCGCCCCGGCGGTGAACCTCGGCCTCAATTTCGATGGATATGACAAAGGAGCGATGACCGTCACCGTCCCCGTCGGGTGGAAAGTCACCGTCGACTTCAGCAACCAGGGCAGCATCAACCACTCCGCGGCGGTGGTGACGGCGACCGGGACCACCCCCGTCTTCCCCGGCGCCGAAACTCCGACCCCCCTCGATGGCACGGCCCCCGGCCAAACCGTCTCCTTCACCTTCGTGGCCAACCAGTCGGGGAGCTATCGGGTTTCCTGCCTCGTCCCCGGTCACGCGGCGAAGGGGATGTGGGTGGGCTTGGTGATCGCCAGCGGCGGGCTCCCCACAGTCCAGCTCTGATATTCGAAGCCAGTGAACGAATCCACCATGCGAGCGGCGGTCATCGATCAGCTGGGGAAGGGCCCCACCTACGGTGAGACCGCTCGACCAATCGCCGGACCGGGGCAGGCGCTGGTGCGGGTGCTGGCAGCTGCGCTCAACCCGGTCGATCTCCGGCTCGCCACGGGCGGCCACCAAGGCGTGGTTCCGTCGGTTCCCTACGTCCCGGGCTCCGAGGGGGTGGGGATCGTCGTTGTGGGCGCAGCCGACCTGAAGGGCAAGCGGGTCCGTTTCCAGGCCGGGGGCAGCTCCGGCGGAGGGCTTGCGGAGTGGGTCACGGTCGACGCGGCCACCTGCCTCCCCTTGCCCGACAAACTTCCGGAGGTGACCGCCGCCGGACTGGGGGTGGCCGGGATGGCGGCCTGGATCCCCCTGGTGGACAAGGTCCAGCTGCAACGCGGCGAGCGGGTGCTGATCCTGGGAGCCACCGGCATCGTCGGTCAGGTGGCAGTCCAGATCGCCAAGTTGCTCGGCGCTGGGCGGATCGTGGCAGCGGGGCGGAATCTGCAGGTGCTCACTCACACGCTGGAGCTGGGCGCCGACGCAGTGGTGGCCATCTCCGGACAGAATGCGGACCAGCTGCGGGACGAATTCGCGGCCGCGGCCCGAGGACCGCTCGATGTGGTCTTCGACCCGGTCTGGGGACTACCGCTGGAGGCGGCGCTGGGAGCGGTCGGCCCCTCGGCCAGGATCATCAACGTGGGCCAAAGTGCGGGCGACGACGCCACGCTCAAATCATCGATCGTGCGCGGACGCCAGCTGACGATCATCGGCCATACCAATCCCAACACCAGCTGGGAGTTGCGGGCGCAGGCCTTCCGCGAGCTGGCGGACCATGCTGTCGCAGGCCGGATCCGGTTCGCGACCGAGGAGCTGCCGCTGAGCGAGATCGCCAAGGCCTGGAAGCGACAAGCCGCCTCTCCCCACGTCAAGCTGGTGCTGCGGCCGGCTCCCTGACCGGCACCGCAGCGGCGGGACGGCGGACCAAATCAGGGCTACTGCTGCAAACCGGAGTACGGTCAACCTGAACCCGCCCCAGATCCTCCCCACCAGCATCCGCGAAGGCCTCGCCCCCGGGATCTCATATTTGATCGAGGGCGAGCTGGTGCCGATGCTCCACTGCAGCCTGGATGGCTCGATGCCGGTCTACTTCGAGCACCATGTTGTGCTCTGGAAGGAACCCGCGGTCACCATCAAGCTGAAGGCGGTCAAAGGAGTGGTCCGCCGGCTCGTCGCGGGGCGACAGCTCTTCCTCACCGAAGCCAAGGGTCGGGGCGACATCGCCTTTTCTAGGGACGCTCCGGGGCATGTATTCCCGCTCGAGCTCCCCCGCGGCGCGACCATCCTGGCCCGCGAGCACCAGTTCTTAGCCGCCACCGGATCGGTCCGCTACAGCACCAGCCACCTGCGTGGACTGAGCAACAACCTCTTCGGCAACAGCGGATTCTGGGTGGACCGCTTCGAGGCCCGCGACGGCGACGGCGTCGTCTGGTTGCACGGCTTCGGCAACGTCTTCGAGAAGGTCCTGGAAGAGGGAGAAGAGATCGACGTGGAGCCGGGGGGGTGGGTCTACATGGATCCCGATGTCCGGATGCGGCCTGCGGTCTACGGCCTCCGCACCGGGCTCTTCGCCGGGGTAGGCGAGCTCGTATTCAACCGTTTCCGTGGACCGGGACGGGTGGGGATCCAGACCATGTACTGGCACCTTCCGACGGCGGAATGAGGTTGGTAGTTCACTCAGTGCTCCGACTCGCCTTGGAGACATCTCTGCGCTTCGCGGCGACGCGCCCGGCCAGGGACGACGACCGGCTTCTCATTTCCGGAGCGTCAGTGGGGAGGAGACAGGTGGGGATTTGGGCTCGGTGGATCAAGCCAGCGTGCCGATCTACGTGGGCGCAAATCTCGGACTGGCCGATCCCGTGACCGCGCCGGACCAGCCCTGTCAATGCAGCGCCCGGCGCCACGACTGCGTTTTCATCGCCGTCAAGGCGTGACCTTACCCGGGGAGCGGTACCCCGGCAGGGCCGTGCGCGATCCGCTCAACGCCCCCAGCCAAGTGCTCCGCGACGCAGAGATCTCGCTCAGTTGGCGGGTGGGACTTGCGGCTGCTGCGCTGCACCACCAGGACCGATCCCTGGTCGAACTCGAGCTCGGACTATTCGGAGTCTTCGACGGGGTCGGTGCCTTCGCCAGAAGCGGCGAGGCCGCGCAGGTCGCCGCCGAAGTGATCGGGACGGTCTGCCGGGTCGGCGATCGGCCGCCGGGTGAGGCGCTGGTGGCTGGCTGCGAGCAGGCGGAAACGCTGATCAGGGAGCGGGCTTTGGGCGCCACTACCGCCGCCGTGGTCTGGGTGGCGGGCCCCGTGCTCTGGTACGTGTCAGTGGGCGACTCGCGGCTCTACCACCAGCCGGCTCAGGCGGCCTCCCTCACTCAGGTGACCACGGACGAAGGCGAGGGCAACATTCTGTTCAACGCCCTCGGCGAGGGTCCGGATCGCTTTGATTCGCCGGTGGTCGCCCAGCACGGAGCGATCTCACTCGGGGCGGGCGACAAGCTGGTGCTGGTGACCGACGGGGTAACCGGCGATTTCCGACCCGATCTCCTCACGGCAGGAGAGCTCACCTCGGCGATTCAAACCGATGACCCGCAGTCGGCCGCAGAGCGGCTGCTGGAGATCGCGCGCAAGCGAGACGATCGAAGCGCCCTGGTGATCTTTATAGACCGAGATGAGCCTGACGGGAGAAGCTGGGAGCCATAATGACTCGCCAGTGGCGATGACCACCAATCTGCAGCAGCGGTTTCTTGACTTCCACAGCTGGGTGTATCAGCGGTCGCGTGGCCTGGTTGGTCACCACGTGATCGGAGTCTCAACGCTCCTGCTGGAGACCACCGGCAGGCGCAGCGGCACCCGCCGCACCAGCGCCCTGGTCTACGCTCGGGATGCCGCCAACTTTGTCCTCGTCGCCTCCAATGGCGGATCGGACCAGCCGCCCGCCTGGCTGAGCAACCTGCTGGCTCGCCCCGAGGTGCAGGTCCAGGTCGCCCGCCACCGGCAGAGTGCACGCGCGATGGTTCTGAGGCCTGGTGACGAGGAGTACGCGCGCCTCTGGAGCCTGGTGAACCAGCACAACCACCACCGCTACGAGGGCTACCAGGCCCTGACCAAGCGGCCCCTGCCCCTGGTCGTGCTGACTCCCCGGTGAGCGCTACCGGTCGCCAGGGGCCCGGGCATCGCGCCTGGCTCCGCCCGCCGGAGAACGGTACCGGCTAACCTACCTCGGGGCGGGATGGCACGCAGGGCCCCCGTGGGCCCGTGACGACTCGGCGAGGAGGTTGGCAATGCCCTCTCTGGCGCGCGCGGTCGGGCTGGGGCTCAACGCCCAAGGCGACGTGCGCGACGCCGTGGGCCAGGCTGAGCTGGCGGAGCGGGCGGGCCTGGAGTCGGTCTGGTTCCACGAGTCCTACTTCGCTCGGGATGCGGTCACCTACGCCACCGCCGTCGCCACCACGGTTCCGCGAATCCGGGTCTGTCTGGGGGCGCTCAACCCCAACACGAGAAACCAGGTGGTGCTGGCGATGACGGTGAGCGCCCTTGACGATCTGGCCCCCGGGCGGATCACCCTAGCTCTGGGCACCGCCCTCCCCCTGCGCCTGGCCCAGATGGGGATCCCTTACCAACCCGAGTCGGCGATCGCCAAGGTGGAGCAGACAGTTGGCGAACTGCGTCAGCTGTGGCGCGGTGAGCGGTTGGCGCTGGGTCTGCCGGGAGTGCCCGAGATCGAGCCCATGTTTCCCCCGGTGCACCAGGTGCCAATTTGGGTGGCTGGCTATCGGAGGGAGTTCCACGAGCTGGCCGGACGCACCGCTGACGGTTACCTGGCCCGGCCGGCGGAGCCCTTGGAGTCCGTGGCGCTGGCGGCCCAACGAATCAGGCAGTCGGCCGTGGCAGCCGGACGGGACCCCTCGTCGGTGACGATCGGGGGATACCTTCTCTCCCTGATCGACGGCAGTCGCCGGGCGGCGTTGGATCGAGCCAAACGGGAGCCGTTCGCCATCTACATGCTGGCGGTGCAAACCGACCTCGCCATGCGCCGGGCGGGAATGGACCCCGACCTGCGCCAGCCGATCTTGGCCGCCTGGAAAGCGGAGGACTATCACCGGGCTGCCCAGCTCATCCCGGATGAGCTCGTGGACGCCTTCCTGCTCTGTGGAACGCGCGAAGAGGTGGCGGCCAAAGCCGAGCGGTTCCGGGAAGTCGGGATGGATCTGCCCATCCTTCAGCCGGTGGTCCAAGAGGACGCCCAGGTGGAGGCCGTCATCGAGGCGGCGGCGCTATACGGTGCCGGCGGCGCGGTGGATCGCGTCCGGGGGATCAGGCGGCAGCGCGCGGCCGAATCCACCGATCGGATCGGTCTGCTGCGGCGGGCCCGAGGCTGGGTGGAGATCACCCGACCGTTCGCCCTCACCGCCTCGATCGTGCCGGTCTCGACGGCGGCATCCCTGGCTGCGGTCCAGCATCAGTTCAGCTGGCCGCTCTTTGGTCTGGTGCTGGTGGGCGCCGTCCTGCTCCAGGTGGGTACCAACGTGATCAACGAGATCTATGACGTCCGGATGGGAATCGACGCCATCACCTCGCCACGGGCCAGCCAGGCGCTGCTCAGCGGCCGGGTCCGAGAACGGGAAGCGTTCGTGCTTGCGGGCACCGCCTTCCTGATCGCCGCGCTGATCGGCGTGGCGCTGATCCTTACTCGCGGTTGGCCCCTGGCCGTCATCGGCGCCATCGGCCTGATCGGCGGGTGGGGATACACCGCCCCGCCACTGCAGTACAAGTACCGGGCCGCGGGGTTGCCACTGGTCTTCCTGCTGATGGGACCGCTCATGGTGCTCGGCGCCTACTTCACCATCACCGGACAGCTCACTTGGGCGGCCGCGGCGGTGAGTCTACCGATCGGTCTCCTGGTGACGGCGATCCTCCACGGCAACGAGTGGAGAGACATCGGCGAGGACGCTCGTGCCGGGATCAGCACGGTCTCAATCAGGGCCGGTCGACGGGTCGCCCACAACCTATACGTGGTGCTCTTGGTGGGCGCTTTCGTGGCCCTGGGCGCGACCGTCGCGGTGGGGCTACTGCCCCGCCTCAGCCTCTTGGCCCTGTTCTCTTTGCCCCTACTGGTGCGAGCCCTCAACGCCTCCCAGCTGGGCGCCGCCGGACAGCAGCGGGCGATTGCCATGATCGATCTGGAAACCGCGCAACTTCACGCCAGCTTCGGACTGCTGCTGGTTGTCGGCATCGCCCTCAGCGTCGCCTGGCACCCGGGCGGCTGAGGGGATGAGGATTCGTCTGCCCCAGCGACCACAATCCCAGCTGGTGCTAGGGAGCTCCGTAGTCGCCTACTTGGCGTTCGCCGCCACCTTTCGGGGTCCCCGGTCGCGCTTTTGGCAGCGGATGACGGAAACCGCCGCCGTATTGGGTGCCAGCTCACTGCTCGGCCGGCGAGAGCTGCGCCAGCAGCGGCCGAGGAGGAGCGATTTGGCACTCGGCGCGGCGATCGCGGCCGGCCTTTACGCGGTGTTCGCCGTGGGCGACCGAGCCGCCCGGGTGGTGATGCCCCATGGGGATCAGGACATCGGCAACATATATGAGCTTCGCCGGCTCCGCCCCCGCGCCGAGATAGCGCTCCGACTGGCTCTGGTGATCGCGCCCGCGGAGGAACTCTTCTGGCGCGGGCTGGTCCAAGAAACCCTTGCTGAGCGCTATGGCCGGACCCAGGCGGCGGCGATCTCCGCCGCCATGTACGGCGGTGCCCACATCTGCACCGGCAATCCCACCTTGGTGGGGGCCGCGACGATCGCCGGCGCGGGATGGTCGGGGCTGGCGGCGGCCGGTGTACCCATGCCGGCGCTGGTGGCCAGCCACGTCATCTGGGACGTCTGGATCTTCCTGATCCGCCCCACCCGCACGGTGACCTGAGCTCATACCGATGCCGTGTTGGCGACTCCAGCTCGGGTCGCCCGACCGGACCGAAGGCCAGCGGCTGCGTGCAGGGGCTGTGCCCTCGCCCCAACGTCGTACGGAAGCATCCGCGTGTCTGGGCGGGGCGGCTACTGGAACCGCGCAGGCAGCCCAATGGATACGATCTGGAGATGGATGAGCTCAACCCCGGGGAGCGCGGGCGGATCCGCCGTCGGGACCGCAAGCGGATCACCAAGATGATCGTTGACGGCGGCAACCTGCGTCGGCAGGTGCACGCCCTCCGCGAGCGGGCGCTGCGCCACAAGCCCGCCGCGCCCCGACCCGATGGTCCCGGTGCGAATCCCCCGGGAGCCAAGTCATCACGCACCGACACTGGAGCGACCGGAGGAAGGCGGGGGTAGGGGAGGAAGGCAGTCACCTCGGGATGACGCAGCACCCCCGACCGCTCGGGGACCGCGGTCGAGGCGCAACGCCAAAAGTCGGTCGTCCCCCGGCGCAGTCGCATCGCAGTCCGGTGCAGCTGCCGATCCGGCCCGGGCCGAAAAGGGCTGGGCGGCCGACGGCGCCCTCGCGGAACAGGTTAAACCCTCCTGGGGCAACCCCGTTCCCGTCCCGCAGTGCCTGTCCCGGGCAGGTGAAGGTGAGCCTGAGACACGTTCGTTTTCGCTGCTGCAGCGGCCATGGGGGAAACAGCTAGCACGGCTCGACTGGCTCCTCGATAACAGGTGCCGATTTGGTGACCGCCGGGTGCGCGCATGGGGACCGTGATCACCCAGCTCCAGTCACGGGCCGACCCCCTACTGGAATTGGTCCGGCTTCCGCCAGGGGTTGCTTGCGGGACGGGGGAGCGAAGCTACCGCAGTGGCCTCGATCCCCCTACGATCTCCGTCCTCGTCGACCAAGATCCGATCGAATTCGAATCGTGACGCCTCGAGGAACGGGATCAGCGAGCCCGACTGGTCACCGCCGATCTCCACGAGCAGGTGGCCCCCGTCCCGGAGCCATTCGCTGGCTTGGCCCACCGCCCGCCGAAGCACCACCAGGCCGTCGGGACCGCCGTCGAGGGCTGACGGTGGTTCGAACGCCCGGACGTCACGGGGGAGGTAGACGAGCTCGTCGGTGGGAACGTACGGAAGGACGGCGATCACCAGATCGATCGTACCCTTCCACGATTCTGGTACCGCCTCAAAGAGGTCACCCTCCGCGACTGTAATACCGTTGCGGCGAGCGCACCGAGCAGCTGTCGGATCGCTTTCGGTGCCCAGAATGGAGGCGTTGGGCCGAGCATCGAGCAGCGCGCGTGCGATCGCCCCACACCCGGTACCCAGGTCAATGGCCCGGCCATTTTCGGGAAGTAGTTCAGCTGCCCGTCGCGCCAGGGGCTCGCTCTGTGTCCTCGGGACGAACACGCCCGGGGCGATGAGCAGAGAGCAGCCACAGAACTCTGCGGTCCCAGTGATCCAGGCGAGCGGCTCGCCGGTCGACCGTCGCTCGACCATCGCCGACAACCTGGACTCGTCGTCGACAGCGACTTGGGCGAGTTCCCCGGCCTCCTCTTCGGCGAACACGCAACCGGCTGCGGCCAATCGGCGCGCCGCCTCCGACAACGCAGCTCTGGAAAACCCCGGCACCGCTGGATTAGATCACGGCTCGGCAGACTCGGCGAGCGGATCCTGCGCCACGAGCCCCTCGAGTTGGCGGACCAGGTAGGCCGGAGCGATCGCGCGGTAGCTCTCGTCGAGCCAGTCGAGAAGGGTCCCCTGGTCGGGACAAGCCGGGTGGTCGAGATGGACGGTGACCCAGCAGGATTTCCCGAGACCGTGGCTGGTCGGTTCAGTGGAATCCAAGGACGGAGCGTGGGGAGCAGAACGCGGAAGCTTGAACGCGACCGCGACCTCGACCCCGGCCCGGCCACTGAGGCCCAGGCAGGCGAAGATTTTCTTGTTCACCTTGGCGACAGGCTCGCCCCAGGGGAACTCTTCGTACGCTCCGGGGTAGCCCGCCGCCGCCCGGATCAGCGTCTCCACACGAACCTTCACTCGAGGCACCATCTAGTGCTGACCCACACAGGATGGCGCCGTCCACCGGTTGGCCTCCCAGGCCTGGTGCGTGAGTTCATCGATTCTCCGTTGGCTGCCCAACTGCCGCCTCCAGGGCCCAAAAAAATCCGCCGCGGTGCGATGGGTCGCGGTCGGGTAGATAAGCCTTAGCCCCAGCAGCCCAAGGATATACTCGCCATGGTGGACCGCTCCTCCACGCGTTGCGGTGATGGGTCCCCGGAGATGCGTGGTGGCGTCGAGCACCGCCTGCAAGTTGGTCGGCCTCGCTGTCGGAAACACTGTACTTTCTCTGACGACGTCCCGAGCAGCCCTCACGTCGAACTAGAACCCCCCGACGGCTCGGCAAGGGACGAACTTGGGTGGCGTCACCCTTGCCGTGGCCACCAGTTGGCCCCATCTCTCACCGTCCCGAACGCACAAAGCGATCGTGTCAGCCACCGCTGGTCTTCGTACAAGTCCAGGTCTGCGGCGAGAGCTAGCCGCTCCGCGTGGATATGCGACCGGAGACCCGCGTTGCCTATGCCGCACTCCCCTCCAACAAGCTCTCCCGGTTGGGTGGCACCGAGACTCCTGCCGTCCCACTTTTCTGGAAATACCATCAGTCCAGAGCTTTGTCCGATATTCGGCGGGATCTTGCGGATTCCGCGACCATGTGTCATTCCACTCACCCCCTTGCCCGACGGACATCGATGACTGGGAAAATGATCACCCTGTGTGGGGGTGCTGGGGAAGTTTGCTTGTGACTTGTATCCGCCCCCTCGGCGACCACCGCGAGCCAGAGCCCATGGGCCAGCCAGATGGTCGCCGCAGCCTAGCGAAGCGGCGCGTCCTGTCGGGCATCCAGGTCACGTGCTGTCCCTATGGCGGGCTGAGCACGTCATGGTGCTGCCGGGGTCCGTTCCGTGACCGTCGACCCTGCGGTGAACCCTTGGGCTGGTCCCGCTGCCCGACAACCAATGCCGCGATCATGCGGGCGACCATCCCCATCAGCGCCATCACCGCCGGGTCCTCAGGAACGTGGCGGCGGCTGGCGCCACACAGGGTGCCGTAGACCACTTGCGACGACAGGGTCACAGGAACGCTGGCGTAGGTCACGATCCCGAGGTCGCGCGCTGCCGTGCTGTCCGGCCAGACGTCCGGTACATTCGACGCCCAGGGCTGCCCCGCCTCGAGGGAACGGCGGCAGAGGGTGTCTGACCACGCAATTACCAGACCCTCGGGGATGATCAGATCCCCACGGTTGGCAGCGATCAGGATCTCCTGCTCAGCTCCTTCCCAGTCAATCCTGGTGAGGTAAACCGACTCGAGGCCGGTACGCTCCTGCAGCTCCTCCAGAATTGGGCGGAGCGCTAGACCCAAGCTGACCATCACCGGTTGATCGGCGAGGTCGGCGGCGTGGATCACGTTCCTGTACTGGCCCGGCCTTCTGGAGTTTTCGCCCTGTGGAGCGTGCCGCTCCGGCAGGAGCCGCCGGGACAGCAGCCCGAGGATCTCGCTTGATGGTGCAGGCCGGCCCAGGAGATAGCCCTGCAGCTCCTCGCACCCGTTCCGGGTGAGAAAGTCAACCTGCTCCATGGTCTCAACGCCTTCAGCCACCACGGTGACGCCGAGGCCATGGGCCAGCGCCAGAGTGGCGGCCACGATCGTGCTGTCCTGGGGCCGGACTCTGATCCCGCTGACGAAGGACCGGTCGATCTTGAGAACCTGAAAGGGGAAGCGTTGGAGAGCGGTGAGCGAGGAGTTGCCGGTTCCAAAGTCGTCGATGGCCAGGCCCACCCCGAGCGCGTGCAACCGGTCTAGCATCACTGTAGCGCCCTCCGGGTCCGTGCTCAAGACGCTCTCGGTGACCTCCAGGCAGACCTGATCAGGAGCCAGGCCATAGTCGGTGATGGCCTTCGCCACTTGAGCCACCAGGCCTGGGTCCAGCAACTGGACGGTCGAGAGGTTGACGGAGACGCTCAACTCCGCGGCAGCCGGATCATCCGCCGTCCAGTCGGCCAGAGTTCGGCACGCCTGTTGCAGAACCCAGCCCCCGATCTCGGAGATGCTCCCCGTCTCCTCGGCCAGAGAGATAAACTGGTCAGGGCCGAGCAAGCCCTGGTTGGGGTGCTCCCAGCGGACCAATGCCTCCACGCTGGTGATGCGTCCGGAGGCGACGGACACGATGGGCTGGAAGTCGAGCCTCAGCTCCCCTCGGTCGGTGGCGCCGGCAAGCTGATCCGCCAGCTCGACCCGCGCCTCAAACGCCAGATCAAACTCGGCCGGGATGACTTGGATGCGCCCCGGGGGGCCGAGCCTGGCCTGATGCAGGGCGTCCGACGCCCGCCGGATAAGCTCGTCGGGAACCCCCCAGTCCGAGCAGATGGCGACGCCCACGGTCACCTGCCCGATCCATGCGCGGCCGCCGACCGAATAGCGGCTCCCCAGGCGGCCGAGCACCCTGGCGACTGTGGCCTCGATATTCCCGACCGCGGTCTCCGGCATCGCCAGCGCGAAGATGGCCCCGTCGAGACGGGCCACCAAGTCGCTCGGGCGAGCCCCTCGGGCCATTCGCCTGGCGAAAGTGCGCAGCACCTCGTCCTTGGCGGCCAGGCCGAACAAGTCGGTCACATCCGGCAGGCGGCGTAGGTTGAAGGCCGCCATGGCCCCGATGGCGCCGTCATGGCGCGCCGACAGCTCGCTCATCGCCTCCCTCAGCCCTCGCCAATTGAGGAGACCCGTAAGCTCGTCGTGCCGGGCCAGCGAGAGCAACTCGGCCTCAATCTTCTTGCGCTCGCGGATGTCCCGGAATATCCGCAGCACGGCAACGGTCCGGCCTCCGGGATCGCGCAGCGACACAGTGGAGATGGCCACGTCGATCAGGCGGCCGTCCCGGTGGCGCCGCTGGGTCTCGTGCTCCACCACTGAAGCGCTGCTCAGCGTGCGTGCCAGGATCTCCTCGCGGGAACTGAATTCTATGCTCTGGAGCGGACGGCCGATGACTTCGGCCGCGCTCCATCCGAACAGGCGCTCCGAGGCAGGGTTCCAGAGCAGCGCGATTCCGTTGAGATCTGCCACCACCAGAGCGGTGGGAGAACCCGTCACGGCGGCCCTCAGCAGCTCGTGCTCGGAGAGGTTGAGGAGGGTGACTCCGGCGTGCGGCAGGGCGGAAGATCCGTTCCGACCAGAAGCGCTCTGCCGCCGGTCCCCAACGCGTATGGGCTTCGAGCTCGCCGGCGGACGCTTCCCGTTCCGCACCGTGGGAGAGGTCGCCCCATCCGCGATCTGACGCGCAGGGCCCCTCTCGATCGGGGCGGTCATGAAGTGAAGCCTAGTGCCCAGCCGTCCCACCGGGCAATGACGCAAAGGTCACGGTCCGTTGACACATTGGGGCGCGGACACCACCCAGCAGCCGACACCCTCTGAGCGTCGCGCCGAAACGACTTGGGGGAGAGGGAGGGGAGCAGCAGAGTTCCGGTGTCCGGCGTTGTGGCCGGAGCTACTCGGTGTCGCCCGCGCGATCGACGGCTATGGCCGCGACCCCCATCAAGTCAACGGCGATCCCTAGCCCCAAGTCCCAAGAGCCCCTGGTGGCATACGGACAGGCGGATCAACATGACGCCCAATCACCTCACCGGAAGGGGCACACCCCTTCTCCGTTGACCCCCGGGTCGACCAGGTCGAGGCATGCAGCCAACTGAGACAGGGTTGTAGCCACTCCGTGCGGACCGGAGCGGTGCCCCCAGGGAGAATGACGTCCCAGGGGATAGCGATGATGAGAGACTCAAAGTCAGCGGTGACAGCCGTCCGAAGCTTCGCTCCTGACTTGGTTCGGTCTGGGAAGCTGATCCCGGGCCTTGGCAGCACGCTGCTCCAGCGCGCGTCCGCTGCCCTGGTGGTCGCGCTGCTACTGGGTGCCGTCGCGTTCCTGCATCCTGACCGCAAGCTGGCCTATGAGTTCCTGCTGAGCGCAGTACTGATCTGTCTGGTGGCTGGGAGCGCAGCCCTACCCTGGTCCAGGATTCCTCAGTGGACCAGGGTGTTTCCGCCGCTCGCCTACCTGCTTTCGGTTGCGATTCTGATCCCCAAGGTTGGCATCGGCGACATCGAGCTGGTGCCGCTTCTCCTGCCGCCGGTTGTGTGGACCTCCTTATCCTTGGGTCGCCGGACATCGGCCGGCGTCGCCGGAGCGACTGCCCTGGCGCTGGTCGCCATGCCATCTCCGTCAGTCAGCACTTTCCCTTGACAGTCGTGGCCTGGGCCGTGGTCGTGTGGGGTGGCGTTGCCCTGGTGATCGCCATCAGTGTCCGCAGCCTTCGGGAACAACTGGCCCATGCTGTCGACGAGGGGATCGAGTTGCTGCGCCAGGCTGAAGCCTTGAGCGAAGCGGCCGGCATCTTGACCTCGCTCCAAGATCCCCAGTTGGTGCTCCGAGAAGCCTGCCGGCTGGGGGCTGAGATGGTCTCTCCCGTGGGGGTGCGGGGCCGCCGGGCTCAGTACATTCGAATCAAGGGCGACACCGCCTGCCTTGATCTCATCGTCGCTGAATTTGACCACCTCGATATCCGACCATTTTCGCTGAGCGAGCACCCAGCCCGAGATCCAGACTTAATCTCGGAGAGTGGCGCGCCCAGACGGATTTGAACCCCCGCTCCCAGATTCGTAGCCTTGCAGCTACCGAGAACGGTGTGCGCGTAGGGACTCGAGGCGGGTTGGTATCAGGGTTGGTATCAAAACCGCAAATCGGGCGTCGACGGCACAGCTTGGTCAGCCGCAGTTTGATCTCAAAATGGCGGAGGGAGAGGGATTCGAACCCCCGAGGACCTTGCAGCCCCAGCGGTTTTCAAGACCGCCGCATTCAACCGCTCTGCCATCCCTCCGAGCCGTGTCGAGCAGAGATTCTCCCCAATTTAGAGCCCCGGGTCGCGAGGAAGTACCTCTCTCCCCATCGTGCGTATGTCCTACGACGCGCTCGGCGTCACCACCAGGTGCCCGTCCCGGACCTCCATCACCAGCACAATCACATCCTTGGCGATCGGGTCGCCGACGGCGCTGAGCGCGGGCCACTCCTCCCCGCGGGCCCTGACCGAGCCCAGGTGGATCATGCCCGGAATCGCGACCGAAACCACGGCCTCTTCTCCGACCAAGCGCTCGATTCCGTTGATCACGGGAGGGCTCCGGGGTCCCCCGAGCGCATCACGCAAGAGTCCACCTAACGCTTGGGAGCTCGTCTGCCCCCGTTGGGCAGAGGTCGGGCAGGCGCTGCCGGGGTCACCGGATCCGGCGATGGCCGGCTCGCGCTAGGGACCACGGCAGCCACCGAGCCGTTGTCCGACTCGGTCGCCATCACGAGCGCCTTGGCGGCACCCATCAGGCCGGCGAAGTCCGCCGGCACCACCAGCTTGGAGTTCGGGCTGTCGGCCAGCGTCGCCAGGTTCTTCAGCTGCCAGAACGCCAGCACATCGGGCGTGGCCTTGCCCTGGTGGATGGCTTCGAATACAGCCCCGATCGCCGAAGCCTCCCCCAGCGCATCCAGCTTCTGAGCCTCCTGATTTCCCTCGGCCTCCAGGATCTGAGCCTGCTTTCGTCCTTCCGCGGCGAGGACGGTCGCCTGCCGCTGGGCGGTGGCCCGGGTGATATTGGCCTGGGCCTCGCCCTCCGCCTGATTGATGGCCGCCTGCTTGTCGCCCTCGGACTGCAGGATGACCGAGCGCTTGTGCTGATCGGCCTCCTTCTGTTCCTCCATCGCCCGGAGAATGTTGGTGGGCGGGATGATATCCAGGACCTCGATCCGATTGACCCTCACCCCCCACTTCTCGGTCGCATCGGCGATATGGGCCGCCAGGTCGGCGTTGATCCGCTGGCGTTCCGAGAGGGCCTCGTCCAGGCTCATGGTGCCGAACACCGCGCGCAGCGCGGTGCGGCTTATCTGATCGATCGCCACCTGATAGTCCTGCACTTCGAAGAGCGCCTTGTTGACGTCGATCACCTGGTGGAAGATCGTGGCGCTCACCCCCACCGCGACGTTGTCCTTGGTGATCACATCCTGCTTGTCACCGCGCCGAGGAACCTCGCGCATGTCCACCCGGATCATGCTGTCCAAGATCGGGAGCATGAAAACCAGCCCCGGATTATGGGTGACGTGGAAACGGCCCAGTCGCTTGACCACCCCTTTCTGCCCCTGCTGGACCACCCGGACCGTGGACCGACTCAGCCCCAGAGCCAGGACCACGATCACGATCAAGGCGATCAGGAGTCCCACGCTGGGTCACGGTAGCAGACCGGCTGGCGAAGGGTTCTCTGGGACCGGGGACGACCCTCATCCTGCCGCGCCATCGGGGGGACGGTTCAGCCCTTCGATCCGCTCCGCTGGTCCAGCGATCTCGCCCGAGACCAGTTCCGGACCGCGGCGATTACCGCCGGTTCAGGAGAGCTCGGTCGTCTGCCCGAGGTAGGGCCCCAGGGACTCCGGAATGGCGACCGTGCCACGTTCGGTCTGGTAGGTCTCCAAGAGGCAGTCAAATGTCCTCGGCAGCGCCAGGGCGCTCCCATTGAGGGTGTGCACAAACTCTGCCTTGCCCCGGTCGGAGCGGAATCGAATGCCCGCTCGGCGGGCCTGGAAGTCCCCAAACACCGAGCAGGACGAAACCTCTAGAAAGCGGTTCAGCCCGGGCGCCCAGGCGTCAATGTCGTACTTCTTCCACTGGGCGAATCCCATGTCGCCGGCGCACATCAGGCGCACCCGGTAGTGCAAACCGAGCGCCTGCAGGACCGCCTCAGCGTCGGCGACCAGCCGCTCCAGTTCCTCCAGGGAGGTTTCTGGTCGGACGAACTTCACCAACTCCACCTTGGAGAACTGGTGCAGGCGGATGTAACCCCGGGTGTCCTTGCCAGGTGCGCCCGCCTCGCTCCGCCAGCAGGGAGTCCAGGCGACGAGGCGAATCGGCAGCTGCTCTAGGGGAAGGATCTCCTCCCGGTACAGGTTGGTGAGTGGGACCTCGGCGGTCGGGATGAGGAACCGATCGCCCTCGACCACATGGAAGGCGTCCTCCTCGAACTTGGGCAGGTTGCCGGTACCCACCATGCACTCCCGGCTGACCAGGTAAGGGGGTGAGACCTCGGTGTAGCCGTGGTCCCGGGTCGCCAGGTCCAGCATGAATTGGGCCAGCCCTCGCTCCAACCGGGCGCCGGCCCCGCGGAGCAGGGCGAATCGACTCCCCGAGATCTTGACCGCCCGCTCGAAGTCGAAGATCCCCAGCGCCTCGCCGAGTTCGTAGTGCGTCTTGGGTGGGAATTCGAATCGGGGTGGCTCGCCCCAGGTCCGCACCACCACGTTGTCGTCGTCCGAGGTTCCCGCCGGTACCGACTCGTGAGGCAAGTTGGGGACCAGCAGGAGCAACTCGTTGAGCTGATCCTGAATCAGCCGGCGCTCCTCCTGCAGCTTTTGGATTTTCCCCTTGAGCTGGCCGAGTTCGCGGCGCACCGAGGCCAGCTGTGCTTGGGCCAGGCTGCCCGAGCGGGCATTCATCTCACCGCGCGCCGCCTCCTCCGCCGCCAGGAGCCGGCGGTGCTGCCGGTCCAGCTCCAGGATCTGCTCGATCGGAGCCGTCTCACCCTTGCGGTCGGCGCCCTGGCGGACCAACTCGGGGTGCTCCCGGATGAAGTTGAGGGCGAGCATCCCTACAGGTTAGGCGGAAGACGCCGGGGGAGCGCCCGGATCGGCCTGGCCGTCACCGGAGAGCTGCGGCCGCAGGGTTGGGAAGAGCACCACATCGCGGATGCTCTTGGCGCCAGTGACCAGCATCACCAGTCGGTCCACGCCCATCCCGATTCCACCCGCCGGGGGCATCCCGTGCTCCAAGGCCTCGATGAAGTCCTCGTCGAATGGCTGCGAGTCGAAGTCGCCGGCCCCGCGGAGCCGGGCCTGCTCCTCGAGCCGCCTCCGTTGATCCAGGGGATCATTTAGCTCCGAGAAGGCATTGGCCAGTTCCCGGCCGGCGACCACCAGCTCGAAGCGCTCGACGAAGCGAGGATCGGAGCTCAGCCGGGCCAGCGGTGAGACTTCCACCGGGTAGTCGGTGACAAAGACCGGTCCCCGCAGGTTGGGCTCCACCAGCTGCTCGTAGACGGCGTACAGGACTTTGCCGGAGGACTCCCCCGCGGCGACTCCGACGTTGAGTCGCCGCGCCTCCTCCACCATCCGCTCCGGCGTGTCCCAGAGGGCGTCCAGGTCGAGTGCGGTCAGTTCATGAACCAGCTCCGCCATCGATTTGGCGGGGAATGGGGGGTCGAGGGTGATCGCCCCCTGCTCAGTTTCCAGCTCTCCGTCTTTGGGGGCCGCCGCTACCGCCGCCAGAACCAGCTCCTGGCAGAGCTCCTTCATCGACTCCAGGTTGCCGTAAGCCTGGTAGGCCTCGAGCATGGTGAACTCGGGATTGTGCCGGGGCGAGAGCCCCTCGTTGCGAAAGGTCCGAGCCAGCTCGTAGACCCGCTCAAAGCCGCCGACCAAAAGCCGTTTCAGGTAGAGCTCGAGCGCGATTCGCAAATAGAGATCGGTGTCCAGAGAGTGATGGTGGGTGCGAAAAGGACGCGCCTGGCCGCCCCCCGGGATCGGTTGTAGGACGGGAGTTTCCACCTCGAGGAATCCGCGCTGGTCGAGGACTCGGCGAAGCGCCCGGACGATCTCGCTGCGCTGGCGGAAGATCTCTCGGTGGGAAGGGTCGGAAAGCAGGTCGAGGTAGCGGCGCCGGTAGCGCTGCTCGACATCGACGAAGCCGCGCCCTTTGCCCACGGGAGGCCTCAGCGCCTTGGCCACCAGGGTGACCCGCTCCACCCTCAACGATGGCTCGCCCCGCTTGCTCCGGGTGAGGTTCCCCTCGGCCCCCACGATGTCACCGAGGTCGAGCTGTTCTAGATCGCCGACCCGATCTCCCCCAGGGTCGTCGCGGCTGGCCATCAGCTGCAGGGTGCCGCTCTGGTCATTGCAATCGGCGAAGGCGATGCCGCCGGACGAGCGCAGTCCGAGAATCCGCCCGGCCACGCGGACGTGATCGCCGTCCTGACCGGGCTCGGATGGCGCTCGCTGGTGCGCCTCGGCACAGCTGGCAGTCGGGAAGAAGTCGACCCCCCAGCTCGGAGTGCCTGCCTGGCGCAATTGCTCGGCCTTGCGTTGTCGCTCGGCGATGATCTCAGCGAGAGCCTTACCGCCTGGGGGCGGCAGCTGGGTCACGCCACCTTGAGGATCTGGACCTGGCGAGCCCCGCCGGGCGTCTCCACGTTGATCTTTTCCCCGGAGCGGCGGCCCAGCAGGGCCTTGCCCACAGGAGACTCCAGCGAGATGCGCCCGGAGGCAGCATCGGCCTCGGCCGGTCCGACGATGGTATAGGTCATCTCGCCGAACTCGTCCTTGACCTTGACCGACGAGCCGAGCTGGACGGAGCCGTCCTTGTGGTCGTCGGTCTCAATCAGACTGGCGTTGCGGATCATCTGCTCCAGGGTTAGGATGCGACCCTCCACGAAACCCTGTTCGTTCTTGGCGTCCTCGTACTCGGCATTCTCGCTGAGATCGCCGAATTCCTTGGCGGTTTTGATCCGCTGGGCGATCTCCTGACGGCGCTCGTTGACCAGGTGGTTGAGTTCCTCGCGCAGCTTGTCAAGACCAGTTTGGGTAAGGAGTACCGGCTTCTCCTGCATTTCTTCTCACTTGCTCCTAGCCGGCCTAAGCCGACGCGACTTCCGAAGCCCGCGCCGATAGCGCGCGGCGGCGGGCCGGGGAAGCGAAGTCTACCGAACAGATGCCCTCTGGGCAAGCCCGCTAATTGCCAAGGCCCAAATCGTGCTCCCGGCGATCACTCGCTGACCGGGGGAGCACCCCCCTCTCCCGGACCGCCCGATACCGCAAGGGCAATCGGTTTCCGGCTCCTCCACACTCCCGTGTTGGTTCCTTCACCACTTCGGAATTTGCCCGCTCATAGGTTCGGTGCTAGGCTGATTCCAGCCCAACGAGAAGATCGCTGGGCTTCCAATGTCGCCCCCCCCTCTCGGGGCGTCCCTTTCGGGGGGCGCCCTTTTTTGTTAAGCCAGTTCAGTCGTGGCCGCGGTTGAGCAACTCCAGGACGCGCAACCCCTCCAAGAGCACCAGCGGATCGATCACGTCCACCCCCTTCACCAGTGGAGCCACCAAGGCGGCCAGACCACCGGTCGCCACCACCTTCGGCTCGCCCGGGACCTCGAGGCGGATGCGAGCGATCATTCCCTCCGCCTGCGCCGCCGCGCCGTACATGATCCCCGCCTGCATCGAGGTCACGGTGGTCCGGCCCAAGGTCTTCACCGGAGCGACCAGGTCCACCCGCGGCAGCCGGGCCGCCCGGGCGAAGAGGGCGTCCACCGAGAGCTGCAGCCCGGGAGCGATGGCGCCCCCCAAGTAGCTGCCGTTCTCGTCGATGGCATCGAAGACGGTGGCGGTTCCGAAGCTGACCATGATCGCGGGACCTCGATAGCGGTGGTGGACCCCAACCGCGGTCACGATCCGGTCCGCCCCGACATCCCGGGCCGGGTCGTAGTGAATCTCCATCCCGGTTCTGGTCCCCGGGCCGACCAGGAGCGGCTCCAGGTGAAAGTAGCTACCGGCCATCTCCGCCAGGGGCTGGTTGAGACTGGGGACCACGCTGCTGACAGCGATGGCTTTGACCTCGGTGGACAGGCCCCGCTGGCTGAGAAAGGTGAGCAGCTGGCCGCCCAGTTCGTCGGATGTCGCGTCGCGCCTGGTGGTAAACCGCCCGTGGGTGCGCAGCTCCTCGCCGACGAAGAGGCCGACCGTCAGGTTGGAGTTCCCCACGTCGATGGCCAGCAGCAACCTTTATCCTCCCCGTCCGTTTGGGCCGTTCCCGAGTGCCGACGACTATATCGGTGCGGCCGAGGGACCCGGCCCGGTCCGTCCCGGGATGAGACCATCTTCCGATGCGGCGGGTCTACCGGCACCACTACCACCCTCGACGCTTGCCTCCCCGTGCCCGGATTCCCGGTTTCTGCTGCGGGCTGCCGCTGATGGGCTGCTGTCTGGTCTGGGCGGTTTTCTGGCTGGTGCTGCTGGTGAGCATCCTCTCCGTGCTGGGTCACCTCATCTAGAAGCGCCCGGGCGCGACCCTTGCCCACTTCGGCGATCATGGAGGCCCGGCCCCCGTCCAAAACCCATCTCGCGACCAGTTCTGGAGGCAGACCCCAGCGTGACCCTGAGCTACCCGCCGACCGTATCCAGCCCGACCAATTCGCGCCTGGCGACACTGCGGATCGGCAGCCTGGAACTCGCCACCCCCATCTTCATAGCCCCGATGGTCGGGATCACCGATCGGCCCTTCCGGGCCTTCGCGCGCGAGATGGGGGTGGGCCTCACCTGCACCGAGATGACCGCGGCGGCGGCACTGGTCAGGGCTCCAGAGGGAGTGGCGGAGCGACTCTTGGACCTGGGACCGAAGGAAACACCGGTGGCCGCCCAGCTGGTCGGCAACGACCCGCAGATGATGGCCGACGCCGCCCAGATCTGCGTCGCACTGGGGGCCGATGCCGTCGACGTCAATCTGGGCTGTCCGGTACCGAAGGTGGTCCGGCTGGGCTCGGGGGCGGCGCTGGCCCGGGAGATCGCCCGCACGGTGGCGGTGCTGGAGGCGATGGTCCGGGCGGTAAATGTCCCGGTGACCGCCAAGATGCGGCTGGGCTGGGATCATCAGTCGATCAACGCTCCCCAACTGTCCCGGGCGCTGGAGGAGGTGGGGGTGGCCGCGGTCACCGTCCACGGGCGGACCCGGTGCCAGAAATACACCGGGTTTGCCGATTGGGATGAGATCGCGCGGGTCAAGGAGGCGGTGCGCCGGATCCCCGTCCTCGGCTCGGGAGATGTCCGGGACGCCACCGTGATTGAGGGTCGGATCCGGGCCGGGGCAGTGGACGGGGTAGTGGTCGCCCGGGGGATGCTGGGCGACTGGAACTTTTTGGAGCAGGCGGTCAACCAGCTGCGCTGGGGGGTGCCCGGACCGGTGCCCCACTTCGAGGACCGGCTGCGACTGGCCAAGCGCCACTGGGACGCCATGGTGGTCCACCATGGCGAGCAGCGAGGGGTCCGGCTCAGCCGCAAGTTCGTGGTCTGGGCGATCAAGGGCTGCGACGGCGCGGCCCGACTCCGCGCCCGGGTGGCCGAGCTGTTCACCCAGGCGGACCTCGACCAGCTGTATGGGGAGATCCTCAGAGCCGGAGAAGGCCCGACCGGCTGGCACCGGCCCAATTTCACCTCCGGGGAAGGCTGAGGTGTCCCCCAACACCCACCGCAACCTGGTCTGCCCTTCGGGATGCCGCGGCGGACGCTTCGAGATCCTGGGCGCCCCGGTCTTGGTGGACAGCAGGGGCAGCTATCTGACCCACCACGACCAGGTGGCCACCTTCCGCTGTGACGAGTGTCAAGCAGTGGCGATCGACCTGGCGGCCGCCGCCCGCGCCGCGGCTAGGGATACCCGGTACGCCCCGGCGCCGACCTTGCGGTGTCCCGCCTGCGGCGCCACCCTGCTCTCCCCGGAGGATCACGAGCCCAGCGCGGATCTGGAGTGTCCCGACTGCGGCGCCATCTTTTCCTGGGAAGAGGGGAGTCCATCGCTGCTGGGCAACTTCAGCGAACTGCCGACCGATGCTGACCCGGACGAGTGAGAGCGCCGGATGTTCACCGTGCGCCTCGACGGCAACGGGGATAATCGTCATCCCTTGAGTGATCCGCAGTGCGGCTAGTGTCGCGGTGGAAGACAAGGGTCGCTCTTCCCTCTCTGGTCGGGCTGCTGCTCGCTGCCGGGATCGTCCTGGGCTACTCCCACCTGAGCAAGTCCCCCAAGCCCCGGTCCAAGCCCACACCCCGGGTCTCGGCCAGCGTCGCGGCCAGTCCGACCCCGGCGACCACGCCCCGCCGCGAGCCGCACGTCCTGCTGATCATGGAGGAGAACCAGGGATACAACGCCACGCAGACCAACTGCGGTAGCGCCAACAGCTACTTTTGCCAGCTGGCCTCGAACTACGCGTCCGTGGTGCCCTGGTACGGGGCCTCGCACCCGAGCCTACCCAACTATCTCGCGATCACCTCCGGATCGGTCCAAAACTGCTCCTCAGACTCCTGTTCCGGGCCGTACCCAGCGGACAATCTAGGTAATCAATTGAGTACGGCTGGCATTCCCTGGACGGCCTACATGGAATCGATGCCTTCGCCCTGCTACCGCGGTAGCAGCGCCGGCGAATACGCCGAAAAGCACGACCCCTTCGTGTATTACGGGGACATCGTCGACAGCCCCTCCTGCTCCCAACACGTGCTCCCCTACCCCGGCGCGAGCGCCCTGTTGGCGGCGCTGAACGGTCCCACGCCACCGGACTTCGTGTGGATCACCCCCAACCTCAATGACGACATGCACGACGGAACGGTGGCGGCCGGCAACGCCTGGTTGCAAGCCAACCTGGGCCCGGTGTTGACGTCCTCTTGGTTCACCCACTTCCAGAGCACCGTGATCGTCACCGAGGATGAGAACGACGCTTCCGCCGGCGGATCCTGCTGCGGCGATGCCACCGGTGGGCAGATCCCGGAGCTGATCATCTCGGGCAATGCCAGGGGCCAGGGACAGGTCTCCCTGACTGGCGACCATTACGGCACCCTGCGTTCCATCGAGGAGGCATTTGGTCTACCTCTGCTGGGCGCAGCGGCCGATGCCGGCAACGGAGATCTGACTCGACTCTTCGGCTGAAGGTCGGATGGGCCGATCGAGTCGCGGTTAGCGGCGGGAATGGGCCCAGTGCCGGTCGCGAACTGCCGAGCCGGGACTAGCTTCCCGCGTCCTCTCGGCGGGCCGCGTCCCGCAGCGCCGCCTCCGCTCCCGGGAACGGGCACTTCGCCGACTCCCCCAACGGGGCGGAGACAAGGAGCTGGTCCGCATCTTCCCCGGAGCTGGGGCGGCGCTGGCTCGGGTCGGATGAAAATCCCGGTGTCGTGCCCTCTTCGCGGGGTCTGAGCCGAGCGATCGTCGGAGCGGCCTCGCGCGGGATGTACCGACCCCCCGCCCCCCCTGCCGCGTAGGTCAACAAGGCGAGGTCGACCTCGTCCGACTCCGGGGTGGCGCCGTCGAAGCCGGCGCTCGGGCTAGCCTCCACCGGGACCGCGGGCAGCTGCTCCTCCAGGGGAGTGCGGTGCGGCTGAGCGTGGGCGGAGCGGCCCAATTCCGGCTCGATCAGCGGCGCCGCCACCTGCCGGGTCACCACGGTAAGCCGCCTTGTTCGGGCGACCTTCTCCACCTTGGCCTTGACCCGACGGCGCAGATAGCCGGCCGGCATCTGGTGGAGGAGTAGCCGAGCGTCGTTGGACCAACCGATCTTCCGATTGTCGAAGGTGAGCTCCTCGGTGACCCCGCCCTCCTCGACCGCTGCCTCCATCAGGCCGCGGCGATCGACTTGGGAAAACTGCTCCCGGGCACCCCCGCAGACCGGGCAGATCACCGGGCGCACCCCCCTCGCGGTATACCCGCAGGCGCGGCAGATGTGGACCTCGAGGTCGTGCTCGGAGCTGTCGGTCTGAGGCACCGGCACTCCGATCGCCATCGAAGCCTCGGGGGGAAGAATGTCACCGAGGGCGGCGGTGACGATGTCCTGGGAGATTATCGAGTGGCCCCGTTCCATCGCCCAGCGCAGCACCGCGGTCCGGGAGAGCCCCTGGGCGGAGCACGGGATGCGCTCGACCACCGCGTTCGCCTCGGGGGTCCAGACCACGGAGGCCGCGCCCCGGACGTCAATCGGCGGGACGTAGGTTCGGGAGGAGAGCAGGACGCTGCAGGGAGCGAGCCGGAGCAGGTTCTCCGTGTTACCCCCCAGATCCATGCCTTGGTCAGAGTGGACCCCGATCCGGCCGCAGACCAGCAGGGAAGCGTCCTTCTCTCGGACGTAGCGGAGCACCTGCTCGAACGCCTTGCCATCGAGCAGGGTGATGGGCAGCTCGACCCCCTCGGTCCGGGCGACCTCCCGGGCTACCTTGAGGTGGGAAGAGTAGATCATGGCCAGGCCGGTGTCGATGATCTCTTCGTGCAGTGCCTCCTGCTCCTTGAAGCGAAAGACCTTGCTCGCCTTCTCCGAGAGCACCCCGACAATGCCGTTGAAGAGCACGTAATGCAGGTAGGGGTCGTAGACCGAGACCGCCTCGACCGGCAGTTCCAGGGCACGGCCTAGTTCCAGTGCCGTGCGCAGCCCGGCGAAAGACTGCGGTGAGCCGTCGATCGCCACCACGATCGGTCCATCGAACGGTTCGCGCCCCTCGCGATGGCGGACCACCAGAGTATCCCGATGGGCCCGCCGGACCACCCGGTCCACGCAGGTACCGATCTGGGTCTCTTTGACCTGGCCCAGCCCGCAGGCCCCCATCAGCACCAGGTCGTAATCGGAGTCGTTGATGTCCTGGACCAGCACCTCCCAGTTCTTGCCGTCGAAGGTCTTGGGGGTGAACTGGATTCCCTCTTCGAGGCAGCGCTTCTGGGTGGCTTCGAGATAGGAGTCGGAGATCAGCTGCAGACCGCTGGTGATCAGGCTGTCGTGGATCTTGCGCTGCCGCTCCAGCTCAGCCTCGTCCTGGTACTCCTCCGGGAGGGTGTACTCCATCTGCTTGAAGCGGTAGTCGTGCAGCCTCGCGGCGTAGACGTGGGAGCCAATTATCTCGGCGCCGCTGGACTTGGCCAGCCGGATCGCCACCTCGGACGCGGCGACCGAGTGGTCGGAGTTATCGAGCGGCAAATAGAGCTTTCGGTACACCTTCCTACCAGCTGATCTCCGACGACCAAGGCTGACCCGATGCTAACAACTACCGACGTGCTCAGGCGGGCAGGCGGCGCCGGAGCGAGCGAGCCCAGGCGCGGTGATCAGTCACTCGGTGACTGGCCTCGGCTAAGGCGGCCCGCGTCGGGGCGGGTCCGGGAGAGCCCGGCTGCTCGCGCAGCCTCAGCGAATGCTCCGGTCGAAAGAGCTCCTCCGCCGCAGACTCCGAGGCGAATCCCAGCCGCTCCCAGGACTCCCGGACCACCTGGTCCAACCCCAGCTTTCGGGACTCCGCCTCGCGGACCATCCGCGCGACCATCCCGTGGGCCAGCCGGAACGGCACCCCTCGCAGCACCAGCCACTCGGCAAGGTCGGTGGCCAGCAGTTCGGGGTCGGCAGCGGCTCGGGCCATCGCCTGGCGATCGAAACGGACAGCGGCGAGCAGCCCCGCCAGCACCTCCAGGCACTCCTGCACCGAACCGACCGCTGCGAAGAGGTGGTGCCGATCCTCCTGGAGGTCGCGGTCGTAGCTGAGGGGCAGCCCCTTGAGCACGGTGAGGATCCCCACCAACGCCCCGACCGGGCGACCGGTGCGACCCCGGATCAGTTCCAGAACGTCGGGGTTCTTCTTCTGGGGCATGAGGCTCGAGCCGGTGGCCCAGCGGTCGGGCAGGGTGAGGAAGGAGAACTCTCGGCTGTTCCAGATCACCAAGTCCTCACATAGGCGCGAGAGATGCACTGCCACCATGGCGCAGGCGAAGGAGAGCTCGGCGACGAAGTCACGGTCGGCGACCGCGTCCAGACTGTTCCGGCTGATCTCGCTGAATCCCAGCTCGCGGGCCGACCGGTGCCGATCAACCCCCAGGGTGGTACCGGCCAGCGCCCCCGACCCGAGGGGAGAGGAGTCGGTGCGGCGGTCGAGGTCTCGGAGCCGCTCCTGGTCCCGGTCGAGCATCTCGAAGTACGCCAGCAGAAAGTGGGCCAACTGGACCGGCTGCGCTCGCTGGAGATGGGTGTATCCGGGCACCAGGGCAGCCTGATGCTGGCGAGCACGCCGGAGCAGCACCCGCTGCAGGGCGGCGATGCCCTCCACCAGTTGGCCGGTCGCGGCACGGCACCAGAGCCGCAGGTCGAGGGCAACTTGGTCGTTGCGGCTGCGTCCGGTGTGGAGGCGCTGCCCCGGCGCCCCGACCAGCTCAGTCAGCCGACGCTCGATGGCCATGTGAATGTCCTCCTCGCCGGGGAGGAGGCTGAATTCCCCGAGGGAGAGCTCACGACCCACCTTGGCCAGCCCCCGCTCGATCGCCCGCAGCGCCTTGAGGTCCAGGATTCCCGCCCGACCCAGCGCCCGGGCGTGGGCCAGCGAACCGGCGACGTCCTGGGCCGACAGCTTGAGGTCCTGGGGCAGGGAGGTGGTGAAATCCTGAACCAGGGGATCGGTCGGGCCAGGCAGCCGTCCCTCCCAAGCCTTGGGAGCTGCCGAGCTGTGGGCGGGTCCCCTTCCTTCAGTCCCCTTGGCCACCAGCCTCCTCCTCGGGAGGGTGCCCCTCGCCGGCAATGCCCCGGGGCACCGACGGCAGCAGGGGCCGGGATTCGTCCCAGAGGTTCCCCTGGGCTGCTGCCTGGGTTCGGAGCGGCAGTCCGAAGATGGTGAGGAAACCCTCCGCCGCCTGGTGACGGAAGTTGTCGCCCGCCAACTCATAGGTGGCTAGGTCGCGGCGGTAGAGACTGCTGGGGCTGCTGCGACCCAGCAGGGTGAGCGCCCCCTGGCGGAGTCTCAGCCGGACCTCACCAGTGACGAAGCCTTGGGTGGAGGCGACGAACGCTCCCAGGCTCTGGCGCAGGGCGGAGAACCAGAGCCCGTCGTAAGTGAGCTGGGCCCATTCGTCGGCCACCTGGCGCTTGAAGCGCAGCACGTCCCGAGAGAGGGTGAGCGACTCTAGGGCCCGGTGAGCGGTGTCGAGCACCACCGCCGCCGGGGCCTCATAGACCTCCCGGGACTTGATCCCGACCAGACGGTCCTCCACGTGGTCGATCCGGCCGACCCCCTGCGCACCGGCCAACTGGTTGAGTTGACTCACCAGCTGGGACGGGGAGAGGGACTGGCCGTCCAGGGTGCGCGGAACCCCGGCCTCGAATCCGATCACCAGCTCCAGGCCCTGGTCAGGCGCGAGCTCGGGAGCCGTGGTCCAGGCGAAGGCATCCGCCGGCGGCTCCTCCCAGGGATCCTCCAGGACCCCCGTCTCGATGCTCCGGCCCCAGAGGTTGGCGTCGATGCTGTACGGGCTCGCTTTGGTCGCGGTGATCTCGAGGCCGTGCTCGGCCGAGTAGGCGATCTCGTCGCTCCGGCCCATCCGCCACTCCCGAAGTGGCGCCACCACCTCGAGGCCGGGGGCCAGGGCGCCCACGGCGACGTCAAAGCGGACCTGGTCGTTGCCTTTGGCGGTGCAGCCGTGCGCGACCGCCGAAGCCCCCACCTCCTGGGCCACCTCCACCAGGAGCCGGGCGATGAGCGGTCGACCGAGGGCGGTGGCGAGGGGATAGACCCCCTGGTACAGCGCTCCCGCCTGCAGGCTGGGCCAGACGAAATTGGTCAGGAAGAGCTCCTTGGCATCGACCACATGCGCCGCCGTGGCACCCGCGCGGAGCGCTCGGCGCTGGAGCACTTCCGCATCCACGGTCTCCCCCAGGTCAGCCGAGAGGGTGATCACCTCAAATCCCCTGGTGTGGGTCAGCCAGTGAACGGCGACCGTGGTATCCAGCCCTCCCGAAAAGGCCAGCACGCAGCGCGGCCGGTGGGAATCCGTCACCGGGAAGCCCGAAGTGCCATGACTTCCCCGCTGGCCTCGGGAGCCACCGTGATCAGCCCCACCGGGCGCCCCTCTCGCGGGCCTCCAGCAGGCGCCGGCCAACCGACCTGGCCCCTCCCCCGGAGCGGGCCAGGACAAAGACGGTGTCGTCGCCCGCGACACTGCCGGCCACCTGGCTCAGGGCCAGCCCATCCACCGCTGCCGCCACCACCTGGGCGCCGCCGGAGAGAGTGCGCAAGACCACCATCGACCCCACCACCTCGAGATTGGTCAGCTGCGACCCCAGCGCCGCCGTCAGGCGGGCCTCGGCGTCGGGCATTTCGGCGGGCGGCAGATAGCGGGTGCCATCCGCGGCCGGAACCCGGGCGACCCGCAGCTGGCGTAAATCCCGGCTGATGGTGGCCTGGGTGGCGTTGATCCGCCGCCGGTGCAGCTCCTCCGCCAGCTGCGCCTGGGTCTGCACCGGATGACTGCGCAAGACCTCGAGGATCGCCGACTGACGCGAGGCCCGGGCTACGGCGGTGCTCAACTGCTGGCTCCGGACCTCAGGGCCGCCACCAGTGCCCGCTCCAAGCCCGCCACCGCCAGGTCAACCTCTGCCGCGCTGATGTTCAGCGGTGGGGCGAGCCGGATCGTCGAGCTGCCGATGGGATTGATCAAGATCCCCTCCGCCAGGGCCGCCCTCGCCGTCTCCTGAGCCAGGGGCCGGCTGAGCCCGATCCCCAGCAGCAGGCCGCGCCCCCGGACTTCGGCGATCGGCAGGCCGCGCTCGCCGAGGCCGAGCAACCGCGCCCGCAGCTCCAAGCCGGTTTGGGCAGCTCGGCTGGCCAGCTGGTCCCGCTCCAGCACTCGGAAGACGGCCAGGGCGGCGGCACAAGCCACGGGGTTGCCCCCGAAGGTGCTGCCGTGGTCTCCGGGGGTGAGCACATCGGCCCGGGCGCCCACCAGGACCGCGCCCAGGGGCAGGCCGCCGGCGATGCCCTTGGCGACGGTCATGAGGTCCGGCACGACCCCCGATTGCTGGTGAGCCCACATCGTCCCGGAGCGGCCCATACCGCTCTGGATCTCGTCAAATATCAGGAGCGCTTGGTAGCGGTCGCACAGTGCGCGCAGCTGCCGCAGGTAGTCGTCCTCGAGGACGAAGACCCCACTCTCTCCCTGGATCGGTTCCACCAGCACCGCCACCGGAGGCCGCTCCGTGTCCGCCAGGGCCGCCTCCATCGACTGCAGGTCTCCCTTGCGCAGCTGGCGGAATCCGTCCGGCAGGGGGAGGAAGGGGTCGCTGTAATGGGCATTCCCGGTGGCCGCCAGGGTGGCCAGGGTTCGACCGTGGAAAGCCCCCTGCAGGGTCAGGATGTGGAAGGCGCCGCCACGATGCAGTTGACCCCACTTGCGGGCGACCTTGACGGCAGCTTCATTGGCCTCGGCACCGCTGTTGCCGAAGAAGACCCGCCCGGGAAAGGCCGACTCGACCAGCCGGGCCGCGAGCTCGACCTGGGGCTCGGTGAAGTACAGATTGCTGGTGTGAATCAGCCGCTGCAGCTGGTCGGTGGCGGCCGCGACCACCTCCGGGTGACAGTGCCCGAGGACGTTGACCGCGATCCCCCCCAGGAGGTCCAGCAGGCGACGGCCGTCGTCGGTCTCGACATAACAGCCTTCGCCGCGCACCAGGGTGATCGGCACTCGGTTGTAGTTGCCCAACAGAACCCGCTCAGCCATTCCGGGAGTGCTGGAGGTCGTCAGCTCAGCCATCGGCAGCCACCGCGTCGATCATGGTGCCCACCCCGGCCTCGGTCAGCAGCTCGAGCAGAATTGAGTGGGGCTGGCGGCCGTCGACGATATGGACCGTAACCCCAGCCTTGGCCGCCGCGCAGGCCGCCCTGAGCTTGGGAATCATCCCGTCGGAGACGGCTCCTTCCCGGGCCAACGCCTCGGCTTGATCCACCGACAGCCGGCTCTGGAATTCCCCCTGCGCATCCCGAACCCCGGGAACATCGGTCAGGAGGAGCAGCTTGTTCGCCTGCAGCTCGCGGGCCAAGGCTGCCGCCACGGTGTCCGCGTTGACGTTGTAGGCGAGCCCGTCGTAGCCGAGCCCCACCGAGGCCACGACCGGGATCATCCCTCGCGCGGCGATGGTGAGAACCGGCTCGGCGTTAACCTCTTGGATCTCGCCGACCCGGCCCAGGTCCTCGCCGTTGGGTCCGAGCTGGCGCCGGACCAGAATGCTGGGGCCGTCCTCTCCGGACAGTCCCATCGCCCTGCCCCCGAGTCGATGGATGGCCCCCACCAGGTCGGGGTTGATCTTGCCGGTCAAGACCATCTTGGCCACCTCCATGGTCTTGTCGTCGGTCACTCTCAGCCCCTCCACGAACTGGGTCGTCAGCCCGAGAGCCCCGGCCAAAGCGGTGATCTCCTTGCCGCCGCCATGAACCAGCACCGGGCGCATGCCGACAAAGCGCAGCAACACCAGGTCTTCGAGCACAGTGTCCCTGGCCGTTCCCTCGTCCATCGCGGCCCCGCCCAGCTTGACCACCAAGAGCTGGTCCTGGAAGCGGCGGATGTAGGGCAGCGCCTCGACCAGGATTTCGGCGCGTTTGAGGGCGCTGGCCTGGTCCGCTTCGGTCGTTGGCTCAGGTGGAATATTCGCCATTGATCCTCACGTATTCCGAGGTGAGATCACAGCCCAGGGCGGTGGCCTCGGCCTCCCCCACCCCCAGGTCGATTTCGATCGCGATTGTCGGCTGGCTGAGTGCCGCGCTGACCTGCTGCAGGTCGACCGCGGTCGGTCGTCCCAGCGCGAAGAGCTCGAAGCCCGCTAGCCGCAGTCGGCAGCGGTCCAGGGCCAAGTCGGCGCCGCTCCGGCCCACGGCCATCAGGATCCGGCCCCAGTTGGGGTCACCGCCGTGGATGGCGGTCTTGACCAAGGGCGAGGTGGTGACAGTCCGGGCAGCCAGGGTAGCCTGCTGCTGATCGGCGGCCCCGGAGATCGTCACCGCGAAGGTCTTGGTGACTCCCTCTCCGTCGGCGACGATCTGGCCGGCGAGGTCCTGCAGCACCCGATCCAGCGCTTGGGCAAATCCGGCCGCGGCGGCCGAGCCGCGCACGAGCTCGGGTCCTCCGGCGGCCCCGTTGGCCAGCACCAGGCAGCAGTCGTTGGTGCTGGTATCACCGTCGATGCTGATCGTGTTGAAGCTCGTTCGGACCGCACTCCGGAGCAGCTCGGCCAGAAGGTCGGGAGCGATCCGAGCGTCGGTGGTGGCAAAAGCCAGCAAGGTCGCCATGTCGGGATGGATCATCCCGGCGCCCTTGGCCATCCCCCCCACCGTGTGGGTGACACCGGCGACGACGAACTGCTCGACGGCCTCCTTGGGTCGGGTGTCGGTGGTCATGATCGCCTCTGCCGCCAGTCGACCGTGCGCCGGGTCCAGCCGTCCCCCGGCCTCCGCGATCGCGGCGCGGATGCGGTCGATCGGCAGCTGCCGGCCGATCACCCCGGTCGAGGCGACCAGGACCTCGCCGGGATCGCAGTCGGCCACGTCGGCGGTCGCCTGCACCATCCGCAGCGCGTCGGCCAGCCCCTGCGATCCGGTGCAGGCGTTGGCGTTGCCGCTGTTGATCACCACCGCTCGAGCCACCCCGCGCTTCAGATGCAGCTGGCTCACCACGACCGGAGCTGCCTTTACCCGGTTCTGGGTGAAGACTCCCGCCGCCGCCGCCGGCAGCTCGGTGGTGAGAATCGCCAGGTCCGGGCGAACGCCCCCCTCCCCGCGCACGTCGGCGCTGGCAACCGCCGCCCGGAAGCCCTGGGCGGCGGTTACTCCGCTGGGCTCGAGCCCGACCGCCGGCGCCAGACTCATGGCCACTGCGCGGCTCCGGTAAGCCCGGCCAGCGGCGCCAGTCCAAAGCGCAGATTCATCACCTGAATCGCCTGGGACGAGGCGCCTCGACCCAGGTTGTCGAGCACCGCCGAAACCACCAGGTGAGGGCCCTGCTGCTGCAGGCTGAGCCAGCAAAGATTGGTGTTGGAGGCCGCTTTGGAGGGGACCGGGTCATCTGAGAGCCGGACGAACGGCTGGTCTCGGTAACGCTCCTGGTACACCGCGCGCAGGCGTTCCAGCGTCACCCCCTCCCGGGGCCGCAGATAGCAGGTGACCTGGATCCCTCTGGTCATGGGCACCAGATGGGGAACGAAGGTCACTGCGAAGGGACCGCCGCTGAGCTCGCCCAACACCTGCTCCATCTCGGGGAGATGGCGATGCCCGGTCACCGCATAGGGCTTGACCGACTCGTTCAGCTCAGTGAACAGGTAGTCGGCTGAGGCGCTCCGACCCGCTCCGCTCACCCCCGTCTTCCCGTCGACCACCACCTCGGGCTCGATCAGTCGCTGGGCTGCCGCCGGACCACAGGCCAGGATGGCGGCGGTGGAAAAACATCCGGGCAGGGAGATGAGGTTAGCCCCCGTGAGATCCTCGGGGCGCAGCTCGGGCAGGGCGAGGACCGCCTTCTCCAGGAGGGCGGGCGCGGGATGGGCCATGCCATACCACCGGTTGAAGCTGGTCGGCGATTTGAGGCGGAAGTCAGCCGAGATGTCGATCACCACCGCCCCCTGAGCGAGCCAGCCCAAAGCCTGCCCAGCGGCCTCCCCGGGAGCCGCCGCGCTGATCACCAGGTCGCAGCCTTCCGCGCTGATCGACTCCACCAATACCTGGTCACAGGTCGACCCCGGGTAGACCTCGGAGTGCGCTCGGCCTGAGTGGGTGTGAGAGGCGACAGCCACCACCCGGACGTTCGGGTGGTTCAGGAGCAGCCGGACGCAGCCGGCGCCCGCATACCCGATCGCGCCCGCCACCGCAACCCGCAGTTCGCTGCCGGATTCAGCCATCCCGGCATGATTGCATATTTATGCGTGTGGGTGACAGGAAGGGGGCTCCGCCGGGCCCGGGGCGGAGAGTTACCGAGCGACTAGAAACTCACCTCAGGCGCCCGGCGCCGGCGCTCGGTCGAGCCTCGGTCGCGAATGGCCCGACTTGTGTTGCCCGAGGAATCGTGCGATCTTCTCCACGGCGGATCACGGGTTTCTGCGAGCATCGGGGTTCCGGTTGGATCCGATCGAGCCGCGGGTGAGCGAACGCCGGGGACGATAGCCGCCGCACCCGACTTCCGGCCGGTAGATTGCGTGCACAGAGGCCACCATGACCACCCAGCCAACTCGACGACCCGCTCCGGCTGCATCGTCTCGGCCGTGGGACGCCCATCTGGGGGGCACCAGCCCACTGGCCCCCAGCGCAGATGGGCCCGGTTTTTTCCCTTCGCCGCCGCTCTCAGTCTCTGACCTGAGCTTGCCCTTCTCCTTCGTTTGCGACCTCGTGCTCAAGGTTCTGTACTTCAACGGCAACGTGGTGGGCCGGAACCTGACCACCATGGTCTGCCTGCCCTGGGCGATCACCAGCGAGGCGATCACGTTCCTCACCAAAGAGAGCTTCTGTGCCACCACGGGGGCCCGGGTCAGCTCGCGAGACCATGAGGACTTCGCCGAGGGACTGGAGTACGTGCTGACCACCGCCGGGCGAGAGCGGGCCCGAGAAACCCTCCAGCTGAGCCAGTACGCCGGACCGGCGCCGGTGTCGATCGACGACTACCTGGCCAGCGCCCGGAGTCTGGCCACCGACCGGTGGGATGTGAGCGCCCAGTCCATGCACGAGGCACTGGGCAAACTGGTCGTGCAGAGTTCGGTCGTCGATGTCGTCGGTTCGGCCCTGACGGCGCGCCAAGCGCTCTTTCTCTTCGGCCCCCCGGGAAACGGCAAGAGCTCGATCGCCGATGCCTGCGCCGCGGTGCTCGGCGATCCCATCTTCATCCCCCACGCCCTCTACGTCCACGGGGAGGTCGTCCGGGTGTTCGACCCGGTTCACCACCGCCCGGTGGCGGGACCACCCACTCCCCACGACCTGCGCTGGACACTTGTCTACCGGCCGGTGGTCCACACCGGCGGAGAACTCCAGGCCCAGCAACTGGAGCCCGCCTTCGACCGGGTGCTGGGGTTTTACGAGGCACCGCTCCAGGTCAAGGCCAACGGCGGCATCTTCCACGTCGACGACTTCGGCCGTCAGCTGATCTCGCCGAGAGCGATCCTCAACCGGCTGATCGTGCCTTTGGAGACCGGGGTCGACCACCTCAACATCGCGCGAGCCGGAACCACCGTGAGCGTGCCGTACGCCACCATCTTGTTGCTCTCCACCAACCTCGATCCGGCTGAGCTCGTCGACGAGGCCTTCCTGCGTCGCGTGCGTTACAAAGCGATGGTGGGCGACCCCAGTCCCGAGGAGTTCCGGTCCATCTTTCGTCAGGTCTGTCGCGACCGCGGTCTCACCTACAACCAGGACGCGGTTACCTATCTGCTGGCGACCCACTACCAGCCGTCGGGCCGACCGCTCCGCGGCTGTCAGCCCCGCGACCTGGTGGACCAGATCATCAGCATCGCCAGGTACCTGGGGACCCAGCCTCAGCTCACCCACGACCTGATCGACCGGGCGGCTCGCGCCTACTTCGCCGACTTCGGCTTCGCGGCAAGGGCGGGACACGAGAGCGCGACGAGTTCGGTGTCGCCCGGCACCCGCCCGGCCTGATCTCCGAACCCGACCTGAGGTGGCGAGGGGAGCGGCCAGAATCCAACTCCTCCTCCACCTTGCCTGATCCCCTTCCGCCTGGGATGGTCTTTTGAGTGCGACCCACTCCCCCTGGTGCTCTTCTCCTGGCCATCCGTCGGTCCCGCCCCGGTCGCTCTTCCGGCCTAGCCCCGGGAGCGACCGCCAACCGTCCATAATTTCGCCATGCTCCGGCGGGCCCTGAACCGCCAGCCCCGGACTCGACAGCTGTGGGCGCCCGACTCCTCTCTGGTCGAAGCCTGCCTGGAAGAGCACCCGCTGGACACCGTCTTCCTGCGCAGCGAGATCCGTCAAGGCGCCCTGCGCCAGGGTTCTTTGCTGGGGGTTGAGCATCCCTCGAGTCGGCGCCTCCGGGGAGTGGTGCTGCACGGTCCGCTGGTGGTTCCCTGGGCGCCCTACCCGCGAGACCTGGATGCCCTGGCCCGAGCGCTGCGTCCCCATCTGCCCTGGGTCCAGCTGATGGTCGGGCCCGAGGACCAAGTGGCTCGACTCCAGGATCAGCTGCGCGGCCAGCTGCCCCCGGTCCGAACGCTGCGGGCCGTCCAGCCCCACTACGCCTTGGAGCGAGCTGACCTGGCGCCCCTGCCGAGTGATCCGCCTCCGCTGAGACGGGCGCGTACGGAGGAGCTACCCGAACTGGTTCGAGCCGGCGCCGCGATGCATCTGGAGGAGGTGGGTTTCGACCCCATGCTGGTCGACCCGTCCGGGTATCGGGAGCGGGTCCTGACCCTGATCCGGCGCGGCCGCCTGTACACCTGGATGGAGGGCAACCGGGTGGCCTTCAAGGCGGAGTGCTCGTCGGTGACTCCGGAGGCGGTCCAGCTGCAAGGGGTCTGGACCGATCCCGCCCTGCGGCGGCAGGGCCGGGCCACCCGGGCGATGATCACCCTCTGCCACCAACTGCTGGCCGAGACCGAGTGGGTGACCCTCTTCGTGAACGACTTCAACTCCACCGCGATCGGGGTCTACGAGCGCACCGGATTCAAGCGCATCGGCAGCATGCGCACGGTGCTCTTCTGAGCTTCGCCCCGCCAACGTTGCTGAAATCCCCGGATGCCGACTTCGGGGTAAATCTTGCGGGCGGTACGGGAGGCGTCGAGCTGCCTCCGGTTAGTGGCTCGGGCACTTGGGCGATCCCCAGCTCAACTCAGAACACACTTAGCCTCCCGAGCCGGGGAGGGGCTTCTCCGGCTCGGGAGGCTGGGTGGCGGAGGGCTGGGGCCTGTTCGCAGCCCCCGTTCGGCCATTTGGGTCGGCCCGAGCCGGGAAGTCGTTGGAGGACCGAGTAGCTGGGCTGGGGCTGATCATCGAGTCGCAAGCCCCACTCCGGGCGGCCCTCTTTTCAATCGCCACCGGGCTCCGGCAGCGTTGGTCTCAGCCCCGGTTCTTGGCCGCGCTGGTGACCACTCCACGCTGAGGTCAGGTCGGGGGCATCCGGGGCACTTGCTCCCGGGCGCGCCGTCTGGCCAGGGCCGGTCCGCTGACCATCAGAACCACGCCCAAGGTGATCAGCACCGCCGCCAATCCCACCGCGGGGGTCAATCCCTGGCCGAGGATCAGCCATCCGAGCAGGAGCGCCACCACCGGGTTGACGTAGGCGTAGGTGGCCACCGTGGTCGCCGGCAGCACCTTGAGGGCGTAGGTGTAGCAGGTGAAACCGGCGATCGAACCGCCGGTCAGCAGCCAGGCGAAGGCGATCAGCGCGGGGGGGCCGATGTGCGCCCACCGGAGATCGGAGCTTTCCCCGGTGACCAGGCCCACCACCAGCAGCCCGAGGCCCCCCACCACCATCTCCACTGCCGAAACCAGCAGCACGTTGCGCGCCAAAGGGGCCCGCTGCGCGTAGAGCGAGCCGATGCTCCAGAAGATGGCGGCACCGAGAAGCCCCGCACCCGAGAGCAGGCTGATGTGGCCCCCCGCCGTGGGGTCGACCAGCACCGCGACTCCCCCCAGGCCGAGCAGCACCCCGAGCCAGCCCACCGGTCCGGGACGGCGACTGGCCGGCAGCCCGAGCCCGAGCAGGGCCATCCAGAGCGGGACCGTCGCAATCATCAAGGCGGCGAGTCCCGACGCCACCTTGACCTCTCCCAGCGAGAGCAGTCCGTTGCCACCGAGCAGCAGGAAGAGGCCCACCACGGCCGCGCTGAGCGCCTCCTGGCGGCTGGGAAGGGTCCAGCGAAAGGGAGACTCGCGCCAATTTCCGGCGCGGCCCGCGATCAGGTAGAGCAGAACTCCGGCAAGTAGGTAACGGCTGCCCGACATCAGCAGCGGGGGGATGGATTTCACCGCCACCTGGATCCCGGTGTAGGTGGAACCCCAGAGCAGATAAACCGCCACCAGGGCGCCCCAGGAGCGGAGCGGGGAACTGGCCGAGTGGCGAGCGCTGGCGCGGTTGACGGTCATGGGGAAGAAGCTGCCCTTCGCCTAAGGATTCGTGGTAATTCTAGTGGCGTAGCCATAGATCATAAGGTACACTCGAATCCTATGGACGATATCGATGGCGCTATCCTCCGGAGCCTGGTGCGCGATGGTCGGCGCACATATGCCGCCCTGGGCAAGCAGGTTGGGCTCTCTGGGCCCTCGGTACACGAGCGGGTGCACAAGCTCGAGGCGGTGGGGGCGATCCTCGGCTACTCAGCCCAGGTGGCGCCGGCGGCGGCGGCCGCTGAGACCGCCGCCCTGATCGCGCTTCGAACCACCGGGAACGCCCAGGATCGGCTGCGGTTGGAAACTGATCTGGTCCGGGAGCCGGCGGTCCTCGAGCTGCATGAGGTGGCCGGCGACGACTGCTACCTGGCCAAGGTACGAGTGCGTTCCACCACCCAGCTGGCGGCGCTGCTGGCCCGGCTCCGCGAGCGTCACCCGGGGCTAACCAGCCGCTCCTCGGTGGTCCTGCGCACGGTCTTCGAAAGGCCGCTGCTCTGGGCGGTCGAGGACCCCGACCCCGGCTAGTTGTCCCCCTTGGCACCGACTCCCGAGCAGCTGGGCACCTACTTGCCTCAGTACTCGTCCTCGGGTCGGGCGTCCTCGTCGACCTCATCCGGTTCGGCGTCCTCGACCGGCACCTCGAACTCCTCGAAGCTCTCCTCCAGCTCGTCCGCGCTGGCCTCGGGCACGGGCAGCAGCGGGTCGTCCTCGTCGTCGCTGTGGGAGGGTGGCTCCTCATCTCGGGGGATCACCGGCTCCTTGGCGTAGGGACGGTAGGAGACCTCTCGTCCCTTGCGGACCGGGAAGGAATTGGTACCGGCCAACTCGGGGGCCTGGTAGACCTCGCGGAGGATCACCTGGACCCCCGAACCATCCACGCGGGTGACCGCGCCGTCGTATCGGTTCCCGCTCTTGCTGAGCTTGAGAATGCGTTGCGAGAGCCGCGGCTCGACCCCGCCCAGGTCGATCCCGCGCAGGGTACGCACCCCAACCTGGTCTTCGCCCACCTCGACCTGGATGGGGTCGCCGGCGGCCACGGCCGTCGGATCCACGCCCTTGGCGAGGATGAGCTTGGTGATCGCCGTCTTGCCGGGCTCATCGGTGAAGACCGCGACATCCACCGAGGCTGATACCGGAGCCACCGCTCCTCGGGCGGGACGCCGCTCGGCGAGCTGGGCCAGCTGCCGGCGGGCGATCTGGTTGCCGGGATTCACCGCTAGGGTCGCCGCGTAGGCCGCTTCCGCCTCCGCCAGCCGGCCCAGCTCCAGCAACGCCTTGCCGCGGCGGTTGCTGATCTCCTCATCGGCACCGAACCGCTCGAGCAGGTCGTCGTTGACGGCAAGCGCCTCCTGCCAGCGGCTGGCCAAGGCCAGGCGGACCGCATCTTCGGCGGCTTGGATCTTCGATTTGGGGATTTCGCCACCATCAGCCAAGGCTGTTGTACTCCTCATCAAATGGGCCCGGGGAAGAGTTCCGGGGAGGCTGGATGACGGCGGCCGGGACCGGCCCCGAAGCCGTCCGATCCCCCGGGTTGGCGCGCCGATGACCAATCCCGCCCCAGATGCGTTGCAAGCCGCCATATGATAACGAGAGGCTGCCACAATGCCGGCCGCTAGATGGCTTGCTGCCCAGCCGAGGTCCGATCACTCCATGCCTTCCAACAACCACAAGCCCAAAGGTGTCCAGATCCTGGCCGTCGCCAACCAGAAGGGCGGGGTGGGAAAGACCACCACCGCCGTGAATCTGGCCAGCGCCCTCGCGGAACGGGGGGTCCGGGTTTTGGCCGTCGATCTCGACCCGCAGGGTCACCTCACAGTCAACATGGGAGTCTCCCTTCCGGACGAGCTCCGGGTGACCGTCTACGACATGCTCTGTGAGCATCACGTCTCGGCCGCGGACATCCGACTGAACTCCCCGGGGGTGGGCGTGGACTTTCTCCCCTCCAACGTGGAGTTGGCCGGCGCCGAACTGCAGCTGGTCACGGAAATTGGTCGCGAATCGGTGCTCTTGGAGAAGCTAACTCCCATCCTCTCCGACTACGACTATGTGATCATCGACTGCCCACCCTCGCTGGGTCTGCTCTGCATCAACGCCCTGGTCGCCGCCACCGACGTGGTGATTCCACTGCAGTGCGAATATTTCGGCATGAAGGGAATGGAGCAGCTGCAGCGCACAATCGAGCGGGTCCGGGTCAAGCTCAATCCGCGACTGCGGATTCACGGGATTCTGCCGACCATTCACAAGGGCCGCACGGTGCATGCGAATGAGGTGCTCAACGATGTGCAATCCCATTTCGGGGATCTGGTCTACCCGTTCCAGGTGACCGACAGCATTCGCTTTGCCGAGTGCCCCCTGGCCGGCCAGTCGATCCTGCAGTACGCCAGCGAGTCCGACGGCGCCGCGGCCTACCGTCAGCTGGCCGAAGCGGTGCTGTCCCGGGAGGGACACTGAGATGGCTTTCAAGCGCGCCAGCCTGAGCGGTTCCGCACAGCTCTTTCAGCCGACCAAAGTACCCGCGGCGGGTCGGCTCGAAGTGAGCGACGAGTCCGATCCCCGGCGCTCGCGGCCGGCGGCGCCGTCGCTGCTGGATGACGAGCCGGCGGAACCTTCGCGGGGACCGATCCTGGTCACGGAAGTGCCCAGCATCGCCGCCCACCAGGGACGTCTCTACCGGCTCAGCGATGATGAGGTGGAGGTGCTCCTGGGAGCGCTCCAGCACGCCAAGTTCCCCCACTCCTACCAGCGGCTACCCAAGCCTGCGATGGAGGAGTTTGAGCAGCTGGAAGCACTGCGCCAGAAGATCGCCGACCAGCGCGAGGTGGGCGGCTGAATTCGGACGCGCCTCGCCCCCGGCTCCAGATCGCGCGGGTTAGGGTCAACGGCACTGCGGAGACCAACTGCTATGTGGTCGCCTGCGCCCGCAGCAAGGAGGCGGTGGTGATCGATCCCGGCGCCGACGGCGCCAAGATCATCGAGCAGTGCCGCGGGTTGACCGTGAAGCATCTCTGCTGCAGTCATGGGCACCGCAACCACGCCACCGCCAAGGAGGAGGTCAAAGTCGCAGTCGGAGGGGAGACTGCGCTGAGCCTGCTCGACGCCAAGGCCTACCTGCGCTCCGCGGACCACTATCTGAACGACGGCGACCGGCTGCCCTTTGGGGATTTCGAGCTGGAGGTGATCTCCACGCCGGGGCACAGCCCCGGCTCGCTCTGCTTCAAGGTGGGCAACCACCTCTTCACCGGCGACACCCTGCTCCAAGGCCACATCGGTAAGACCGACCTGCCCGACGTGGACCTCTCCCGGCAGTTGGTCAGCGTGCTCTCCCGGCTGTTGAGCCTGCCCGAGAACACGGTGATCTACCCCGGCCACGGGGCCACCACCACGGTGGGCCAGGAAAGGCGGGAGAACGTCGCGGTGCAGATGCTGCGCCAGGTGGGCTAGCCGGGCCGCCCGCTGTGCAATCGGGCTGCCCCAAGTTCAGACACCTGCCCGCGTCGGCCCGGCGCCGATCGATGGTGGGAGTTTCAGCCGACCCGGTCCCCCGGTGAGCGGGTCGGGCGTCCCCAACTAAACTTAGCCGCATGGTTATCGGCAGTCTGGTGCTGACCCTGCATCTGCCGCAGAGCCAGTCCCTCAAGGACAAGCGTCAGGTGGTCAAATCCCTGACCCACCGGGTCCGGCGCACCTTCAACGTGGCGGTGGCCGAGGTCGAGCGGCTGGATGCCTGGCAGCTGGCGGTGATCGGGGTCACCTGCGTCAGCAACGATCGCCGCCACGCCGACGAGATGCTCAACAAGGTGGCCAACTGGGTAGCCGAGGACGGCGGTCGGGGTGAGGCGCTGCTGACCCACCAAGACATCGAGCTGATCCAGACTTGACCCCATTGGTGGGTGTGATCAAGATCGGGATCGATCCCGTCTTCCATCTGGGTCCGCTGGCGGTCCACTGGTACGGGGTCGGCTACGCGGTGGCGATCCTGGTCGGGCTGCAGGTGGCGCTGCCCTACGCCGAGCGCCACGGGATCCCGCGAGCGAAGTCCGGCTGGATCGCCTTCTGGACGGTGGTGCTGGCCCTGATTGGGGGGCGGCTCTTTTACGACCTGCAGTCCGGCGCCAGTTATTACTTCACCCATCCGCTGGAGACCTTCGCGGTCTGGCAGGGGGGAATGGCCTTCTTCGGGGCGATTTTCCTGGGCAGTGCGACGTTGCTCTTCATGGCCTGGCGCGAGCGGGTCAACTTCTGGGTGCTGCTGGACGCCGCCGTGCTGTTCGCCTGCATCGGCCAGCCGATCGGGCGGATCGGCAACGTGATCAATGGCGACATCCTGGGCTACCCATCCAACCTGCCCTGGGCCACGGCCTACACCAATCCCCACAGCTTTGCCCCCCAGCTGGGGGTGGCCTACCAACCGGCAGCGGCCTACGAAGCGCTGGTGATCCTGCTGGTGCTCGGCCTGCTGGTCTGGCTCCGTCACCGGGGAGTCGCCGATGGGATCGTGGGAATCGTTTACCTGATCCTCTACCCGATCACTCAGTTCGGCATCTTCTTCCTGCGCAATCCGGTCAACGTTCCGGTGATCGCCTTCGGCCTCAAACAGGCCCAGCTGACCTCCCTCGGGGTGCTCCTGCTGGGCGCGCCGCTGCTGATCGTCGCTTGGCGGCTGACCAACCGGCGAGCCGCGGCGGTCTCGGGTGTCGTCCCCGCCCCGCCCCGCGCTTGACCACGGAGACCACCCGGGAGCTGGAGTCCTTTCAGCGCACCCTGCCTTTCCAGATGGATCCCTTCCAACTGGAAGCGATCCGGGCCCTGGAGCGGCACCAGGGGGTGCTGGTGAGCGCGCCCACCTCGAGTGGCAAGACAGTCGTGGCCGAGTGGGCCATCTGGCGCTGCCTGGCCCAGCGGGACGGGGAGGCCCTGGAGCGGGTGCTCTACACCTCCCCCCTCAAGGCCCTCTCCAACCAGAAGTTCGGCGACCTCTGCCAGCGCTACGGCGAGGGCAACGTCGGGCTGGTGACCGGCGAGACCTCGATCCGACCCTTCGCCCGGGTGGTGGTCATGACTACCGAGATCCTCCGCAACCTGGTCTACGACGACCCCCTCTCCCTGGAGCGGGTGGCCTGGGTGATCCTGGACGAGATCCATTACATCGATGAGTACCCGCGGGGGACGGTGTGGGAGGAGGTGATCGTCCAGTCGCCGCAGCACATCAAGTTCATCGGACTCTCGGCGACCATCACCAACGTCGACGAGGTGGCGGCCTGGATGACCGAGCGCCGGGGGCAGACCGCCGTGGTGGTCCGGCAGGAACGTCCGGTCGAGCTGCGGAGCTGGCTCGGGATGCGCAACCAGCTGCTGCCACTGCTGGACTCGGAGGGGCGGCTGGACCGCCGGACCCTCGAGACCGCCCAGCAGGATCGGAGCGGCGATCGAAGGATGGGTGGGGGTCGTCTGGCCTGGGCCTCGGAGAACGACATGCTCCGGATCCTGGACCAGCTGGCCGAGCGCGACATGCTCCCCGCGATCTACTTCATCTTCTCCCGACGCGGCTGCCGCGAGGCGCTGGCGCGGTGCAGCACGCACCGGGTGGACTTCACCTCCCTGGAACAGAAATTCCTGATTGACGAGGTGCTCGCCGAACGGCTGGCCGAGGTCGACGACCCGGAGGAGGCCGAACTCTATGTGCGCTCACTGGCGATGGATCTGCTGCGGCGAGGGATCGCCATGCACCACGCGGGTCTGCTGCCCTACGTGAAGGAGACGATCGAGGCGCTTTTTCAGCGGGGATTGCTCAAGGTGGTGTTCGCCACCGAAACCCTGGCGCTGGGACTGAACATGCCGGCCCGGGCCTGTGTCATCTCCACCTTCACCAAATTCGACGGCCAGGGCTTCGCGGCGCTGCGCAGCGGTCAGCTGGCCCAGCTGCTGGGCCGGGCCGGAAGACGCGGGATCGACTCGATCGGCCACGGGGTCATCCTCCGGGATCCGGAGGTTGACCTGGGGGTGATCTGCGAGACGCTGCTAGGCAACGACATGGCGGTGGAATCCAAGTTCGCCCCCACCTACAACATGACCCTGAACCTGCTGCGGCGGCATACCCCAAAAGAGGCGGAGGAGTTGCTGGAGCAGTCGTTCGGGCAGTACCAACGTATCCGGGCGCTGGACAACCTGCGCGAGCGCCGACCCAACCTGGAGGCCCGTCTGGACGACCTGCGCCGGCGGCGCTTCCGCCACCCTCGAGTGGCGTGCACCGAGCGCACCCTGAGCCAGTTCGTGGGCGCGCGGAATGGCCTGGACCAGGCCAGGGAGGAGTCCCGAAAACTGCGCCGGCAGCACTTTCGCGACCGCCACCGAGGACGCTTCGGTGACGGTACCCAGGACCCGGGGGGACGGCTGGAGCGGCTGCGCCGCACGATCCGCCAGGAGGAGCGACGGCTCGCCTCCTCCCCCTGCCCCGGCTGTCCCCTGCTCTCCGATCACCTGGGGAGCCGCCGGGAGGTCGAGGAAATCCAGGTCGAGCTGGAGGGTGCGGAGGCTGCGGCCCAGGCTCGCGAACATGAGTATCGGACCCAGCTTGGGGCCTACCGGTCGGTGCTGGCCCAACTCGGCTACCTGATTCAGGACCGCCCCACCCGGCTCGGCCTCTTGGCGGCGGCGGTCTATGGGGAGAACACCCTGCTGGTCGCCCAGACGGTGGCCGACGGCTGGCTCGATGAGATGGCCCCGGAGGAGATCTGCGCCACCTTGGTGATGCTCGCGGCCGAGGACCGCAACGCCGACCGCCCGAGCGCCAAGCGACGGATGCCGACCGCCCGGCTGGAGCGGGTCGCGCGCCGACTCCGCCAGGCCCAGCGGGAGCTGGCCGCGCTCGAGGCCGAGTGGGGCCTGTCCGAGAGTCGCAGTCCTTCGCTGGACTACGTCGAGTATGTCTATCACTGGGCCCGCGGGGTCCCCCTCACCGAACTCCAGCCCCCCGCTGGCGTGGACGCTGGCGATGCCCTCAGAGCCACCAAGGCGGGCTACGCACTCGCCCGCCAGCTGGAGCAGGGGCTGGCCGGATGGCCGCTGCAGGGGACGGTTGCCCGGGCCCGGGCCAGCCTGGAACGGGATCTGGTGCGGCGGCTCTGAGCCGGAAGGGAGCTCCCGGTTCGCAGCCGCGAGCCCTCTGCCCCCCGCCTGCCGCCCGCGGTCATTCGGGCCGGTCCACCGGGGCTTCGGCCAGCTGGCTGAACTGGTAGTGCTCACGCCAGATCAAGCGGTAGATCGGAATCCAACGCGGAATGTCGCGCAGACCGGGGATAAACGGGACTAGCAGCAACAGCGTCGATAGCAGCCCCATGGTCAGCACCACGAGCAGGTCGACGTTGCTCGCCGTGTTGTAGGGCGGGAGCTGATACCAGAGCTGGAATAGCCAGAGCCAGGCCTGACCGGGGTAACGCCCGGTTTCGTTCAAAACCCCCCACTGGTTGCCGACGAGGTGGAAGTCGGTAGCGACCTGCTTGAGGTAGCCCCCGTCGCCGAGGAAGAGCAGGGCACGGGTGTAGTCGGTCTGGTAAAAGCGGCGACTGGTCATCAGCAGAGCGTCCAGACCACCGCTGCGGGCCACGGTGAGCAGGCTGCCCATCATCAGTCCCATCGGTCCCGAGCCATCCACCGGTACCGTCACCTGGCCACGGATGTCCCGGGCCCGGGTCAGGTCCCTGGCGTAGTGGGCCTCCCAGACCGACTTTTGCTCCGGTGAGACGGCGGCGAACTGGGCGAGGGCCTGCCCCAGAGCCCGGTCACCGACGCTGGCAACTGCGAGGGGCCCCAACACGTCAGCCTGGGCCGAAGTCAGCGGCAGGTGGACGCCGGCCCAGAGCTGGGGCGCGAATGGTCCCAGAGTCTGGACCGAACCGGTGCCGGCGTGGTAGGGCGGCCCGTAGGAGCTGCTGAGAGTGGTTCCCTGTAACTCCCCAGTGGCGGTGGCCAGGAAGTCGATCGGCTCCTTTTGCGACCAACCTTTGATCGTCAATGAGGGCACGTCCGGAGAAGACAACAACGCGGCCAGGCCGAGCACCACGACCAGGATCACCACGGTAGCGATCGCTACCTCCTTGACCAGATCGTAAGGGGCCGTGGGGACGCCCCGGTAATAGGACGCCTGATCCCAGCGGCGCCGGGGACGGCTCATGAGGGGTGCCGGAGCTCGATTGGCTTGACCACTCCGCGTCGCCTCACCCAGACGATGTGGAGCACCACCAGCATGGTCAGCAGCAGGGGAAAGAGCAGAATGTGCAGTCCATACATCTGGCCGAAGTTGAGCACGTCGAAAAAAGCCCCTGCTCCAGTGGAATTGACCGCGTCCTTGGCGTTGAGCGCGATCCACTGCGAATCAAAGTTCTGCTGCGACAGGTAACCGGTGAAAGCCGTCACCACGCTGACCAAGAACACCACCACCCCGATCATCCAGGTCGCCGCACGCCCGTCCCGCCAACTGGCGGCGAAGAACTGGCCCCAGAGGTGCAGCACCATGAAGATAAAGAACATCTGGACGCTCCAGAAATGCACGCTGTTGACGAAGTGCCCCTGGGGCGAAACCTGCCACCATTGCGGCCCGAAGAAAGCCAGGACGACGCCGCTGCCGATGACCAGGATCAGCGCCGCGATGGTCACCACGCCGAAGACGTATACCCATGAGCCCAAATAGGCAGGTTCGCTCTCCGGGAGCAGATGCTCGGGAGGAAGCTCGCGCAAGACATAGTTGCGGAGACGGAGTGTCCAGCTACGGCTCGGATTGGGCTGGCTGTGGTTCGCCGGCTCCCGGTCCGGAGTCGGTCCCGATTCAGCGCTGGTCGTCATCGTCCCGGTGCAGATACGCCTGCCGTCGTCGGGCTCGACCTGGGAACGGAAGAACCAAGGCCAGAGCGAACAGACCCAGCATGGCGAGGATCAAGCCCAGGTTGGGCAGGGAAATGCTAATGAACGCCCAGTGCAGGTAAGGCGCGGGTTGATTCATGACATCGGCTCCTCTGGGTCAGGGAACGTCGGTCGAGCAATGTCTCGGCAGCCACCATTTCGAGCCGGCCGAGCTCAGAAGCGGATACGCCATGGTAGGCAGATCACCGCCGTGGCTCCGGGAGAACGGTGGGATGGGCTCGAGGACGCGCTCGACACTCCATTCCTCGGACCGCCGCCGGAGCTGGGCTGGAGCGGATCGTTGCAGGGGGCGCCCCGAGTGTCGGTACGGAAGGGTACCGGCGAACTGAGGAGAAGGGCCGTCTCGGTCCTCGGTGATCAATGCCTCCGGGACCTGAAAAAGCACGGCTCCTGGCGCCTGGATCACCCAGTTTCGGGTTCGTTTGAGTTACAACGCGTGGCTCCCGGGAGCGGCCATTTGCCGCCCCCGGACACCCCCGAGGAAGCGCCCGACGCCCTTCCGCGAGACCAGGGCCCGGAGCTCTTCGCCAACCCAAGCGGGGCAGCCGACGGTGTTCAAACCGCCGGCGGCGAACCCACCGCGGTAGCAGCACGGCCGGAAGGGATCGCTGGCGAAGCGATAGCCCGGGCCGGATTCCGCTGCCGCGCCAGACCCGATTCCGTACTCGAGCCTGGCCCGGGTAGCTCGCTCGCCGGACCTCCTCACAGAGAAGGGAGTGCCCTGCTGGGGCGGCCTTCAGCGCTCCTCGGCCACCATCGACTCGGGGACACCGACCACCCGGTAGGGAAGATCGCTGATGTCGAAGTAGCGCACCGGCTTGCGCATTCGCTTGGCGATCCCCACCTGAACCTTGAGCCCCAGCGACAGGGAACCGAACACCCACATCTCCTCGCAGCGAGCGATCAGGTTGTTCATCGCCTCGCGGACCAGCTCCTTGGGCACGGTGTGGAGGAGGTAGTAGTCGAACATCATGAACGGCGTGATCGGCACCCGCCCCTCGTCGAGAACGAACTTGGTGAGCTGCTGGCGCCAGAAGAAGGTCCGGTTGCTCATCGCCACATACACCAAGGCCTTGGGCCGACGCAACGTCCGCTCCGCCTGCTCGGCGGGGCTGGCCCGGGGAGTCGGGGTGAAGATCAGCTCGAGTATGTCGTCGGCGGAGCGCGGGGCCCCGGTCACCACCTCGGTGGGAACCTCCCCTTCGGGGATCGACCGACCCCGGGTGGGCATGGCCTCCCCCCCGGGAGTGGGCATGCGCGGCGCACCGTCTACATCCAAATCGTCAACCCCACCCACGATCAGGAACCGAGTATAGCCGCCGCGCCCAGCCGGATCTCAACCAGGGGGAGGAGCTTCCGTGAGCTCCCTGAGCGTCTCCAGCGCTGATCGCAAGAGGGAACGGTGCTCTGCCACATTGAGCCATCGACTGGCTCCGGAAGGGTGGGGCAAGGGTAAAACGAGCGCATTGCTGGGAGACGCTGGCTGCTCTGCCGGGATCCGCCGCTCGACCGAATCGGAGCGGAAGACCCGGCCCACGGCCAGGTGCATTGGCAGCGGGCCGAGGAAGCGCTCCAACGCCATCTGCCCCACGACCAGGATCAACCAGGGTCGCTGGAGCGCGAGCTGGCTGCGCAGGTGTCCCCCACACAGCTCGATCTCGGCGGGACTGGGGCGCCGATCTCCGGACCCGGAGCGGGCGGGGCCGGGAAAGCACTTGGTCAGGGAGGTCACATAGATCCGGCGGCGGGCTGATTCCTCGTCACCGAGTCCGGCCTCCGCCAGCCAGCGGAAGAGGATCCGGCCGGCCCGACCGCTGAACGGAAGTCCGACCCCCTCCTCCACTCGCCCCGGGGCCTGTCCGACGAGCACGATCTCGGACCGCCTCGCCGTGGCCAGCACGGGCGCCGCTCGCTCCAGCAGCCCGGCTACCACGCAGCGGCGGCAGTCCAGGATTTGCCGGTGCAACCCGGCGAGTCCGAGCTTCTGCTCGGTCCCCAAATGGGCGGGCTGAGGAACGGCATTCTGACGGGAAGCTGCAGCCAACGGGTGCTATCCTAGGCCCATCTAGGTCGCCCTCTCGGCGACCTCCCCAAGCGTCACCAGGTCTCGAGGTCTCGTAAATGCCTCACGGCTCGGACCCGCGCCGACGGCCTGATCAGCAGTCCCCAGACTCGGGGGCGTCGATCCCGCCGGACTGGTGGGGCTCCCTCTCCGATGATCGGCTCCCGACCGAAGGTCGGGCGGCTCGGCATCGCCAAAGTTGGCGGCTTCGGCTGCACCGCCTTGGCATTCGCCTGAGCACTCCGGCGGTGATCCTGACCGTCGCGGGGGCGGTGGTGGCGTTCTCCTTCGGGTACGCCATGGTCGGAGATGTCGCTGCCGCCCTGATCGTGGTCGGACTGCTTGCCGCCACGGTGATGCACCACCGGCGGTCGGCCAGCTCGAGGGACAGCAACCGGTGGCGCTGAGGGAGCGCGTGGCTCGCCATCGAAGGGGGATTCCTGGAGGCTCGGTGATCCCCGCGTGGCCGGTCGCGGTCTCCGTGTTAGGTGGCTGGCTCCGAGGTCAGGCGCGTCGTCAAGGTCCTCTCGGCGACGCGGCACAGTTGCTGGCGGTGGTGGTCAACCGCTCCGCCAGTCTGCTGAGCGAGGTCAGCGCCGAGGTGGCCCGGGCCACGGCCCGCCCCGAGGGTGACCGCGCTCCCAAGCCGGCAACTCCCAAGCGCCGACCGGCCCGCCGGAGGTCGACAACCGCGTCGGGAGCGAAGCGAGCCAAGCCCCCGGGCTGACCGGTCAGCCCCAGTCGGTGGCCGGCTCCGGAGGTGGCGGCAGCAGTTCCGCCTGCCGCGCGGCGGCACCATCTTGCAGCTCCTGGCGATAGGCGCGCTGCGAAGGGTTGGGCACCAGATCAAAGAAGCGGTAGCTCTCGGCGAACTCCACTCCACACCGCCGACCGACCTCGCGCGCGCCCCGTTCCATGCCCTCGCGCATGTCGCTGGCGTCGAACTGGCTGCGGTGCTCTCCCAGGGCGGCCATCTTGTTGTCCAGATCGATCCGCTGGAGCGGGATGGCGATGTCGGGGTCCGAGGATGCCCCCACGAAGACGAACCGCACCTTATGGGGCTGCAATCCCTCATCGCGGAGCAGCTCCGGGAAGGCTCTTGAGTCCCGAGCGCTGGGAAAGATCGCGTCCAGAGCGGCGTCCCCGGCCGCCCGGTGATCGGGGTGGTTGATGTAACCACGCCCGAACCAGCGGTTGCTGGGATCCATGGTGATGACCGCCTCGGGTCGCAGCTGGCGGATCAGTCGAACCAGGTCCCGCCTAACGGCCAGGGTGTTCTGGAGCATGCCGTCCGGATAGCCCAGACAGTGAACTGACGAGACTCCCAGGTGCTGGGCCGCCGACCTCTGCTCCTCCAGGCGGATCCGGCTCAGCTCGCCCACGGGGATCGTGGCGTCGTCGCTGCCGGCATCTCCGTCGGTCACCATGCAGATGGCCCCCCGACATCCCCGGCGCGACCAGGCAGAAAGCACCGCAGCCGCCAGGAAGTCACTGTCGTCGGGGTGGGCCACCACCACGAGGGCCCGCTCGGGCACGTACTCGAACAGTTCGAGCGAAGGCAGGCTGGGCGTGGGAAGGTCGGGTGTAGTCGACTGGTTCGATGCCATTTCAAGGCGTTATCCTGCCAGCCGTGAGCTTAGCGCTGCCTCGGACCCGTCCCATCGCGACCTTCTCGATCGTCGCGACCGACGGAGTCGACTGGGGCGTGGCCGTCGCCTCCAAGTTCCTCGCTGTCGGCAGTGCGGTACCGGCGGCCCGGGCCGAAGTAGGGGCCCTCGCCACCCAGGCCTTCGCCAACACCAGCTACAAGAAGCGGGGATTGGAGCTGCTGGAGGCGGGCCGCCCCGCCAGCGAGGTGGTGGAGGTATTGACCGGCGATGACGATGGTCGCGAACACCGGCAATTGGGGGTGGTGGACCGTCACGGGGGCGCCGCTACTTACACCGGCTCGGGGTGCTTCGAGTGGGCCGGTGGACGAACCGGCAAGGGTTGCGCCTGTCAGGGCAACATCCTGACCGGACCCGAGGTGGTTGATTCCCTGCTCGCCGTTTTCGAGAGCTCGACCGGCGAGCTGGTTGACCGGCTGATGGCTGCTCTGGCCGCCGGCGACCAGGCCGGCGGCGACCGGCGCGGTCGGCAATCGGCGGCGCTCCTGGTGGTGCGCCGCCACGCCGGGTACGGCGGCTTCGACGACCAAATGGTGGACCTCCGCGTCGAGGACCACCAGCAGCCCATCCCGGAGCTCTCCCGGCTGCTGGACCTGTGGCGGCTCTACTTCGAGAAGGCTTCCGCGGAGGCGCTGCTGCCGGTCGACGACGCGCTGTACGCCCGAATTCGATCTGCGCTGGAGCGGGCCGGCCGACTCACCCCCGACAGCAGCACCGAGCAGCTCTGGTTGGCCTTCCAGGCCTGGGTGTCCGAAGAGAACCTGGAGGAGCGGTTCGCCTCCCGCGAAGCTATCGATCCCCTCGTGATGGCTAGGCTGGAGGCGCTCCCCTCAGCGGGATAGCCAATCGCCTCAGCCGGCCCGGCCGACCAGGCGCGACGGGAAGGGCATCTCGAGCGGGCGAGTAACGGTGAGACGAACTCTTACGAGCCTTCCAGTGAGGCCGACTGCCGCTCCTCGGATCGGTCCATTTGCCGCTCGCCACCGATACCACTCCCAGGAAATCGCTCGCCGGGCAGCCGCCTGAACAATGATCCGGCGGCGAGCCGGAGTTGGTGATGGCAGCGGTTTGGCAATTGGAGATGGGCCGGTGGCGACCACTTCTCGTTGTCAGTGCGGCGCCAGTCAGCCCCCGCCGGCAGCTCGATCTGCAAGAACCGGGTGTCGACGCGCAGCGTCCGAGGTGGGCGATCAGGCCCGGGAGCCGGTCCGCGACAGGTCGCGTTCCGAGTACCCCCAACCGTGCTCGGCAGTGGCCGGCCCGGTCGGCCCCAGATTGGTGCCCGCTCCAGGGCTGAAATGGGCAGGATCCCGTCGCGCCAGCCAAGCGGGAATCGCCCCGCTGGCCGCCGACACGATGAACCAGCCCAAGAAAAGCGGGACCCCGATGCTCCACATGTCCAGGGCCAAGTAGAAGTGGAAGTCATAGGGATCCATGGCCTGAAAGGCAGCCATGAGCAGGGCGGCCCCGCCGAAGACGAGACAGCTGAGGACGAATCCATGCGCCAGCATCCGCCCGCGGGCAGCTCGAAATCGATCCAGGGGGTTGCTCTGCTCCGGCAGGACGGTCACTCGACGCCAGCCCCGCCAGAGGAAGAGCAGCAGCGCTGCGGCGGCGATACCACCGCCGGCGAGGACGATGACCCCGAGCGCAATCATGTTGTTGGCCACCGTCGACGAAAGCTGCTGAGTCACTCCGTAGACCCCCTCGTTGAGCAGCAGTCCCCCGCCGGTAAGTAGAGCGCCGGCGAAGACCGCCAATGCCGCCACCGCTGACCGGTCGGGCCCGCGCCACCGATAGCCCGGGGTACGAACATCGACCGCTCGGAGTGCCTTCCAGAGCAAGGGGGCGCCGATGAACCAGCCCATCCAGGGGGGAACTATCGCCGGCAGCCAGTCCACCAGCGGGTTGAAGTGAAAGTCATAGACGTCCCAGATGCGAAGTACGGTCATGCCGAGCCAGATCACCAGGGTGTAGGCGAGCAGGTAGAAGAACGCTCCCACCACCAGTTGGTACCGGGCCTCAGCCAACCGTTGCAACCCACCGCCGGGCGGCGCCAGTAGGCGAGCGACCTTCCAGTAGAGGGGGCCGAGGAGGGCTAGGGTGAGCAGCACCGGGGTAAACCAGGGCAGGATATCCATCAGCAAGTTGAAATGAAAGGTGACTGGGTTGATGGCCTTGAGCACCACCATCAGGGCCCACACCAACCCCACGAAGGCGAAACTTCCAAAGCAGGCGCCCACCAGCACCTCGAACCGGCGTTGGACCAAGATCGCCAGCTTCACCGGGAACTATGGTAGCGGCCGATGCCCGGCCCCAGCCGACTCTCTGGGAGTTTGGGGCGGCATCGGTTTTGGCCCTGCCCCACCCGCGCCGGGTCGAGGGTTTCAGCCCGGCCGTCCGGGCTTCCGGGGAAAGCTCGTCTCGCCCCGCGCCAGCCTATTGACCAGGTCCTGAATTCGGCGAGCGCGCATCTCCGCTCGCCGAGACTGGGCGATTTCACTCACCAGTGCGTCCCGGTCTTGGGTCGTCAGGAGCTCGAACGTGGACTGCGCTCGGGGGGCGAGAGCCAGCGCTGCCGCAAGGCCGACCCGAACCTCCCGGGCCGACCCGGAAATGGCCGCTCCTTCCCAGCTCCCATCGGCGCGAGCCCGCGCTACCGTGGCCAGTCCCGACGGCTGCATCCGCCCCTCCTCGGTCAGCCGGCTGACGTTCCCGATGTTGCTCGGGGACCAGCGGCTGCGGTTGCGTCGCGGGGTGAACCGGTGTCGATAGGTGAACTCATCCCGGCGCTGAACCTGACCGTCGATCCAACCCTGGCAGAGAGCCTCATCGAGCGCTTGCGCGTAGCTGAGGGTGGTCGGAGTGGTGTTCCCCTTCTTGGCCAGCACCAGCCATACGCCAGTCGAATCGGCATGGTGCTGGTCCAGCCAACCTCTCCAGGCGATGGCATCGTCGACCATCAGTTCGGGAAGTTCATCCGCCACGAGATCAGCACTCCGGCCCTGGCTGACTCGATCGTCTCCCCTTCGGCACCAGAGCTCCATCCAAAACGTGTCCGGCCGTCGTCCCGGTTCGGCCGGCGTTCAATCCTGGCGCGAGCAGGCGCCAATCATCCGGCCCGGCGCCAAACGCCATCCGATCGCTGCTCGCCGGTGCGATTGCGCGCCTGCTCTCCTGACCCCTCGGCTGGCTCGGGCCGCGACAACGGCGCGCGCACGGGCGGTGGACGGCCATCCCCTCGATAGCCTTGGCCCACTTCGTCGCTCGACCGGGTCCGGGCGCTCGGCCCGGTCAACTCTGGGCAACGCGCCGGGTAGCTTCATCTCCCGCCCTCGGGACCCGTGACAGTTCACTTGCTGAGCGCTGCCGCTGATCTCGGCAGTCCTCGATTACGACCGCGATAGGTCAGGTCCAGTCCGCAGAATTCAGCCGCCCCAGATTGAACTAAATCGACCGGAAGATCACCACCAGCCCAGCGAAGATCAGCAGCAGCGACACGAGGGCGAGGCACCCGAAGTCGAAGCTGACCAGGACGCGGAACCAACCTTTGAGCTCGCCGACCCCCGGGGAGCGCAGCGGACGAGCGCGGTCCTTGAGCGGTCCCTGGCGGGCCAGTGGTTGCTCGATCCGGGCCCGCGCCCAGATGCTGCGCAAGCTGATGGCGGCTCCGCCGGCCATCAGCAACCCCACCGCCAAGATCACAATTCCCAGGCCGATCCCGCCGGAGGCGGCGGAGAAGGCGACCAGCGGGAGGGTCACCAGCATCCGGCCTCACCGCGAAGAAGGCGCGAGTCCGACCGGTGGCTACCGTAAGGAGCGGTACTCGTGCCGTGCCTCGCGGACCCATCCACCCAGCGACACCACCAGGATGATCACTCCGACGATCGCCACCTCCACCTTGGTGATCACTCCGATCAGGGAGGTGGCGATCCCGATCGCCAGCAGGATGGGCCAGAAACTGGGCGCGGGAAGATGCTGGGAGTGCTCCTCTGGGCGGCTCTCCGGTGCCTCAGCTGGGAGCTGCTCACTTGGCATGAGCAGCTGCCAGATAGATGAGAGCCCAGACGAAAGCGAGTCCCAGCATGAGGATCCCGATCGCGGTCAGGAGTAGACCCAGACGAATATTCGCCCGAGACTCTTTGCGTTGCATCAGTGGTCCCCCGTTCCCGACTGGGCCAGCGGCGGCATCGGATCGACTCCGCCGAGTAAACCAGCTTCGGCTGGGTCGGTGGAGTTGGCGGCGCCCGCGTCGGCCGCGGCCAGCCATCCGATGGCGGCCAGGATCACGACAGTGGCCCAGGTGGCTGAGCCCAGCGCCAGGTGCAGGTCCTGCAGTGCTTCGGGGGCTCCAAGGGTCGCCACCAGCCCTCCGACCGCGATCTGGGCCAGCAGCAGGACGGCAACCAGGTCGGCCACCACCCGCGCGCCCTTGACGCTGCGCCAGTGTCGGGCCGCGTGCATGACGAAGAGCGCAATCAGGATGGTGGCGATCAGCACCATCAGCCGATGAATATCCTGAATGATCACCAGCTGCTGGGGCTGACCGCCGGAGTTGGTGCAGCCCGGCCAGGCTGGGCAGGCGTAGCTCGCGCCTCCGTCGACCACCAGCGAACCGGAGATCATCACCAGGAAGGTGGCACCCACCGCCCGCCAGCCACGGGGATTGAGCCGGCGACCCAGGGCGCCGGCGCGGGGGACCAGCGTGGCGACCGCGGTGATCCAGACCACCCCCAGCAGGATCATCGCCGTGAGCAGATGCAGAGCCACCGTGATCGGCGCGTTGTGAGTGATCACCGTGATCGCACCCAGGATGATCTGGATGATGATGATCACCAAGGCTGACAGGGCGGGCCAAACCACCTCCGGGCGCTGGCGGGCAAAGCGCCACGCGGCCAGCGCGGTGAGAATCACGAAGACGGTGACCAGTGACACCAGGTAGCGGTGGGACTGCTCCACGACCGAGTGGAAATGGTCGATCGGACCCAGCTGGCCATAGCAGAGCGGCCACCCGGGGCAGCCCATCCCCGACTCGGTGACCCGGACCGTACTTCCCAGGATCGCCAGGCAGTAGGTAAGTGCCCCGGTGACAATCGCCAGGATCGGGAGCACCCGGGCCCGCCCCGGCGAGCGATTGACCACAGGACCTCCGGTCAAGGCAACACGGTCCCGGGCGGATTTATCTGGCGGCCGGAAAGGCGCAGATCCCGCAGTGGTCGGTCGCTGGTGATCGGGGGCAGATCATCGAAGTTGTGGGGCGGGGGTGGGGAGGTCGTGTACCACTCCAAGGAGTTGCCTTCCCAGGGGTCGTTGGGTGCCGTCTTGGGGCCGTGCAGTGACAGCACCACGTTGTAAAGGAAGAGCAAAATCGCCAGTCCGATGATGAACGAACCGATGGTCGAGGTGAGGTTGAGAGCACCCCACCCCCGGCCCGGGCCGTAGGTCGCGATGCGGCGCGGCATCCCCAGCACGCCGAGAAAATGCATCGGCATGAAGGTCAGGTTGAACCCGATGATCAGCAGCCAGAAGTGCCACTTGCCCAAACGCTCACCGAGGTACCGACCGAAGATCTTCGGCCACCAGTAGTAGAGACCCGCGAACACCGCAAAAAGTGATCCGCCGACTAACACGTAGTGAATATGGGCGACCACCCAGTAGGTGCCGTTTAGCTCGTAGTCGATCCCTAGAGATGCCAGGAAAACTCCGTCCAATCCACCGATCAAGAACATCAGCAGGAACCCCACCGCGAACAGCATGGAGGCGGTGAACCGAATCGATCCACCCCACAGCGTCCCGAGCCAGTTGAAGATCTTGACTCCCGTGGGTACGGCGATGACCATCGTGCTGGCCATGAAAAACACCTGTACCGGCAGGGGCAACCCCACGGTAAACATGTGGTGGGCAAAGACCATGAAGCCCAAGACCCCGATCGCGGCCATCGAGACGGCCATTGCCCGATAACCGAAGATCGGCTTGCGCGTGAATACCGGGAGGATCTCCGATATTAGGCCGAATCCGGGCAGGATCATGATGTACACCGCCGGGTGCGAATAGAACCAGAAGATCAGTTGATACAGGACGGCGTTTCCGCCCGACGCGGGGTTGAAGAAGTTGGTGCCGATCTGGCGATCGAGCAGCACCATCGCCAGGGCAGCGGCCAGAAAAGGCGAGGCCAGCAGGACCAGCGCGGAGGTCACCTCCACCGACCAGACGAAGAGGGGAATTCGAAACCAGGTCATCCCGGGCGCGCGCATCCGGTGGATGGTGACCAGGAAGTTGACCGCGCCCATCACCGACGAGATCCCCAAGATGTGGAGCCCCAGGATCCAAAGGTCCTGGCCGACCTGGGGGGTGAAGAACTTCTCCGCCAAGGGCACATACCCGGTCCACCCGTCGGAGGCGGCCCCGCCGGGGAGGAGAAAGCCGCTGTACATCACCAGTCCGCCCAGGGGGACCAGCCAGAAGGCAAAGGCGTTGATGCGGGGGAAGGCCATGTCCTTGGCGCCGATCATCAACGGCACCATGAAATTTCCGAACGCACTCCAGACCGGGATCACGAACAGAAAGATCATCGTGGTGCCGTGAATGGTGAAGAGTTGGTCGTACTGCTGGGCGGTGAGCAGGTTGTTGTTGGGTGCGGCCAGCTGAGTGCGAATCAGCAGTGCCATCAAACCGCCGATACCGAAGAAGATGAAGGTGGTGAAGAAGTAGAGGAGCGCGATGCGCTTGTGGTCGGTGGTGGTCACCCACTCCCACACCTTTCCGTAGGGGCGAGCGGTCGGCCCGGCGAGGGGTAGTTCAGCAGTGCTCATGGATCTTCACCAGGGCCCTAGGACAGCGTGCCCAGGTAGCTCCGGTACTGCGCCTTCGACACCACCTTTACGGTGATCAGCATCGCGTCGTGCCCCACGCCGCAGAACTCATAGCACTGGCCCTGGAAGATGCCCAGCTCACTGGCTTCGATGAAGGCGTGGTTGGCAATCCCCGGAAGAGCGTCGATCTTGGCCCCTAGAGCCGGCACCCAGAACCCGTGGATGACGTCCTTGGAGATGGTGGTCAGGTCGATCGGGGTGTTGACCGGGATCTCCATGGTGCGAAGCGAGCTCTTTCCGTTGGGGTAGGTGAAGGTCCAGTAGAACTGCTGTCCGGTCACGCGGATCGTCACCGGATCGCGCCCCGCGGGGGTCGCCGGGCTGGGGCCGTTGCGCAGGTAACCGACGTTGACGACGCTCAGGATGAAGAGCGCGAACAACAGCACCGACGGGCCGATGATCCAGGCCCGCTCCAGGCGCGGGTTGCCGTGAATCTGGGCCGGAATCTCGTCATCGGACCTCCGCCGGAAGCGCAAGCAGGCGTAGAGGATGGCACCCCCGACGCCGAGCAGGACCAGGCTCGAACAGGCTAGGAAGACGTAGAAGAGGAGGTCGATGGTTCGCGTCGCGGGACCTCCGGGGTTGAGGAAGTTGGTGCTCGCCGCCAACACCGACGAAGGGGTCAGGATGCCGGTCCCCAGGGTGCCAAGCGAGGTTGCGGCAAGCAGCTTGCCGACAAGGTGGGCGCCTCTGGTCTTCAACCGATCCTCCGCAACTCCCTCACCAAGGTCCCGACTGGGGCGAGCCGCGGGACCCGAGCCAAAAGGCGAGTCGAGTATGGCCACCGGCTGATCTCACTGTCAAACGGGAGGGGGCGGGGGTCCGGAGCGCCGAGAACTAAACTGGCTGGGTCGGCGGAGAGAGTGCGCAGCGTGGAGGAAGCATGGCCGGAAGCTCATCGCAGGACCCGCTCGGAGTCAGAGCGGAGCTGGGCCCGGGAGGCCCCTTGTTCTTCAGTCTGCAGCGACTCCGAGATCTGGGACTGGCCGACCCAGATCAGCTCCCGAGCACCATCAAGGTTTGGTTGGAGATGCTGCTCCGGGAGGCTGGGGGCAGCCACGCCCAGGCCGAGGACGCCCTCTTCCTGGCCAACTGGCGAGGACAAGTGGCCGAGGCCGATCGGGAGCGCGAGTTGCCCTTCTTTCCAGCCCGTGTCCTGCTGCAGGACTTCACCGGCGTGCCGGCCGTGGTCGACCTGGCCTCGATGCGCTCGGCGATAGTCCGAGCCGGAGGCGACCCGGCCCGGGTCGACCCGCTGGTCGATGCCGACCTGGTGATCGACCACTCGGTCCAGGTGGATGCCTTCGGGAGCGACTCGGCCTACGCGACCAACCTGGATCGGGAGTACCAGCGCAACTTCGAACGGTACAGCCTGCTCCGTTGGGCGCAGCAGGCATTCCGGGGCTTTCGGGTGGTACCACCGGGGATGGGCATCTGCCACCAAGTCAACCTGGAATACCTGGGTCGGGTGGTCCAGCTACGCGAGCAGAACGGCCGCCAGCTGGCCCTCCCGGACACGCTGGTGGGGACCGACTCCCACACCACCATGATCAATGGGCTCGGCGTTCTGGGGTGGGGCGTGGGCGGCATCGAGGCGGAGGCGGCCATGCTGGGTCAGCCGCTCCTGCTGACTCCCCCACTGGTGGTGGGAGTGCGCTTCCGGGGACGGCTGCAACCCGGGGTAACCGCGACCGACTTGGTGCTGCGGGTCACCGAATGGCTCCGGGGTATCGGGGTGGTGGGGAAGTTCGTCGAGTTCTGCGGGGATGGCCTGGACGGCCTTTCACTGGCTGACCGGGCAACCATCAGCAACATGGCACCGGAGTACGGAGCCACGGCCTCCCTATTTCCAGTCGACCAGGTCGTCCTCGACTACCTGGCGACGACCGGGCGACCGCGGGAGCTGATCGACCTGGTGGAGCGCTATACCAAGGAGCAGGGGCTCTTCCGCACCGCCGAGTCCCCGACCCCGACCTTTTCCGAGCTGCTGGAACTCGATCTGGACACCATCGAGCCGAGCGTCGCGGGGCCCCGCCGCCCCCAGGACCGCGTTCCGCTCGACCAGATCGACCAGAGCTTCGTCCGCAACTTCCCCCCCCAGCAGGAGCGCCCGTCACCACCCGAGCGACCCCGGCTGGAGGACGGCTCGGTGGTGATCGCCGCCATCACCAGCTGCACCAACACCTCCAACCCGAGCGTCATGGTGGCGGCTGGTCTCCTGGCCAAGCGGGCGGTGGAGCGGGGCATCCGCCCCCCGGACTTCGTCAAGACCAGCATGGCTCCTGGCTCCCGGGTGGTCACCGACTACCTGCGCCAATCCGAGCTGCTGCCGGCACTGGAGGCGATCGGATTCGATGTGGTGGGCTACGGCTGCACCACCTGCATTGGCAACAGCGGGCCACTGGCGGATGAGGTGGCCCGGGAGGTCGAGGAGCAGAACCTCCAGGTGGCCGCGGTACTGAGTGGCAACCGGAACTTCGAGGGCCGGATCCACCCCCAGGTCAGGGCCGCCTACCTGGCCTCTCCCCCTCTGGTGGTCGCCTTCGCGCTCGCCGGAAGTGTCCGCCGGGACCTGACTCAGGAGCCGCTCGCGCTCGACCGGGAGGGGAAGCCCGTCTATCTGAGGGAGCTCTGGCCCAGCGCAGCTGAGGTGGACCGGGTGATCGCCTCGGCGGTCAAGCCCGAGTTCTTTGCACGCGAATACGACCGGATCTTCGGCGGGGACGAACACTGGGCCGAGATGGAGTCCCCCGTCGGTCCGATCTACCAGTGGGATCCCTCCTCCACCTACATTCGCGAGATTCCACTCTTCGAGGGGATGTCCAAGCAGGCAACGCCGGTCGCGGATGTCGCGGGCGCTCGGGTCCTGGCCCTGCTCGGCGATTCGGTCACCACCGACCACATCTCCCCCGCCGGTTCGATTGCCCAGGCCAGTCCGGCTGGGGAGTATCTGCAATCCCTGGACGTCGGGCCTCGGGAATTCAACAGTTACGGCTCGCGCCGTGGCAACCACGAGGTGATGATCCGGGGCACCTTCGGCAACGTCCGGCTGCGCAACGGCTTGGCCGGGGGCAAGGAGGGCTGGTTCACGGCGCACCAGCCGGACGGCGAGTTGACCACCATCTACCAGGCCTCGGTGCGTTACCGCGAAGAGGGGGTGCCGCTGATGGTGATCGGCGGCAAGGAGTACGGCTCAGGCAGCTCCCGCGACTGGGCCGCCAAGGGAACCGCGCTGCTGGGGGTGAGGCTGGTTTTGGCTGAGAGCTTCGAGCGCATCCATCGCAGCAACCTGGTCGGCATGGGGGTGCTCCCGATCCAGTTTCGAACCGGAGATACCGCTGCCAGCCTGGGACTGGACGGCACCGAGACCTACTCGATCACCCAGCTCGACCAAACGCTCAAGCCCCGCGCCGAGCTCAGCCTCGCGGTCACAGATGGGGCGGGGCAGACCCGGGAGATCGCGGTGCTGGCCCGGGTGGACAGCCAATACGAGGTCGAGCAGCTGCGCCACGGGGGGGTGCTTCCGATGGTGCTGCGGCAGCTCCTCTCCGAGTAGCCAGCTGGTGAGCTCGACCCACGTCAGCTCACCGGTCGAGCGCGTGCTTCATGGCGCCGGAGCGGCGGGCTCATTGCCCGCGGAACTGGCAAGACTGGGAGCTACCCGAGTGGTGCTGGTGAGCTCGGCGACTCTGGCCAACCAGACCAGCCTGATCTCGGGATTGGAGCAGGCGATTCACTCCACCCAC